>CAZNPJ010000001.1:0-76316 GCA_964575195.1 uncultured Phenylobacterium sp.
CCGCTGCAGGACATGGAGTTCGTGCAGTTCCACCCGACCGGCATCTACGGCTCGGGCTGCCTGATCACCGAGGGCGCCCGCGGCGAGGGCGGCTACCTGACCAACTCCGAGGGCGAGCGCTTCATGGAGCGCTATGCGCCGACCGTGAAGGACTTGGCCCCACGGGACATGGTCAGCCGCGCCATGACCATGGAAATCCGCGAGGGTCGCGGCGTGGGTCCCAAGAAGGACCACATCTTCCTGCACCTCGACCACCTGGATCCCAAGATCCTGGCCGAGCGCCTGCCGGGCATTTCCGAAAGCGCGAAGATCTTCGCCGGCGTGGACGTGACCAAGGAGCCGATCCCGGTGCTCCCGACGGTGCACTACAACATGGGCGGCATCCCCACGAACTTCTACTCCGAGGTCGTGACCAAGGCCGGCGAGAACCCGGACGCCGTCGTCCCCGGCCTGATGGCCGTGGGCGAAGCAGCGTGCGTCAGCGTTCACGGCGCCAACCGCCTGGGCTCCAACAGCCTGATCGACCTCGTCGTGTTCGGCCGCTCGGCGGCGCTGCGCTGCGCGGACACCATCAAGGCCGGCGCGACCCAGGTCGAGCTGAAGCCCAGCATGACCGACGGCCATCTGGCCCGCCTGGACCGCTTCCGCCACGCCAACGGCGGTACGCCGACGGCGCACCTGCGCCTTGAGATGCAGATGGCCATGCAGGAAGACGCCGCCGTCTATCGGACGTCGACCGCCCTGGCTTCGGGCGTCGCGCGGATGAACGCCGTCAACGCCAAGCGCGCGGACCTGAAGGTCTCGGACCGGACGATGATCTGGAACACCGACCTGATGGAGACCCTGGAACTGGACAACCTGATCGGCCAGGCGGTCGTGACGGTGACCGGGGCCCACAACCGCACGGAAAGCCGCGGGGCCCACGCCCACGAGGACTTCCCGGATCGCGACGACAAGACCTGGATGAAGCATACCCTGTCGTGGTTCGACGATCCGACAGGGAAGGTGAAAATGGATTACCGCCCGGTCCACGACTACACCATGACCAACGACATCGCGCCGTTCCCGCCGAAGGCGCGGGTCTACTAGGCGAAGGGGAACAGACAGATGGTTCAGCTCACCCTTCCCAAGAATTCCGTTCCCAAGGGCGGAAAGCACTTCCCGGCCCCGGCGGGCGCGACGAAGGTCAAGACCTTCAAGGTCTATCGCTACGATCCCGACGCGGGCGTGAACCCGAGTTGGGACACCTACGATGTCGATGTCAGCAAGTGCGGACCCATGGTCCTGGACGTGCTGATCCACATCAAGAACGACATCGACCCCACCCTGACGTTCCGCCGCTCGTGCCGCGAAGGCATCTGCGGATCGTGCGCCATGAACATCGCCGGCCGCAACACCCTGGCCTGCATTCACGGCCACGAGGAGTGCCCAGGCGACAAGATCTCGATCAGCCCGCTGCCGCACATGCCAGTGGTGAAGGACCTGGTTCCGGACCTGACCCTGTTCTACGCCCAGTACGCCTCGATCGAGCCCTGGCTGAAGACCGAGACGCCCGAGCCGCAGAAGGAATGGCGCCAGTCCCCGGAAGACCGGGAAAAGCTGGACGGCCTCTACGAGTGCATCCTCTGCGCCTGCTGCTCGACCTCGTGCCCCAGCTACTGGTGGAACCAGGAAAAGTACCTGGGCCCGGCCGCCCTGCTCCACGCCTACCGCTGGATCATCGACAGCCGCGACGAGGCCACCGGCGACCGGCTGGACAACGTCGAGGACCCCTTCAAGCTGTACCGCTGCCACACGATCATGAACTGCGCCCAGGTCTGCCCGAAGGGTCTGAACCCGGCGAAGGCGATCGCCGAAATCAAGAAGATGCTGGTCGACCGGGTGGTGTGATCCGGTCGATCGTTGTCGGCGCGGCGCTGACCGTCGCCGGAAGCCTCCTGGCCGGCTGCGCGACCCTGCCCGCGGATCGGTCGATTTCGTGCGGGGCGGCTGACCCGCCGACCATCACGCGGTCGGCGGATGGACTCACGGCCAGCACCCGGCTGGATGTCCTGACCTACAACATCGAAGGGCTGGGCTGGCCCGCGCGGCGGGGGCGCAAGGCCGAGCTGCGCCGGATCGGCGAGCACCTGGCGGACCTGCGCGCGGCCGGCCAAGCCCCGGACGTGGTGCTGTTTCAGGAGGTGTTTTCGCGATCCGCCGTGGCGGGGGTCGAGGCGGCTGGATATCCGTCGCAGGAGGCCGGCCCCGGACGCCGGACCCGTCGCGACCTGCCCACCGCCGGCGCGCCGCCCGGGCCGCGCGCCTGGATGAAGGGCGAGCTGGGCCTGAAACTGGCCACCGGCGGTCTGGCGATCGCCAGCCGTTACCCGATTATCGCCGGAGACGGGGAGCCGTTTGGGCGACGGGGATGTGCCGGCCTGGACTGCCTCAGCAACAAGGGCGCGCTTCTCGCCCGCATCGCGGTTCCCGGCGCGCCGGTCGCCGTCGACGTATTCAACAGCCATCTGAACTCGCGCAAGGCGTCTCGGGCGTCGCGCCGCCGGACCCAGGCGGCCCACGCCATCCAGACGGTCGAGCTGACCGCCTTCATGGCGGCGGTGCGCGACCGGGACAATCCCACCCTGCTGGGCGGCGATTTCAACATGCGCGGCTCCGAGACGCGGTTCGAGTTCTTCGACAGCCTGCTGCCCCTGGATCTCGTGCATCGGTATTGCCTGGAGCGACCGGACGTCTGCGCCGTGCGCGCCTCCTGGGATGGCGATGCGCCCTGGATGGACACCCAGGACCTGCAGCTCTTCGCCAGCGGTCGCCGGATGTCGATCCGGCCCATCGCCGTGGAGACGATGTTCGACGGACGTCCCGATAGCCCCGCTCTGTCCGACCATGACGGCCTGCGCGTCGTCTACGAACTGAGCTGGCCGGTGGCGGAGACCCGCGCCGACGGGGGATGCGCGACCAGCGATTAGGCGCTCGCCCTTCGCATCACGCCGGTCGACCGGCAGGTGTTGCGGGAGGCTGTCGGGCCGTGGCCTATGGGGCCATGATCCAGTTGCTTCGTAGCGCCGCCCTGGCCGCCCTCCTTCTGTCCGTCGCCCCCGCGCCGGCGCTCGCCGTCTCCCAATCCGCGCCGGTCCAGGCCGCGACCGCGGAGACCCAGCGTTTCAACGCCTTCCTTGACGCCGAATTCGCCCAGGCGCTGGCGTTCAGCCCGCAGACCGCAACGACGCTGGGTCGCCGCGACGGCTACGACCGGCTGAACGACCTCAGCGAGGCGGGAGAATTGAAAGCCCTGGAATGGCGGCGCGGCAGCGTCGCCCGGATGAAGCAGGGCTTCCAGCGCGACAAGCTTTCCGGCGAAGGCCGGATCAGCTTCGACATGTGGTCGGAGGAGCTGGATCGCGCCGAGCTGGCGTACCGGTTCCGCCGCTACGACTTCCCCTTCGGCGGCGGCGGCGTCCATTCGGGGCTGCCCTCCTTCCTGATCGGGTCGCACCTGGTCGACAGCGCCGCGGACATGCGCGCGTACAACGCCCGCCTGCGGGCGCTGGGGCCGGCGATGGACCAGGCCCGGGCGCGCGCTGCGCAGGCGGCGGCAGACGGCATCCGGATGCCGCGGTTCCAGTACGAGCGCGTCATCGCCGAGAGCCGCAAGCTGATCTCCGGCCAGCCGTTCGGCGACGGACCGGACTCGCCGCTTTGGAATGACGCCAAGGCCAAGGTCGCCAAGCTGCAGGCGGCGGGCAAGATCACCTCGGCGGAGGCTGAGGGACTGCTGAACGACGCCCGAACCGCCCTGACCACTGGCATGACGCCGGGCTACGAGCGCCTGATCGCCTGGGCCGAGGGCGATATCGGCCAGGCGCCTTCGGGCAAGGTGGGCGCCCTGACCTTGCCCAAGGGCCTGGACTGGTACCAGGCGGCGATCACCCTGCAGACCACGACGACCCTGACGCCCGACCAGATCCACGCGCTGGGCCTGTCCGAGGTGAAGCGCATCCAGGGCGAACAGGACGCCCTGGCCAAGACCGCCGGCTTCAAGGACGCCGACGCCTACTACGCCGAGCTGCTGCGCCTCGACCCGCCGCAGCCCTACACCGACGAGAGCCGCGCCGAGATTCTGGCCTATTCCAACAGCCTGATCGCGACGGCGCGCGAGAAGCTGCCGACCATGTTCAACAACCTCCCGGCCTATCGCATGGAGGTGATCCGCGAGCCGTCGTTCAGCGAGGTGGCCGGCGGCGCGGCGCACGCCAGCGGGCCCAGCCCCGACGGCGCACGTCCTGGCCGCGTCTATCTGCATATGCTGGGCCGCACCCAGCTGCGCGCCAGCCTGGCCGATCTAATGTGCCACGAGGGCGCGCCGGGTCACGTGATGCAGGGCGACATCCGCGTCCGCCAGCAGGGCGCGCCGCAGTTCCGTCTCGCCGCCCGCAACGCCGCCTTCAACGAGGGCTGGGGCCTCTATTCCGAGCTACTGTGCAAGGAGATGGGGGTCTATCCCGACATCGCGTCGGACTTCATGCGCCTGGACGCCGAGCTGTTCCGCGCTGCCCGGCTGGTCACCGATACGGGCCTGCACGCCAAGGGCTGGACCGAGGACCAAGCCATCGCCTACCTGCAATCGACCGGCCGACGCGGGCCGGACCAGGCGCGGGCCGAGACGCGGCGCTATATCGTCAATCCCGGCCAGGCCACCGCCTACAAGATCGGCATGATCCGCATCATGCAGCTGCGCGATCAGGCGCGGACGGCGTTGGGGCCGAAGTTCGACCTGAAGGCCTTCAACGACGTGGTCATCGGTTCCGGGTCGTTGCCCCTGTCCGTGCTGGATCGCCGAATCCAGGACTGGATCGCCGAACGGAAGGCCGCCTAGTCCGGCGCGGGACGGAACAGCGACTCCAGCCCCGCGATCACGTCCTCGATCAGATCGCCGCCCTCGGGCGTACTAGGGGCCAGATCGGCCGCGCCGTGGGCAGCCGCCCAGACGGCCAGGGTGATGTGGCGCACCGGCGTATCCGAACGTCCCTGCGTGGCGGCGACTTGTTCGACGATCCGGTGGAGCACGGCGAGGGCGGCCTCGCGGGCCTCGGCGACCGCGGGCTGGCTGGCGATCTCGGCGTCGAACATCAGGCCGAACAGCGCCGGCTCGCGGCGGGCGAAGCCGAAGTAGCCCGTCGCCCATCCGCGCAGACGCCGCCCCTGCCCCGCCTCGCCGTCCGCCCGCTCCAGGTCGCGGCGCAGCTCCATGAACCCGGTGACCGCCAGTTCGGCCAACAGCGCCGTCTTGCTGGCGTAGTGGTGATACATCGAGGCGGCCGTAATCCCGGCGCGCGCCGCCAGGGTCCGCAGGTTCAGCTGCTTAAGGCCGCCTTCCTCCAGCAGATCGCGCGCCTCGCGGAGGAGGCGGCCGGGCACATCTCCAGCGTGATAGCGGCGTCCTTCGGACATGACGCCCAGTCTAAGCCTAAACGCGGCGCGGGATCATCACCGGCAGGGTCTCGTAGCCCTTCACGAAGACGGAATGGGTGCGCTGCGGCTCTCGCAGCAGGCGGACTTCCGGGAAGCGCGCGAGAATTTCTTCCCAGATGATCGTCAGCTGCAGCTCGGCCAGCCGATTGCCCACGCAGCGGTGGATGCCGAAGCCGAACGACAGGTGGTTGCGCGGCCGCTCGCGTTCGATGTCGTAGACATTAGGCCGCTCGATCTGGGCCTCGTCGCGGTTGCCCGAGACGTACCACATGACCACGGTGTCGCCGGCCTTGATGGTCTGGCCGCCCATCTCGAAGTCGCGGGTCGCGGTGCGCGACATGTGCGCCAGCGGCGTCTGCCACCGGATCGTCTCGGAGACCATGTTCGGGATCAGCGCCGGATTGGCCCGCAGCTTGTCGTACTGGTCGGGGTTCTTGTTCAGCGCATAGATCGACCCGGAGATCGTATTCCGGGTGGTGTCGTTGCCGCCGATGATCAGGAGGACGACGTTCGAGTGATAGTCGGTCGCGCTGAGGTTCCGCGTCGCCTCGGCGTGGGCCATCATCGAGACGAGGTCGAACTTCGGCTCGGCGTTGACCCGTTCGGCCCACAGCTTGTCGAAGGCGTCGAAGCAGGCGTCGGCCTGTTCGCGCTTGTGCTGCCAGCTCTTGGCGGGGCCGTGTCCGGGCATGTTGGTGAACATGTCTGACCAGAAGGTCAGCTCGCGGCGCTGGGGCTGCGGATAGTCGAAGAGCGTGGCCAGGGTCATGGCCGTCAGCTCCTTGGAGACCCGCTCGACCCAGTCGAATTCCTCGCCGATCGGCAAGCTGTCCAGGATCTTCCCCGCCTCCCGGCGGATGAGGGGGCTCATGGCCTGCAGGTTCTGGGGGGCCACGGCGGGGCTGACCGCCTTGCGCTGAACGTCGTGACCCGGCGGGTCCATCGAAATGAAGCTGGAGCCGCGCGGCCGCTTGTCGGCCTCGATCTTGGCTTCCAGGCTCTGCAGGGCGATACCGTCCGCCGAGGAAAACACCTCGTGATTGGTGTCGACCGCCATGATGTCCTGGTAGCGGGTGATCGACCAGAATCCCGGGTAGACCCCGTTGGAGGGCGACCAGTGAACCGGCGCCTCTTTTCGCAGTCGATCGAAGATCGGCCACATGGTGTCATTGGCGAAGAGATCGGCCTCGGCCGGATTCAGCGCCTCGAGCGGCGTGTTCCAGACGTCAGCGGCAGCATTCCGGAACTCGACAGATCCGTCGTCCATGGCAGTTCCTCCCGGCGTGTGACCCGCCCTGTCGCCATGGCGCCCATCCAAACGCTGTTCGGCAAGAGCTTTCGCGCCGGCCGGGCCGATGCGCCGAGGATGATTTGCGCTCCGCTAGGTCACCGGGCAAATAGAGGCCCCGGCGTCGCGGGTCCCAATCCACGACGCCATTGAAGTTGACGCAGGCGTCACTTTTCGGCATCGAGGGCGAATGAGCGAAGCTGCGGCTCACGTTGTGATCATCGGCGCGGGCCACGCGGGGGGAACCGCGGCGGCGCTGTTGCGCCAGTACGGCCATGTCGGTCCGATCACCATGATCGGCGACGAACCCATCGCCCCCTACCAACGCCCGCCGCTCAGCAAGGCCTGGCTGAAGGGCGAGGCCGACGCCGACGCCCTGGCGCTCAAGCCCGCCGAATTCTACGGCGAGAACAACATCGATTTCCGCCCCGGGGTGACCGCCACGGGCCTGGACCGCGCCGGTAAGTCGGTGACGCTGTCAGACGGGACCAGCCTGGCCTACGACATCCTGATCCTGGCGACGGGCGCGCGGGCGATCGCCCTGCCGATCGAGGGCGCGGACCTCGACGGGATCATGTTCCTGCGCACCGCCGCCCACGCCGAGGCGCTGAAGGCCAAGATCGCACCCGGCAAAAAGCTGGCGGTCGTCGGCGGCGGCTACATCGGCCTCGAGGTCGCCGCCTCCGGTCGCGCCCTCGGCGCTGACGTCGTGGTGCTGGAGCGTGAGCCGCGGCTGCTGGCCCGGGTCGCCTGCCCCGAGCTGTCGAGCTTCTTCCAGAGCTACCACGAAGCCCATGGCGTCCGCTTCGAACTCGGCGCGACGGCCGCAGGCTTCCTGGGCGCCGAGGGCCACGTCACGGGCGTCAAGCTCGCGGACGGCCGCGTCATCGATTGTGACGTGGTGGTCGTCGGCGTCGGGGCCCACCCGAACGACGAACTGGCCAAGGACGCCGGCCTGGACTGCGCCCGGGGCGTGGTCGTGGATCTCGATGCGCGCAGCGTTACGGACCCGAACATCTTCGCCATCGGGGACGTGGCCCATCGCCCGATGCCGATCTACGACCGCATGTTCCGCATGGAGAGCGTGCCCAACGCTCTGGAACAGGCCAAGCAGGTCGCCAGCGCCATCACGGGCCGTCCGCGGCCGACGGGCGAGTGCCCCTGGCAGTGGTCGGACCAATTCGACCTGAAGCTCCAGATCGCCGGCTATGCCTTCGACGTCGACCAGATCCTGGTGCGCGGCGACCCCGCCAGCGCCAAGTTCGCCGTCTTCCATCTCAAGGGCGACCAGGTGCAATCGGTGGAGGCGATCAACTCGCCCCCCGAGTTCATGATGGGCAAGAGCCTGATTTTAAGCCGCAAGCCCGTCGACAAGGCGAAGCTTGCGGACCCATCCGTTTCCATGAAAGAGGTCGCCAAATAAACGGCGATAAGTGAGGGGCGTCCATGGCCAAGATCACCTACATCGAGCACGACGGCACCGAACACGTAATCGACGTGAAGACCGGCCTGACCGTTATGGAAGGCGCGGTGAAGAACAATATTCCCGGCATCGACGCCGACTGCGGCGGCGCCTGCGCCTGCGCCACCTGCCACGTCTATGTGGACGAGGCCTGGCTGTCGAAAACCGGCAGCAAGTCGGCGATGGAAGAGTCCATGCTCGACTTCGCCGAAGGCGTTCAGGAGAACAGCCGCCTCTCGTGCCAGATCAAGGTCAGCGACGACCTGGACGGCCTGAAGGTCTCCATGCCCGAGAGCCAACACTAGGCTCCCAGCGCATTCTTCGCGCTTACGGAATGTATCAGGGCCGGGTGGGCGGGCAGCCTATCCGGCCTTGCGGTTCAGGCTAAGCTGACGCGATGCGCCATGCCCTGATCCCACACCCCGAGACGGGCTGCGACGCGGTGACGAGCCTCACTGTCGAGGTCGGCCGGGCCGATCCAGCGACCCTGGCGTTGCGCTTCGTGCTCATGGGCGACCTGGAGCGCCTGGCGATTCCGTCAGCCGCGCCATCCGTGCGGACAGACGGCCTGTGGAAACACACCTGTTTCGAGGCTTTTATCGGCGGGCCCGCCGGCGCCTATTCCGAGTTCAATATCTCCCCGTCCACCGCCTGGGCCGCCTACGCCTTCGACGGCTATCGGCAGGGGATGCGGGCTCTGGACATCCCGGCGCCGGAGATTGCGGTGGGGCGCGTCGAGGGCCAACTGCAGGTGACCATTGCCGTGCCACTGTCGCTGGAGGGTCCGCGCCAGCTCGGCCTCACGGCCGTGATCGAAGACCTGACAGGACGCACGTCCTATTGGGCGCTCAACCACCCGTCAGCGCGACCCGACTTCCATCATCCCGACGGATTCGTCCTCCGCATCTGAATCCGCGGGGCTGGCCCGAGTCCTGCAGCGCAGACGGCCGAGTGGTTCATTCTGGGTCGCTCTCAGATCGTCGCCAGCGCCAGTTTGTTTGCAGTTCCCGGCGCCTTGCAGACACAACGCAGATTTATGGACTGGGGCATATCAATGAAATTCTTCGCTTTTGCAGCCATCACCGCCAGCCTGGCCATCGGCGGCAGCGCCAACGCCGCGACCAACCTCGTGACCAACGGCAGCTTTGAGAACGGCCTCACGGGCTGGACCTACGGCTCCACCGGCGCGGGCCAGGGCAAGTCGGCCACCGTGGTCATCGTCACCGACGGCGTCGGACGGGGCTACCCGAACGGCGCGTTCGGCGAAGGCGTCACCGCGGACAACGCGCCGGGCCCGATCCAGGACAACGGCACGCACGCCGCCTATTTCTCGTCGGACATCGGTCAGGAATCGCTGACCCAGAGCGTGATGCTCACGGCGGGCTGGTACGAGGTCGGCTTCGACGCCTACATCCCGCGCAACGGCTACAACAACCCGAACGACGCGACCTTCACCGCTCAAGTCGGCAACTACACCTGGTCGCCGGTCCTGCTGAAGGGCACCTCGATCGGCGCGACCAACTGGAAGCACTATTCGCAGACGGTCTACATCAGCCCGACGCAGGTCGGGACCAGCAGCTTCACCTTCGCGGCGAAGGGCTATCCCGCCGTCGACGTCCTCGTGGACCGCGTCTACGTGATCTCGGCCGCCGTGCCGGAACCCACCACCTGGGCCCTGATGATCATGGGCTTCGGCGCCGCCGGCGCTGCCCTGCGTCGCCAGCGCGCGGTCTTCGCCGCGATCTGACCCTCGTCGGGCGCCCGCAAATCAGACCCCGGCTGCGAGGCCGGGGTCTTTTGCGTTTTGGCGGCCTATCGTGTGAACCCCAGTTCGGGCTGGCTGACCGTGGTGGCGACTTCCGGCAGGTGGCACGTGAAGGTCGCCCCCGCCCCCGGCTCGCTCTCCAGCGCGACCCAGCCGCCATGCAGTTCAGTCAAGGCCTTGACCAGCGCCAGGCCCAGCCCCGGCCCGCCGCGCTCGCGGCCGATGAAGCGGTCGAAGATGTGCGCCTGCACGTGGAACGGTATGCCGCGTCCGGTGTCCGACACCTGAAGCTGGACCTCGCCCCGCGCCTTGCGGGCCGCCAGGGTGACCGTGCCGCCAGCCGGCGTCTGGCCGATGGCGTTCTCAAGCAGGTGGTCGAGGATCTGTGACAGGCGACGACGGTCGCCCCGGATCACGCCGACATCGTCCGGGCGCTCCAGCAGGATCGAGATCTTCGCGGGCTCGGCCTCGGCCCGCCATCGACTGGCCACCTCGATCAGCAGATCCGACACGCTGACTTCCGTGAGGTCCAAGGCCATTTCGTCGGCGTCGATCTGGGCCATGTCCAGCACGTCGTCGATGGAGCGGGCCAGCTGGACCGCCGCCGACTTAACCGACGCCGCATAGCCCCGCGCCCGTTCGGACAGGCCATCGCCGGAGTGTTCCAACAGCTCCGAGTAGCCGATGATCGTGGTGAGCGGCGTGCGCAGCTCGTACGAGACATTGCCCACGAAATCGCGCTTCAGGCGTTCAGCCTCTGACAGCGCCTGTTCGCGGTCGGCCAGGGCGCTTTCCAGCCGCCGGGCGTCGGTGACATCGGTGAAGGCGATCAGGGTCGCGCCGTCGGGAAGCGGCCGGGTTCGGTATTCGACCGTGCGATCGTCGGACGTCTGGGCCTCGCCCGTGATGGGCATGCGGGCGCTGGGGTCGGGGTCAGCCACCCGGCCCTTCAGTTCCTTCCAGAAGACCATGTCGTGCAACTTGTGGACGCACAGCTCGACCACGCCCTCGAAATCGCCGGCCGCCTCGATCTGCAGCGGCGTGATATTCCAGAACCGCTCGAAGCTCTCGTTGTGCAGGCGAAGACGCCCGTCCGACCCGAACACCGCGACGGCGTCCGACAGCTTGTCGAGGGTCGCCTGCTGCACCTGGATCAGGGCGTTGTACTGCGCCTTCATCTTAAGCTCGCCGGTGATGTCGGCGAACAGCAACAGCAAGCCGCCCAGCGGATGGGACTGGCGCACGACGCGCAGGGTGCGGCCGTCGGGCGTGCTCCACATGTCGTCGGGCTGGGCTTCCAGCTTCTCGTAGCGGTCGAGTTCGGCGGCCTTCCACTTGGCGTAGTCGGCGGTCTCGGGGATGCGACGGCGCTGGCGCAGCCGGTCGAGGATCTCGCCGTGGGTCGGCCGCTCCCCCAGCCAAGCCGGCTCCAGCCCCCAGAGCTCCGCGAACGCGGTGTTGTGGAAGCTGAGGCGCTTGGACCGATCGAAGATCACCACCGCGTCGTCCAGGCGGTTCAGGGTCTCGTCATGGGCCTCGATGTTGCGCTTGGTCTCCTCCCGCGCCTCCTCGAGATCGGTGCAGTCGTCCGTCCAGACGCCGACGCCGCCGCCTTCGAGGGGCTGGGCGGCGATCATGAAGGCGCGGCGGCGACCGCCGTAGCTGGTCCAGCGGAGGGCCTCGCGCCGCTGGCCCAGGTTGGCGGCCTCGCTGGCGATGGCGTCGGCGCCCTTGTCGAAGGCTACGCCCCGCTGCACGGCCTCATCGAGGCTGGACGCGTCCACGGCCCGGAGCCACGCCGCGTTGACCCAGACCGGCGACCCATCCGCCGCGGCGATCCAGGCGGGATAGACGCGCGCGTTCAACAGGGCGGCGAAGCGCGGCGCGGTCGGCAGGCCCTGATCCTCGCCAAGCACCGCCGAGACCCGCAGCCAGGCCAGGGCGCCGGCGGCTCGCCCCTCGACCGTCACCACGCCAGCCGGGCCCTTCACCTCGAAGGCGCAAGCCTCGCCGCGTTCGAACAGGCCGCGCAGCCGTCGCGCATGGTCGGGGTCGGCCCGCATCAGGGCGTTCAGCAGGAATTGCGGATCGGTTTCGGTGAGGCCGAGCGCTTCGCAGCAGACGCCCAGACTCTCCTCGCCAGACGCCAGCAGCGCCTGGCCATCCTCCACTGCCAGCAGGGCCGAGTCGAACGCTTCGGCCGAGGCCTGTGCGGTCTCGGCGCCCGTCTCCAGCTGACGGATGCGCGCCATCAGCCCCGCCACCCGGCGGTCGCCGGCGCGGCGCTGGGCGAAGGCCCAGAGGACGGCGGAGATCGCCAGGCTGACCGCGCCCGCCGCCGCCGCCAGCATCAGTTCGTGCGCACTCATCGACGCCCCGGCGAATCGTTGAGCCTGAGCTTAAGGCCTGAGCGCCCGCGCCGCACGCACGGGCTTGCGAGCGTGTCGGCCATCCACCACTTCCCGCGTTGTGAAGGCGGCGCCGTTTGGGCGACAATGGGGGCGATGACGGCCATTCTGTATCCCGTGGCGACGAACGCCGACCAGGCGCTCGCCCTGCCCATCGGCCGCGCGTCGCGTGAGAGCGAGGCCCGACGGCGGGCCGGCGAGGCGGTGGTGTTTGCGACCGATCCGGTCGGTCCAGCCTTCGCCACGCGGGACGCCGCCCTCGACGCCTATGCAGGGCGCGTGGACGATGAGCGCACCGGCGGCAGGCCCGCGCCCGAGGACCGCTATTGCCGCCTGATCGAGCAGGTGGCCGACGGCGTCGCGCGACCGCGCACGGTTCAACCCACATATGCCGACGGACATCGCTGGCCGGTCCCGCCGAAAGCGCCGCGCACGGTCTGGCGGCTGGCCGTTTCCTATTGGCGGATCGGCACGGCCGACCGCCCCATCGAAGCGCCCCAGGCGCGGCAGGCCCGCCGAAAGGGCCAGGACCTGGATGCGGATACGCTGCGGGCGATCGCTCGCACCCCGCTTCGCCCGACGAAGCCGCAGCAGCCGCTCGACATCGGCCTCTTCGAGATCAGGCCCCCTGAAGCGCCCCACATCGTAATGCCGGATGAGTGACCCGATGAGCGACGAGATCTTCGCAGGCCATGCGCCGTCGCTCGACGACCTGGCGGTCCTGGCCGAGCGCGCTTTCGCCGCGCTGCCCGAAGGTTTTCGCCAGATGACCGGCGAGGTGATCTTCCGCGTGGACGATTTTCCCGACGAACAGGTGCTCGACGAACTGGGGATCGAGGATCCATTCGGTCTGACCGGCCTCTACGCCGGCGTCAGCCTGGCCGACCGCTCGGTGTTTGGGGCGGCGAGCGAGCCCAGCCGCGTGTTTCTGTACCGCCGGCCGATCCTGGATGAGTGGGCCGAGAACGGCGAGGTGACGCTCGAAGAACTCGTCACCCACGTGCTGGTCCATGAGATCGGCCATCACTTCGGCCTGACCGACCCGCAGATCGACGCCATCGAAGCGGCGGCCGAATAGCCGCCTACGCGAGGCCTGCGCCTCACATACGGAAGTTGACGCCCCCGTCACGTTCCTTGACGAGGGCCGGCTTCGACCGCAAAGTGCCGGGAAAGAACAGGTGAGGATTTTCCCATGGCCGCCGACGGCAACATTACCAAGGACATCATCTACGACGCCGTCGCCCCCGACGACTTCGAGTCGATGCTTGAGCTGGACCGCTACGGCAATCGCTCGACGGCGTTCGACAAGATCATCTCGGCGACGCACGACCACTTCTGGGATCCGCTCGACAAGAAGTACATCGACTTCGACGAGCCCTTCGACATGGAGAACGAGATGCTCCTGCCGGAGGACATGGTGGTGTCCCTGCAGACGAAGTATGTCTCGGACCGCCTGACTGACCGCAAGGATCGCGTCCGGTTCGTCAATCAGTTCGCTCTTCGCTCGTTCTCGTCGATCCTGCACGGTGAGCAGGGCGCGCTGAACCTGTCGGCCAGCCTCTGCCACGTGCTGAAGGACCAGGGCGCGCAGGAATACGCCGCCAATCAGACCCGTGAAGAAGCCCGGCATGTCACGGCCTTCGCCAAATACATCAAGGCGCGCTGGGGCAAGCCGGTCGAGTGCGGCCCGACGCTGAAGGCCCTGCTGGTCGACATCATCGGCAGCCCGGAGGTCTACAAGAAGATCATCGGCATGCAGATGCTGGTGGAAGGCCTGGCGATGGGCGCCTTCGCCACCTTCTTCAAGGTTTCCAACGACCCGCTTTGCAAGAAGTTGATGCAGCTGGTGATGACCGACGAGGCCTTCCACCACAAGTTCGGAAAGATCTGGGCCGACCGGACCATCCCGCACCTGTCGGAGAAGGAACACGAGATCATCGAGCTCTGGGCCGCCCAGTGCTTCCAGACCCTGCTGTTCAACCTGGTGGGCCCGACCCAGCAGCGCAGCCTCTACGAAGAGTTCGGTCTCGACCCCGACGTCGTGATCGCCGAGCTGGCCACCATCATCACCGACGAAACCCGTCGCGAGGGAATGAAGGAACAGGCCAACATCTTCCGTGTGCTGGTGAAGACGTTGCTGAACGCCGGCATCATCACCGAGCGCACGCGGGCATTCTACGCCATGTACGTGGATATTGAGGAGCTGCGCGCCGAGGGTGACACCATGGTCGGCGACGCCATCGCCGAAGAGGGCATCCGCTACCTCCAGGAAATCAACTTCGCCGACAAGGCGAAGGAAATCCTGATCGCCGCGGAATAGGCCCTTCCGCCTAGGGTTGCGACGCGCCCGCCGGAGACATCCGGCGGGCGTTTTGCTGACCTTGGCCGTAACACTCCTGACCGAACTGTTCAGGACTTGGTCATCGGGCATGCGGCCGTATGGCGCGCGCCTTCGGGCGTTTAACTCCGCGCAACCTTCGTATATTGCACCGCAACATGATCCATCGCCTCACCCTCGCGGCCGTGGCCGCCTGCCTGATGCTGTTTCCCGCCGCCGCGACCGCCGGCGTGGAGCCGACCGGCCGCATCGAGATCACACAGATGATGGGCCGCTGGTACGAGGTGGCCCGCGTGCCGAACGCACTGCAGAACGGCTGTCTCGCCGGGGCATCGGACTGGACGCCTCAGGCCGCAGGCTTCGCCGTCGTTCAGTCCTGCCGCAAGGCCGGGTCCGATGGCGCGCTGAAAACCTGGAAGGCCAAGGCCACGGTTTCGGATCCACGCACCAACGCCAAGCTCAAGATGAGCTTCTTCGGCGGCGTCGTGAGCCAGGATTACGTGGTCGTGGCTCACAAGCCGGATCAGGGATGGCTGGTGCTGGCTACGGCCAACGGCAAATACCTGTGGTTGATGTCGCAGAAGCCCGTTCTGTCCGCCGCCATCAAGGCCCAGGCCTTGGCGCGCATCCGCCAACTGGGCTTCGACGTGGGCCGCCTGGAGTTCCCGTCGCCCGCGCGGAGCTGACCTCAGGCCTTGCGCGCGGAACGTAGGCGGAACAAGGTGGCGGCATGGACGTCGCTTTCGTCAGCCTTTCCCGGCCGGAGACCACCGCCACCGTCACCCGCGGGGCCGCGCGCCTGCTGACGGCGCTGGGCTACGCGCCCCTGAGCGAGGTGACCTTGCCCAATGGCCGGCGGGCGGACCTGATGGCGCTGGGCCCGAAGGGCCAGATCTTCATCGTCGAGGTGAAGTCAGGGATCGAGGACTTTCGGGTCGATCTGAAGTGGCCGGAGTACCGGCCGTATTGCGACGCCTTCGCTTTCGCGGTGGCCCCGGAGTTCCCGCGCGAGGTGTTGCCCGAAGAGCCGGGTCTGATCATCGCCGACGCCTTCGGCGGCGCAATTCTCCGCGAGGCGTCGCTGGAACCCCTGGCGGGGGCCCGCCGCAAGGCGCTCACCCTCGGGTTCGCTCGCCTGGCCGCGCTTCGCGCCGCCGGGGCCGCCGCAACGGCCCTCTAGTTTAGGCTCAGGCCCTAGCGGGGCGCGCGCTTCGCAAGGATCCGCTGCAGGGTCCGACGGTGCATATTGAGGCGCCGCGCGGTCTCCGAGACGTTGTGATTGCAGAGCTCGTAGACCCGCTGGATATGCTCCCAGCGCACGCGATCGGCGCTCATCGGATTGTCCGGCGGGGCCGGCGCGGCGTCGCCGCGGGCCAGAAGCGCGCGGACTACATCGTCGGCGTCGGCGGGCTTGGAGAGATAGTCGACCGCTCCGGCCTTCACCGCCTGTACGGCCGTGGCGATGTTGCCGTAGCCGGTCAGCATGATGATCTTGGCGTCCGGCCTGGCGTCACGCACCGCCTCGACGACCTTCAGGCCGGACCCGTCTTCAAGTCGCATATCCAGCACCGCATAGGCCGGCGCGTGGACACGCACGGCGGCGATGGCTTCCTGAACGCTGCCCACGAGCGTGGGCTCGAAGCCGCGCTGCTCCAGGGCCCGGCCCAGGCGCGTCCGAAGCGGGGCGTCATCGTCCAGAACCAGGAGGCTTCGATCGGCAAGCGCCGTTACTTCGGCGGACAGGTCAGTCATGCGTTCCCCTCTCGCTTACAGCAGAGTGTCGCACTTGAGTGCGCTTCTGCAAGCCTTGTGCCGTGCACGTCAAACAACCTCAACCAGGGCGCGAGGCCAGCGGGCCGCCACGACGGCGCCACGAGGCCGCGCATTGTGGAAGGTAACCTGCGCTCCGGTTCGTTCCAAAAGTGTCTTCGAAATGAAGAATCCCAATCCCATGCCGATGTGGCCCGTTCGCGAGCCTTCGGCGCCGGGCCGGCTGGTCACATAGGGTTCGCCAAGCTTGGCGAGAATATCCGGGGCGAAGCCGGGGCCATCGTCGCGCACCTCGATCCAGACGCTGTCGGCGTCGAAACGCGCGGAGACCAGAATCTCGGACTTGGCGAAGTCGACCGCGTTCTCGACAAAGGTCGTGAAGGCGTGGGTGATTTCCGGGAGCCGACGGATGTCAGGGGTCTTCACGTCCTTGGCCCCGGTAACGATCGCTTCGACGCGCACGTCCTTCGACGCGTTGGCGTGCGGCTCGATCACCTCCTGAACGAGTTGGCGAAGCGACAGCCGCTCGTGAACCTCGTCGGTGGCCTTGTCGGGGGTGGCGGCCAGCCGCTTGAGGATTTCGCGGCACCGCTCGGCCTGGGCGATCAGCAGCTCGGCGTCTTCCTTGACCTGGGGCGTCGTCGCCTCACGCGCCATCTCCTTGCAGACGATCGAAATCGTAGCCAGCGGCGTCCCCAGTTCGTGCGCAGCCGCCGCAGCGAGCGCACCGAGCGCCGACAGCTTTTGTTCGCGGGCCAGAACCGTCTGAGTCACATCCAGCGCCAGGGCCATCCGCGCGGCCTCCACCACCGACTGGCGGACATAACCCGCGACGAGCGCGATGCCGGCCACGTTGGCGATGCCGGCCGCCAGACGGAATTCCAGCGAGAGCCGGGGCTCGGGATTGAGGGTCGGATATGGCAACGAAACCATCGCCAGAAGCATCGAGAGCGCTGCGGCCAGGATGGCCACGACCAGAAGAGGCCGTAGCGGCAGGGTCGCCGCGGCCAGGGTGACCGGCGCTAGCAGGATGAGCACGAAGGGATTGGCGGTGCCGCCGATCAGGCCCAGCAGCAGCGACATCTGCAGCACGTCGAACGCCAGCTGGGCCGTCGCTTCGCGGTCGCCCATCACCCGCTGGGGCGCCGAGGCGACCCCGGTCAGCAGATTGACGAAGGCGCCGCCGGCCACGGCGATCGCGCACAGGAAGAAGGGCGCGGGCGCATGCATCAGGAAGGCCATGGCGGCCAGAAGCGCGATCTCACCCGCGATCAGCATCCATCGCAGGGTGACCAGCGTCCGCACCCGCAAATGCCCCCGGCGAATGGCGGCGCTATCCCAGACGTCTTGCGCCCCCATGGGTGGGGCCGTATCGAGGTCGTGGGTCAGCGGCGGATCGCTCACGTGGGCTGAGCCTGACGCGCGGCGGGCCCGCAGACAGCAAGGAAGACATCCATGTCCAGGCGTATCCTGGCTCTCATCGCGGTCCTGGCGCTCTCACTTGCGATCCTCACCGGTCTTGCCGTTCGTAAAGGCGTCCTTGGCCCGCAGCCGCAAAGCGTCGCGGTCGGCGGCCCCTTCCAGTTGGTCGACACATCCGGGCGTACGGTCAACCAGGACTTGCTCGAGGGCAAGTGGAGTGTGGTGTTCTTCGGATTTACCCACTGCCCGGACATCTGTCCGACCACCCTTTTCGAGCTGGCTCAGGTCGAACCTCTGCTCGGTGCCGATGTCGACAAGTTCCAGGCCGTCCTGGTGTCGGTGGACCCGGCGCGGGACACCGTGGCGCAGATGAAGGCCTATGTGGCCAACGACGCGTTCCCGAAGCGGCTGGTGGGCCTCACCGGGTCGCAGGCGCAGGTGGACGCCGCCGCCAAGGCTTATCGCGTCTACTATCAGAAGGTGGGCGAGGGCGACGACTACACGGTCAACCACGCGGCCTACAGCTACCTGATGAACCCCAAAGGCCGGTTCGCCTGCGTTCTGCCGTACGATCTGACGCCCGAACAGACCGCCGCCAAGATCAAGGCCGCCATGAAACAGGGTGCGAATGCGGAATCCTGCTGACGCCTGCGACGATCGGCAACCTAGAGCTTGTGGAGCCTATTAACGTTCCGCATGTTATGCTGCAGCGCACAAAGGCAGGGTCTGCATGCTCTATACTCTCTACGAAGCCGGCTACTACGCCGCCTCCCCGCTGCGGTTCGCCGCTCTGGCGACCCGGGACTTCTGGAGTTCGGCCGCAAATCCGGCCGCCCACACCGACCTTGGCCGACGGTTGTTCGCCACCTCGGACCTGTTCGCCAACCTGACGCGCCGGTACGGCAAGCCGGAGTGGCGGATCGATTCCGTCGACATCAACGGCCAGCCAGTGCGCGTGCGCCCGACGACGGTCTGGTCAACGCCGTGGTGCAAACTGACGCACTTCGCCCGCGACACCAGTGACCTGCGCCGCGCCGGCAAGACCGAGTTGGAGCCGGCGGTGCTGATCGCCGCCCCGCTCAGCGGCCACTACGCCACGCTCCTGCGCGGCACGGTCGAAGGCTTCCTGCAGGACCACGAGGTGTTCATCACCGAATGGACGAACGCGCGCGACGTGCCCTTCGTCGAAGGCCGCTTCGACTTCCACGACTACATCGATCACATCCGGGACTGCCTTCGCCAGATGGGCCCGCGCCCCCATGTGGTGGCCGTTTGCCAACCTGGCCCCCCGGTCCTGGCCGCCGCGGCCCTGATGGCTGAGGACAAGGAGGAGAGCCGCCCGGCCTCCATGACCTTCATGGGCTCGCCGATCGACGCGCGCCTCTCGCCCACGGTCACCAACAAGCTCGCCGAGGACCGGCCCTTCGCCTGGTTCGAGACGAACATGATCTACAACGTGCCCCTGCCCTATCTGGGCGCGGGCCGGCGCGTCTATCCGGGGTTCGTGCAGCTCGCCAGCTTCATGTCGATGAACCTGGACAAGCATAAGGAAGCGCACATGCGCTACCTGTCCCAGCTGATGGCCGGCGACGGCGACGAGGCGGACAAGCACCTGGAGTTCTACGACGAGTACCTGTCGGTGCTGGACCTCACCGAGGAGTTCTACCTCCAGACGATCGACGTGGTGTTCCAGCGCTATCTGCTGCCGAAGGGCGAGCTGTTCCACGAAGAGCGTCGGGTCCGGCCCGAGCGGATCACCGACATCGGGCTGATGACCGTCGAGGGTGAGAACGACGACATCTCCGGCATCGGCCAGACCCAGGCGGCGCACTTCCTCTGTCTCAGCCTGCCGCCGGAGCTGAAGGAAGACTACATCCAGCCCCACGTCGGCCACTACGGCGTCTTCAACGGCAAGCGGTTCCGGCAGGAGATCTATCCCCGGGTCCGTGACTTCATCCGCAAGATGGAGCACTCGCCCATGGTGCACGGCGCACGCCCCAAGGCGAAGGCCAGGGCCGCGACCGCCGCCGACGTGGTTCCGATCCGTCCGCGCGCGGCCAAGGGCTAAGCCCGACGCTCGCGGCGGTCATCCCTTCGCGAAACGGGGATGACGTCTTAGATTTGAGGCGATGAGTCTCTTTGGACGCGCGCCGCCCTCGCAGGCCCTCGCCGATGGTGAACGGCTGGACGTCGCCGGCGCTGCCGTGCGCCTGAAGGTCAATCAACGGGCGCGTCGGGTGTCTCTTCGGCTGGACCGCAGCCGGCGCGAGATCGTGGCGACGGCGCCGTCGCTGCGCCGCCTGCCGGAAGCCGCGGCGTTCGCCAGATCTCGCGCCGCGTGGATCGCCGAGCGCCTCGCCGAACTTCCACCGATCGCAGCGCTCGCGCCCGGCATGCTGATCGAGGTGTTCGGTCGTCCCGTTCGCCTGGAGGCGGGCCCGGGCCGGGCCCGCTGGATCGAACCTCTCGACGGCTCCACCCCGCGCATCTGCGCCATGGGCGAGGGCGAAGGCTTCGCCCGCGCCGTGATCCTGATCTTGAAGAAGAAGGCGCTGGAGGTGCTGTCCGCGCGCACAGCCCACTACGCCCGGGTTCTCGGCGCACCCATGCCGAAGGTCTCCGTGGCCGACGCCAAGTCGCGCTGGGGATCCTGCAAGCCCGGCCCCGGCGGCGCGCCGGGCGTGATCCGCTACTCCTGGCGCCTGGCGCTCGCGCCGTTCGAGGTGGCCGACTACGTCGCCGCCCATGAATGCGCGCACCTGCTGGAGCTGAACCACGGACCGCGGTTCTGGGCTCACGTTCACGCCCTGGTTGGGGATGAACGGCGACACCGCGACTGGCTGCGCGCCGAGGGCGCCCGGCTGCACGCCTTCGGACGCTAGTCTAGAACGGCGGGTCCGCCTGGCGTCGCTGCGGCTCGCGCGCGGGGCGCTCGTCGAACTCGGACGGCGGAGGTTCGTCCCGGTCGCCGCGGAACAGGTCACCCACGCCTTCCAGGATCTGCTCGATCGGACCCTGCTCTTCGGCCTGAGGCAGCACGCCGCCCGGGATCGGTTGCACCTTCAGACGCGGGAGGGCGGCCGTCATGTAGTCGCGCCAGATCCCGGCCGGAGCATTGCCCCCAGTGACCCGTTTCATCGGCTTGTTATCGTCCTTGCCGACCCAGACGGCGGTTACGAACCCCCCCGTGTAGCCAACGAACCAGGCGTCGCGGTAGTCGCTGGTGGTGCCGGTCTTTCCCGCTAGGTCGTAGCCCGGGACGTTGGCGCGCGCGCCGGTGCCGTGGGAGACCACGCCGCGCATCATCGTCACCATGTACGCCAGCGCCGGCTGGCCGATCACCGCGGCGCGGGGCGCGCGGTCGACGCTGCGGTCGTAGAGGACGCGTCCGGTGGCCGTCCGAATGCGCTCGATGCCATAGCCCTTGGCGAAATAGCCGCCGTTGGCGAAGGGCGCGTAGGCCTGGGCCATCTCGAGCGGGCTGACCTCGACGGCGCCCAGCGCCATCGACGGATCGAGTTGGATGGGCGAGGTGATGCCGAGGCGCCGCGCCGTCGCCGCGACGTTCGAGGTGCCAACCTCGTTGGCCAACCGTGCAGCGACCGTATTGACCGACTGGGCGAGCGCCTCGCCAAGCGTGATCGGGCCAAGGTAGGCGCCGGTGTAGTTCCGAGGCTCCCAGTTCCCGATCTTCAGTGGTTCATCGACCACCGGCGTATCGGGCGTGCGCCCGGCCTCCATGGCCGTGAGATAGACGAACGGCTTGAACGCCGATCCGGCCTGTCGTTTGGCCATGGTCGCCCGGTCGAACTGGGTCTGGAGATAGTTGGTCCCGCCGACGTAGGCGCGGATGCGACCCTCGCCGTCCAGCGACACCAGCGCGGCCTGCTCGACGCCCTGGCCCTTCGCGGCGGCGACGCCCGACTGGACCGCGCGCTCGGCGCTGGCCTGCAGCGGCAGGTCCAGGGTCGTCTCCACGACCAGATCCTCGGTCGGCTCGCCCACCAGCACGCGCGTCTGATCGTCGACCCAGTCGGTGAAATATTGGGCGCGCTGATTGGCCAGCACCGGGTTCACCCGGACCTTGGTCCGGATGGCCTGATCCCGTTCGGCGGGCGTGATGAACTTGGACTGGACCATCTCGTCCAGCACGATCGTGGCGCGCCGCGCCGCCCGGTCGGTGGAGGCGACGGGCGAATAGCGCGACGGCCCCTTCATGATCCCGGCCAGCAGGGCGCTCTCGCCCAGGGTCAGCTCGCGCGCCGGCTTGCCAAAGTACCGCTGGGAGGCGGCCTCGATGCCATAGGCGCCCGCGCCGAAATAGACCCGGTTCAGATAGAGCTCGAGGATCTGCTTCTTGGTGAACCGCGCTTCGAGCCAGACGGCCAGGATCAGTTCCTGCGCCTTGCGGCGATAGTTCTGGTTGGCGGTGAGGAACAGATTGCGCGCCAGCTGCTGGGTGATCGTAGAGCCGCCCCGCAGTGGCCCGCCCTCGCCCTTGTGCTGCAGATTATAGAGGCCGCTGCGGACGATACCCCAGGGGTTGAAGCCGAAGTGCCAATAGTACCAGCGGTCCTCGATGGCGATGAACGCCTTCGGCACATAGGGCGGCAGCTTGTCCAGATCGACCGGCGGTGCGTACTGGCTGCCGCGCACGGCCAGGAGCGCGCCCGATCGGTCCAGATACGAGACCGAAGGTTGGCGCTTCACGTCGTAGAGCTTGGACGTGTCGGGCAGGTCGACCGCGAACACCGCGAAGAAGGCGACCAGGAAGATCAGCCCCCAGACGCCCAGCACCAGCACCCAGTATATAAGGGCCTGGAGCGGCGTACGTTTTGGGCGCGGGTCGCGCCCGCGCTGCGGCGGCTGCGCATTGGCCATGGATTTAAGTCGTCCTACCGGTCTTCAGCCGCCCGCCGGCCCTATAGCTCACGGTAACGGAACGCCAAACAAGATTGACGATCCATGAACAAGTGGGGCCTGGACGGAGCCGCGCCGGCCCGCCATAGGTCTCGCGCGGATGTACACAAGAGGCAGGGACGCCGAGCGGCTCTGCATTTGCGCATAGCTGTTGCGAACAAATAGCGGTTGCGCGGCCGATCTTAACACCGTTATCTTAGCAATGCTCAGTTCGGAGTGCGCCAAGGGAGGGGATACCCGCGGCGAACCAAACGCGACGGATCGGGCCGGTACTCAAATCCTTGACGCCGATACTCCCCGAAACGCTGGAGGGCTCAATGAAGCTCCAAATTCTTGCGGCCTGCGCCGCCCTCGTCACCTTCTCCGCCGGTTCCGCCCTGGCGGGCGACACCATCACCGCGAAGCTCGCCTCGCCGGTCGCCGAAAAGACCAAGTTCATCGCCGGCGGCGCCATGTTCAACTGCGAAGCCGACGCCTGCGTGGCCATGGCCCCGACCTCGCAGACCTACGCCGTCGCCACCTGCAAGACGATCGCCGACAAGGTCGGTGTGGTCGCCTCGTTCGAAGGCCGCAAGGCGCTGGACGCCGACAAGCTGGCCGGCTGCAACGCCAAGGCGATCGCCAAGGCCGGCGGCGCGACCCAACTCGCCAAGCAGTAAGCCAAACGTCTCCCAGCAGCTCTTCCTTGAGCTTCTGTCGCCCTGACCCGCCGGGAAACTGGCGGGTCTTTTTTATTGGGCCGTCCGCAAGCCCGGCGACGGCACGAAGAAGCCCGACCCTGCCGTCACGGAACGCCCCCGGCTCGGTTGCGGCGCATAACATCGCGTGCTAGTAGGCGCGCGGCTTTGGGCCGGGGGTGATATTGACCCCCTAGACCGATGTGCTTTTTTCAAGCGCTTTCAAGCCTTTAGTCGCAGCGGGCCAGTCCGTTTGCGGCACGTGAAACGCGACCCGGGCGGACAATAGTGGCGGACGACACCTCTGTATCGAATGTGGGCTCGCGATATGCCCAAGCCCTGTTCGACCTCGCGAGCGACCAGAAGCAGGTCGCCGCCGTCGAGGCCGATCTGAATTCGCTGAAGAAGGCGCTGGCCGATTCCAAGGACCTGCGCGTCCTTCTGGAGTCCCCGACCTTCAGCGCCGAGGACAAGGCCAAGGGTCTGGTCGGCGTCGGCGCCAAGGCCAAGTTCAACATGACGACGCTGAAGTTCCTGGGCCTGCTGGCGCAGAATGGTCGCGCCGCCGCCCTGCCGGACGTCATCGCCGGCTACGCCAAACTCTCGGCCACCGCGCGCGGCGCGGTCTCGGCCGAAGTCACCACCGCCATTGCGCTCTCGGCCGCCCAGGCCAAGGGTGTCCAGGCCGCGCTCCGCCAGGCGCTCGGCAAGGATCCCGAAATCACGACCCGCGTCGATCCGGCCCTTCTGGGCGGGATCAAGGTCAAGGTCGGTTCCCGTCTGTTCGACGCTTCGCTGCGCTCGAAGCTCGACTCCCTGAAATTCGCCCTGAAGAGAGCGTAAGATCCATGGATATCCGCGCCGCCGAAATCTCGGCCATCCTCAAGTCCCAGATCGCCAACTTCGGCGAAGAAGCCGACGTCTCGGACGTCGGCTCCGTGCTGTCCGTCGGTGACGGGATCGCCCGGGTCTACGGTCTGGACAACGTCCAGGCCGGCGAAATGGTGGAGTTCCCCTCCGCCGGCGTGAAGGGCATGGCCCTGAACCTGGAGCGCGACAACGTCGGGGTCGTGATCTTCGGCCAGGACCAAGCCATCAAGGAAGGTGACGAAGTCCGTCGCCTCAGCGAAATCGTGGACGTGCCGGTCGGCAAGGGTCTGCTGGGCCGCGTGGTGAACCCGCTGGGCGAACCGATCGACGGCAAGGGTCCGATCCAGAACGTCGCCGAGCGCCGCCGCGTGGACGTGAAGGCGCCCGGGATCATTCCGCGGAAGTCGGTGCACGAGCCCGTGCAGACCGGCCTGAAGGCCATCGACACCCTGATCCCCGTCGGCCGTGGCCAGCGCGAGCTGATCATCGGTGACCGCCAGACCGGCAAGACCGCCGTGGCGATCGACACCATCCTGAACCAGAAGGCGATCAACGCCGGCGACGACGAGAGCGCCAAGCTCTACTGCATCTACGTCGCCATCGGCCAAAAGCGCTCGACCGTGGCCCAGATCGTCAAGACGCTCGAAGAGCGCGGCGCCCTGGATTACACGATCGTCGTCTCGGCCACGGCGTCGGAGCCGGCCCCGCTGCAGTTCCTGGCCCCCTTCGCGGGTTGCGCCATGGGCGAGTGGTTCCGCGACAACGGCATGCACGCCGTGATCATCTATGACGACCTTTCGAAGCAGGCGGTCGCCTATCGTCAGATGTCGCTGCTGCTGCGCCGTCCGCCGGGCCGCGAAGCCTATCCGGGCGACGTGTTTTACCTGCACAGCCGCCTGCTGGAACGCGCTGCGAAGCTGAACGAAGACAACGGCTCGGGCTCGCTGACCGCCCTACCGCTCATCGAGACCCAGGCCAACGACGTGTCGGCCTACATCCCGACCAACGTGATCTCGATCACCGACGGCCAGATCTTCCTCGAAACCGACCTGTTCTTCCAAGGCATCCGTCCCGCCGTGAACGTGGGTATTTCGGTGAGCCGCGTGGGCTCCTCGGCCCAGATCAAGGCGATGAAGACCGCGTCCGGTCCGATCAAGGGCGAGCTGGCCCAGTATCGGGAAATGGCCGCCTTCGCGAAGTTCGGCTCGGACCTCGACGCCGCCACCCAGCGCATGCTGGCGCGCGGCGAACGCCTGACCGAGCTGCTGAAGCAGCCCCAGTACTCGCCGCTGTCGGTCGAAGAACAGGTCGCGGTGGTTTACGCCGGCACCCGCGGTTACCTCGACAAGATCCCGACCAACCAGGTCGGCCGCTTCGAGCGCGAGCTGCTGTCGCACCTGCACGCCAAGCACCAGCCGCTGCTGGACAAGATCCGGATCGAGAAGGACCTCAAGAACGTCGAAGACGATCTGAAGACCGTCCTCGCCGGCTTCGCCGAAACCTTCGGCTAAGACGACGAGCAGGAGCGAGTAGCCGGCGATGGCCAGCGTCAAGGAAATGCGCAATCGGATCTCTGCGGTGAAATCCACCCAGAAGATCACGAAGGCGATGCAAATGGTTGCGGCGGCGAAGCTTCGCCGCGCGCAGAACGCCGCCCAGAACTCGCGTCCCTATGCCGAGCGCATGGCCGCGGTGATCGCCAACCTGGCGGCGGGCGTCACGGGCGATGGCGCGCCGAAGCTGCTGGTGGGCACGGGTTCGACCCAGCGCCACCTGGTGGTGATCGCGACCTCCGACCGCGGCCTCGCCGGCGGCTTCAACTCGTCGATCGTGCGGGCCGCGCGCCAGCGGATCGACGCGCTGCTGGCCGAGGGCAAGGACGTGAAGGTGATGACCGTGGGCCGCAAGGCTCGCGATCAGCTGCGTCGCCTGCATGCCTCGCGCCTGGTCGACAGCTTCGAGGTCGGCGGCAATCCGTCGCTCGCCGTGGCCGAAGAGGTTTCGGCCAAGATCCAGGCGATGTTCGAGGCCGGCGAGATCGATGTGGTCACGCTGTTCTTCTCGAAGTTCCAGTCCGTGGTCACGCAGGTGCCGACCGGCAAGCAGCTGATCCCGGCCGAAATCGCCGCCGGCTCCAAGCCGATCGACCTCAAGGGCGCCGCCTACGAATATGAGCCGGACGAGGAATCCATTCTCGCCGAGCTGCTGCCGCGCAACGTCACGACCCAGATCTTCTCCGCCATGCTGGAGAACCAGGCTGGGTTCTTCGCCGCCCAGATGACGGCGATGGACAACGCCACCCGCAACGCCGGCGACATGATCGCCAGCCTCACGCTGCAAATGAACCGAGCCCGCCAAGCGCAAATCACCAAGGAGCTGATCGAGATCATCTCCGGCGCCGAAGCGATCTAGAGCCGAACGAGAGAGTTGGACATGGCCACCACCACCGCCGCCAAGAAGCCCGCCGCCGCCAAGGCTCCCGCCAAGCGCGCGCCCGCCAAGGCCGCCGCCGCCCCGAAGGCGACCGCCACCTCGGCCGTCGCCACCGGCAAGCTGGTGCAGATCATCGGCGCCGTCGTCGACGTCGAGTTCGAGGGTCACCTGCCCGCGATCCAGAACGCCCTGGAGACCACCAACGTGGACCAGCGGACGGGCCAGCCCTTCCGGCTCGTTCTGGAAGTGGCTCAGCACCTCGGCGAAAACACCGTCCGCGCGATCGCCATGGACACCACCGAAGGCCTGACCCGCGGTCAGCCGGTGGTCGACACGGGCAAGGCCATCACCGTGCCCGTCGGTCCGGCCTGCCTGGGTCGGATCATGAACGTCATCGGCGAACCGATCGACGAAGCCGGTCCGATCAACTCCCCGTTCTCCGCCTCGATCCACCGTGAGGCCCCGTCCTTCGCCGAACAGACGACGGCGGCGGAAGTGCTGGTCACGGGCATCAAGGTCATCGACCTGCTCTGCCCCTACACCAAGGGCGGCAAGATCGGCCTGTTCGGCGGCGCCGGCGTCGGCAAGACCGTGACGATGCAGGAGCTGATCAACAACATCGCCAAGGCCTACGGCGGCTACTCGGTGCTGGCTGGCGTCGGCGAGCGGACCCGCGAGGGCAACGACCTCTACTACGAAATGATCGAGTCCCATGTGAACATGGACCCGAAGGAAAACGGCGGTTCGACCGAGGGCTCCAAGTGCGCCCTGGTCTACGGCCAGATGAACGAACCCCCGGGCGCCCGCGCCCGCGTCGCCCTGACCGGCCTGGCCCAGGCGGAATACTTCCGCGACCAGGAGGGCAAGGACGTGCTGCTCTTCATCGACAACATCTTCCGCTTCACCCAAGCCGGTTCGGAAGTGTCCGCGCTGCTGGGCCGCATCCCGTCGGCCGTGGGCTATCAGCCGACGCTCGCCACCGAGATGGGCAACCTGCAGGAGCGGATCACCTCGACGTCGAAGGGTTCGATCACCTCGGTGCAAGCCATCTACGTGCCCGCCGACGACCTCACCGACCCCGCGCCGGCCGCCTCGTTCGCCCACTTGGACGCGACGACCGTGCTGAGCCGCGACATCGCCGCCCAGGCCATCTTCCCCGCCGTGGACCCGCTGGACTCCACCTCGCGGATCATGGACCCGCTCGTGATCGGCGAAGAGCACTACAACGTCGCCCGTCGCGTGCAGGAGACGCTGCAGACCTACAAGCAACTCAAGGACATCATCGCCATCCTCGGGATGGACGAGCTGTCCGAAGAGGACAAGCTGATCGTGGCCCGCGCCCGGAAGATCCAACGCTTCCTGTCGCAGCCCTTCCACGTGGCCGAGCAGTTCACCAACACCCCCGGCGTTCTGGTCAGCCTGGAAGACACCATCCGCTCGTTCAAGGCGCTGGTGGACGGCGAGTACGACCACCTGCCGGAACCGGCCTTCTACAACGTCGGCAACATCGAAGACGCGGTCCGCAAGGCCGAAGCTCTCGCTGCGGAAGCCTAAGCGACCATGGCTGACAAGCTGCACTTCTCCTTGGTCTCCCCCGAATGCGAGCTGTTCGCGGGCGAGGTGGACCAGGTGGACGCCCCGGGCTCCGAAGGCGACTTCGGGGTGCTGGCGAACCACGCGCCGTTCATGACGGCGCTGAAGGAAGGCCCGGTTCGCGTCTACAACAACGGGACTGTGACGACCTATCAGGTGCGCGGCGGCTTCGCCGACGTCACCCCGGAAGGGCTCACGATCCTGGCAGAGCACGCCGTGGAAGCTGCCTAGACAGGCAACCAATTCACTGTCGTAAATCGGGCGCCATCAGGTCTTGCCTCAGCCGCCTTGCTCACGTTTCATGCCGGCCGACTAGTCAGGGGAACATCCATGCGTACCGCGCTCTCCGCCATCATCCTCGCCGCCGGTGTCGCCACCGCGGCGCACGCGCAAGACCCGGCCACTCAACCCGCCGCGCCGCCTGCTCCGGCTCCGGCTGACGCGCCCGCCGCGGCCCCGGCCGCCGAAGCGCCCCCGGCGCCGACCCTGCCCACCAGCGGCTATGGGTTCGAGGCGATCCAGGTGATCGAGAACGTCTGCGTCCCGGCCGTCCGTGGCCAAGGCGTCGATGCGGTCGCCAAGGCGCAGGGCTTCAAGCTGAACCGCCGCGATCAGACCTGGGTCAAGCCGTACGGCACGGAAAACAAGATCTACCAGGTGATCGTCGCGCCCTCGGGCTCGAACAAGTCGGTCTGCAACGTGGAACTCCGCTATCCCACGGGCGCCGACGCGGATGTCGCCAAGGCGCTGAACGTCTGGGCCTTCGTGCGCCAGCCGCCGCTGGATCCGACCGCGAACTACACCCAACCCCAGGATCCCGACGGTCTGAAGCGCGTGCGCCGCTCGTGGGAATACCTGACCACCAACCAGTCGGTGGGCCTGAACTTCTCCACCGTGCGCAAGCCTGACGATTCCCAGGTCAATGCGAAGTACGACATGGGCACGCTGCAGTACCAGGAACGCACGTTCTGATGAGTGTCACGGACGCCGCGGGGCTCTTCGGCGTCTTCATCATTCTGGTGGCCTACGCAGGGGCCGCGCTGGGTCGTTTGGACCCGGAGCGGCCCTTTTCGCTGAGCTGCAACCTGCTGGGCGCCTGCCTGATCCTCTGGGGCCTGCTGACCCAGGACTTTAACCTGTCGGCCACGGCGATGGAGGGCTCATGGGCCCTGGTGTCGCTGATCGGGCTGATCCGGTTCGCACTCCGGTCCCGGCGGGCCGGACCGCGCTAGCTCAGGCCTTGACGGTGACGTGGCTGTCCAGCCAGCCCAGGGCGATGTCGGCCACCTGCTCCCATCCCTCTTCGCCGATCAGCCAGTGGCTCATGCCGGGCATGACGCGGAACTCCGCCCCGATCCGGTCGGCCGTCTGGCGGACCGTGGCGACGGGGTGAACCACGTCGCGGTCGCCCGCGATGGCCAGCGACGGCATCGGCAGCGCGCCCACGCCTACACTGGTGGTCATGAAGGGGTCCATCCACCAGTTCAGGACCTCGCGCACCGCCCGGCCGCTCTCGGGCCGCAGGCGGTCCAGGATCGTGTCCCGCAGCGCCTTGGGCGTTCGGTCCAGGCTGTGGTGGCGCATGATGTGACGGTCCGGGCTGACCGCACCGCCCCAGAACGGATCCACCAGCCCCACGCCGAAGGCGGTGACCGCCTCCTCGATCGAGGACCCGGTGATGCCCCAGGGGGGTGATGGGGCCAGCAGCAGCAGCGCCTGGGCTGAAACCCGACGCGCGGCCATCTGGCAGACCAGGCCGCCCATGGAATGGCCGAGCAGCACCGGCGGCTCCGGCAGTTCGGCGCAGAGCGTGACCACCGCCTTGGCGTAGTCCGACATCGAGAGGCCGGCGACCGCGCCCTTGCCCGTGTGCCCAGGGAGGTCCGGCGTCAGCACCGTCCAGCCCCGCGCCTCGAAGGGCTCACGGAAGACGTCGAAGGCCCAGCCGCCGCAGAAGGCGCCGTGCGTCATGACCACAGTGGGCATCGAATGAAGCTCCTCCCCGAACGGGGATCTCAGCCGTGCAGCTTAGCGCGAACTCCTAACGGCAGGGTATCAATCAGCGGGCGGGGCTGTTGGTTGCAGCAAATGCCGCGAAGGCGGCGGCGACGGCCTCATAGGCCGGCCGTTTGAACGGCACGATCAGGTCGGGGGTCTCGGCCAGATAGCCCCAGCGCCAGGCGTCGAATTCCTGTGGCTGATGAGCCTCGAGGTCGATCTCGGCCTCCCGTCCATCGAAGCGGAAGGCGAACCAGACCTGCTTCTGGCCCTTCCAGCCCCGCGCCAGATCTCGGGCGACCAGGGGGGGGAAATCGTAGGTCAGCCAGCCGTCGGTCCGCCCCAGGTAGGTGGCGCTTGTCACGCCCGTCTCTTCCTGAAGTTCGCGCCGCGCGGCGACGTCCAGGGCCTCGCCGTCGTCCACGCCGCCTTGGGGGAACTGCCAGTTGTGCGGCGGCGGCGTGCCCGCCCGGCGCCCCAGCCAGACCCGGCCATCGGGATGAAACAGGACGACCCCGACGTTGGGCCGGTATTCGGAAAGGTCGGTCATTTCTTCACGGTGAGGGCGGACGCGGGCGCGAGCTGATAGCCCCGTTGGTCCACGGAATTGGCCCAGGCCGCAACCTTCTCCAGCGTGATGGGATAGGCGAAGCCGGCGCCCAAGGACTGGCCCCGCTGGAGGGCGCCGCCTTCCAGGGCCATGAGCTGTTGGTCGATCGCCTGGCCGGACAGCCGGTCGTCGATCACGCGCTCGGCCGTCGCTCGGGGAATACCGCCGCCGCGCCGGGCCGCGGCCCCATCGTCGATGAAGGCGAGGCCCCGGCCCTTCACCGAGTTGGCAAAGGCGTTATAGGCCGCATCGACCCCGAGGAAGCGCGACCCGAGATAGTTTGTCAGCCCGAAGTAGCCGGTGGCCCGTGACAGGATCCACTCCAGCTTCTTCACGGTCTCAGGCGGTTGGCCGTCGGCCATGAGCGTGTAGGGACCCGGATCATTGTCGGGATAGTCCAACGGCTCCATCGGCGTCTCGAGCAGCACCTCGTGGCCGCGCGCGCGGGCCATGTCGATCCAGCCCTGGAGACCTTCGGCGTAGACCACGAACGAGAGGGTGATCTCGGGCCGCAGGGTTTCGATCGCCTGTCGCGTGGCGCGCTGGTTCAGACCGAGCCCGCCGATGATCAGCGAAACCTTGGGCCGCCCGTTGGAGGTAAACGGCCGCGCGTAGGCCTGGGCCGGGGTGCGACCATCCTGGGCGATGATGGGCAAGGGACCGCTGGGACCCGGCGCGTAGAATCCCGCGATCGGCGCGACCGGCAGGGCGTCGCCGACGCCGATCGGGAGTGGCGCCGCAGCACTGGTGCGCGCGGCGGGCGCTGTCGCGCCCGGGGTCAGCGGTCGCTCAGAGAGCTGCACGACGTCCTTGGAAATGCGCGGCGCCCCTCGCGCGGGCTTGAGCGCCTCGCGCCAGCCGGGCGGCGCGGCGCGGAGCGGCTCCTCGAGCGGGATGCGGACGTGGGTCGGGCCGCCCCCCATCGGGCCAAGCAGGTTCACCAGCGCCGCAACAGCCCCGACGAACAGCACAGCCGCAGCCGTCAGGCCGACGGCTGGGTTCTTCACAAGCGCGCCCAGATCGAGCTTCGGCGCCTTGAACTGGGGAAATGCGATGGTGGCCACAGCGACAGGCTCCTCAGCGCGGAGTCTCACCTGACAGGGTTAACGCTATCTCAACCCGCAGCCCAGACCGCCTGCCACCAGAACGGGCGCCCCCGAGGGCGCGCCCTCCTGGGCTCGAGACGGGGCCGCGCCTACTTCTGAGTCGTCACTGGCGGCTTGGCGTCAGCGACCTTCGCCTTTGAGACGATCTCGGCCAGGCGGGCCGTGGGCTTGGGCAGCTTGGGCGTCGCGGCGACCGAGCCGTACCGCAGGACATCCTCGGCTCGCGCGATCTGGAAGTCTTTCTTCGGGTCGAAGCCTTCAGGCGGCGCCTCGGCGGGCTCGTGGGCCCCGCGACGGACCTTGCCCTCGTCTGCATTGAGGGCGTTCTTGAAGCTGGCTTCCGAGAACTGATAGGCGCGGTTGGCGATGATCTGCGCCTCGTCGCGGGTCAGCGCCACCTCGAGATCCGGTTCGATGCCCGTCTTCTGGATCGAGCGGCCGGACGGTGTGAAGTAGCGCGCCGTGGTCAGCTTGAGCGCGCCGTCGATGCCGCCCCGCAGCGGGATAACCGTCTGCACCGAGCCCTTGCCGAAGCTGGTGGTGCCCACCAGCTCGGCGCGCTTGCGGTCCTGCAGGGCGCCCGCGACGATCTCGGCCGCCGAAGCGGAGCCCGAGTTGATCAGCACGACCATCGGCATGCCGCCGGTCATATCCCCGGTGCGAGCGTTGTAGCGTTCGACGTCTCGCGGATCGCGGCCGCGCTGCGAGACGATTTCGCCGCCTTCGAGGAAGAGATCCGAGACGCCGACAGCCTGGTCGAGCAGACCGCCCGGGTTGTTGCGGAGATCCAGGATCAGGCCCTTGGCCTTGGGGTTCTTGGCGCGCATCTCGGCGAAAGCCTGCTCGGCCTCATCGGTCGTCTTCTCATTGAAGCTGGCGACCCGCAGGATGATGTTGTCGCCGTCGAGGCGCGCGGTCGCCGACTTCGGCTTGATGACCTCGCGCACCAGCTTGACGTCGAACGGGTCCGACTTCTCGCGCGCGATGGTCAAGTTGACCGTTTCGCCCGGGCGGCCGCGCATCTGCTTCACGGCTTCCGTGACGGTCAGGCCCAGAACGCTCTCGCCGTTGACGGCGGTGATATAGTCGCCGGCCTTGATGCCCGCCCGCGAGGCCGGAGTGTCGTCCATGGGCGAGATCACCTTGACCACGCCATCTTCGCTGGTGACCTCGATGCCCAGGCCGCCGTACTCGCCGCGCGTCTGATCGCGCATGTCATCGAAGCTCTCGGGGTCGAGGTAGCCGGAGTGGGGATCGAGCGAGGTCAGCATGCCGTCGATGGCCGCCTGGATCAGCTTGGTGTCGTCCACCTCGGTCACATACTGGTTCTCGACGGTGTTCAGCACGTCGCCAAACAGGCCGAGCATCCGATAGGTCTTAGCGCGGGGTTGAGCGGTGGCCGAAGCCTGCTGGCTGACGTAGGCCATGGAGCCGGCGCCGAGAACGAAGGCCGATGCGCCGATCAGGAGATACTTCTTCATAGCCAGGCTCAGACTCCCTTGGACGATTGGACCGTCCTTTTATGGAGCGCGCCGAAACGACGGTTTTGAGGCCGTATCAGCCCGCTTTCTTGTTCAGCCTCGGCTCTTCACCAGCCACTTCGCTGGATCGACGGGCGAACCCTGCTCGCGGACCTCCAGATAGAGCTCCGATGTCGCTTGGCGATCACCGTTAGCCCATCCGACAGGTTGACCCTCCGCGACGGATTGTCCGACCTGAACCGATGCTCTTTCGAGACCAGCAAGCACGAGATGATATCCCCCGGCTAGTCTTAATATCACGATGACGTCCCAGCCTTTTACCGGGCCTACGTATTGGACAAGTCCGGCGGCCGGGCTGACGGCGCGGGCGCCCTTGGTCGTGGTGAGGGTCAGGCCATTGGACCGGCCCCCGCCAGCCAGGGGCTCACCGAACCCACGGACCACCGTGCCCGCCGCCGGGAGAAGCAACCGGGGCGGGGGCGTCAGGTCGGCGACATCGGTCGCCATCGGTCCGCGAAGCCGCAGATCGACCGTCGTGTCCGGTGCGGGCAAGGCGTCGGCTGCGAGGCTGTCACGCTCGAACAGCGCTTCGCTCTGCACCGCCGCTAGGCGTCGCTGGCGCATGACCTCGGTGGCGCCCTGCGCGTAGCCCTGGGCGCGGCCCGCCAGTTCGGGCGTGATTGCCTTGACCAGGATCGCCGCGCGCACGGCGTCCCGGGCGTCGTCCGGCGACACCAGCAACGCCGGCGGCGGGTCGCGGGACAGCTGCTCCAGCACCGACAACAGGCGCGCCAGCCGGTGCATGTTGACGCCCTGATCGACCGTCAGCTCGGTCTCCGCCAGGTTCAGGCGTTCGAGCTTGTCGGTATTGGCCGCCCAGGCGCCCGCGCCCAGCGCGACGGCCCCAACGGCTGCGAGGATAAGAATTCGGCCCATCAATCGCGATGATAGGGTGATCCGCCCAGAATTGAGACGGCGCGATAGATCTGCTCGCACAACATCGCCCGCGCCAGGGCGTGCGGCCAGGTCTGCGGCCCGAAGGCCAGGGTCCCCTGCACCGCCTTCACCAGCTCGGGGTCCAACCCGTCGGCCCCGCCGATGAGGAAGACAAGCCGCCGGACGCCGCGGTCTCGCAGCACCCCGATCTCCTCGGCGAAGGTCCGGCTGGCGCGGGCCTTGCCGCGTTCGTCGCAGGCGATGACGTGGCTGTCGGCCAGATGCGGGCGCAGCGCCTCGGCCTCGGCGGCCTTGCCAGGCTTGCGACTCTCCACCTCGACTACCTCGACGGGACCGAGGCCTAGCGAACGGCCGGCCGCCGTCGCGCGCTCGACGTAAAGCTTGGCCAGCTCGGTCTCGGGCGATCGTGACAGGCGGCCTATGGCGACGACGGCGATCTTCATGCTGGAAACCGTGATGGCCCGCCGGACCGGGGCAAGTCCAGCCCGGCGGGTCACGACGTCAGGCGTGGGCGAGTTCGGCGCCACGCGGTTGCGGCGCCTCCGCCGTGAAGAGCTGCTCGGCGATCTGCACCGCGTTGAGCGCCGCGCCCTTGAGGAGCTGATCCCCGGCGATGAACAGCGCCAACGACCGACCCGTCGGATCGCCGAGGTCGCGGCGGACGCGGCCCACCAGCACATCACCCTGCCCTTCGGCCTCACTCGGCATGGGGAAGTGGTTGCCGGCGCGGTCATCGATCACCCGGACGCCGGGCGCCGCGGCCAGCACCTCGCGCGCCAGGTCCGGATCAACCGGGCGGTCGAACTCCACCGTCAGGGCGATCGCGTGGGCGCGCAGCACCGGTACGCGCACGCACGTGACGCCGATCGGCAGGTCCGGCGCCGCCAGGATGCGGCGGCACTCCTCGATCACCTTCAGCTCTTCGCCGTTGTACCCGCTCTCCAGGTCCACATCCGCGTTGTGGCTGAACAGATTGAAGGCGTACGGGTGCGGCAGCACCTGGGGCGCGAACGGCCGTCCGGCGAGCGCGGCTTCCGTCGAGGCGCGAAGCTCCTCCATCGCCGCCGCGCCCGCGCCCGAGGCCGCCTGATAGGTGGCCATCTGCAGGCGCTTCAGCCCGAAGGCGCGGGCTAGCGCCGCCACGGGGACCGCGGCGATGATCGCCACGCAGTTCGGATTGGCCACGATCCCATTGTGGCCCGCCAGGGTCGCGGCGTTCACCTCCGGCACCACCAACGGGCAGGCCGGATCCATGCGGAAGGCCGAGGAGTTGTCCACCACGACGGCGCCGGCGGCCACGGCCTTGGGGCCATAGAGCTTGGAGAGGCCGCTGCCGGCCGAGAACAGGGCGAGGTCGACGCCGGTGAAGCTGTCGTCGCCAAGCGCCTCGACCGTCAGGGTTTGGCCGCGGAACACCATGGTCTTGCCGGCGGAGCGGGGCGACGCCAGCAGCTTCAGGCTGGCCAGCGGAAAGTCGCGCGCTTCAAGGCAGCGCAGCAGTTCGACGCCCACGGCGCCGGTGGCGCCGACGATGGCCACGTTGGGAAGGGAAGCAGGCATATCTCAAACGTCTCCTTATGTTGCGGAGGCGCGAGGATCGGCTTCTGGAAAGAGGCTGCCCCGCGCATCGGCGGGGCTCTTCGGGTGGCGCTGCTGGTTCTAGACCACCCACGCACCCATCGACGCCCCGCCGAAGCGGATCGTTTTCAGGGTAATGGTAATGGTCATGACAGCGGTCATCGCCGCGCCTGTAGCCGGCGCGGGCGAGACTGTAAAGGCGCCGCTAGTTCGCAACCGCGCCGCGGTGGCCGCCGGACTCGACCGACCAGATCTTCTCGATGTTGTAGAAGCTGCGCACTTCCGGTCGGAACAGGTGGATGATCACGTCTCCAGCGTCGATCAGCACCCAATCGGCGCTGGGCATGCCTTCCACGCGGCACTTGCCGTAGCCGGCGTCCTTGAGGGCGCGCAGCAGGTGATCGGCCATCGCGCCGACATGGCGGCCCGAGCGGCCGGAGGCCACGATCAGACCGTCAGCGACGGGGCTTTTGCCTTTGAGATCGATGTAGACAACGTCCTGGGCCTTGTCGTCGTCCAGCCGGCTGAGGATCAGGTCCTCGACGGCGGTGATACGGCCTTCAACATCCAGGGAGGTCGCGGCGTCAGCCGGGGCCTCTTGCGCCAAGCTCTTTTCGCGCTTGTTCGGCGCAGATTCACGGTTCAGCGGGGTAACTCCTCTTGTCCTCGCCAAAGGACCCTACCACAGACGAGGCCCGCGGTCAGCCGCTGTCGCGGGACAACACGCCGCAAGGCTCCGGCCGTGCTCTCGGCGCCGCAATCAGCGGGATTTTCGCGCCCTGAGCGCCGTGGAAGACTGGAAGTTGAACCGCCCATAGAGAAAGACCCACGCCGGGGTTTTCGAGGTCGGCAGCCGCACCGCCGCCTGGGTCGGCAGGCGAGCCCGGGCGAAGCGCTGGGCCGCTGGCGAGAAGCGGCTCTTGAGCGATATCCACGGCCGCGAGACCACGGCGACCGGCACTTCGTGCATGATCTGCGTCCACCCCTTCCAGCGGTGGAAGGTGGCCAGGCTGTCGGCCCCCATGATCCAGACGAAGTGCACGCCCGGGAAACGCGCCTTTAGCGCGCGGATCGTGTCGATGGTGTAGTTCGAGCCCAGCTTGGTCTCGACCGCCGAGACGATCATCCCCGGGCCATGGGCCATGGCTTCGGCGCCGGCGATGCGGTCGGACAGGTCGGCGGTCTCGTCGCGGGATTTCAGCGGGTTCTGCGGGGAGACCAGCCAGATCACCCGATCCAGGCCCAGGCGTCGCTTGGCCGTCTCGGCGACGTGGGCGTGGCCGTCATGGGCGGGATTGAACGAGCCCCCGTAGAGCCCGACCTTCATCCCGCGGCTCAGGGTGAACCCCAGGCGCTGGGCGCCGGGACGGCCGGCGAGCGGGGCGCGGCGCGCCGGACCTGCAACCCACATGCCTGGCGTCAGCCCCTGCGCGCCGGGGTGGGCGCGCCGCCGCGGTCGAGGTTGAGGTCGCGCTGACGCACGCGGGCGCGGACGGTGAAGACGCCGTCGCCGGCCAGCACGCCGCCGCGGGCGAACAGGCGGCCGTTTTCCCAGTTGGAGAGGCCCAGTTCGGGCCGGTTCAGAGCGTACTGTCCATCCACCCAGCGGGTGAAACCGTCGCCGACGAACGGCGCGTCGATGGTGGCGTAGAACCGCGCCTGGGCCTGGGCGTCCTCGGAGATCAGGGTGGCGGCGAAGCGGGGGCTGAGGGCGTTGAACAGCGCCACGGCCTCGGCCACGTCGGCCACAATCTTCAGGCTGACCTCGGGCGTTTCTTCCCACTCCCACTCGCAGCCCAGATCGGCGTCGGCGATCGGGTCGGTCAGGGCTTCCTCGACCGGGCCGTCGGCGCGGATCACGGTGGTCCGGCCGGTGCGCCAACGGTCCGGCAGACGGGACAAGTCGGCCTCGGCGATATGCAGCTTGCAGCCGGAGCGCCGCTCGCCGGCCCGCGCCAGGGCGTCCAGGAAGACCGGGATCAGATCGTCCGCCCGCTCGCGCACGATGCAGCAGACGTTGAGCGTGTTGCAGACCTTGCGGTCCAGGGAGTGGAAGACGCTGGCATAGAACCGGTCCGCGTCGGCGGCGGCGTCGGCGACCATCCAGGCGCCGCCCGTCCCATGCAGGCTGACCGGCGTTCCGGCCTGGCGCGCGATGGCGCCCAACTGGCTGACCGCCGGCCCGGACCCCCGCGCCACGGCGAGCGCCAGGCGGGCGTCGGCGAACATGGCCCAGCCGGCGGCGTGGGCCGCCGAGTCGACCAGTGTGGCCGCGCCGTCGGGCAGGCCCGACGCCTTCAGCGCAGGCTCAAGCGCGTGCGTCATGATCGCCCGCGCCGTGCCCAGCGCGTCCGAGCCGATGCGGAAGACGACGGTGTTGCCGCCGCGCAGCACGCCGGCCGCATCGGTGAACACGTTGGGCCGCCCTTCGAAGACGAAGCCCACGGGCCCAAGCGGGGCCATCAACTGTTCGACGGTCCAACCGCCGTGTTCGACGCGGTCGACGGCCCGACCGCGGGGCGACGGCGCGTCGCGCCAGACGCGCAGGCCCGCGATCATATCGCGCCACATGCCGTCCGAGAGGGCGAGGCGGGTGGTGGAGCGGCCGCGCGCCTTCGCCGCCTCCACGTCCTGGCCATTGGCGGCCCAGATCGCCGCGGCGATGCGCGGGTCTTCGAGATGCTCGGCGAAGGTCGCGAAGAAAGCCGTGATCTGGCTGTCGGCGACCTCGCCCATACGCGCGAAGGCCTGGCTGGCCCGTCCGACGGCGTCGCCGGCGATGACGTTCTCACGGGCGGGGACATGCAGCAGGTCGCCGGTGTCCTGCACGACGATCAGGCGGTCGCCGCTGCGAAACGCGTTGGCGAGTTCGGGTGTCACGTAGGCGACACGGTCACCTGCGAAAGGGATGGCCTGACCGGGCGCAAGCGCTTCCAACCGTCCGGTCCGGACGGGCTGCGCCTGCCTTCCTGAAGAGCCGTCGTCCACGCGGACCCCCATTTGCTCAATTTGAGCCTTACGCCGTCTGGGCGTGGGCGGCCAGTGCAAGATCGTCGGCGTGGACCAGCGGCCCCGAGGTGTAGCCCAGGGCCGCCTCGATCGCTTCGGACTTCAGTCCGCAGATCCGGGCGGCGTGGCTGGACTCGTAGCGAACCAGGCCACGGGCGATCTCGCGACCGTCCGGATCCAGCACCCGGACGCATTCGCCCTTGTCGAACCGCCCCTCGACCGCGCGCACGCCCGCCGCCAGCAGGCTCTTACCCGTCGCCACCGCCGCGGCGGCGCCCGCGTCCACGGTCAGGGCGCCGGCCGGCGAGAGCGAGCCGCCGATCCAGGCCTTGTAGGCGGCGCGGGGCGTTGTGGCCGGCTCGATCACCGTGGCGGCCGCCCCGGCCTCGATCGCGGCCAGGGGCGACAGGCGCGTGCCCAAGGTGATGACCGTGGCGCAGCCGGCCTGGCTGGCGATCCGGGCGGCTTCCAGCTTGGTGGCCATGCCGCCCGTGCCGACGCCCGCGGCGGCGTTCGCGCCACCGGCCATCGCCTCGATCTCCGGCGTCAGGCGCGTCACGCGGGGGATCAGGGTGGCGGTGGGATCGCGGCGGGGGTCGGCGGTGTAGAGGCCCTCGACATCGGAGAGCAGGACCAGGGCCTCGGCGCCGACCAGCTGGGCCACCCGCGCCGACAGGCGGTCGTTGTCGCCGACCCGGATCTCTTCCGTGACGACCGTGTCGTTCTCGTTGACCACCGGGATGACCCCCAGGCTCAGCAGGGTCTCGATGGTGGCCCGCGCGTTCAGCCAGCGGCGGCGGGTTTCGGTGTCGTCGCGGGTCAGGAGCACCTGGGCGCAGGCGAAGCCGTGCGGGCCCAACGCCTCTTCCCAGGCCCGCATCAGCGCCGACTGGCCCGCAGCGGCGGCGGCCTGTTTCTCCGGCAGGGTGAGCGTCCGCTTACCCAGGCCCAATCGTCGACGGCCCAGCGCCACGGCCCCCGACGAGACCACCAACACCTGCTGACCCCGCGCACGCAGCCGCGCGACGTCGGCGGCGAAGTCGGCCAGCCATACGCCGTGCGCCGCGCCGTCCGGTCCGACCAACAGGGCCGAGCCGACCTTGACGACGACGCGACGGGCGCCCCCGAGCTCGTTGGACGGGGTGAGGTCGGTCAAGGCCGCCAATCCTCGGGCGGGGCTTCCTCGGCGGCGATCTCGCCCTTGTGCCGCTGCACCGTGGCGTAGGCCTCCCGCAGCAGTTCGGTCACCCCGATCTTGGCGACGCCGGACACGCGGCGGACCTTGACGCCGGCGGCGGCCTCCAGCTCGGCGATCTTCTCGGCGATGGTCTCCTCGTCCAGGGCGTCGATCTTGTTCAGCGCCAGGAGCTCGGTCTTGTCCTCGAGCCCTTCGCCGTAGGCTTCCAGCTCGTGGCGCACAGTGCGCCAGGCCTGGGCCACGTCCTCCTGGGTCCCGTCGACCAGATGGATCAGCACGGCGGTGCGCTCCACGTGGCCCAGGAATCGCGTGCCGATGCCCGCGCCCTCGTGCGCCCCTTCGATCAGGCCCGGGATATCCGCCAGGATGAACCGCTCGCCCAGGGACAGGTCCACCATCCCCAGGTTCGGGGCCAGGGTGGTGAAGGGGTAGTCGGCGATCTTCGGCCGCGCGGCGCTGGAGGCGGCCAGGAAGGTGCTCTTGCCAGCGTTGGGCAAGCCAACCAGCCCGACATCCGCGATCAGCTTCAGCCTGAGCCAGATCGCCAGCTCCTGGCCTTCGAGACCGGGGTTCGCGCGGGTGGGCGCCTGGTTCACCGGTCCCTTGAAGTAGGTGTTGCCGAAGCCGCCGTTGCCGCCCTTGGCCAGCAGGACGCGCTGGCCCACGTGGTCCATGTCGACGATCAGTTGCTTGTCCTCGTCCAGCACCTCGGTGCCGACCGGAACCTTGAGCACCACGTCCTCGCCGTTGGCGCCGTGGCGGTTTCGGCCCATGCCATGACCGCCGGTGTCGGCGCGGAAGTGCTGCTGATAGCGGTAGTCGATCAGGGTGTTCAGCCCCTCGACCGCTTCGATCCAGACATCGCCGCCCCGGCCGCCGTCGCCGCCATCGGGACCGCCGTACTCGATGAACTTCTCGCGACGGAACGAGACGGCGCCGCCGCCCCCCGCGCCGCTCTTCACATAGACTTTGACCTGGTCGAGGAACTTCATCGGGAGAGCAGCCGTACGGTGAGCGCGGCGGCCAGCGACTTGATCGCGGCGCCGGGCAGGAAGGGGAGAATACCGCTTTCGAAGGCGGGACCGGGATTCATGAAACTGGCCAGGCCGGCCCAGCCGACCGCCAGCACGATGGCATGGCCGGCGGCGAAGAGGGCGGTCAGCGCGATCCAGCCCTTGGCCTTCTCGGCGCCCCGTCCGCAGACCCAGGCCGCCGCGGCCATGCCGGCGAGGAAACCGGCCGTGTGACCGACGACCGCTTGCCAGCCCCCCGCGCCGCCGGCCAGCACCGGCAGCCCAAACGCCGCGCAGGCCAGCCAGGCCAGGACCGCCATCAGCGCCAGCCGTCCGCCGAACAGTCCCGCCACCACGAACAGGGCGTAGGTCTGCAGCGTGATCGGCACGGGTCCGAGCGGGATCGACACCCGCGACGCCGCCGCCAAGGCGACAGCGCCCGTCACCACCGCCGCGACCTGGAAAGGCAGCGAGGCGGGCGACGCAGATCGACGGGACGCGGCGGCGGTCATGAGCGTTCGCTTACCAGCACTAGGCGAGCCAGACCATCTTGCGGCTCGGGACCTTGCGGCCGCGGGCCAGGCAATCCTGGGGCGCGACGTCGCCGGTGTAGAGGAAGCCCGCCTTGCAAAGCACCTGGCCCGAGGCTGGATTGTCGGCGAAATGGCCGGCCCAGATGGCGTTTCGTCCCCACTCGAGAGCCGCCCAGCGCAGGGCGGCGGCGAGCGCCTCGGTGGCGTAGCCGCGGCCCCAGAACGGGCGCCCCAGCCAGTAGCCGACCTCCGGCCGCCGCGGCTCGCGCTCATGGAACCCCAGCATGCCGATGAAGCCGAAACTGCGATGCTCGACGGCGAAAGTCACGTCGCGACGCGGATCGGACGCAGCCATGCGGGCGAGGCCTTCGGTCGCGTGTTCCACGGTGTAGGGGAACGGCATCCGGGCCAGGGCGCCCGCGACGCCGAGGTCGTTGGCCAGCTCGGCCATCGGCTCCACGTCTGCGACGGTGGGGCCACGCAGGGTCAGCCGCGCGGTGGCGACGGCAGGCCGGACATCAAGTGCGCACATCTTTTACCTCCCGGCCCTCTCGCGGGGCCCTGAAACGACAGCGGGGAGCCCGGCTGAACCGGACTCCCCGCGAAAGGTCGTCTTGTGTCCGGTCCGCCTTATTGATGAGGCGGAACCGGAGAGAGGCGTGTCGCCTATTCGGCGGCGACGATCTTCTCGGCCGGGACCACCGTGGCGTAGGTTCGGTCCTTCGCCTTGGTCACGAACTTCACAGCGCCGGTGACGAGCGCGTAGAGGGTATGGTCCTTGCCCATGCCCACGTTGGGGCCCGGCCAGAACTTGGTGCCGCGCTGGCGTACGATGATCGAGCCGGCGTTGATCGCCTCGCCACCGAACTTCTTCACGCCAAGGCGGCGGCCATCGGAGTCGCGGCCGTTGCGCGAGGAACCGCCAGATTTCTTGTGAGCCATGGGTCGCTCCTGTCCTTACTGAGGCCGCCGATTACTCGGCGGCGTCGTCCTTTTTGGCGGCGGCCTTCTTGGTCGCCGGCGTCTTGGCTTCACCTTCGGCCTTGGGGGCGGCGGCCTTCTTCGGCGCGGCCTTCTTGGCTTCGGTTTCCACCGGGGCCGCGGCGGCGGCGTCCTCGGCGACCGTGTCGGTCACCTTGGGGGCCTTGGCCTTGGCGGCGGGCTTGACGTCGGCCGTCGTCGCGGCGGCCTGGGCCTTCAGGGTCTTCTTCGAGACGTTGAGGGTCGCGAAGTCCAGGCCACGGGCGCGCGCGTCGAGCTCGGCCTTCGTGGTCAGTGAGACCGTGCCGTCCCACTTGGTTTCCTTGCCGCCGGCGGTGATGCCGGTCACGCGCAGGACCGTTTCGTTCTGGCGGTGGCCGCGGGTACGGCGATAGCCCTGGCGACGGATCTTCTTAAAGATCTTAACCTTTTCGCCCTTGCGGGTCTCGATCAGCGTCGCGGCGACCGAGGCGCCGTCCACGAGGGGCGCGCCAACGGTGACGGCGTCGCCATCGCCCAGCATGAGCACTTCGCCGAACGAGACGGCCGCGCCGGCTTCGCCATCGAGCATTTCGACAACCAGCAGGTCGCCGGGCTGGACCCGGTACTGCTTGCCGCCGGTCTTAATCACCGCGTACATCGTTCGCGCCTTTGTATTTCTTCTTGATTGAAAGCGTTTTGTCGCCCCCGAGACAGGCCCGGGGACGAGGAGGCGCGGTTATACAGAGCGAGGGCCCGGAGTCAACGGCGGCCTTGCCAGCGGGTCGAGGCGCCGTCTCTGTCCTGTCCGCAAACGGCGCCTTCTAGAACGCCGCCGTCAGCGGGTCGGGGCCGATACGGCCATCCGCACTGTCCAGGCCGGCGATCCCGGCGAGATCTTCATCGTCGAGCGCGAAGTCGAAGACGGCGATGTTCTCGCGGATGCGGGCCGGCGTGACCGACTTGGGGATGACGATCAGGCCGCTGTCCAGGTGCCAGCGGATGACGATCTGGGCGGCGGTCTTACCGTGCTTGGCGGCGATGGCGGCGATCTGAGGATCTGTCAGCAGCTGGCCCTGTCCCAACGGGCTCCAGGACTCGGTGGCGATCCCGTTGCGGGCGTGAACCTCTCGCAGCGCCGTCTGCTGGAACCGCGGGTGCAGCTCGACCTGGTTGACCGCAGGAACCACGCCCGTCTCGCCGATGATGCGCTCCAGGTGCTCGGGCTGGAAGTTGGAGACGCCGATGGATTTCACCCGACCGTCCGCCTGCAGTTTCACCAGGGCCTTCCAACTGTCGACGTAGAGGCCGCGTTGCGGCGAGGGCCAGTGGATCAGGTAGAGGTCAAGGGTGTCGCGACCCAGACGAGCAAGGCTGGCGTCGAAGGCCTTGAGCGTCTCGTCATAACCCTGGTTTTCGTTCCACAGCTTGGTGGTGAGAAAGACCTCCTGGCCCGCGGCCTTCAGCCCCTCGCCCACGCCGCGCTCGTTTCGATAGGCCGAGGCGGTGTCGACCGAGCGATAGCCGGCCTCGACCGCCGTCCTCGCCACCTGGGCCGCCTCGTCGGGCGGGGTTTGCCAGACGCCCAGGCCAAGCTGCGGCATGCGCGCGCCGTCGTTCAGGGTGATCATCGGCTGGTCGGTCATGGGGGTCGTCCGCGTGGAGGGATGGGGTCTAGGTAGCGGCAGACGGCGCGAAAACAACCGGCGCCGCGGACGGCCATAGCGCGTCGGCGGTCCGATCGCTTATGACCAGGGGATGCAAACCTTCATCACCTGGGCGGGTCGGATCGCCCTGCTGGTCGTGCTGGGCGTGGCGATGGTCGGCGCGCTGGACCCGCACCACAACGCCGCCCGCAACGTGCCGCCGCCAGATGTGGTGGAGCATGTGGGCTACGGCTTCCTGCTCACCGTCCTGACGATCGCCGCCCTGCCGCGGTTCAATCCCTGGCTGATCGGGGCCGGATACTTGGCGGTGGGCGCGGGTTTTGAGGCCTTGCAGGTGGTGGGCTGGGTGTCGGGAACCTTCCAGTGGAAGGATCTGGCCTCGAACACAGGCGGCGTGGGCGCGGCCCTAGCCGCCTTCGCTCTCGGACGGCGACGGGGAGGTCGGCGATGAACGACGGATCGGCAAACCCGCGGGGCGAAGACCTGTATCTCGTCATGGCTATGGCCACCGCCGGGCCGACGACCCGCTATGAGGTCGGCTCACGGCAGACGTTGCTGGTGTTCGCGCGAGCCGGGTCGCACGAGGACGCCCTCGCTGTGGCCACGGCAGGCATGGCCGAATTGGGCTGGGGCGAACCGGCGTTCCAAAAGTCCGGCATCATCGAACTGGGCCCGCACCTGAGCGCCGAGGATCGGGCCCCGGCCGAACAGGCCATGGCCCACGGCTATGCGGTGCGAGTCTATCAGCCGCGGCCCACGGCCAACTGATCGCGCGGGACGCTTGCGCCCGGCCCCGCCTTCCCGCAATCAATCGCACGACGCTTTGCGACGGGAGGCCCAAGCCATGCGGATCCTGACCGGCGGGCCTTGGCCCGCGATGATGCTGAGCGCCGTGCTGCTGACCGCCTGTTCCGGCGAGAAGCGCGAGACGGTGGCGCAAACCCCGACGGCGCCGCCACCCGCGGCCACGCCCGCCACAGAGCTGGCCCCCGCCCTGCCGGCCGAGGCGCCGATACCGCCGGAAACCTTGGTGGCCATCGACGCCACCCTGGCTGCGGCGAAGGCGTTCAACGCCAAATCCCTGGCCGACCTCGCGGACATCGAGAAGGCCGAGCGTCGCGTCCGCGACCAGGCGACCCGCGCCCTCGATGCGGCGCGGCGTGGCGAGACCGGTCGGGTGACCGCCGCGAAAGCCGACGCCGAGTCCACGCACAAGGCCCTGTCCGACAGATTGGTGGCGTTCCGCGCGACGGCCGCCGACCAACAGACGGCGCTGGCCTCGGCGCTGACGCTCTGCGGGCTGACCACACCCGATCCCCTCGCGCCGGCCGCCACCCCGCCCGCCGCGAAGACACCGGCCGCTGGGGCGACCCCAGCGCCGCCCGCGCCGGCGACAGGGCTGGCGGCCTACGCCGGCTGCCTGGCGCTTCCTGCCGAGCAGGCCCTCATGACGCAGAACATCGCCGCCGTGAGCGCACGCTACGAGGCGGCGGAGGCATCGTATCGCCAGGACCGTCCCAAGCTTGAAGAAGCGGCGGCCACCCTCGCCCTCGGCCGCTAGGCGCCCTTGAAAACGGGCGACCGGACCCCACATCCGTTCCGATCGCACTCGCGTCCGCTTCCCCCTTCGGACGTCGAGTGACGGGTGTGCGGCCCTGGCGCCTTAGATGGCCGCCGGGGCCGCCTTCGTTTTGGGATCGCCGCAGACCGCGCGACGGCCACCGCGCAGATCTAGATGCGCTTGGCGTACGCCAATGACGCGTCCGCCGCCGGAGCCGGCGCGGAGATGTTGGCTTGCCAACCCTCCGGCGCCCCGCTCGGAGCCGTCATGATGTGGCCAACGACGAGATAGCTCGCGAAGCCCAGTACGAAGGCCACGCAGGCCAGCAGCAGGTAGGGTTTGAGAACCTGATCCATGTCGTTGAGCCCACCGTCCGGCGCGTCGGTTACTGGAATCTCAACGGCCCCAGGGCGAGCTGGTTGCGAGGCCGACTGCTCCCAACGACGGCGAACCCTTGTTAAGAATGATTCTCATTGCGCTTATGGGCCGCCAGACCTAAGAACGCCTCGCATTCTTAGTCGCAATACGCCGAGGGGCGCGGGGTTCATGGTGAGAGTTGGTGGCGGCGTATCCGCCAAGAAGAAGCTGGCGATGAGCTGTGCGATCGTGGGCTTGGCGGGGCTGTCGCTGGGCGGCGCGGCGCAGGCGGCGGACACCGCTGTCGCCGAGGGCGCGGCGATCGCCACGGCGGACGCCGAATCCGGAACCGTCGAAGGCGTCGACATCCAGGGCAAGGTGACCAAGCAGAACAATCCGAAGGTCACGACCGACGCCTTGAACAACCCCCAGACCGTGACGGTTGTCTCCCGCGGCGTGATCGAGGCGCAGAACCTGTTGTCGCTGCGCGACATCCTGTCGACGGTTCCCGGCATCACCTTCGGCGCCGGCGAGGGCGGCGGCGGCTTCGGCGACTCCATCAACCTGCGTGGCTATTCCGCGAACAACGACGTGACCGTGGATAATGTCCGCGACAGCGCTCAGTACAGCCGCTCAGACACCTTCAACATCGAGCAGATCGAGGTCACCAACGGCGCGAACGGCGTTTATTCCGGCGCGGGCTCGGTCGGCGGGACCATCAACATCGTCTCCAAGCGCCCGATCGGTCGGGACACCACCACCGTCACCGGCGCCGTGGGCACGGAAAACTACTATCGCGGCACGATCGACGCCAACCACACCGTCGGCGACAACGTCGCCGTCCGCCTGAACGCCATGATCCACCGCAACGATGCGCCGGGCCGCGACGTGGAACACTTCAACCGCTGGGGGATCGCGCCCTCGATCACCGTCGGCCTCAACGGACCGACCCAGTTCACGGCGATGTACGTCCACCAGGAGGACCGCAACGTCCCGCAATATGGCGTGCCCTTCTACAACGGCCGCCCGGTCCCCGACGTCGATCCCGGCGCCTACTATGGCTATTCGAACATCGACAAGCAGGACCAGGATGTCGACATCCTGACCGGCGTGATCGACCACGACTTCGGGAACGGCCTGAAGCTCCGCAACCTCAGCCGCTATCAGGTGGTCACCCAGCTGACCGTCGTCGATCCGCCCCAGGGGACCTACTGCCTCGCCAACGGTCTGAAGCCGGTCGCCTGGAGCCAGAGCACGACAGCGACGAACATCACCGGATACACCGCGTGCCTCGCCACCGATCCGGCGCCCGGCTTCTATGCCCCCAGCGGACCGCGCGGCAGCCTGCGCGACACCAAGAACACCCTGCTGCACAACCAGACCGATCTGACCTGGGACGGTGAGCTGGGCGGGATGCGCCACACGGTGGTGGTGGGGGCGGCCTTCTTCGAAGAGGATTTCCACCTCGACGCCGGCAACGTGCTCCGCACCGCGACCGGCGCAACGGTCGCCCTGCCCGCCATGAGCATCGCCAATCCGGTGAACACCTATTCCGGGCCGATCAACTTCATCCAGGCCAGCGCGCAGGACGGCCATCGGAAGAACCAGGCGGTCTATGCCTTCGACAACATCGTCCTGAACGAGCAGTGGTCGATCAACGGCGGCATACGCTGGGAACACAACGAAGGCGTCAATTCGACCGACACCTACAACACCACGCCGGGCGCCAGCCTGGGGGTCATCACGCCGGGGGCGAAGTTCCGCAACAAGGAGAACCTGCTCACCTACCGGCTGGGGGTGGTCTACAAGCCGGTTCCGAACGCCAGCCTGTACGTGGCCTATGCCAACACCGAGACACCCAGCCAAGCGACAGTGAACGGCTCGGGCGCCTGCACCGTGGCCACCTGCACGGTCGATCCCGAAAAGGCCGAGAGCTTCGAGATCGGCGGCAAATGGGACGTGTGGGGCCGGCTCTCGCTCACGGCGGCGATCTTCCGTAACGACCGGACCAACTACAAGGTCGCGTCAGGCGACCCGACCGTGCCAGACCAGCAACTGGACGGCGCCGCCCGCGTCGACGGCGTCGCCCTCGGTGCGTCGGGCCGGATCACCGACGATTGGTCGATCTTCGCCAACTATACCTATCTGGACAGCGAGGTGCGGCGCGGGGTGTCGAAGTTGCTGGCCGCGCAGGGTCTGGACTTCACGAAGGGCGACCCGCTGACCAGCGTACCGGACCATGCGTTCAGCCTGTTCACCACCTACGATCTCCGGGACCTGAACCTCCAGCTGGGCTACGGCGTGACGTATCAGGGCGAGTACTACCTGACCCAGCACGGCCTGGTGACCGGCTCAACCAACACGCGCACGACGATCCCGTTGGTGAAGGCGCAGGACTACATGATCCACCGCTTGACCGTCGCCTGGACGCCCCGGCCCGACATCGAGCTGCGCCTCAACGTCAACAACCTGTTCGACAAGGAATATTACCAGCGCGGCCGCAACAACGGCTGGGCCACACCGGGCGACCGCCGCAACGCGACGCTCACCGCCAACTACCGGTTCTGATCTCCCCCCTCGGAACCGGCTAGTGCGCCCCGCCTCCGCTGCTCGCGGGCGGGGCGCAATTCATTCTAGGGTGACGCGATGATGCTTCACGTTCCCGGCGTACTGACGCCGGCCCAGGTCGCCGAGATGCGGTCGCTGATCGACGCCGCGCCATGGGAGGACGGCAACGTCACCTCCGGCAAGCAGTCGCGCCTGGCGAAGACCAACCGGCAGCTGCCGGAAGCGAGCGACGTCGCGCGTCAAGCTGGCGCCCAGGTGCGAGAGGCGGCGACCCGCAGCGCCCTGTTCATGGCGGCCGCCCTGCCGCACACGATCTATCCGCCCCTGTTCAACCGTTATGGGCCGGGCGAGACCTTCGGCGATCACGTGGACAACGCCATGCGGTTCCAGCGAGACCAGGGCATCCGGGTCCGCACCGACCTGTCGGCGACGCTCTTCCTCAGCGCCCCCGACGACTACGACGGCGGCGAACTGGTGGTCGAGGACACCTACGGCTCGCACGAAGTGAAGCTGCCAGCGGGCGACCTGATCCTCTATCCCGCGTCCAGCCTCCATCGCGTCGTGCCTGTGACCCGTGGCGAGCGGGTGGCCAGCTTTTTCTGGATCCAGAGCCTGATCCGCGACGACGCCAAGCGCGCCCTTCTGTTCGACATGGATGTGGCGATCCAGACCCTGGCCCAAGACGCCGGGCTGGGTTCCCCGGCCATCGTCTCCTTGACCGGGACCTACCAGAACCTGCTGCGCATGTGGGCCGAGCTGTAGGGCTACACGGCAGCACGAAAAGCCGGTATGCCGCCCAGGTTGACCCAAGGAGATCGCCCATGCCCCTCGACTCTGGCGCGCCGCAGAAGACCTACCGCTGGGACGATCCGTTGGACCTCTCCTCGCGCCTCTCGGAAGAGGAGCGGATGGTTTGGGACGCCGCCCGCCAGTACGCCCGCGAGAAGCTGCTGCCACGTGTCGTCTCGGCCTATGCCGAAGAGCGGTTCGATCGCGAGATCATGACCGAGATGGGCGAGTTGGGCTTCCTAGGCCCGACGCTGCCGGAAGAATACGGCTGCGCGGGTGTCAATCACGTGGCCTACGGCCTGATCGCGCGCGAAATCGAGGCGATCGACAGCGGCTATCGCTCGGCCATGAGCGTGCAGTCGTCGCTGGTGATGTACCCGATCTATGCGTTCGGATCGGAGGAGCAGAAGCGCAAGTACCTGCCCGGCATGGCGGCGGGGAAGATCATCGGCTGCTTCGGGCTGACCGAGCCCGACGGCGGATCGGACCCGGCCTCGATGCGCACGGTCGCGAAGAAGGTGTCCGACGGCTACGTCCTGAACGGCGCCAAGATGTGGATCACCAACTCGCCCGTCAGCGACGTGGCCCTGGTCTGGGCCAAGCTGGACGGCAAGATCCGCGGCTTCCTGGTGGAGCGCGGAACCAAGGGCTTCGAGACGCCCAAGATCCAGAACAAGCTGTCGCTGCGCGCCTCGATCACCGGGGAGATTTCGCTGACCGACGTGCATGTGCCGGAGGACGCCATGCTGCCCGGCGTGGAGGGCCTGCGCGGACCGTTCTCCTGCCTGAACAAGGCGCGTTATGGCATCGCCTGGGGCGCCATGGGCGCCGCGGAGTTCTGCCTGCACGCCAGCCGCGACTATGTGTCGAGCCGCAGCCTGTTTGGCCGCACCCTGGCCTCGCGCCAACTGGTGCAGAAGAAGCTGGCCGACATGTCGACCGAGATCGCCCTCGGGTTCGAGGGCGCGCTGGCCCTGGGCCGGCTGATCGACCAGGGCGCGTGGGTGCCGGAAGCGATCTCCATGCTGAAGCGCAACAACTGCGGCAAGGCGCTGGATATCGCCCGCGTCGCCCGCGACATGCACGGCGGCAACGGCATCTCGGGCGAGTACCATGTCATGCGCCACGCCTCGAACCTCGAAACCGTGAACACCTACGAGGGGGCCCACGATGTGCACGCCCTGATCCTTGGACGGGCGATCACCGGCGAGAGCGCATTCTAAGCCTCGGATTTCCGGAGATAATGTCGAGAAAGCGACGGAACGCGGGTCTCCGGTAAAACCTTAAATTTACGAAGCCTCGCTAACCCTGCTCCGGCCTAGCCAGATTATCGGCGCCGGGCTTGGGGAAGAACGCATGGCTCGGAAGAGCGCTGAAGGCGCCGCCGGCAGGACCCGAATGGCCGAGTGGCTGTTCGACAACAGCCGCGACCTCATGCAGGTCGTTTCGCCGGACGGCACGCTGACGCAGGTGAACCTGGCGTGGTCAGAGTTCACCGGGCTGAGCCGGAGCGAGCTGATCGGTCGCTCGATCTTCGATTTCTGCCACCCCGACGAAGCGCCGGGCGTCCGTGCACGGGCGGCGAACGCGCAGCCGGGCGATGTCAGCGAGGCCGAGATCCGGCTGCGGGACCGCAACGGGGACTGGCGCTGGCTAGCTGCCCGACGCCAGGTCACCGACGACGGCGCCCATATCGGCAACATGCGCGACATCAGCGCCGAGCGCGCCTATCGCGAAGAGATCGAAGAAGCGCGCCGCACCCGCAAGGCGCTGGGCGCCGCAGCCGGCATCGGCGTCTGGGAGTTCAACCCGGCCACCGGGCGCATCTGGTGGTCGGATGAGATCATCGAGATCGTGGGAATCGACACCGCGGTCGATTGGACCGCCGAGCGGTTCTACGACATCGTTCATCCCCGCGACCGCGGAAAGCTGCGCCGGGAAATGACGCACTCCGTCGCCACCGGTGATGCCCTCCGCATGGAGCACCGCATCTGGGCCCGCGACCGCTGGGTGACCATGCGGGTGACCGTACGCACCGAGCGGACCGAGAGCGGAATGTACGCCCTCAAGGGCATTTCCGAAGACATCACCGAGCTGGCCGAAGCCCGCGATGCGGCCCGCCAGGGAGAGCTCACCGCGCGCAAGGCGCGACGGGAGGCCCAGGCGCTGGCCGGCCGGCTCAATCTGGCGCTCGAGGCGGCCGAGGCCGGGGTCTATGAGATCGACCACGTCGGCAAGAGCTTCTGGTGCTCACCGGAGTTCGAACGGATCACGGGCCGCAAGAACTCGAACTACGCCGAAGCCACCCAGCTTCGATATCCTGGCTTCCACGTGGACGACCTGCCCCATGTGCGCGAGTCGTTTCGGGCTCTGCATCGCGGTGACAAGAAGTCGGGCGAAAGCTTCGAGGCGCGGATCGTGCGGCCCGACGGCGCCGAGCGGTGGGTGCGGGTGCACCACCACCTGGTCACCTCGCGCAACGGGCGCTGGCTGAAGGCGGTGGGGCTGGTCCAGGACTGCGACGCCCTGAAGCGCCAGGAGATCGCGCTGAAAGAGGCCCAGGCTGCGGCCGAGGCCGGCGCGGAAGCCAAGGCGGCCTTCCTGGCGAACATGAGCCACGAAATCCGCACGCCAATGAACGGCGTGATGGGCGTGCTGCATCTGCTGAAGAACGAGCGGCTGTCGGCGGACGGGCGCAGCCTGCTGCGTGAAGCGCTGTCCTGCGGACAGATGCTGGCCGAGTTGCTGAACGACGTGATCGATTTCTCGAAGATCGAAGCCGGGCGGCTGGAGCTGGCGTGCGAGCCGCTCGATCCGGCCACGCTGGTGGAAGGCGTCGTCCGGCTCCTCGAACCGCAGGCCCGGGCGAAGGACCTGCGGCTAATCGTCGAGGCTGACGCGGCCGTCGGCTGGGTCACCTCCGATCCGGTGCGGCTGCGTCAGGCGCTCTTCAACCTGGTGGGCAACGCCGTGAAGTTCACGGAAACGGGGCGCGTGGTGGTCCGCTGCCGGCTCACGCCAGGGCCCTCGTCTGGCGCGGGGGTGCTCCGCTTCGAGGTCGAGGACACCGGGGTGGGCATCCCCGCCGCCGCGCAGGACCGCCTGTTCGAACGGTTCAATCAGGCCGATGCCTCGACGACACGCCGCTTTGGCGGCTCCGGACTGGGATTGGCGATCACTCGCAAGCTGGCCGAGATGATGAACGGCCAAGTGGGCTTCCACTCCATCGAGGGCCAAGGCTCGACCTTCTGGTTCGAGGTGACGGCCGAAACCGCCGAGGCCCAGGTCGAAGGCATCGAACCGCCCATGGACGTGCTGACCGGCGTGCGGGTGCTGGTGGTGGAGGACAATCCCACCAACCGCATGATCGTCACCAAGCTCCTCGAAAACCTGGGTGCGGCCGTCGAGACCGCCGCCGACGGCTACGCCGGGGTCGATGCGGCCACGCGCGGCGGGTTCGATATCATCTTGATGGATATCCAGATGCCCGGCATCGACGGGGTCGAAGCGACACGGCGGATCCGCACGGACGGCGGTGCGTCGGCCGCCACCCCGATCGTGGCCCTGACCGCGAATGTCCTAGCCCATCAGCGCCAAGCCTATCTGGACGCCGGGATGGACGGCGTGGTCGGCAAGCCGATCGCACCGGGCGCGCTGCTGGCCGAGATCGCATTAGCCGCCGCCAACCGGGACACGCTTGCGCGACAGACGGCGATCGCCGCGGCCTGACCCAAGCGGGTTGCGATCAACCCAGCTTTCGCTCTCGGGCCAGGATCGCCAGCTCGGTCCGCGAGGAGACCGACAGCTTTTCATACAAATTGTGCAGGTGCATCTTCACCGTCCCCTCGGAAATCCCGAGGTCGCGGGCGATCTCCTTGTTGCGCCGGCCCTGGGCGACCTGGCGCACCACGTCGGTCTCGCGCGGGGTCAAGCCGATGGGCTCCGCGGACGGCGGCGCGGCGAGGATGCCGATCACCTGCTCCATCGCCTCCTTGTCGATCCACTGGGTTCCGGCGACCACGGCCTCCGCGGCGCGGACCAGCACGTCGGCGCCCGCGCCTTTCAAGATCAGGCCATCCACCTTCAGCCGGATTGCCTGGACGATCGGTTCGGGCTCCAGGCCCGCCGTCAGCAGCAGGATCCGGGTGGTCCAGCCCGCCGCCCGCGCTTCGGCCAAGAGCTCAAGCCCCGTCAAGCGGGGCATGTGGACGTCGAGCACCGCCAATTCCGGCCGATGCTCGATGATCGCAGCGCGCGCCTGCGCGCCGTCCTGGCAGCGGGCGACGACCGTGAAACCCGGCGGTCGGAACAGGCCGGCGACGGCATCGAGCATGAGCGGGTGGTCGTCGGCCACCACCACGGTCGTCATGCTGCGTTCCCCATTGGCACGTCGATGATCACTTGAGCGCCTCGGGCGCTGGAGCGGAGCGCCAGACGGCCGTCAAGCGCGCGAACCCGCTCGTGCAGGGATCGCGGCGCGCCGCCTTCGCGCTCGATCTGCTCGGCCGTCCGATCGCCCTCGAATTCGAAGCCTGAACCGTCGTCGTGGATACAGAGCCGGAGACTCGAGCCGTTCAGATCCGCCGAGACCGTCACCCGCTCGGCGGCGCCATGGCGGACGGCGTTGGCCACACCCTCGCGGACGATCCGGCCGAGCTCGTAGCCGACGCTACGCGACACGGCGAGACCTGAGGGCGAAACCTCGGCCGTCACGGCGATGGTCCAATAGCGCGAGAGGCGTTCGGCCAAGGCGATCAGCTCATCGGCCAAGGGCAGACCCGCCGGATCATGATCCGTCCGCGTGGGGCGCAGCGTCGAGATGAACCCCCGCAACTCCCGACGCTCATCCGTGATGGCCTGTCGAAGCGCAGCGATGCGCGCCTCGGCCTCCGCCGGCAGATCGAGACGCGACAGCCCATCCAACTGGAGGCCTGCGCCCGCAAGGAACTGCAGCACCCCATCGTGGAGGTCTCGCGCCAAGTGGATGCGGTCCTCCGCCGCCGCTGCGACGCGAAGGGTGCGCTGGGTGTCCCAACGCTCGAGCGCCACCGAGACCTGGGCCGACACCATCGCGCCGACAGCCAAGTCCTCGTTCGCAGGCTCATCGTGATCGAACACAAAGACCCAGCCGGACAGACCGGGCGTGAACGCCGGAATAACCAGCGCCCGCTCGAACTGGACCTCGGCCAGCAAGGCCTGGGCGACGGGCCGGGTCGGGCCGGTCACCGTGCGCCGCCCGCGCCGGATCAAGGTTGTGGCGCTGCCAGGGTGGAAGAGAAACACCGACTCGGCCGCCTCGGGCGCAATCCAGTCGTCGCCGCCGGGCGGAAGCTGGCGGGTCTCGAAACGATCGTGGTCGAGGATCGTGAGCGACGCATAGGGTTCTTCACGTTCCTCCCAAAGGAACATGCCCCGCTCGGCGCCGAACACCCACAAGGCATGGCGTAGGCACTCCCGGACCGGCGGCGCGGCGTCGGCGTCCAGCTCGGCCAGCGGGTCGGAGAGTCGCGACAGTTCCTCCACCACGCGCTCGACGTGCCGGCCGAAAGCCATCAGCATCACCGAGACCACGGCCGTGTAGCCAAGGCGCAGGACGAAGGCCTGGGCTGCGGGACCGTCGCGATCCTGGCCGAACGTGATCTGCCACCCCGCCGGCGCAAAGGCGAGAAGAGTCAGGATGCCCGTCACCATGGCGCCGCGCGATCCCCACTGGATCGTCGCGCCCAGGATGAAGATGATGAAGGGACTGAAGAACGGACTGTCCGCGCCGCTCGTCATGTAAAGAAGCAGGGTGAATACCGCGTAGTCGGCCGCCGCCAGCAGGATGGCGACCCGCGTAAGCCGGTAGACCAGGACCCGCGTCCGGCTCATCGCCAGCACAGCGAGGCTCCACGCCAGGTTCACCAGCAGGAGCCCGATGACGAACGGCAAGGTCGGCGCCGCGGCGCCGGATCCCATCAAATATGAAACCAGCAGGAAGACGGCGAGGACGGCGCGTCCCATCGCCACCACCCGGCCGCTTCGCACTGAAAACAGATGACCGCCGTTCACAGGCTTACCTTCGCCCTTCCGTGGCGTCCGCAGTGGCGAGACCAAGTATCCCGTATCAAACCGCCTGCCGACACCTGATCGAAAGTTAGGGGTCAGCCCCTACCGTCAGCCCGGATTGTTGCAGTGCGGTCGCCCCCGATATCCTCACGACTGACTGGCGCACCAGACTCTTGGGGCCCGACAGGAGTTCAACATGATCAAGCACCTTCGCGCCCACCTGATTGCGGCCTCGGCGATCGCCACGCTCGCCGCGGCCCCCGCCTTCGCTGCGGCGCCGACCATGACGTCGCAGGTCGCCAGCAACCCGCTGCCCGCCGGCATGTTCATCATCACCGACTTCGACCACCCAGTGACGCCCGGCTTCACCTTTTCTGGCGGCCTAGTCCGTCTGGGCGCTCTGGGGCCGCTGAACTACATCAGTTCGCCGCCGCCGGGCGTGCTGTCAAAGTACGTGTCGGTCCTCGGGAACCGGACGGCGACGATGACCTCGGTCACGCCGCTCAAGCGTATCAGCCTGTATATGGGCTCGCCGGACTCCTTCAACGCGATCCGATTCATCGGCGCTGGATACGACTACACCTTGACCGGCAGCCAGCTGTGGCAGCCGATCGCCGCTACGTCGGGCGACTGGAATTGGGGTCGGCGGCTGACCTATGACTTCGGTGGCTTCGGCGTGACCAAGGTCATCTTCTCCTCGGCGCGCAACTCCTTCGAGTTCGACGATCTGGCCGGATCCTACATGCGGGCCGTTCCCGAACCGGCAACCTGGGCGATGATGCTCATGGGCTTCTTCGGCCTGGGCAGCATGCTCCGCAACCGTCGCCGGGCGCTCGCCGCCTAGCGAGAAGGGCCTGCCTTGGGTCCCCACCAAGGCCAGGGCAGGCCCGACCCTTCCACCGTCGCCGGACGCATGCTTGAGTGGGCGCGTCGATGGGCGTTGGGGGTGGCGATGCGTACCTTGGTGGCGGGTTTGATGGGGCTGGCGATCGCCATCCCCGGTGCGGCGCAGGCCCAAGAGCCTCGCCCTGACCAATTGGCCTTCCGCGCCATCTACAAGGAACTGGTCGAGACCAATACCAGCCTGTCCGCCGGCAGCTGCACAGAGGCGGCCGCGCGCATGGCGGCGCGCCTGAAGGCCGCGGGCTTCGCCGATGCGGACCTGCACCAGATCGTCGCCCCGGACCATCCGAAAGAAGGCAGCCTGGTCGCGGTGCTCTCCGGATCCGATCCGAAGGCCGGCGCGGTTCTCCTGCTGGGTCACTTGGACGTGGTGGAGGCGCGCCGCGAGGATTGGACCCGTGATCCCTATGTCCTGGTCGAGGAGAATGGCTACTTCTACGGCCGGGGCACGGCCGACATGAAGGGGCTGGACGCCATCTGGGTCGATACGCTGATCCGGCTGAAACAGGCCAAGACCCCGCCCAAGCGCACATTGAAGATGGCGCTGACCTGTGGCGAGGAGACCGCCGAGGCATTCAACGGCGCTGACTACCTGGTCAAGAATCACGCCACGCTGATCAAGTCGGACTTCGTCCTCAACGAGGGCGGCGGCGGGCGGTTGGACGCCAACGGCAAGCGCGAGACCTTGTCGATCCAGGTCGGCGAAAAGGCGGCGCAAAGCTATCTGGTCACCGTGACCAATCCAGGCGGCCACTCGTCGCGCCCCCGACCCGACAACGCGATCTATCAACTGGCCGAGGCGCTGCTCAAGGTGAGGGCCTACGTCTTCCCGGCCAAGTTCACGGACACCACGCGCGTCGGCCTGCAGCTGCGCGCGGAACAGGGTGGGCCGGCTGACGAGGCGCTCAAGATCCTATTGGCGGATCCGACCAACGTGGAGGCGGCGCGGATCGCGGCCACAGACATCAATGTGAACTCGATCCTGCACACCAACTGCGTGACCACCCGTCTGGACGCCGGCCACGCGAACAACGCCCTGCCCCAGCGGGCAACGGCGGTGATCAATTGCCGGATTTTTCCGGGCGAAACCGTCGAAGGCACCCTGGCGACGCTGAACACGGTCGTGGCCGATCCGGGCGTGAAGATCGAGGTGATACCGCCCGTCCGTCCCATCGCCACCAGCCCACCGCTCGATCCCAAGGTGGTCGGCCCGATGAAGGCCCTGGCCGCCAAGCACTTCCCGGGTGTCCCAATGATCCCGTCGATGTCCTCAGGGGCGACAGACGGACGCTACTTCGGACCGGCGAACACACCCGTCTATGGCGTGCCAGGCATCTTTGGTGACCCCGACGGCAACGGCGCCCATGGCCTGAACGAACGGATCCGCGTGCGCTCGCTCTACGAGGGTCGCGACTATCTGTTCGACGTGATCAAGGCCTACGTCGGGGCGCCGTAGACGTCCGACGGCCCTCATGCGGCGCCGGGCAACACGACGCTGGTATGACGGCGAAGTTCCACGCTAGACGAAGCCTCACACGTCCTTGGGGAAGGAAGACATCGTATGGCGCAAGCCGACGCGACCGACACGGCTGAAAAGCCCACCTCGCTCCGCACCGTCGTCGCCGCTTCGTCCGCCGGGACGACGTTCGAGTGGTATGACTTCTTCGTTTTCGGCAGCCTGACCGGGGTGATCTCGAAGACTTTCTTCACGGGCCTGCCGGAAACGGCGGGGCTGGCGGCGGCGCTGGCGCTGTTCGGCGCCGGGTTCCTGTTCCGCCCCCTCGGCGCCCTGGTCTTCGGACGCATCGGCGACCGGGCAGGGCGCAAGGGCGCGTTCCTGGCGACGGTGCTGCTCATGGGCGGCGCCACCGTCGCCATCGGTTTGCTGCCCAGCTACAATCAGGCGGGCATCATCGGGCCGATCCTGCTGATCCTCATGCGCATCGTTCAGGGCTTCGCGTTGGGCGGCGAATACGGCGGGGCGGCGATCTACGTCGCCGAGCACGCGCCGGCGAACGGACGGGGGCAAGCAACCAGTTGGATCCAGAGCTCGGCGGCGTTCGGCCTGTTCGGCGCCCTCATCGTGATCCTTCTGACCCGGATGGCCGTGGGCAATGCGGCGTTCGACGCCTGGGGCTGGCGTATCCCTTTCCTGTTCTCAGGCGTGCTGCTGGCGATCTCGACCTGGATGCGGCTGAAGCTCACCGAGAGCCCGGAGTTCGCCAAGCTCAAGGCCGAAGGCAATGAGTCCAAGGCCCCATTCAAGGAGGCGTTTGGCGCCTGGCCCAACCTGAAGCTGGTGCTGATCGCTCTCGGCGGCGTGATGTTCGCGCAAGGGGCCGTTTGGTACACGGCGTTCTTCTACGTTCAGACCTTCATGGAGCGCTTCCTGAAGGTCAGCCCGGAAACCATCAACCTGCTGATGCTGTCGGCCACCGCCGCCAGCGCGGTGCTGTACGTGGTGTTCGGCTGGCTGTCGGATCGCATCGGCCGCAAGACGGTGATGCTGTTCGGCATGATCCTGATGACGGCCGCCTACTTCCCCGGCTTCCACATGTTGTCCAAGACGCTCAATCCCGCCCTCGCGGAGGCGGAGGCGTCGACGCCGGTGGTGGTGATCGCCGATCCCGCCGACTGTTCGCTGCAGTTCGATCCCGTGGGCAAGGCCAGCTTCCTGTCCTCCTGCGACATCGCAAAGTCGACCCTCGCCAACGCCGGGGTGGCGTACCGCAACGAGGCCGGCGCGCCCGGCAAGCCGGCCCTGGTGCGGATCGGGAGCACGACCATCCCCTCGACCTCGGCCGAAGGTCTGTCGCCGACGGTCGCGAAAGCGGTGAAGACCAGTGTCGAGACACGCCTGAAGACGGCGCTGGCGACCGCGGGCTACCCGCCGAAGGCCGATCCCGCCCGCATGAACCTCTGGGGCGCGTTCGGCGTCCTGCTGGTGTTCGTCGTCGCGGCCACAGCCCTCTATGGCCCGATCGCCGCCTGCCTGGTCGAGCTGTTCCCGACCCGCGTGCGGTACACGGCCATGTCGCTGCCCTATCACATCGGCACCGGCTGGGTCGGCGGCTTCGTGCCCTTCACGGCCTTCGCCATCGTGACCACCGTGGGCGACCTCTATTCGGGGCTCTGGTACCCCTTGGCCTTCACGGTGATCTCGATCGTCGTCTGCCTCCTGTTCCTGCCGGAAACCAAGGGCAAGCCGCTGAGCTGAGGCCGCTCAGGGCTTGGGCGGGCCGTCCAGGTCGGCGATCTTGACGTAGGCCGGCTGGGTGGTGGCTTGCAGCCGCTTGGCGACCACCTCGGCCTCACGCAGCGCCCGCAGGACGTTGCCGCCCGCGACCTTGCCGAGATCGACGTCAGACCAGCCGCGTCGCGCGAGCTCGGCCAGCAGGTCCGGGAACTTGTCGACGCCGTCCAGACCCACGGGCGTGTCGCCGATGCCATCGAAGTCGGAGCCGATGCCGACGCAGTCGACGCCGCAAACCTTGGCGATGTGCTCGACGTGGTCGGCGACCTGCGACAGGGTGGCCAGCGGCCCGGGATGGGCCTTGTCCCATTCCGCCAGCGCCGCCTTGGCCTTCTCCGGTTGGCCGATGTAGAGGCCGCCGAAGGGCGGCGAGTTGTAGCGCGCCTGCTCGGCCGAGCGGTCCGCCGCCCAGCGGTTACGCGCCTCCGACACATAGGTGGTGGCGAAGTTGACCATGACCACGCCCCGGTTCGCCTTCACCAGCGCCAGCACATCATCGGGGACGTTGCGTGCGTGCGGCGCCACGGCGGCCGCACCCGAGTGAGAGAAGATCACCGGCGCCTGCGAGACCGCCAGGGCGTCTTTCATCGTCTTCTCGGACACGTGGCTGAGATCCACCAGCATGCCCAGGCGGTTCATCTCGGCCACGACCGCCTTGCCGAAGGGCGTCAGGCCATTGTGGATTGGGTCGGCCGTGGCGCTGTCGGCCCAACGGTTGTTGAGCGCGTGGGTGAGCGTCATGTAGCGCGCGCCGGCGGCGTACATCTGCCGTAGGACCGGCAGGCTGTCGTTGATCTGGTGCCCGCCCTCGATGCCGATCAGCGAGGCGACCTTGCCGGCCTTGTGGATGCGGACGACGTCGTCGGCCGTGTAGGCCATCTCGAAGACGTCGGGATAGCGCACGGCCATCCCCTTCACGATGTCGATCTGCTCCATCGTCATCTGCACCGCGATGGGGCCATCGAACTGCGGCGAGATGAACACCGACCAGAATTGACCGCCGACGTGCCCGGCCTTCAAGCGCGGGATGTCGGTCATCAGGCCGATGCTGGTGGGGCGTGGTCCCGGCAGCTTCGAGGTGTCGGCCCTGAGGTCGAGCTTGCCGACGTCCCCGCCGGCTCGCCCGCGGATCTCGCCGGGCAGGTCGTTGTGGCCGTCGATCAGGGGCGTCTTGGCCAGCACCTTGTCGATCCGCGCCTTCAGCGCCGGGTCAGACGTCTGAGCGCTTGCTCCACCAGCCGCCAGGACCGCAAGGGCCGCTCCACAGATCGCCGCCGACTTCCAATTCATCACGTGTCCCCAGGTTACGCGCAGCAGGATGCAGAGCCGCGCCCCGCGGTCAACGCGGGGCGCGGAGGTCGCCAATTCAGAACTCGGTCGAGAGGGTCACCTGGACCGTCCGACGTGGACCCGGGCGGAAGGTGGCCGGCGTATTGATCGTGGTGGAGATCGTGCCGAGGTAGTCTTCGTCCAGCAGATTGTCGATGTTGACCCGCGCCTTCACGTTCTTCAGGGGGCCGGCGAAGATCCCGTCCCCCAAGTCGAGATAGGCCGCCAAGATGGTGTAGCCGCCGGTGCTCTCGGTATTGAGGAAATTCGTATAGCGCTTCGAGATCGTACGGGCCGACAGGTTCAGGATTGCGCCGGGCGCAGGCTCGAAGGTCACGCCGCCCTGGAACAGCCACTCCGGGAAGTCAGGCACCCGGTTTCCCGCAATCGCGAAGGTTGCGAAGTTGTTCTGGAACTCGGCGATATTGTAGGAAACATTGGCGTTGAAATAGAGCTTGCCGTCGAAGACATCAGGCTTCCACTGGCCGCTGAATTCCGCCCCTCGCGCTTCGACCGCCCCCACGTTCTGGAAGAACGTCTCGGTAGTCGTGCTGCCAGGCACCAGCGAGGCGAAGGACTGCAGCCGGTTGTCGAACTTGGTGAAATAGGCGACCAGCGAGGCGTTGAACGTCGGGCGGTTGGCGCGGACACCGATCTCGTAGTTCTTGGCCTTCTCGGCGTCGGGTCCCGGCGCCAGCGGACTGGCGGCGGAGAAGATGTCGTCCGCACCGCGGGGCAGAGCCATGTTCTCCGAGTAGGACGCGAAGACCTGGTCGCGGTCGTTCAAGGACCACACCGCCCCGACCTGGGGCAGGAAATAGTCCTTCCAATTGTCGGTGATGGTCGGCGTCCGCCGATTGATGAAGTCGCCGGGGTTCCGATAGCCGGCGATCTCGTAGTCGATATCGAGCCCCTTGAAGCCCACGTCCAGCTTCAGGCGTTCGTCGAACAGGCTGAGCGTGTCCTTCAGGAAAATCTGCGTCGTCTTGCGCCGGGACTCGTAGTTGCGTTGCAGGTGAACCGGCTCGTTGAGCAGCGGGGCGCCGTCTGGATTGCCGTTCTCGACGTTGTAGCGCTGCTGCGTGCGGTGATAGTCGTCATCCTCGTACCAGACGCCGGCCTGGATGGTGTTGATGCCCCAACGCCAGGTGAGATTGCTGTTCACCCCCTTGCGCGTGCCGTCGATGGTGGAAAGCCCGTACTGAATGCCGCGAGGCGCGAAGAGGCCCGACACGATCAGGCGCTCGGCGTTGTAGTTGGCGAGCGAGGTGGCGTAGGCCTCCGGCGAGACGCCATAGCCCGACTTGTCCTCATAGTAGCCCGTGACGGAGACATCGATCGCCTCGCCCAGCGGGGTCTTGAGGGTCAGCGCGTAGAGGTGGTCCTCGCGGCTGTTCACGGCGAACTTGTAATACTGGTTATAGTTGGCGTTGGAGTACGGCACGCCCGCCGTGGTGATCGGCAACGAGGTGGCGGTGGCCGCTGAGCCCAGTGCGCCAGGAACCGGCACATAGCCGAGGTAGGCGAAGTCGCGGCCGCTACGGCCGAAGATGTCGCCCGCGGTCCCCAGATACTGCGCCTTGGTGATCGAGGGGCTGTCGTAGTCGAAGTACTTGTTGTGCACGGTCTGGAACGTCAGCGAGCCGCCGCCAAACCGATAGCGGAGTTGGCCCTCATAGTGATCGCGGTCGATCGTCCCGGGACCACGCCAGAGCTCGCCGGACACCGTCGAGAAGCTGCCGAAGGCTGAGAAGCCGTTGTGCTCGCCGGTGTCGAGCCGCACGAAGCCCCGCAGCAGTTCGTCAGATCCCCGGCTGTAGCTGACCCGTCCGCCGAAGGTCTCCGCCGGTCCGCGGCTGATGTAGCTGACGATCGGCCCCAGCGACGCATAGCTCGCCAAGGCGACGTCGCCCGCCCCGGACGACGCCGTAACCCGCGCCAGGTTCTCGTTGTCCACATAGCGATAGATCGGACTGCCGCCGAACTGGTCGGAACGTCCCATCGGAACGTCGTCCAGCAGGAAACCGATCTGCTGGAAGTTGAAGGCCCGCACCGAGACCGAGTTGCCGAACTCGTACATGCCGAGGGCGTCGTTGGCCTGGACGTTGAAGCCCGGCAGGCTCTCCAGCATCTTGAGCCCGGTGATACCGGCCGGCGCCGACAGCAGCGCGTCGCTGGTGATCGAGACCGTCGCGGTCGGACGGTCTACCCCGATCGCAAGCGTGGCTTCCGAGACCCGAGAGCCGGTCACTACCAGCTCATCGACCGCCACCGGCGTGGTCTGCGCCGTCGCCCCGGATGACACGATCACCCCGAGCAGAAGGCTGGCGCCTGCCAGAAGACGCGCCGTCGTCCGCGCATCGTTTAGTCCTGATGTCTTGATCATAGCCCGTTGCTCCCAGCGCCTTGAAGCGCCAGGGGGGCGTCGCCGCTCAAGTGCGACAAGCGAATGACACGCGCTTGATGCAAAAATCGGCAGCTATACACGGTCGTGGGCGCCGGATGACCGCCCGGCGCCATGTTCGGCGGCGCCAGGACCGTCGGCGCGGCGGATCGGCGGGATCAGGATGCGATCGGCAGCGTCTCGGTGGTGACGCCGGCTGATTCCAGGGCCACGCGTTCCGTGCGCCACGCCGAGCCGGTGATCAATCGAGCGACTGTCAGGCCCTCGGCGGCCAGGTCGCGGAGCTGCTCCATCGCCCCCGCCTCCCGTCGCTCCGCGTCACGGCGCGCCAGCGCCAGGACGTCGGGATGAGCGCCCGGATCTGGAACCAGGACATCGGCGCCGGCCAAGGCTCTCACCGCCCGCAGGGTGAGCAGATCCGCTGGCCCGCGCGCGTCGATGTACTGGACCTTTCCGGCGAGGCCAGGCGTCTCGCCCAGCGCGGCGCGCATATGCGCCCGGGCGGCGTCCATATCGCCGGCCGCGGCCGCCGCCCCCGCAGGCCCCGCGAGGGCGGCGCGCAAGAACCGCCGTCGGGCGGCCGCGTCGGGCAGCACGGCCCGCACCTCGTCCTGCATGGATTTGAACAGCGCGGCGACGCGGCCCGCGCCCTCGGGGATCCGCGCCTCCAGGTCCTGGCGTAACATCGTGGCCAGCATGGGCGAGGCGCCGCCAGTGCCGATGGCGGCCACCACCTCACCACGATCGATCAGCGCCGGTGTGGTGAAATCGCAGAGGGCCGGCCGATCCACGACATTCACCGGCACGTTCGCGGCGCGCGCGGCCTCCGCGGCGGCCATGGCCCATCGATCGTCCGCGCCGGCCACGAACGCCAGGATCACCCCTGCGTACGACCTGGGGTCCAGCGCATCTGGACCGGTCAGGCGGACCAGCGTCGCCGGCGAGCCCGCGAACAATCGGGCCTTGGCCTCCGCCGCCTCCCCCTCCCCAGCGATGGCCACGGACCGGCCGGCAAGGGGGAAAAAGGCGGGGAAGGCGTCCACAGCGCTACTTCAGCGTCTTGATGTAGGCGACCAGCGCGGCCCGGTTCTCGTCATTCGGCACCGCGATCATCATCTTGGTGCCCGGGGCGAAGGTCGTCGGGCTCTTGAGGAAGGCGTCCAGGTTGGCGTCCGTCCAGACGCCTTCCTTGTTCTTCAGGGCCGGCGAGAAGGCGAAGGTCCCCTCGCCGATCTTCTGGCCTGCGATACCGACCAGGCTGGGCCCCATCGGCGAGCCGCCGTGGCACATCTTGCACTGCATGTTGAAAAGCTGCTGGCCATCGGCGGCGAACGCCGGAGCGGCGGCGAGCGAGAGGACCAGAGCGGCGGCGGCGCGAAGCATGGAATCTCCTGAAATTCGTAGAACCGGTACGGATGACGCTGCAGTTCCCGCCAACGCCAACGCTTGGACTTACCTCACGGTCTGAACAGCGTTAGGATCGAAGGCAAATCAGACTTGGAGCGGCCTTATGGCGACGACAGTGGATGTGAACGGGCGGGCTATGAACGTCAACTCACCCCCTGACACGCCCCTGTTGTGGGTCTTGCGAGATGAACTGGGCCTGACCGGGACAAAGTACGGCTGCGGAGTGGCGCAGTGCGGCGCCTGCACCGTGCTGGCGGACGGCCAACCGATCCGGTCCTGCCAGATGCCGATCTCGGCGCTCGGAACCGCCAAGATCACCACCATCGAAAGCCTGGGCGGTGACCACCCTCTGCAACAGGCCTGGGTGAAGCTGGACGTGCCGCAGTGCGGCTACTGCCAGTCGGGGCAAATCATGAGCGCCTGCGCCCTGCTGGCGACCAATCCCAAGCCGGACGACGCGGCGATCACGGCGGCCATGGACGGCAACATCTGTCGCTGCGGGGCGTATCAGCGCATCCGGGCGGCCATCAAGGACGCGGCGTCCACGCCCGCGCCGGCGGCGCCCGCCGCGACGACGGCCGCCTAGGGGAACGCCATGAACAAGCCCATGACACCCCTCGTCGCCGCGCCGTCGCGTCGCGACGTGCTGGCCGTCGGCGCCACGCTCGCCGGGTCGTCGCTGCTGGTCGGCTGCTCCCTGCCCGAGGTCCTCTCCGCCGGGTCGAAGGTCGAGGTCGGCGCGTTCGGGCCGTTCCTGAAGTTCGCCACCGACGGGACCGTGACCGTCGTCTCCAAGCACATCGAGTTCGGCCAGGGGAACCATGCCGGCCTCGCCGCGATCGCCGCCGAAGAGCTGGACGCCGACTGGACGAAGGTGAAGGTCGAACAGGCCCCCGCCAACGCCAAGCTCTATGGCAACACGATCATGGGCGGCACGCAGGGCACCGGCGGGTCGTCCGCCATCGCCAATTCCTGGACGCAGTTGCGCACGGCCGGCGCCGCGGCCCGGGCCATGTTCGTCTCCGCCGCCGCGACCAAGTGGGGCGTGCCGGCTGGCGAGATCACCGTCACCAACGGCGTGATCGCCCATGCCTCTGGCAAGCAGGCAGGATTCGGCGAACTGGTGGCCGACGCCGCCAAGGTGGCGCCGCCCGAGGCGCCGAAGCTGAAAGATCCCAAGACCTTCACCCTGATCGGCACCGACCGGGTGCGCCGCAAGGACAGCGCGGCCAAGAGCAATGGCACAGCCCGCTACACCCAGGACGTCCGTCTGCCGGACATGCTGGTCGCCATGGTGGCCCACCCGCCGAAGTTCGGCGGCAAGGTGAAATCCTTCGACGCGACCGCGGCCAAGAAGGTCGCAGGCGTCACCGCCGTTTACGAGCTGCCCACCGGCGTGGCGGTGGTGGCGACCTCAACCTGGGCCGCCAAGCTGGGGCGCGACGCCCTGAAGGTGGAGTGGGACGAGTCGAAGGCCGAGCAACGCAGCTCTGCCCAGATCCTGGCGACCTTCAAGGACCTGGCCTCCGGCAAGACGCCCGCGCCCGACGACAAGAAGGCTGGCTGGAAGGCGTTCGATTCCAAGGGCGACGCGGCCAAGGCCAGCGCCGGCGCCGCAGTGGTCGAGGTCGCCTATGACTTCCCATATCTGGCCCACGCCACCATGGAGCCGATGAACTGCGTGGCGATCGTCGGCAATGGCCCCACCAAGCTGATCTTCGGATCGCAGACCCCGACGCTGGACCAGATCAACACGGCGGGCATCGTCATGTCCCTGCCCGGCGCGATCCAGATCGAGACGGTGTTCGCCGGCGGCTCCTTCGGGCGCCGGGCGAATTTCCAGTCCGACTACGTCACCGAATGCGTCCGCATCGCCAAGAAGGTGGGCAAGGGCCGGCCGGTGAAGCTGGTCTGGACGCGAGAAGATGACATGCGCGCGGGCTACTACCGGCCCCTGACGCATCACGCGGTGCGGGTGACCACCGACGCCGAGGGCTATCCCGCTACGTGGCGGCACCGGATCGTCACCCAGTCGATCATGAAGGGCGCACCACCCGGATCGCCCGGCGGCGGCGGCGTGGATGCGACGGCCGTCGAAGGCGCGCAGGGATCGCCCTACTTGAAGGCCACGCCGGTCGTGGATGCCCAGGTCATCACGCCGGACGCCGGCGTGCCGGTCCTATGGTGGCGCTCGGTGGGGGCGACCCATACCGCCTATGTGATGGAACACACCATCGACCAGCTGGCCAAGGCCGCGGGCAAGGACCCCGTCGAGTACCGGCGCGCGCTCTATGCCAAGGCGGGCGCGGGTCGCCATCTGGCGGTGTTGAACCTCGCCGCCGAGAAGGCCGGATGGACGACGCCCGCGCCGGATGGCTGGACCCGCGGCGTCGCGGTGCACGAAAGCTTCGGCTCCGTCGTCGCCCAGGTGGCCGAGGTGAAGATCGTCGACGGCGCGCCGAAGGTGGGCCGCGTGGTCACCGCTATCGACTGCGGCACCGCCATTTCGCCCGACCAGATCGCGGCGCAGATGGAGGGCGGGACCTGCTACGGCCTGTCGGGCGCGATGTTCGGCGAGGTCACCATGACCGGCGGCGTCGTGGATCAACAGAACTTCGACACCTATCGCGTCCTGCGAAATTCCGAGGCGCCGACGGTCGAGACCTACATCGTACCCTCCGCCAATCCGCCCAGCGGCGTGGGCGAACCCGGCACGCCGGTCATCGGCCCCGCGGTCGCCAACGCCCTGTTGGCGATCACCGGCAAGCCCACCCTCAGCCAGCCGTTCGTCAAGGCCTAGCGACGCATGCTAGCAGCGCCGCATGACCTTCGACCTCATGCGGCTGGTCGCGGCGCTGCTGGTGGTGGTGAGCCACACCTTTCCGCTGGCCGGCCAAGCGCCGCTCAGGATCCTGGGCGTTGAAGACCTGGGCGCCCTTGGCGTCGCGGTCTTCTTCGTCATCAGCGGATATCTCGTCAGCGGCAGCTACGAGCGCGATCCCAAGTCCTATCTGTTCAAGCGCATCCTGCGGATCGAGCCGGGGCTGATCGTCTCGCTTGTGGTGACCGTGGGCCTGCTGGCCTTCGTCACCACCGCGCCGGCGGCCGAGTACTGGCCGGCCGCGGCGATATACGTCCTGCGCAACGCCCTGCTCTATCCGGCGACCTACACCCTGCCCGGCGTGTTCCAGGACGTGCCCATGGCGGGCGTGGTCAACGGCGTGCTCTGGACCCTGCGGCTCGAGTTCACCTTCTATGTCGTCCTCCTGCTGATCCGCGCGCGGCTGTCGCTGGTGCTGGCGCTGACGGCGATCTGCGCGGTGGTGACGGTGACCATGACGTTCACCCACCCGGACTGGGCGCAGGAGAAGCTGACCCGTGTCCTGTTCCTTGGCGCGCGCTCCGGCATGCTGTTCTTCGCGGGGGCTGCGATCCAGCTTTCCCGTCGCCACGTGCCGCTATGGCTGGGCGGCGCTTCGGTGGTCGCTTTCCCTCTGTTGGGGCCGCTGGCGTTGCCGACAGCCGTTCTCGGCCTGTCGCGACCGGGAAAGCTGCCCGCAGACCTGAGTTATGGCGTCTACATCTACGCTTTCCCGCTGCAGCAGATGCTCGCCGCACACGGCCAGCTCAACGTCCTGACCGCCGTGCTCGCCGTCCTGCCCTTCGCGGCGGCCAGCTGGTTCCTAGTCGAGAAGCCCAGCCTCAAGCTGAAGCCAGGACCGCGCCCCGCCTGGTAGCCGCGAAAATGTCGGTTCCGATGAAACCAATCACGGTTTCGTGCGCTCTCGCTTGGCATACCACTCAGGAGAGAGACCTCATGCGCATCGCCATCACCGCCATCGCCGCCCTCGGCGCGCTCAGCATGGCCGCTTGCAGCAAGCCGGCCGAGAAGGCCGCCGACGCCCAAGCCGACGCGGTTCAGGCCGACGCCAACGCCGCCGCCAACCAGCTCGACGCTCAGGCCGACGCCATGAAGGCGAACGCCGATGCGGCCGCCGACGCGACCAAGGCCAACGCCGAAGCCACGGCCGACAACCTGGAAGCCAAAGCCGACGCGACCAAGGAAGCTGGCGAGGCCAAGGCCGACGCCATCAAGGAAGCCGCCGAAAAGAAGTAGTCTTCGTCGTCCCCGACACCGACGAGGCCGAGGCCCCGAAGCTCATCCGAGCTTCGGGGCCTTTCTCGTTCTAAGGCGCGAGACATCCGCGACGGCCCGCCGCCAGCCCAGCCAGACCCCTGTGGCGACACCGGCGCCCGCCAGGATCAGCAAGATGATCATGGCCGCATACCAGGCCGCGCCCTGCCGAACACCGTTGACGACGTCCAGCCTGTGCAGGCCGGCGAACAGCCAGCGATAGGCGCGCGCGGGGGCATCGATCTGCGCCAGGACCTGGCCAGAGGCGGGATCGAGGTAGACGCGCACCTTGTCTGCGAGCTCGACGCGGTAGGCGGGCAGTTGAGCCGGCCCGTCATGTCCGTCGTAGTAGTAAGCGTCGGCCGTAGTGATCATTCCGGCGTTCCGGGCCGGGCCCAGCCGGCTTGCGGCCGCCGCCAGGTCCGACGGGCCGAGCGGGGCCGGGCGGCCCGTCGCGTCGAGACGCTGGCCGGCGTCCGCCATCAGAAACAGCTCGCCTCCAAGGGGCGCGGCGCGGAGCTGGCGGGCGATGACCGCCTGCGCCCGAGCGCCGACCACGGCCTCACGCAGGTCACCGAATGACACGAGGCCCGACACGCGCTCGACCCGCGGATCCGGCGCGCTTTCCAGAAGGCCCCAAGGGGTCATGGACGCCAGGCCGCTCGCGACCCACGTCAAGGTCAGCACCCCCGCCGCGAGACCGCTGAGATGATGCCAGGCCATCCAGCCGCGATAAGGGGTCAATCGCCGGTCACGCCACGGTCGCCAGGCGACGACACCCAGGTAAAGACCTGTCGCCGTCAGGAACACACCGACGAGCGACGTCCAGATCACCACTTGGCTCCAGAGTTTCACATCGGCGCGCAGCACTTGCGGATAGAGCCAGTGCGGGATCGGCCCCAGCCAGTTCAGCACCTTCTCTCGCGCCGTCACCACCTGGGACACGGCGCCGGTATGCGCCGACACATAGAGGTCGGTTCGCGCGGGATCGTCGAAATGGAACAGATGGAAGGGCCGGCGCGCGTTGAAGTATCCAGTGACCGTCCACTGATCGCGTTCGACCGTCTGGGCTGGGCCGGGAACGCCCGCGATCCCATGCGCGAGCGCATAGGCTCGGGCCACCCGCGCCGCGTCGTCCGCCGTTACCCGATGGATGAGATGGCCGGTCGTCAGGTCCAGAACCTGTTTGTCGAACCGCAGCACCGGGCGGCCCGCGAGATCCTCCAGCGTCGCCTGTTCCACCTGAGCCACGTCGGAGAGGTCGCCGAAGGCGCAGCATCCGGTCCAGGTGATCGGGGTCAGGCCCGCGACCCGTTCGGCCTCCGTCACCTCTGGCCAGTGGACGAACAGCATGACGATGCCGCTCGCCACCCACAGCAGCATCAGCATACCAACGGCGATGCCCACGTAGCGATGGAGCACCACCAGCCATCGCGGCGCCCACGGCTTTCGCGGCGACCGGGCGTAGCTGTCAGAAGCTGTAGTCATAGCTCACGTGCAAGGTGCGAGGGACGCCCAGGAAGCGATATAGAAAGCGCCGGGTGGACAGATCGGCGAGGGCCGAACTCACGCGGGTCGCGTATCGCCGATCAAAGACATTCTCGACCCGCGCCGTCACCCGCTGTTTCCGCGCCCTGTCGAGGAACACATGCGCCGACAGATCCGCCACCGCGAAGCCGCCGTAGTTGACCCGGCCGAAGCCTGAAACCGTCTGGAAGACATCCCCCGTCCACGACAGGTTGGCCGAGGCGCCGATGGGCTTATCCACTGGGTCGTACTGCAGGGCAGCCTTGGCCTGCGCCTTGGGAATACGGTCGAACTGCCGACCCGCGCCGGCAGCCCGGGTCCGGGTATAGGCATAGGAGGCCCGCGCCGAGACCGCGTCCGAGAGCTGCGCCGTCCCGCTCAGCTCCAGGCCGCGGGTGGTGATCGAGTCTTTGACGTTCACATAGACGCCGTCCGGATACGCCGGCCTGTCATAGACGTCGACGATGAGGTCATCGATCTTCCGGCCAAATGCCGCGACCTGCCAGGTGTAGCGGCGGCCCGCGCCGCCCATGGCGACATTGCCGTTCAGGCTCTGCTCGGGCCGCAGGTCGGCGGCGCCGACCGCGCAGCAGGGATCGACCGCGTAGAGCTGCTCGGCGCTCGGGAGGATGAACGACGTCCCCAGGCTGCCCTGGACGTAAACCTCCGGCGTCACATCCCAGCGACCCGAGACATTCCAGACGGCGTCGTCGTGATCGTCCGTCCGGTCGAAGCGAACGCCGGCCGACAGGCGGACATCGGAGATCAGGTCCCGCGTCGTGCGAACCTGCGCGATCACGGCCTGTACACGCTGGGTCTGTGACGCGATCAACAGCACCTCGTCGCGACCGTTGAAGTTCTGGAGGTCGTAACCGAGATCGAGCTCGAGGCCCCGCGCCAGATCGACGTTCGCCAGCACGCTGACCCCATAGTCTTCATAGCCCCAATAGGTCAGATCATCGACGATCACGGGCGGCGCATTGGGCGCGCCCGGCACATTGTTGACCGTCGAATAGACGCTGTCCCAGTCGTGGAAATACCCCTTCACCGAAAGCCGAACCCGGTCGCTAGCGCTCCAGTCGAGGCTGGCGCTGGCGATGTCCTCGTCCCGGTCGTTGAAGGACAGGCGCGTCAGGCGAGGCCCGGGGTAGTCCAGATGCGCGTCGGTGTGCTGGTAGTAGAGGTTCGCCCGGAGTGTCGATCCTAGGTCCAGGCCGAGCTTGCCGCCGAGGCTCACCACGTCGTAGCCGCGTCGGCGGGCCGTCGCACTGGGCTGGACGACATCGAACGTTCTGTAGCCGTCGGACTCGTCCTTGGAGATCCAGCTCACGAAGCGGCTGGGCCCCAACGCGCCACGAACCATGCCGCTGGCGTGGACGCCGCGATTGGTGTCGCCGCCGATGGTCACGTCGCCGCTCAGACGGTCGGCGTAGGCGCGGGTGACGACGTTGATGACCCCGGCGGCGGCCTGGGCGCCATAGAACAGGCTCTGCCCACCCTTCAGCACCTCGATGCGCTCGACCATGCTGGCGGGCAGGGTGTCGGCGGGACTGGTGGACGTGTAGAGCCGGTTGTTGATCCGGACACCGTCCACCAGCCACAGCACGTCGCCGGTGCGAGACCCTTGCAGGGCGATGTCGGCGTAGGAAAACGGTCCGTTTCGCGGCGCGACGAACAGGCCGGGGATCTGCATCTGCAGCGCTTGGGAGACGTCCACATAGGCGTTGCGGCGGACCGTCTCCGCGTCGATGGTTTCGAGGCTGGCTCCATATCGCGCAAGGGTTTGCGGCAGGGTGTCCTCGAGGCGCGCGCCGGTCACCACCAGCTCGTCGATCTCCGCGGCGCCATCGTCCGCCCGCGCGCCATTCGCGGCGACGGCGGCAAGCGCCATCCCCAGCAGCCATCTGCGCTGTATCCCCATCCGGACGTCCCCCCTGGCCGATGCGGTGCTGACGCCGCCTATCGGTCGCGCCGCGTTAGGTTGCGCCCCGGCGCCTCACGCGTACTTTACGGTTTCCACCGGCGTTACAGGGCGTTACAGCACGCTTGAATTCTCGAAAGTCGGGTATGAACGAAGAACGGATCAACGCCCTCGCAGCACAGGTCGCGCGGGTCCGCGACAGCGGTGTCCTGGGACGCAGCCATGGCCTGATCCGGCTGTTCGACTACCTGGCGGCGCCGTCTCAGGCCGGCCGCACCCTGCGCGAGGCCGACGTCGCCCACGAGGTCTTCGGCCGGGCGCTGGCGCTGTCCGGGGATGCATCGGTCCGGGTCTACATCCACCGCCTGCGAAAGAAGCTGGACGACTTCTACGCGGGCGCCGGCGCCGGGGAGCCGCAGCGGCTGGTGATTCCGGTCGGCGAATACCGGCTGGCGATTGAAGACGTGGGCGTTCCGGCGCCCGCTCCGCCGGCGTCGACGCGTCCGCGCTGGCTCTGGCCAGCGCTGGTCGCGACCGCGGCCCTGGCCGTCGCCAACGCCGGCGCCTGGTGGTGGTTCGCGCGCACGGCGGCGCCGTCGCCCGACCTGGCCCGCGCCGCGGCGTCGCCGATGTGGTCGCAGATCGGCCGCGACCGTCCGGTCGTGGTGGTGGTCGGCGACTACTACATTTTCGGGGACACCGACTTTGGCGAGGGGCCAAGACGGATGATCAGGGCCTTCGAGATCAACTCACCGGCGGACCTCGACGCCTGGCTGATGGACAATCCGCAGTTTCAAGGCCGCTACATCGATCTGGACACCTACTACACGCCGGTGGGCGCGACCCTGGCGCTGCGCGAGATCATGCCGCTGGTCTTGCAGGCGGCAGGCGGCATGGCCCGGGTGCGGGTGACGACCGCCTCGCACCTGACGCCCGACGTGATGAAGAGCGCTGACATCGTGTACGTCGGCTATCTGTCCGCGCTCCGGATGCTGCAGGAGCCAGTGTTCGAGCGATCGCGCTTTGCGATCGGCTCGACCTACGACGAACTGATCGACAGGAAGACCGGCCAGAGCTTCGTCTCGGGCGCCGGCAGCGCGGGGCCGGATCGGCCGAACCGCGACTATGGCTATCTGGCCCATTTCCGCGGACCCGCCGGCAACCACATCATCGTCATCGCGGGCAATCGCGACATGGGCGTGATGCAGATGGCCGAGGTCGCCAGCGACCCCGCGGCCCTGGCGGCGCTGAAAATGCGCGACCAGGGCCCGATCGAAGCCCTCTACGAGGTGGACGGCGTCGGCCGCACGGCCTTGGGCGCAAAGCCGGTGTTCGACACCCGGGCGCCGTCAGACCCGAATATCGAGCAGGTTGCCGTGCAACGGCCGTAGCGCGCTGGCGCCCTGCGCCGTGCTGGCCGCCGACACCGGCCGATCGCTCGGCTGCCGAACCTGCGTGGCCGTCTGAACGACCGCGTGATCGACCAGGCGGGCCGCCACCAGGAACGGGGCGGGCGGCGTTGCGCCGATCCTCACGACCCACCGCCCGGCGCCACCAGGCCGAACTGGGCAGGGTCCAGGGCCAGGAGCGAACAGATCTTCAGCAGGACGTCGCGCTCCTCGGCGTCGAAGCCGCCGTCCGCAGCCGCGACCGCGCAGGCCGCCGCCACCAGGATGCAGGCCGCGTCGCGGCGTCCCCGGACGCGGCGGATGGCCGTGCGCGCCGCCGCGCGGGCGGCCGCCGGATCGCGCTCGAACTGGTGGTCCAGCGCCTCGAAGGCCTCCAAGGCGTCGTCGATCCCAAACACCGCCAGCGCGGGCAGGCCCCGCATGCGTTCCAGCATCCGTCGGCGCTCATCCGGCGTCACCCAGCCGTCGGCATGGGCCACCAGGGCATAGGCGCCGGCCAGGGCGTCCAGCAGCTCGAGCTGATTGGGCGTCCAGACGTCGGCCACCGGGGCGCGCTGGGCTTGGAGCGGATTGATGGACAAGACGTGCTCTCCTCTGTTGAGGGGCGTGTCGATGATGGCCTGGGCGTAAAACGTCTGGACCCGGCATCGAGCGCACCCGATGCGGTCCGACATCACGATCGACGGTCGATCGTCAGAGGGGCCCGGGCCGCAACCCTGAAATGGGAGCGGTCAGCGGCCATTGCAAGACCCACCCAAGCGACGGCGGAGGTCGCCGTCAGTCGTGTGCGTGGCCGTGATGATGATCGTGTCCAGCGACGCTGTCGCGAACCTCGACCGTGACGTGCGACAGGCCAGCCAGGCCGGCGAGGCGGGCGCGGTAGGTCGCGACAGGCTTCGGATGCGCCGCAGCGATCACGGCGATCACCGCGTGGTGCCCGGGACCGAGGCGCCAGAGGTGCAGGTCGATCACCCGTTCGCCCTCGTCGGACAGGCGCCGGCGCACCTCGGCCGTCAGCTCGGGAGACGGATTGATGTCGACCAGGGCAGCTCCGGCCTTCCTCATCAGACCCCAGGCGAAGTGGGCCACCAGGGCGGCGGCGAGAAGGCCTGCCAGCGGATCGGCGAACGCCCAGCCGAACTGGCCCGCGAAGATCGCTCCCAACGCCAGGACCGCGACGGCCGCGTCGGCTGTCAGGTGCAGGTGGGCCGCCGACAGGTTCAGGTCGCCCTGCGGATCGTAACGTTCGGCCGTGGCGCCGCTGGGCTTCAACAGCCAGACGCAGACCAGCGTCACCAGCAGCCCCCCCAGGGCGATGGGCAGGGCGTCCTGGTAGTGGACGTCCTCGGGATGCAACAGGCGCGCGACGCTCTCGGCCCCGATCAGGGCCGCAGTGACCGCCAACACCACCGCGTTCGCGAAGCCGGCGAGATAGCCGATCTTGCCGGTGCCGAAACTGAAAGCCGGATTGTCGGCATGTCGACGCGCGAGGCCATACGCCGCCGCGGCCACCAACAGGGCGATGACATGCGCGCCCATGTGCAGCCCGCTGGCCATCAGCGCCATCGACCCCGTGGTCGCGCCGCCGACCACCAGCGCGACCAGCGTGGCCGCGCAGATAGCGGTGACGATCCAGGTCCGACGCTCGTTGCGGCGGTGGTCCGCGCCCAGATAGGTGCGATCCTCGCGGAAGGCGTCGAGCGGTTCGGGGCGGTCGGCGGTGGTCATATGTTACTTTATAACATCTCGTTGGAATTACACTAGCCCACAGAAGGCCACTTCATAAGTCCCGCGCCGCCGCTTACATGGGGCGCATGAGCGAGACCCCGATCATCAAGACGCCCGTGACCGTGCTGACCGGCTACCTGGGCGCTGGCAAGACCACCCTGCTGAACCGCATCCTCTCCGAGGACCACGGCAAGAAGTACGCCGTGATCGTCAATGAGTTCGGCGAGGTGGGCATCGACAACGACCTCATCGTCGGGGCCGACGAAGAAGTCTTCGAGATGAACAACGGCTGCGTCTGCTGCACCGTTCGCGGCGACCTCATCCGGGTGCTGGCGGGCCTGATGAAGCGCAAGGGCAAGTTCGACGGCATCATCGTGGAGACCACGGGTTTGGCCGACCCGGCCCCGGTGGCCCAGACCTTCTTCGTGGACGACGACGTCCGCGCCCGC
>CAZNPJ010000001.1:76326-1028213 GCA_964575195.1 uncultured Phenylobacterium sp.
GCCCGCACGGAGTTGGACAGCGTGACCACCGTGGTCGACGCCAAGCACCTGCCGCTGCGGCTCAAGGATAGCCGGGAGGCCGCCGAACAGATCGCCTTCGCCGACCAGATCATCCTGAACAAGACCGACCTCGTCACCGAAGCCGAGCTGGCCGAGGTCGAGAAGGCGATCCGCACGCTCAACCCCATGGCGCCGATCCGCCGCGCCCAGCGCTCGAATGTGCCGCTGGACCAGATCCTAGGCCGCCACGCCTTCGACCTGGCGCGGGTCACCGACCTGCAACCCAACTTCCTGAATCCGGCCCATGGCGAAGCCGGTCACGTCCATGACGAGCACTGCGATCACGACCACCATGGCCACGATCACCATGAGCACGTGCACGACGAGCGCTGCGGCCATGGGCACGATCACGGACACGACGGTCACGCCCACATCCACGATCACGTGGCCGAAAGCGGAATCTCGTCAATTTCGCTAACGTCTCAGCGGCCCATCGACGGGAACAAGGTCACCGCCTGGCTCAACAATGTGCTGCAGACCCAAGGCGTCGACATCCTGCGCGCCAAGGGCATCCTGGATGTGAAGGGCGAGGAGCGGCGTCTGGTGTTCCAGGCCGTCCACATGATCCTCGAGGGCGACTTCCAGCAGCCGTGGAAGGCCAACGACAACCGCTATTCCCGCCTGGTGTTCATCGGTCGCAACCTCGACGAAGCGGGTCTGCGGGCCGGCTTCGAGAGCTGCATCGCGGCTTAGGCGGCGACAGCTGTCCGGTTCACGAGTTGCTTAAGTCGCATCGAGGCCACGACGTCGGGCCGCAGCGAACCGCACCAGTCTTCAGACCGGCCGCCCCGCCATTCGAGAACCAGGCGGCGGCCCTCCAGCCGATAGCGGCCGCGGTGCTTGGCCGGCCCCACCGAAATCTCAACCGTCTGCCACATCGTCCTGGCGCCTTTGCGCTGTCCAGAGGTCTTCTGACCTCGCGATGGGCAGATGGTTAAGCCGGCAGGGTTGCCCGCCGATTAATAATGAAGACGTGGGTCAGAACGCCTCACCCACGAGGCCCACCTTCTCGAAGCCATGGGCCCGCAGCCGGTTCATCACTCTCATCAGCGCACCATAACTCACGCCCTCGTCGGCACGCAGATAGATTCGCTGTTCGGTCGGCCGGGCGCCCGCGCCGGCGGTGACGACCCCGGGAAGATCGTCGAGGCTGACGGGCCGGTCGCCAACATAAACACCCCCCGCCAGGGTCAACGACACGATCACGGGCGCCTGGGCCGGCGTCGGCGCGGCCTGCGCCTGGGGCAGGTCGACCTTCACCGAGACGGTCGAGGCCGGCAGCGCCACCATGAAGATAATCAGTAACACCAGCATGACGTCGACGAACGGCGTGACGTTGATGTCGGCGTTCTGGCGGATCGTCCAGGCGCTGGACTGGCTGGAGAGCGATGCGGCCACGATGATCTCCTTGAAGTAGGTTACAATTGTAAGATATTACGATTGTAACGCAATGCAAGGAGGATCTGGCGGACAAGGAAAAGCCCGCCGGGATTTCTCCCGGCGGGCCTCGCCGAAACCATATGTCGAAGGGCTTAGAGCTCTTCGTTGATCAGGGCGACCTGATAGAAGCCGTTGCCCTGCAGGTCGTTCATGACACCCATGAACTCCCCGTAGAGGACGTCCCGGTCGGCGCGGATGTAAACGCGCTGCTCGGTCGGCGGCAGGGTGGGGTCATCCACCTGGAGCCGCGCCGACAGATCGGCCGCAAGACGGTCGATCGAGGTCGGCTGTTCACCGATGAAGATCCGCTGGCCGCGTTGAATGTTGATCAGCGTCGGTTCCTTCACGATCGTACCGGGCGGCGGCGGAATGGCCGGCGGCAGGTCGAGCTTGATCGACACCGTCGCAGCCGGGATCGACACCATGAAGATGATGAGGAGAACGAGCATGACGTCCACGAAGGGCGTCACGTTCATGTCTGAGTTCTGGCCGAGGTCGAACTTCGAACCGCCGCCTCCGCCGACCTTACCGCCCATGCTTCCGAATTCCTTCCCTTGAGCGCGCAGAAGTCCGCGCCCGTCGCTGCGACCATTGGCAAGCCGGTAAGAGCTTGTAAAGCCGAAAGCGCCCGAACGCCGTTCGGGGTTCGAAAACGCCCGGAGCTTGCCCCGCGCTGTCGCGGCGCCTAGGAAACGCGCCATGACCTTCAGCTTCGACGCCTATGTGACGAGCGCGCTTTTCGACCGCGCCGGCCGCGCCTGTTTCGCCCTGGGTGACGGGACCATACGCTTTGAAGGTGGCGAGAACATCGAGGCCCACGACGGGGCGGTGTTGTCGGCCTGCCTCCCGCCCAAGGGCGAGGGGATCATCACGGGCGGGGACGATGGACGGGTTGTCCTGACCACGCCGGCCGGCGCCCAGGAAATCGCCAGCCTGCCTGGAAAATGGATCGATGCGGTGGCCGCGTCGCCCGAGTCGGGCCTGATCGCCTTCAGCGCCGGCCGCGAGTTGCACGTCCGCGACCTCGGCGACCCAACCTTCACGCGCACCTTCGTCCACGAAAAGTCCGTGGCCGACATCGCCTTCGACCCCAAGGGTCGCCGCATCGCGGTCGCGACCTATGGCGGGGCTTGGCTGTGGTATGCGCGCATCGCCGAACAGAAGCCGGTCGTGCTGGCGTGGGCCGGCAGTCATGTCGCCCTCGCGTGGAGCGCGGACGGCAAGTTCCTGGTCAGCGCCATGCAGGAGAATCAGCTTCACGGCTGGCGCGTGGCCGACGAGAAGAACATGCGGATGGGCGGCTATCCGTCCAAGGTTCGCAGCTTGGGCTTCATGTCCAAGGGCGCGCTGCTGGCGACCTCGGGCGCGAACGGCGCGGTTTGCTGGCCCTTTGCAGGCGCGACAGGACCGATGGGCAAGCAGGCCGCCGAAATTGGCTACGACGACAGCGCCATGACGACCCGTGTCGCCACGCAATTGGACAAGACCTGGCTTGTCGCCGGCCTGGATGACGGCCGCGTCTGGGCCGCCAATGTCACCGGCGAGAAGCTGGTCCCGCTGAAGGCTGAAAAGGGCGTGGCGATCTCGGCCCTCGCCCTCAGCGCCGACGCCAAGCGCGCGGCGTGGGGCGACGAGGAAGGCAACGCTGGCGTGGCCGAGATCGAATAGCCGCGGTCAGTGCGCCGACGGCGTGCTTTCTGAGATTTCTTCCAGCGTCTGGCCGACCTTCTTCGCGCCGTAGTCGGTGGCGATGTCGCCGAGCGAGATGATCCCCGCCAGCTTGCCCTGATCGTTCAGCACGGCCAGCCGCCGAATCTGTTTCGCGCCCATCTTGGCCGCAGCGTCGGCGACATTATCGTCCTCGCGACACGTCTCGACCTCTTCTGTCATCACCTTGGAGACGGGCGTTTCGCCGCCCAAGCCCTCGGCTACGACGCGCAGCACGATATCGCGGTCGGTGATCAGGCCGACCACCTTGCCCTCGTCGACAATCGGGACGACGCCGCTTTCCACCTGGGCCATGGTGCGGGCGACTTCGGCGATGGTGGATTTCGGGGTGGCGGTGACCACTTGGGCGGTCATGACGTCGCTGACGTTCATTGGGCGATCTCCTTCAAGGTCGTCGGGGCCACAACAACCCCTTCCGGCCACGCCCGTTCCCATCGGATCGCCCGACATCAGATCGTTCGATATTAAATCAATGTTGAAGGATAGTGCTCACAGCACGCAGGCCGTCAGGCCTTCGTTCCGCACCACGCGCGCGTTGCGGTTGATGCTGCCGGCCCGGCGCTTGATGTAGGGGCCAGGCTTTGCGGCCTTCCACGACAGCGGCTTCGGCACGATCGCCGCCAGCCGCGCCGCCTGTGCGACGGTCAGCTTGCTGGCGGGAACCTTGAAGTTCTTCCGCGCCGCGGCCTCGGCCCCATAAACCCCAGGGCCCCATTCGATGGAGTTCAGATAGACCTCCATGATGCGTTCCTTGCCCCAGCCCACCTCGATGAGGACGGTGAACCAGGCTTCGAGCCCTTTGCGCACCCAGTCGCGGCCGGGCCACAGAAACACGTTCTTGGCGGTCTGCTGGCTGATGGTCGAACCGCCGCGCAGCTTCTTGCCGGCGGCATTGGCCTTCATGGCCTTCTCGATCGCCTCAATGTCGAAACCGTGATGTTCGCAGAAGCGGGCGTCCTCGGCGGCGATCACGGCCCGGACCAGGGCCGGCGAGATCTGCTCCAACGGGACCCAGTCGCGTTCGAAGCCGTGGCCTTCGAACATGCGTTGCACCATCAGGAACGTCATCGGCGGGGGCACGAAGCGATAGACCGCCACCGCGATCACCGGGCCGATGAAGAACACCAGCAGGCCCGCCACGACGATCGCCTTCACGACGCCCCAGAACCCGCCGCTCTTGCCTCGTTTCGCCACGCGCGCTTGCCTTCACCTTGGGTGCGAATGCTAGGTCCGATTCGCAAGGCTCTGGTCAATGGAACAGCCATGAACGTCTCGGACGCGATCGCCCACCGAATCTCCATCCGCGCCTTCACGGACCAGCCGGTGTCCGGCGCGACCGTCCAGCGCATCCTGGAAGCGGCGGCGCTTGCGCCGTCGGGCGGCAATCTGCAGCCCTGGCGCGTGTATGCCCTCGCCGGCCAACCCCTCGCCGATCTCAAGGCGGCGGTGGCGGGCAATCCGATGGGCGAGACGCCAGAGTACGACGTCTATCCGCCGAGCCTTTGGGACCCCTTCCGCACGCGTCGCTTCGAGAATGGCGAACAGCTCTACGCCGCGGTCGGCGTTCCGCGGGAGGACAAGGGCAGCCGGCTGCGCTGGCTGGCGCGTAACGCCGAGTTCTTTGGGGCGCCGGTCGGATTGTTCTTCTGCCTGGACCGCAAGTTGGGGCCGCCCCAATGGGCCGACCTCGGCATGTACATGCAGACGGTCATGCTGCTGGCGGTCGAGGCCGGCCTCGACACCTGCGCCCAGGAGTTCTGGGCCCGCTATCCGAAGACGGTGGCTCAGGCGGTGAGCCTGCCCGACGACCACATGGTGTTCTCCGGTATGGCGCTGGGCCACCGCGACCCGGACCACCCGATCAACGCCTGGCGGTCCACCCGCGACGCACCCGAGCTCTGGTGCGAACTCAAGGGATTCGCCGATTGAGCCGGATCGTCGTTTCGGCGGCGCTGGTCGCCGGGACGACCTATGTCGCGAGCTGGTTCTGGACAGACCTGCCGCCCGTGGCGTCCGTCGCATGGAAGGGCGCGGGCGTTGGACTGCTGGCGGTCTACGCCGGACTTGAGGCGCGACGCCTGGACGGCTGGCTGCTGGCTGTGGTGCTGGCGTTCGGCGCGCTGGGCGACGTTTTGCTCGCCACCCACAGACTCGTGGTGGGCGCGGTGGCGTTCCTGGCCGGACACCTCGCCGCGATCTGGCTGTACCGACGCAATCGCCGCCCTCATCCCACGCCCTTGGATTGGGGGCTGGCCATCGCGATCGTCGTGGGGGTCCCGGTCATCGCCAATCTGCTTCCCCCGGAGCGCACCGGGGCGGGCTCCATCGCCCTCTATGCGCTGGGGCTGGCGGCCATGACCGCGGCCGCTTTCCTCAGTCGCTTTCCCCGCGCCTTGGTGTTCGCGGGCGCGGCCATGTTCGCGGTATCCGACCTGCTGATCTTCCTGCGGACAGGCCGGCCGGCGCTGGACACCTTCCCAATGGGCCTCGCGGTCTGGGGCCTCTACTTCGGTGGTCAGGTGCTGATCGCCGTCGGGGTTTCGCGGTCGCTGAGGGCCGCGCCGGTGACGAACCGCTAACCAACGATCTTCAGCCGGCTTTCACCGCGTCGGCCCATGGTCCCGGCTCACCTCCGGACCTGTTTCCATGCGGCTCACGCCCCACAAGCTGATCATGCTGTTGCGCGCCGGAACGGTCGGGGCGGGACTTTGCGCCGTGGTCGCCCTGTCCGGGCCCTTCCGCTACGGCGATCTCAATCTGCCGTTCCCGGACACCGTGGCCCACGCGCTGCTGTTCTATGGCCTGACCCTGGCGGCGACCGGCGCCCTCCCCCGGTCGCGGGCCTTCGACGTGGCGCTGGCCATGGTGGGTCTGGGCGCGGCGAGCGAGGTCGCCCAGTCGCTGGTCGGCCGCGAGATGTCCCTGCACGACATGCTGGGAGATGCCGCCGGCGTGGCCCTGGCTTATGCGCCCGTCGCCATGGGACGGCTGCGCGACCTGGCGCGGACCCATCCCGACACCCCCTTCGCGGAGCTGCGGCGCATCGACCGCCGCCGGGCCAGCGCGCCCGGCCCCGCCGTCGTCACCCTGGACCGGATCGCCTAGAGCCCGTAGGCGGCGACGAAAGCGGCGATCGGCGCCTCCGTCGCCAGCACCCGAAGCGGGAAGGCCAGCCACGGCGCGGCCGGGTCAAGTTTGCCCAGATTTCCCATAAGGGCCTCGCGCACCTGCGGCCGGATGTGCTCGCGGCTGTCGATAAGCTGGCCCCAGCTCGACGTGCCGTTCAACCGCAGGGGCTCGGGCGCCACGACCCGGGACGCCCCGTAGGCTTCGGGAAACAGCCGACGATAGGCCTCCAGATTGTAGAGCCACGACCTGCCCCGGATCACGGTCGCCTGCGGATGGCTCGCGCGCACGTGCTGAACCAGGGCCGCCAGTTCGGCGCGCCGCTGCTCGATCTTGCCACGCGCCAGGGGCCCGCCATGCGCGTCCGTATCGACGTTGTTGAAGTGGAGCCGGACAGCGCCGTCCTCGCCAGCCGGCTCGCACGCGAAACACCCGAACTGGGTTTGTCCCGGGAGCGGGAGCTGCTCCGGCGGACTGGCGGCGCAACGGGCTTCAGAAAGCGCCAGCTGGATGGCGAGGTCGGATTCCGCCTCGATCGCGCGAGCATAGTCGCTCCAGCCGACCGCGGGCGGTTCGCCCGAACTGTTCACGCCGAAACCCAGCCGCCGATGCAGGTTCGTGAACCGCAGCGCGGTCTCGCCCAGCGGAGCCCCAGTCAGCGCCGACATCCGGCGGGCGAACAGCAGTTGGACCTCGAAATAGGGTGCGAGGCGCCGGGCGCGCGCGACGTCAGCGTCTGTCATGGCGCGGGTCTAGCCCGCGCCGAAATATCCCCGCAACATTCAGACCGACGCTTACGCCCGAACTGAATTGGGAGGCTCCGCCATGTGCGACGATATCCACGAAGGTCTGATCCATGACCCGACCGTCTCGCGCCGCACGTTCGGCTTGATGTCGGTGGCCGCCGCGGGCGGCGTCGCCACCGCCGCCTATGCGGCCGACGTGGTCGAGAAGGACGTCGAGGTGAAGACGCCGGACGGCATGGCCGACGCCGCGCTCTACTATCCTGCCGGCAAGGGAACTTGGCCCGCGGTCCTGATCTGGTGCGACTTCCTCTCGCTGCGGCCGGTCTTCCGCGAGATGGGCCGCCGGCTGGCGAGCGCCGGCTATGTCGTCCTGGTGCCCAACTTCTACTACCGCACCAAGAAGGCGCCGGTCTTCGACGGCGCGTTCAACTTCGCCAGCGCCGAGGATCGGGCCAAGATCGCGCCCATGCGCCAGGCCCTGACCAATGACGCCGCCGAGCGCGACGCGGCCGCCTACCTCGCGTTCCTCGACGCTCAACCGCAGACGAACAAGGCCAAGAAGATCGGCGTCCAGGGCTACTGCATGGGCGGTCCGCTCACCGTGCGGACGGCGGCGGTCGGGCCGGCGCGCGTCGGCGCCGCGGCGACCTTCCATTCAGGCGCGCTGGTCACCGCCGATCCCTCGAGCCCTCACCTGCTGTTTCCCAAGACCAACGCCGCCTTCCTAGTCGCCACGGCCCAGAACGACGACAAGCAACGGCCGACCGAGAAGGACGAGCTCAAGGCGCTGTTCGCCGCCGACAAGCGGCCGGCCACCGTCGAGGTCTACGCCGCCGACCACGGGTGGTGCGTGAAGGGCAGCCCCGTCTACAACGAAGCCGAAGCGGAACGCGCCTGGGCGGAACTGCTGAAGCTCTACAAGGCCAAGCTGGGCTGACTTGTCCCGCCCTCAGGCGGGCGCCAGCCGATGCTGAAGCAGGACCTCGTAGTGCGGTCGCGCGGCGTCGGCGATGCGCCGCAGTTCATCGTCGAGCACGGGCGTCGCCGTTTCGCGCGGCGCCTCAAAGCCGGTTGAGCGCTCGACGGCGTCGTACCAGGCCGGCGCCCAGACCCCGTCGCTATCGCGGGGGCCGGCGGGCCAGCGCAGCATCGCCGCGTCGAATGGGATGCCCAGCGCCGCGCAAATCGCCGAAAGCATGCCGCGCGGATAAGCCAGGACGTCGGCGCCGCGCACCACCGGCGGAGCGTGGCCAAGGCGATCGGCCTCGCGGTCGAACAGGTCCCGCTGCTGGACGACGCCGATGTCCTCGAGCGTCACCTCGGCCCGTTTGACGGTGTAGGAGACCAGCACCTCGGCCGGATCGCGGATCAGGAAGGCGTTGGCGCGGCGGGCCGTCCAGTCCCGGCCAAAGTTCGGCAGCATGTGGTGGGTCATGTGCTTTTCGTAGACCACCGGGCCCGACAGGCTATCGAGCCCCGCCACCACGTCTCGCCAATCCTGCGGCTGGGCGGCCAGAACATCCTCGCGCATCGGATGGTCCAGGCCGGTCTGGGCCAGGTAGGCCGCGTAGAAGGGCTCATCGACGACCGTGCAGTCGGGCCGGTTTTCGAACGCCCGCATCATCGCCGTGGAGATGTTGCGCGGCCCAGACCACATGGCGATCCGCACGGTCACAGCCCGGCGTCCTCGTCCTTCAGCGCCTCGTAGTGCGCTCGCAGCTGGGTGGTGATCGGGCCCGGCAAGGCGGCGGGGAAGCGGTGGCCGTCCAGGCTGTTCACCGGCGTCAGGCCGCCGAAGGTGCCGGTGACGAAGGCCTCGTCCGCTTCGGCGACGTCAGCCAGATCGAAATCGCCGAGCGTGATCGGAATATCGTGCCGTCGGCACAGCGCGATGACGTTGGCCCGGGTCACCCCATTGAAGCAGTAGTCGCCGGTCGAGGTCATCACCCGGCCGTCCTTCACCCAGAAGAAGTTGGTGGCGTTACAGCTGGAGACGAAGCCGTTCGGATCCAGCATCAGCGCCTCGTCCCCGCCCTTCTCGATGGCGTCCAGCAGGGCGCGGATCAGCGCCAGCCGGCTGTGCGAGTTCAACCGCATGTCGAACATCTCGGCCGGCGTGCAGAGGATCGACGAGGTCGCCAGCGCCAGCCCCTGGGTGACGATGGCGGGCGACGGCTCCTTGTACTCGGCGGTGATGACGATGGTGGGTCGGCCCAGCCAGTTGCGGGGATCCTGGTTGACCGCCTTCTTTTCCCCCCGGGTCACCATCAGGCGCAGATGCGCGCCATGTTCCATGCCGTTGGCGTCGCAGGTCCGCTTGATCTCAGTCGCCAGCACGTCGGACGGCATGCCGATGTCGAGGGCGATGTCCGAGAGCCCTTTGTAAAGCCGCTCCAGGTGCGCCTCGAGAAACAGCAGCCGGCCCTTATGCAGGCGCAGTCCTTCCCAGACCCCGTCGCCGAGGACGAAACCGGCGTCGAACACCGAGACTCGCGCCTGGTCGCGCGGCACCAGATCGCCGTTGAGATAGATGCGCAGGTCCGCGTTGCGCGGATCGGCGGCGAAATCCTGACTTCCAGCCATGAGCCAACTAGTATTTGCAGCGCGCAAGCGACACCAGAGCGGAGACAGCGATGATTGGCGGATCCACGGCGGCGGCGGAGCTCGCAGCCCTGAAGCCCTGGCCCAACCCGGCGCCGGCCATCACCCGCGACGAGCGTCTCGCCCGGATCGCCAAGGCGCAGGGTCTGATGACCACCGACGCCATGATCGTCGGCGCGGGCGCGTCCCTGCGTTACTTCGCCGGCGTGGGCTGGAACGCCACGGAGCGGATGGTGGCGATGCTGCTGCCGAAATCCGGCCCGCCCGTGATGATCTGCCCGCGCTTCGAGGAGGGGTCGCTTGTCGCCTCCCTGGGGATCGAGGCGCCGCTCAAGCTATGGGAGGAGCATGAAAACCCGGCAGCAAAGGTCGCCGAGGCGCTCGCTGAATGGGGCGCGACGTCGCTCGCCATCGATCCCGCCCTGGCCTTCGCGATGTTCGACGCCCTGCGGCTGGCCGCCCCCGACGTGGCCATGCCCAGCGCCGCGCCGGTGATCGACGGCTGCCGCGCGATCAAGTCGCCGGCCGAACTGGCCCTGATGTCCCAGGCCAAGGCGATGACCCTCGAGGTTCATCGCCGCGCCGCACGCATCCTGGCTCCCGGCATCACCACCGGCGAGGTGCGCCGCTTCATTGACCAGGCCCATCGGGCGCTGGGCGCCAACGACGGATCATCCTTCTGCGCCGTGCAGTTCGGTGAGGCCTCGGCCTATCCGCACGGCCTGCCAGGCGAACAGGCGCTGGCGACCGACGATCTGGTGCTGATCGACACGGGCTGTCGGGTCCAGGGCTACAACTCCGACATCACCCGCACCTACGCCTTCGGCCAGCCGAGCCAGGAGCATCGGCGGGTTTGGGAGGTGGAGAAGCGCGCCCAGGCGGCCGCATTCGCCGCCGTAAAGCCTGGGGTCCCCTGCGAAGAGATCGACGCTGTGGCCCGTCGGGTGCTGGCGTCGGAGGGGTTCAGCGCCGACTACGATTTGCCGGGCCTGCCGCATCGCACGGGTCACGGCATCGGGCTCTCGATCCACGAAGCGCCCTACCTGGTGCGCGGCGACAAGACACCCCTGAAGCCCGGCATGTGTTTCTCCAACGAGCCCATGATCGTGATCGAAGGCCAGTTCGGAATTCGGCTGGAAGACCATTTCCACGTGACCGAGGACGGCGCCGCGTGGTTCACCCCGCCGCAGCCGGCCATCGATCGGCTCGCCTGATGAAACTGCTCCCTGTTGAGGACGCGCGGGCCCGGATGCTGGCAGAGGTTCGCCCGCTGCCTGCAGAGGCCGTCGCGATCCAGGCCAGTATCGGGCGCGTGCTGGCCGAGGACGTCGCCGCCATCCGGGATCAGCCACCGTTCGCGGCCTCCGCCATGGATGGTTGGGCGGTGCGGTCGGCGGATACGCCCGGACCGCTGCGGATCGTCGGCGAAAGCGCGGCCGGCCACGGCTACGAGGGCGCGATAGCCCCTGGCGAAGCGGTCCGGATCTTCACCGGCGCCGCGATGCCGGACGGCGCCGACGCCATCGTGATCCAGGAGGACGCCGTCCGCGAGGACGACATCGTCACCGTCCCCGCGGTCGAAGCCCGTCACTATGTCCGGCCGGCCGGCGGAGACTTCAAGGCTGGGACGGTGCTGCTGGCGCGGGGCGTGCGAATGGATCCCTGGCGGCTGTCCCTGGCGGCGGCGGCGGGTCGTGCAGAGGTTTCCGTGACGCGGCGCCCGAGGGTCGCGCTGTTTTCGACCGGCGAGGAGATTGTCGAAGCGCCGGCCGCCCCCGGGCCGTTTCAGATCTACGACACAGGCTCCCGCGCCCTGGAGGCGCTGATCGCCGGCTGGGGGGCCGACGTGCGGCGGGCCAAGCCTGTCAGGGACGATATGGACACGACGATCGCCGCCCTGCGCGAAGCGGACGGCGACCTGATCGTGACCATCGGCGGGGCCTCGGTGGGCGACCATGACCTGGTGCGCGGCGCGGCGGAGGCCCTGGGCCTGGACATGAAGGTGGCCAGCGTCGCGGTCCGTCCCGGCAAGCCGACCTTCTTCGGGGTCCTGGCGGACGGCCGTCGTCTGCTGGGTCTGCCCGGCAACCCAGCCTCGGCGATGGTCTGTGCCGAATTGTTCCTCAAGCCGATGATCGCCGCCTACCAGGGCGCCGATCCGACGGTGCATATGGTGTCGGCAAAGCTGACCGCCCCCCTGGCGGCGAACGGCCCCCGCGAGCACTGGATGCGCGCCGAGCTCGCGTTCGCGCAGGGCGAGGTGACCGCCCGGCCCTATCGCGATCAGGACTCGTCGCTGGTCAGCGTGTTTTCGATCGCCGACGCCCTGCTGAAACGGGCCGCCAATGCGCCGGCGTCCGCCGTCGGCGAACGGGTTGACGTGTTGCCGCTGGCGCGAGCGTAGCGATTGGCGGTGATCTCGCCGATCACCGACACCGCGACCTCGAACGGCGCCTTTCCGCCGATGTCCAGACCGATGGGCGCGTGCAGGCGCGCCACGGCGGCCGCATCCATCCCCTCGCCCTCCAGCTCCGCCAGCCGCCCCGCCAGCCGCCGCCGGGCGCCGAGCAGGCCGACATAGCCGGCGGGCGACGGCAGCGCCGCCTTGAGCGCCGCCCGGTCCGTCTCCAGGTCGTGGGTGGCCACCGCCACGGAGGTCCAGGGATCCAGGCCGATGGCCGCCAGCGCCTGGGCCGGCTCGTCGCGCCGGTAGCGCACGCCGGGGATGGGCGGCGGGGCCTCGGGCCCCTTGGGACGGACGAGGGTCGTCTCGAAGCCAGACTTCACGCCCAGCTCCGCAATCGCCAGCGCCGTCGGATCTCCGCCCACCACGACGAGGCGCGGGGTCGGATCATATTGTTTCGCGATCACCGCGTCCGGCCAGGCCGAAAGCGCCGGGGCGCACGCCCTGGTCAGGCCGTCGCTGACGTATCGAATCGGCCGCCGCTCGGCCTCCGCGGCAAGCAGCTCGCCCAAGGCCGAATCATCTGGCGCGACCTGCTCCAGAACGATCTCGATCCGCGCGCCGCAAAGGAGGCGGATGTCGGGCCAGGGGCTGCCCTCGCCATAGATCAGCGTGCGCGGCTGGCCGTCGTCCAGGCAGGACCAGGCATGGCCCGCCACATCCCCTTCGACGCAACCGCCGGAGAAGTAGCCCGCGAGGATTCCAGGGGCGAAAACCATCTGCGTCCCCTCGGGCCGCGGGCCACCGCCCTCGACCGAGACGAGGGTCGCCAGGACGAACGCACGGTTCTCCGCAACGGCCTGCCGCATCGCGGGGCGGACGTCTTCGGCCACGCCGAACATCGGCCAGTCGGGAAGAGGGTCAATCACGTCTTAACCATCGGGGGGATACGGCTTCTTAGCCTTTCCTGCGTCAAAGTGGCGTCTCGAATGGATTTGACCAAGCTTTTCAGGGCGCATGACCTCAACCCTCAGCAAGCTCGGCCTCGGGACCAGTCAGTTCGGTCTCGATCAGCCGCCCGGTCCGCGGGGGAAGCCGCGGGAGGCTGAGGCCCGGGACATTCTGTCGATCGCCGGCCGGTCGGGAATGACCGTCGTCGAGGTGGCGCGGGGCTCGGCCTCGGCCGACAACCTGCTGCGAGGCGCCCTCCCGCAACCCAACGCCTTCCGCGTAACCCTGTCGTCCGTGCGCCCGGACCGCGGACCCGAGCTCGTGGAAGCCGAGCTGCGCGCGCAGATGCTTCGCCTGGGCCTGGAGCGCGTGGACACCATCGTCGCCCCCTCGGCCACCGATCTCTTCTCCCCCATGGGCCCGCAGCTCTGGGACCGCTTGAAGAAGCTGAAGGACGAGGGCGTCTGCCAGCGCATCGGCGTGCCCGTCTATGCTTCGGACGACCCGGTCGGCGTCGCCCGTCGCTTCAAGCCCGACGTCATGCAGGCGCCGGCCTCGCTGCTGGATCAGCGCCTGTTGCTGGACGGCACGCTCGCGACGATCGCCGAGATGGGCGTCGAGGTTCACCTGCGCTCGATCTTCCTGAACGGCGTCCTGTTCCTGCCGCCGGATCGCGCGCCCAGCCACCTGAAGGCCGCCGCGGGCCGCATCTCCCGCGCCCGTCGCCTGATCGCCGAGGGCAAGTCCGATCCCCTCCAGGCCGCCCTGGGCTTCGCCCTGACGCGCCCGGAGGCGAGCCACGTCCTGGTGGGCGTCACGTCCGCCGCCGAGATGAGCGCCGTCGTCGCCGCCGCCATGAGCCCGCCGCCGGATCTGGACTGGGATGAGATGGCGATCGACGATCCCGAAGCGCTGAGCTGGGTCGCGGCCTAAGCCGACCAGTCGCCGCCCTTGCCGCCGGTCTTGGAGACCAGCCGCACGGCTTCGATGACCATGCCCTTCTCGGCCGCCTTCAGCATGTCGTAGAGCGTCAGGCAGGCGACCGACACGGCGGTCAGCGCCTCCATCTCCACGCCGGTCTGTCCCGTCGTCTTGACGCGCGCCGTCACCGCCAGACCGCCCTCACCCGACTCCACGCGGACCTCGGCCTTAGTGATCGGCAGCGGGTGGCACATGGGGATCAGGTCGGACGTCCGCTTGGCCGCCATCACCCCGGCGATCTCGGCCACCGCGCGGACATCGCCCTTGCGGCCCTCACCGGACAACGCCAGCGCCAGGGTCTCCGCGCGCATACGCACGAAGCCCTCGGCCACCGCCTCGCGGGTCGTCACGGCCTTGTCGGAGACGTCGACCATCCGCGCGCGGCCGGTCTCATCGATGTGGGTGAGCTTGCTCACGCTTCCATGAGCCGGGGCATGAGCTCGACCATGTTGCAGGGACCATGGCGGCTGTCGAGCTGCGCCGAGATCACCTTGTCCCAGCCATCTTTCACCGCACCGTTCGAGCCGGGCAGGCAGAACACGAATACGCCCTTCACGATCCCCGCCAGGGCCCGCGATTGCAGCGTCGAGAGCCCTACCGACTGGTAGCTCACCATGTGGAACACCACCGCGAACCCATCCAGCTCCTTATCGAACAGCGGACGCACCGCCTCCGGCGTCACGTCTCGGCCGGTGATGCCGGTGCCGCCGGTGGTGACGATCGCCTCCACGAAGCCGGACGCCGCCCAGCTCTCGATCTTCTCGCGGATCGCCACGATGCTGTCGGGCACGATGGCCTTGTCGACCAGTTCGTGGCCTGCGTCGGTGACGCGCTTGGCCAGCAGATGGCCGGACGTGTCGCTCTCTTCGTCGCGGGTGTCCGAGATGGTCAGCACCGCGATCTTCACGGGCTTGATCTGCTGGCTGGCGTCGATCCGGCCGCCGGGGGTGAACGCGTTCATGGAAAGCTCCTTCGCAGCCTAGTCTAGCGCGGCCACGCGGCTATTCCACCGCTCAGGTCCAGGGTCATCTGGCGCCGCGCGGAGAGGGGCCGTCAGAAGGGAATTGGCTGGCCGTCCCAGGCGAAGAAGCCGCCCGTGTCCGCGGGGCCGAGGCCGTCGATGACCGCGAGGAGGCGTTCGGCCGAATAAGCGGGCGTGAAGAGCTTCTGAGGGGCCACGCCGCGCTGAAAGGGCGCGGACAGGGCGGTGTCGACGGTGCCGGGATGGAGGGCGACGCAGATCGCCTCGCGGCGGCGCGCGGCGAGCTCGACGGCGGCGGTGCGGACCATCTGATTGGCGGCGGCCTTGGAGGCGCGATAGCCGTACCAGCCGCCCAGCTGGTTGTCGGCGATCGACCCGACGCGGGCGGTCAGCACGGCCAGCACGGCCTTGCCGTCGCGGGGGACCTTCGGGGCGAAGTGCTTCAGCACCAGGGCGGGGCCGATGGTGTTGACCTGGAAGAGGCGAGCCAGCCGGGCCCCATCGAGATCGGCCAACCGCTTCTCGGGCGCCTGTTCGGGGTCATGCAGCAGGCCGGTGGCGACGATCACCAGACGCGCCTCCGCCACCGTGGCCGCCGCCCCCGCGATCGACGCCTCATCGGTCAGGTCAAGGGGGACCTCGGTCCGCCGCGAGAAGCGATGCACCCGGCTCACCCGCGGGTCGGCCGCCAGCCGGTCGGCCAGCGCCGCACCGATTCCGCCCGAGGCGCCGACCACCACGGCCTCGAAAGGCTCCGGAAAAGCTGTCATGACCGGCCTGTCGAAGCCGGGCAGGAAACCGCCGTTGATATCATCCGCACGCCTCAAAGTTCTCGTCGACGCGCCCCCGCACACCGCGGGGACCTATGTCCTCTACTGGATGCAGCAGTCCCAGCGTGCGGAATTCAACCCCGCGCTGGAATACGCCATCGAACAAGCCAATGCGCTGGACCTGCCGGTTCTGGTCTGCTTCGGCCTGACCGCCTTTCCGGAAGCCAACGCCCGGCATTACGACTTCATGCTGCGCGGGCTGGCCGAGGTGCGTGACCGGCTGGCGACGCGGGGCGTCGCCTTTGTCATCCGCAAGACGCCGCCGCACGACCTGACCCGCCAGCTTGCAGCCGACGCGGCTCTGGTGGTCTGCGACCGGGGCTACCTCAAGATCCAGCGCACATGGCGCGCGAAGCTGGCGGAAGGCCTTAACCGCCGGCTGGTCCAGGTCGAAGGCGATGTGGTGGTCCCGGTCGAGGTCGCCTCGAACAAGCACGAGTACGCCGCCCGCACGATCCGGCCGCGCATCCACCGGGTCTGGGACGACTTTGTCGACGACCTCCAGCCGCGCACCGTCCGCCGCCGGGCGGAGGGTCTGACCGTGGCCGGCGACGTGGACCTGGATGACGTGCCGGGGGTGCTGGCGGCCCTGAAGATCGACAAGGCGGTCGGACCGGTGAAGCGGTTCCCGGCCGGGGAAGGCGCGGCCCGCGCGCGCCTGGAGGCCTTCCTGGCCCGAGACCTTCGCCGCTATGGCGATGAGCGGGGCAAGCCGGAAGCCGGGGTGGCGTCGCTGATGAGCCCCTATCTGCACTTCGGCCAGATCTCGCCGGTGGAGATCGCGCTGGCGGTCCGACGCACGCCAGCCTCGGAGAGCCGGGCCAGCTATCTGGAGGAGCTGATCGTCCGCCGGGAACTGGCGATGAACCACGCCTTCTATGAGCCCGGCTACGACACCTACGACATCCTGCCCGAGTGGGCGCGCAAGACCCTGGCCGACCACGCCAGCGATCCCCGCCCGCATCTCTATACCCGCGACCAGTTCGAGGCGGCCGCGACACACGATCCCTACTGGAACGGCGCTATGCGCGAGATGCTGGCCACCGGGTACATGCACAACCACCTGCGCATGTACTGGGGAAAGAAGATCCTGCAGTGGTCAGCCAGCCCGGAGGAGGCCTTCGAGACCACACTTGCCCTCAACAATCGCTGGTTCCTGGACGGGCGCGACGCCAACTCCTTCACCAACGTGGGCTGGCTGTTCGGCCTGCACGACCGGCCCTGGGGGCCGCAGCCGGTGTTCGGCACCGTCCGCTCAATGGGGCCCAACACCTTCAAGAAGTTCGACGCCGACGCCTACCTTAAGCAGGTGACCTGGCTCGAAGTGGCCGAGCGGAACTAGGACCAGCGCTCGCGGTCGGCGTGGTCCTGGGCGGTCGGCTCGATCCAGCGTTCGCCGTCCGGCCCGTGCTCCTTCTTCCAGAAGGGGGCCTTGGACTTCAGATAGTCCATCAGGAAGTCGCAGGCCTCGAAGGCGGCGCGGCGGTGGCCGGCGGCGGTGGCGACGAACACAATGGGTTCACCCGGACCAATGCGGCCCACCCGATGCAGGATCGCCAGGTCGTGTAGACCGAAGCGGGCGCGAGCCTCCTCGGCGATGCGGCCGATCTCGGCCTCTGTGAACCCGGGGTAGGCCTCCAGCTCCAGCACCGTCGTCGCGCCCGCTTCGGCGCGGGCGATGCCGGTGAAGGTGGCGACGGCGCCGGTCTCGGTGCGCCCGCGGGTGAAGTCGGACAGCAGGGCGCCCGGGTCGAACGGCGCGTCGGTCAGCCGGATCATCCGCCGCTCATCGGCGGCAGGAAGGCGACCTCGGAAGCGGCCGACAGGGCGACGTCGCCGCGCACAACCGCCTGGTCTACGGCGACCTGCACGCCCTTGCCGTCCAGCGCGGCCCCCAGGTCGGCGTCTTCAGCGGCCAGCAGCGACCGCAGCGCCGAGACGGACGCCGCCGCGATGTCGCGCTCGCGCCAGCCGGCGAGGTCACGCAGAGGACCGAAAAGCAGGACGCGGGCCATGGGATCAGCCGCCCGTGGTGGACATGTGGCGCGCCACGGCCGGCGCCTTCCGTGCGATCTCGAAGTCGTGGCCCTTGGGCTTCACGGCGACGCCGCCGCGGATCACCTCGACCAGCTCGGCGTCGGTGGCCCCGGCGCGCAGCACGGCGCGTAGGTCGGTCGCGTCCTCCTGCCCCAGGCAGGTGTGCAGCGTTCCCGTGCAGGTCAGCCGCACGCGGTTGCAGGCCTCGCAGAAATTATGGCTGAGCGGCGTGATCAGGCCCAGCCGGCCTCCGGTCTCGGCCACGCGGACGTAGCGGGCGGGACCACCGGTGTTCAGCGGCAGGTCCTCGAGCGTCCAGAAGCTCTCCAGCTCGCGCCGGACGTCCTTCAGCGACAGGTACTGATCGGTGCGGTCGGCCTCGACCTCGCCCATGGGCATGGTCTCGATCAGGGTGATGTCGCACCCCTGGCCGTGGGCCCAGGCGATAAGGTCCGGCAGCTCGACGGCGTTGTCGTCCTTCAGCGCTACGGTATTGATCTTCACCGCTAGGCCCGCGTCCTGCGCGGCGCGCACGCCGGCCAGCACCTTCGCCAGGTCGCCGCCGCGGGTGAGCGCACGGAACCGGTCGGGGCGCAGCGTGTCGATGGAAACGTTGATGCGGCGCACGCCCGCCGCCGCAAGGTCGCCGGCGAACTCGGTCAGGCGGGTGCCGTTGGTGGTCAGGGTCAGCTCGTCGAGGGCGCCGGTCGCCAGGTGCCGGCTGAGCCCCCGGACCAGGTCCATCATCCCCTTGCGCACCAGGGGTTCGCCGCCGGTCAGCCGCAGCTTGCGCGTCCCCAGGGCGACGAAGGCCGAGGCGATGCGGTCCAGCTCCTCAAGCGTCAGCACCTCGACCTTCGGCAGGAAGGTCATGTGCTCGGCCATGCAGTAGACGCAGCGCAGATCGCAGCGATCGGTGACCGACAGCCGCAGATAGCTGACCGTCCGGCCGAAGCCGTCGATCAGGGGGGTCGCCTCCAGGGAAGGCTTTGCCGGCGCGGCGATGTCGTCGTAGGGCGTCATCCGGCGATCAAGATAGGGGGGAACGGCGCGTGGGGACAGGGGCGAGCATCGCGGCCATCGTTCTCGCCGCCGGCCAGGGCGCCCGGTTCGGCGGCGGCAAGCTGCTGGCCGACCTCAACGGCGCGCCTCTGCTGCACCGAGCCATGGCCGCCGCACAGACCGCCGCGCCCGGGGCGGTGACCGTGGTCACCGGCGCCGACGCCGACGCCGTCGCCGCCTGCGCCCGGCGGTTCGACGCCAACGTCCGCCTGATCCACGCCGCCGACCACGCCGAGGGCATGGCCGCGTCGCTGCGGGCCGGCATCTCCAGCTTGGGCCCTGACATTGAGGCGGCGTTCGTCTTCCTAGGCGACATGCCCCGCGTGCCCCATTCGGTGCTGGCGCCCCTCGCCGCCGCCGTCGCGGCGGGCGCGCCGGCTGCCGCGCCCTGGTTCGATGGCCGCCGGGGCAATCCGGTCGTGCTGGGGCGCGGCCTATTCCCGGAAGTCGCGGCCCTCACCGGCGACGTGGGAGCTAGGCCGATTTTGCAGGCATTGGGCGAAGCGGTGGCGCGGGTCAAGGCGCCGGACGACGGGGTGTTGTTCGACGTGGACGTCCGAGACGACCTGAGGCGAGATTGAGGGTGGGCTGGGGGCCACAGATCAAACGACCGCAGCGGACCTCTCGTTGGCCAGGGAGGGCGCGCCATCAAGGCGTGCCGACGCGCTCCGTCGGCGACTAGACCTGGATGTCCAGCTTCTGCGGCGACGGGACAGGCGCGGCCGGTTGGATGCGGACCTGATCAGCGATGTTGAGGGTCTTGACCGCGCTCGCAATGGTTTGCGCAACCTGCACCGAGGTGGGCAGGCTGAAAGGGGTCCATAGACCCGCTCCGGAATTTCGCAGCTGCACGCTGACCATAGCGTTTTGCCTCGGCATCCTAAGGTGCGACAATACACCACAAGGCCTTAACCGCGGGTTAACCTCGACTCAATTAGCAGTTGAGCTTGGCGAATCCCCGTTCGGTTGCATCCCGCCGCTCTCGGCGGGCCCCTCGGGGAGCGCTGCATCTCGGAAATCGACGTTCGGACGCCCCCGTTCCAGCAAATCTCCCTGCGGGTGGGACTCCACTATGACGCGTAGGCCGGCCGCCAAAGGGTCGGAGGTGTGGCGAGGTCGTTAGCCGCCGCGGGCGACGAACCAGCCGTTGCGGAAGCCCTCGCTGGCCTTGCCGTAGGCGAAGGCCTGGCCTTCCAACGTCAGGACCGTGCCGCCGGCGGCTTCCAGCACGGCGTGGCCAGCCGCGATGTCCCACTCCATGGTGGGCCCATGGCGGGGGTAGATGTCGGCCGAGCCTTCGGCGATCCGGCAGAACTTGATGGACGAGTCCATCGGCTCGGGGACATCGAAGCCGTATTCCTCGGCCAGCTTCTGGGTGGTTTCCGGCTTCATGGTATGGCTGACGAGAGCGACGGCCGAGCCTTTCGGCCAGGAGCGCACGCGCACCGGCGTGGCGGGACCGCCCGCGGTCCGCTTCATGGCGACGCCGGCCTGGGTGAACCAGGTCTCGCCGGTCGGGGGCGCGCAGACCGCGCCGGCCACGGGACGGCCGTCCTGGATCAGGGCGATATTGACGGTGAAGTTGGGGTCGCCGCGCACGAAGGCCTTCGTGCCGTCCACCGGGTCGACCAGGAAGAAGCGCGGGCCGATGGCGTCCGGCGTGCCGAACTCGCTGGCGTCCTCCTCGGAGATCACCGGCACCCCCGGGAAGCGACGGGCCAAGTGTTCGAGGATGAGGGCTTCGCCGCGCTGGTCGGCGACGGTGACCGGGCTCTCGTCGGCCTTGGTCTGCACCTCCAGGCCGGACCGCCACAGGGGCAGGATCAGGACGGCGGCGGCCTCGCAGATCTCGGCCAGAATCTCGCCGACGTCGTTCTCGTTCATCTCGCTCAACCTGCCCTCGACCGTCAGTGGCGGGGATCGTCAGACACAAACACCAAGGTCACGACCGTGGCGTCGATGGTCTGCTTGCCCGCGTTCTCGAAGTTCACGGTCACCTTCCGCCCGGCCACGGACTGAACCTGGCCCAATCCCCATCCGGTCTCGGTCGGGTGACGCACCAGGACGCCGGGCTCGAGAAAGGGGTCCCAAAACGTCGTCATCGCCGGTTCCTTAGAGAGGGCTGGGCGTTTCCCCAAGGCGCAAATCGCGTCAAAGCTGGCCCGCCATGACCGACACCGCCGAACCTGCCGTTCGCCCCGCCGAGCTCGCCGCCTATCTGGCCGCGCGCATGTGCCACGACTTCATCAGCCCCGCGAGCGCCATCTCGTCCGGCCTCGACCTGCTGGAAGACCCTTCGGCGCAGGACATGCGCGAGGAGGCCATGGGCCTGATCGTGTCGTCGGCGAAGAAGTTGGCCGATCTGTTGTCGTTCTGCCGGGTGGCGTTCGGCGCCTCAGCCAGCGCCGAGACCTTCGACGTACGGGACCTGGAGAAGCTGGCCCAGGGCGTGTTCGCCCATATGCGGGCCGAGCTGAACTGGACGGTGGACACGCCGGCAGTGAACAAGCCGGCGGCCCGCACCCTGCTCAACCTGGCGCAGATGGCCGGCCAGGCGCTGCCGACGGGCGGGATCGCCAAGGTGCGCGCGGTGCAGGAGGGCGCCTCGCTGGCGATCGCCCTGGAGTCGACGGGACCGCGCGCGCGGCTGCGGCCCGAGGTGCTGGCCGGGCTGCAAGGACAGCCGCTGGGCGAGGGCCTGCACGGCCACTGGGTGCAGGCGTACTACACCCATCTGTTCGTCGCCGACGCCGGTGGGCGGGTGTTCGCGGACGTGCAGGACGATCGGGTCATCTTCGCCGCCACCCTGCCCGTCTGACCCAGGTCGCCTGATACGACCCGTTTGATCGGCTCTTCTGCGCACACTCAAACCCCGCGTTAACCAACGCGGCGCGACATACGGTTCCAGATTGCTGGAGCGCCGGAGCCCTTGAAGACCTGTCTCGTCGTCGACGACAGCCGCGTGATCCGCAAGGTCTCGCGCCGGATCCTCGAGGACCTGGGCTTCGAGGTCGCCGAGGCTGGCGACGGCGTCGAGGCGATGGCCTGGTGCACGGCCATGATGCCCGATGCGATCCTGCTGGACTGGCGGATGCCGGCGATGGACGGGCTGGAATTCCTGAAGAAGCTGCGCGCGGAGACCGGGGGTGACCAGCCCAAGGTCGTGTTCTGCAGCGTCGAGAACGAGATCGAGTCGATCCGAGAGGCGCTGGACGCCGGCGCCGACGAATACATCATGAAGCCCTTCGATGGGGGCATCGTCGCCGGCAAGCTGGCCTATCTGGGTCTGCTCGCATGATCCCGGCGCCGGATCTCGCCTTCGTCGCGGGGCTTTGCCTGGCCCGCGCCGGCCTGCGGGTGGACGCGGACAAGGCCTATCTGATCGAAAGCCGGCTGGCGCCGCTGGCCCGTCGCGAATGCTTCAGCTCGACCGAGGCCTTCATCGACGCCTTGCGCCATGGGGCGGACGATCGCCTGGCCTGGGCGGCAGTCGAGGCCATGGCCCTGCCTGAGAGCGAGTTCGTCCGCGACCCGCAGCTGTTCCACCAGCTGGCCGAGGAAGTCGTGCCCCTGCTCGCCCGGGCGCGCGACGGGGCGCCGGTGCGGATCTGGAGCGCCGGGTGCGGCACGGGCCAGGAGATCTATTCCCTGACCATGCTGCTGGCCGACACGCCGGGGCTGACGGGGCGGCTGGAGCTGTTCGCCTCCGACATCTCCGAGCGCAGCCTGGAGAAGGCGCAGAGCGGTCGCTACTCGCAGTTCGAGGTCCAGCGGGGCCTGCCGGCCCGGATGCTGGTGCGTCACTTCGAGAAGGACGGCGAGTCCTTCGCCCTGTCGCCGCGGGTGCGCCAGATGGTGCGGTGGCGGCGGGTGAACCTGATGGACGACCTCGCGCGGGTGGGGCAGTTCGACCTGATCCTCTGCCGCAGCGCGCTGGGCCAGTTGGCGGCCGATGCCGGGGCGCGGGTGCTGGGCGGTCTGCAGGCGGCGCTGGCGCCCGGCGGGGTGCTGGCCCTGGGGCAGAACGACTCGGCGGGCAAGGCGTTCGTGCGCGCGGCGCCGGATCTCAGCCTCTATGTGGCCACGGCTGACGCCGCGCGGTCCGCCGCCTGACCGCTCGCACCACCGGCCAACGAAAAGGCCCCAGCGCTTGCGCACCGGGGCCCTGTCGACGGGTTTAGCCGCTGACTATCGCTTGGCGTCTTCGGCGGTGCTGGTGACCGCTTCGCCGGCGGACTTCACGTCCTTGCCAGCGCCCGAAACGGTATTGCAGGCCGTGGCGGCCAGGCTGGCGGCCAGAACGGCCAGCAGAACGACTTTGCGCATAGGATATCTCCGGGGGATTAGAACTCGCCCAGCGGCAACGCTTCAGGCCGCGACCTGGTTCCCAGGCGACGGCCCGCGATCGGCGGCGGGCGTCGGGAAGATCAGCCGGGCCGTGACTCCGCCCGCCTCGTTGCGCGTCAACTCGGCGCGGCCGCGCAGCTGACGGGCGAAGGCGGTCATCAAGGTGCGCCCCACGCCGGGCGACTGCAGGTCCGCCGGATCGACATCGCCATCGTCCGAGATCTCGAGCTCGGCCTCTTCGCCACGCACCGTGAAGTTCACCCGCAGCATCCCACCGCGCGCGCGGAACGCATGCTTCTGGGCGTTGGTGATCGCCTCGACCGCGAACAGCGCCAGGGGGGCGAGACGGTCGGGATCGATAACCAGGGGGTCGACCTTCAGTTCGGTGCGGACGCTGTGGCCCTGCATCAGCTCGCCGTTCACCAGCTGCGCGGTGAGCTCCTCAAGGAAGGGACGCAGATCGACGCGCTTAAGATCGGGGCCCTGGTAGAGGGCGCGATAGATCAGGGCGAGCGCAGTGATCCGCTGGCGGGTGTCGCTCATGGCCGAACGCGCCGCCGGATCGGTCAGGGCCCGCTGCTGCATGTTCAGAAGGCTGGAGATGACCTGCAGGTTGTTCTTCACCCGGTGGTGAATCTCGCGCATCAGCTCGTCCTTCTGGGCGAGGCTGTCGCGCAGAGAGGCGTCGCGGCCGACGATAGCGTCGGCCATGTCCTCCAGCGTCTCGGCCAGCTCGCGGATCTCCGGCGGCATCTGCTCGGCCTGCACCGGGCGCACGCTCAGGCGGCCCCGGGCGTAGAGCGCCGCGATCCGTTGAAGGTAGACGATCCAGCGCACGACCACCCGGTCGGCCACCACAGACACCGCGATCAGCGCCAGCAGGAAGGTCAGCAAGGGGAACGCGATGCCAGTCAGGGGATTGAGGCGCGCCCACGACAGAAGCCCGGGGGACTGGGCCGATAGGACGACATAGACCTCGTCGCCAACGACGGGGGCGGCGGAATAGACCCGCCGGCGGCCCAGGCCGTCCTTGCCGTACCAGACGAGGGAGCCGCGGGCCTCGACCTTGGCGCGCCAGTCGGCGGGCAGGCGGGGGAAGGCGCCGGCGTCGGTGTAGGTGATGTAGCGACCGGTCTTTTCCACCAGTCCGACCTCGGCGCCCTTGGGTAGCGACGGATCGTTGAGCTGGGGCTGGAGGCTGGAGAGGGCGATGACCGCGGCGAAGGCGCCGTCGAAGGCGCCGTCCCCCGTCGTGGCGCGGGCTGCGGTCAGCATTGCCGGCTGAGTGGCGTAAGCCGACCCCGGATCGCGGGTGATGGAGAGCGCCCGACCGTCGTAAAGCTGACGGAACCACGGGCGTTGCGCCCGTTCCAGATCGGCAGGCACCCCGCCCGCCGCGCAGACCACCCGCCCCTGTCGGTCGAACCGGATGAGATTGAGGTAGCCAGGGATGCGGGCGGTGACCTGCTCCAAACGCTTCTGGCACTGGAAACCAATGGCGCCCGGAGCCAGGGTCTGAAGCAGGATATCGGCGCTTTCCATCCGCGCCCGCGCGGTGGCGGCGCTGCGCTCGGCCGCAAAGCCGAGGTTCTGCCGCAGCTCACGCCCCTCGCGCTGGAACCCGATCACCGACTGCAACGCGCCGAGAACCAGCACCGGCAGAAGCGCCGCCGCCAGGGCCGCAATCAAGCGGACCCGGATCGTGCTCAACGAACCGGCGGGAAACGCTACCATTCCGGAATACCTACCGGACGCTGCTTAACCGCTCCGCGTCGGCCAGGATGGAACGCATGGCATCGCTAGCGGATGCGCCGTCCCGGTCGTAGGCCCCATCCTCAAGGATGGCGTGCAACGCGCGCCGGGCCCGACTGACCCGGCTTTTCACTGTCCCGACGGCGCAGCCGCAGATCTCGGCGGCTTCCTCGTAGGCGAACCCGCCGGCGCCGACCAGGATCAGCGCTTCACGCTGTTCGGCGGGCAGCATCAGCAGGCCGAGACGGAGTTCATCCAGCGCCACCGGCGATTCCGGGTCGTCCACCGCCACCAGGGTCCGCTCGGCGGCTTCCTGGTCCAGTTGGCTCTGGCGCCAAGAGCGGCGTTTCTCCGAATAGAACTGATTGCGCAGGATCATGAAGGTCCAGGCCTTCATGTTCGTGCCCATTTGGAAGCTGGCGCGGGCGTCCCACGCTTTCATCATGGCGTCCTGCGCCAAGTCGTCGGCCGCGGTGGCGTCGCCGCATAGGGTGCGGGCGAAGGCGCGCAGATGCGGAATCAGCTGGACCAACTCACGCTTGAACGCGGCGTCATCCGCCGCCGTGCGGGGCGGGCGGACCTTTTCAACGGGGGTTTCCATCACGCCTTCTCCGAGCCACGTTCGTCGGCGCGACGCAGGATTTCCAGGAATTCGTCCGGAACATCCTCGTTGACCACCTCGTCGAACATCTGGCGCAGGCGCACGCCGATCGCCTGCTGGCGCAGGCGGGCTTCATCAAGAGCTGCGGAGGCCTTGCGGCGCTCCGCTGTTGGACGCTGTTCGATCATATTGCCGGCGCCCTGCTCGCGCAGAGTCCGCCCCCTGTTAATTTCCTTCGGATCGCTCAACGCCCCTGCCCCCGTTCGGGTTCCAACCAAACCCCGACCAAGATGCGGAAAACATCGCGACAAGGGAACCGGTTCCCAGCGATGACGTTTTATAGGCATCATGGGGTGCGGTCGGGGCCTAATCCATCGCCGTCTACGCCTGTGTCTAACGCAATACGGGAGGGGTCACCCTTGAGTCTTTTAGCCCGACTGGCGCCGCATCTTCCTTACGTGCGCCGTTACGCGCGCGCCCTGACTGGCGACCAGACGACTGGCGATCATTATGTCCGGGTCGCCCTCGAAGCCTTGGCGGCTGGTGAACGCACGCTCGCCGACAACATGACGCCGCGCGTGGCGCTGTATCATGTGTTCCACGCGATCTGGTGCACGTCGGGCGCCCAGCTCGAAGGGCCAGCCGACGACGACAATGACATGGACGACGCGACCCGCCGGCTGATGCGCATCGCCCCGCGCTCGCGCCAGGCGTTCCTGCTGACCGCCCTGGAAGGTTTCACCCCCACCGAGGCCGCCCAGATTCTGGGCGCCGACTTCGACGAGGTCGAGACCCTGATCTCCGAGGCCCAGGCCGAGATCGACGCCGAGCTGGCGACCGACGTGCTCATCATCGAGGACGAGCCGGTCATCGCCGCCGATATCGAAGCGCTGGTGATGGAGCTGGGTCACGCGGTGGTCGACATCGCCGCCACCCGCACCGAGGCCGTCGACGCCGTCGCCCGCAAGACGCCGGGCTTGGTCCTGGCCGACATCCAGCTGGCAGATGGCTCGTCCGGCATCGATGCGGTGAAAGACATCCTGCAGCGCTACGACGTGCCGGTGATCTTCATCACAGCCTTCCCCGAGCGCCTGCTGACCGGTGAGCGCCCGGAGCCCACGTTCCTGATCACCAAGCCCTTCCAGCCGGAGACGGTGAAGGCGGCGATCGGCCAGGCCCTGTTCTTCCACCCGCGGCGCCAAAACAAGCAGGCCGCCTAATCCCCGACACTCAAGGCAATAGCAAAGGGCGCCGCTGCGAAGCGGCGCCCTTTTTCATGGTCGAATTGTCGAAGCTTCAGGGGGCCTTGTCGGGCGGAGTCGGAGCGGCGGGTTCCGGGGCGCCGAAGCCGCGGCCGTCGACCGTCTCCTGCGCCGTGCCGGCCGGGCCTTCGTCGGCGGACTTGTAGGTCCAGGCCGCGAACATGCCGATAGCGGCCAGGAGGGTGCCGACCACCAGGACCCAGAAAATATGTTTGCCCCACCGACCCTGGCGGGCGCGGGTGGCGTTCAGCACCGGTCTCTCGGTCTCTTGCGACGACATCGGGCGGTCTCCTTACTCGGATGGAAAATAGCTGAAGGGGCCGGTCCGGCCTGACACGTCGGCGCGCTCGGGCGCACTGATCAGCCCCAGGCCGACGCCGCCCGCCATGACGGCCAGCAGGCACGCCACAAGGGTCATGCGGCGCCGGGCGACCTCGTCGCGGACGCTCGGGGTGCGGGACAGTTTCAGACCGGTGACGGAGGTGAAGGAACTGCGCATGGGATCGGCCTTTCCGGGCGGCGTCCGATCAACGCGCACAGCCAAGCCGCCGTTCCGCAGCGCGCCGTTTCCGACGCGGAAGCCGCCCAGCGCGCGGCTTGTTAAATATTCGACGAACCGCCGGAACGGTTTTTGAGGGTCGGTGTTTTATGTTTGCGGAGGCGGCGACGCCCCCCCCGACTTGAGGCTGGCGCACACGCCAGTCTGCTGCCTCCGCACCCCCTTTTCTCGATGATGCACACCTTGGGCGGACCTTCGGGTCCGCCCTTCTCTTTTTGGGTGGAGAGAAAACGCCTCAACCTCCGCGTCTGGAACGGTCAGTCGATCCGTCATGCCAGCCTAGACAGCTGGCGCTCACGATCCGACAGGCTGGAGGCTCGCCCCCAACCTCGCTACTTGAGAGGCGTCAGCTTCATCGTGACGTCGGCGCGGCGACGGACGGGGCGGATCTGGCCGTCTGCCGTTACGGCGCCGGCCTGGCCGACCGCTGTGAGGTCGAGTTCGGCGGCGGGGAGGCCGGCCTTGACCAAGGCCTCACTGACCGAGGCGGCGCGGGCGCGCGACAGGGCGAGGTTCGCGGCAGGGTCGCCGGCGGCGTCCGCGAGGCCGAGGATCCGCACGGACTCCACATGACAGCGCTTGGCCTGGGCCGCCTGGCTGGCGATCACGCGGCGTCCCTCGGGCGTCACCACGGCCACGTCAGGCTCAAAATAGATCGGGATGGTGACGTCCTGGCAGTTCACCGGCGCGCGCACGACGGCGTCGCGAGGCTTGGGGGTCATGGTGGCGCAGCCGCCAAGGGCCCCGGCTAACACCAGACTGGTCACGATCGCCGTCTTCATCTGCAGCTCTCCGGAAACTCAAATCGAAAACGGGCGGCCGAAGCATCTCCGGCCGCCCGCTGTCATACGCTGATCGGCTGCCTCGCGTCAGCGCGGCGCGCCATTTTCCCAGTAATAACGGCCCGTGCCGGAGTCGTAGTAGTAATAACGGCCCGCACGCTCATCATAGTATTGGCGGCGGTTCGGCGTGGACGCGCCGCAGCCGCCGTCGTCCCGGCAGCCTTTCACCGCGCCGACAGTCCCGCCGACCGCGCCGCCGACAAGAGCGCCGGTGCCGACGCCGACGTCGCCTGACACCGCGCCGATGGCGGCGCCTGCAAGCGCCCCCAGGGCGGCGCCGCCGGCGGCGCTACGCTCGGTGTTGCCGGTGGTGGTGCAGGCGCTGGCGAGAACGCCGGCGCCAACGATGGCGATAAGGGGCTTTAGCATGCGACTGACTCTCCTTTGGGCTCGCCGCTGGACCTGAGGCGGGCGCCGGTTTGATGTCTCGCGCTTCCGGCTCGCGAAGCCGGTGGAGGCGCTGGAGCCGAAACGCCTCGCCACCTCGGCAGTTCCGTCCGGAACCAAGGCCCGCCGCCGCCGTTGCCATCGGGAACATTCGATGGAGACCGATGCCGTGACCTCGTACAGCGACCGCGACGCCGAGCGCAGCGACCTTCGGCAAGCCTATGAACTGGGGCGGCAGGACGCGCGCAAGCAGCGCCGCCGTCACCCTGTGCTGATGACGTTCCTGGTCCTCGCCGCGGCTGTTGGCCTGGTGGTCATGGCGCTGGCGGCGGTGAACGGGTCGTTCAGCGTGGCGGGTGGCGTGGTGGATCAGAACCTTGCCACAGCCGCCGACCAGGCCGAACCTGTGGTGCGCGGCGCCGCCGACCAAGCCGGTCAGGCGGTGCGAGACGTCGCCACGACGGACGGGACGAAATAGCCTGACACAGACGCATATTGCCCCAAAGGGCCGCCCAAACCTCGGCAAGGTCGAGGTTGTGGCCAACGTCGCCTCGGGCAGCGTTGGCGCGGACGCGCCGGCGCAGATCGAAAAGTTGCTGGCCGAATTCGGGGTGACCGCGAAGGTCCACGCCCCGCAGCCTGGCGAGCTGATGGCTGCGCTGAAGGCTAGCGTCGACGCGGCGCCCGACCTGCTCATCATTCTGGCGGGCGATGGGACAGCCCGCGCGGCGGCGGAGCTTTGCGGACCAGACGGTCCGATGATCGCGCCCCTCCCGGGGGGGACGATGAACATGCTACCCCACGCCGTTTACGGGGCTCGCCCTTGGCCGGAAGCGCTACGTTTGGCGTTGGAGACTGGGGAGCCGAGAGATCTTGGGGGCGGATGCATCGACGGCAACCGGTTCCTGGTGGCGGCGATCCTGGGGTCGCCAGCCCTGCTGGCGCCGGTGCGCGAGGCCGCCCGCAGCGGAAAGATGGTGCTGGCGTTCCAGCGCGCGCAGCGCGCGTTCACCCGCGCGTTCACCGGTCGCCTCCGCTATTCGCTGGACGGCGGCCAACGGGCGAAGGCCGAAGCGCTCGTGTTGATGTGTCCTATGGCGTCCAAGATCATGGCAGGCGACGAGGGTAAGCTGGAGGCGGCCGCCCTGGACCCAAAGGGGACCGCGGAAATCCTGCGGCTGGGCCTGAACGCCGTGACGCGCGACTGGCGTGAGGACCCATCCGTCGATAGCCAATTTTCCAAGGTCGCCCGCGTGTGGGCCGCGCAAGGGATTCCAGCGATCCTCGACGGAGAGACGGTGAAGCTGCCCAGCCTCATCGACGTGCGCTACGATCCAAAGGTCTGCCGCGTTCTCGCCCTGCCCCGCGAGGCCGAGTGAGGGTTCGCTTCGCGCACCTCTCGGACATCCACTTCGGCGGGGAAAACAAGGACGCCGTGGCGGCGGCAGGCGCGCGGATCCGCGGCGGCGGCTTCGACCTGACCATCGTGTCAGGCGATCTGACGCGCTTCGCGGAGAAGGCCGAGTTTGAGGCCGCCGTGGCGTGGCTGAACACCCTGCCGCAGCCACAACTTGTCACGCCCGGCAATCACGACGCGCCTTACCTCGCGTGGGCCGAGCGCATCTTCGCCCCGTTCCGCCGGTTCGAGCATTACCTGGGCCCAGCCCCCGCGCAGAGCTGGCGCCATGGCGGCGTGGCGGTGCGCGGCATCAACACCGCCCGTGGCGCGCAACCGCGCATCAATTGGTCCAAAGGGCAAATCTCCCTGAAGCAAGCGCGGCGCGCCGCTGGGTGGTTCGAGCCGGAGGACCGGCTGCGGATCGTCGTCGTGCATCATCCGCTGATCGAGATGCTGGGCGGGCCGATGACGGCGCGGGTGTGGGGCGGCGAGCGGGCAGCGGATGTGTTCGCAGAAGCCGGCGTCGATCTGGTGCTGTCCGGGCACATCCACGCACCGTTCACTTGGCCCTATCCACATGGTGACGGTCGGACCTATGCCGTCGGAGCCGGGACGCTATCGGTGCGCGAGCGCGGTGTTCCGCCGGGCTACAACGAGGTCGAGGTCGAGGACGGCTGCATTCGTGTCACCGCCCTCGCCTGGACCGGCTCGACATACGAGCCGTATCGAACATGGGCGCTGGATCGGCGCCCCGACTGATCGTGTCTAAAGCGGACCCGACACGCCTCGGCCACGCACCAGATGCATGACCAGCGAGACGACAAACAGGACCAGGAAAACGAAGAACAGAATCTTGGCGATGCCCATCGCGGCGCCGGCCACCGAAGTGAAGCCGAGCACACCCGCAATCAGGGCGACGACCAGGAAGGTCAGCGCGTAACCGAGCATTGTCTCTCTCCATCGCAAGCCAAGCTGCCTGCGGCGGAGCAACGCCTGACGACCGCGCGTGTTCCGCTACTTCGGCGGGCGGGGCGCGTTGTTGCCGGCGAAGAAGGCGCTGACCAGGGCCGTGACCATGGCCGGATTGCGGATCATGACGGTGGCGGCCACGGCCGCGGCGCCGAGAGCGACGAGCGGGCGCGCCTTGGCGATGGCGATCACGCTGTCGATCGGCGAGGCGGGCGGCGGCGGCGCGGCGAGCCCGGCCTTCGGCGTCACCTTGCGGGTCGCAACCCAAGCGACGATCACGGCGATCAGCGCGAAGACAGCCGCCACGACCGCCGCAGCGCCCGCAGGTCCGATGTAGGCTCGCGCCAGGGCGTACAGCGCGAACGACGCCGCGACGACGCACACCGCCGCCGCCGCTGCAATCGCGGCGACGGCGGCGGCGAGACTCAGGATCCGCTTGAGATTCAACGGCGCGAGGCGAGCAGCATGCCGATCAGCACACCGATACCCAGAGCGGCGCCGGTCGCGGCCAGCGGCCGGGCGCGAATCTGCTCGCTGGCGAGGCGACTGGCCTCATCGAGCTGTTCGCCCGCAACGTCGGCGTAGACACGCGATTGGGCGCGGACCTGTTCCAAGGCCTGCTGCACGGTCGCCTCGATCCGCTTGGCGGCGTCGGCGATCGCCTTCTGGGCGTCGGCGGTGATCTTGGCGGCGGTGTCGTTGGCCGCGTCGGCCACGTCTTCGGTCGTCAGTTGGCTGGCCTTGGGGGGCATGGTCGTCTCCCGACGGGATGCGCTCCGGAGAGCAAAGCTTTCACGCTCTGCAACATAGGGGTTCTGCGGGACGCCGCAAAGGCCCGCCGCATGTCGCAAAAGAATACGCTGTTCTTGGTCGATTCCGAACGCGGGCTTGCTTATGTTGATTCTATGACGCGCGAGTTAGAACGGAGCTCTGATCGCGAGCGTCTGGAGCTTGCGCTCCAGGTCGCCGGCCTTGGCGAGTTCGAATGGGACCCGCGCAACCGCCTACTTTGCATTTCCGACCGCATGGCGGCGATCACAGGCCTGCCGGCGGGCGACAGCGAGAATTCGGGCGTCGTAGCGCGCCATGTCCACCCGGATGACCTCGATAGCTTCCTCGCCCATCGCGAGTCGGCGTTGACGGCTGCGGACACCTTCAACATCGGGTTCCGCTTTATCCGTCCGACGGACAAGCGGTTGATCTGGCTGCGCATGGCGGGCGCGGTCACGCGCGACGCCGCCGGCGAGGTGGTGCGGCTGACCGGGATCGTCGAGGACGTCAGCAAGACCCATCTGGAGGACGATCAGCGCCAGCAGCTGATGTCCGAGCTGGACCACCGGGTGAAGAACGTGCTGGCCGCGGTCCAGGCCCTGGCCCAACAGACCGCCAAGCGCACAACGTCCCTGCCCGCCTTCCTGCAGACCTTCGGCGGGCGGTTGAAGGCGATGGCCAGCGCGAACGAGCTGCTGACCGCCGCCCGGTGGCGGGGCGCGGCGATCGATCACTTGGCCGCCGCCGAGCTGGGGGCGATCGCCCCGGGCCAGACCAGCTGGGAGGGACCCGAGCTGTTCCTGACCCCGCGGGCCGCCAACGCCCTGTCGCTGGCCCTGCACGAGCTGGCGACCAACGCCGTGAAGTTTGGGGCCCTGTCGGTGGACGCGGGGCATGTGGCGCTGACCTGGCAGGCCAGGGCCGGCGGCGGCTTCGAGCTGACCTGGACCGAAAGCGGCGGGCCCAGCGTCACCCCGCCCGCCCGGCGCGGCTTCGGCTCCACGCTGCTCGAGCAGGTCACGGGCCGCGAGCTGAACGGCGACACCCAGGTGGACTATCGCTCCGGCGGGGTGACGGTCCGGTTGCGGGCGGGGCCGCAGGCCATGGCCGACCGGCCCGACGTGGTGCCCGAGGCGCCGGCGCCGCGGATGACCGAGACGGTGCCCACCTCGCGCGGGCCTGCCAGTCTGAAGGGCGCCCGGGTGCTGATCGTCGAGGATGCGGTGCTGCTGGCCCTGGAGCTGGACACCGGGCTCTCGGAGGCGGGGGCCACGGTGATCGGGCCGGCCTACGAGCTGGAGGAGGCCATGGCGCTGCTGGACCAGCCGATCGACGCGGCGGTGCTGGACGCCAACCTCAACGGCCGGTCGGTGACCCCGGTGGCCGAGGCGTTGCACGCCCGGGGGATCCCCTTCGTCTTCGCCACCGGCTACGGCGAGACCGGCGGGGCGCCCGGCGGGTTCGACACGGCGCCGATCATCCGCAAGCCCTACGACGTCACCCAGGTGTCCGCGGCGGTGGCGGAGCTGCTGGCGGCCCGTTAACCCTCGCGCGTGACCCGACGCCGCGCGGCGAGATCGCGCTGGGACAAGTCGCCATCTGCCACGGCCGCCCCCGGCCCCCTAAATCCCCGCCTCGAGAGCTCGCGGCCCCGCCGCGGGGGCCGGACCGGCAGCCAAGGGAGTTCGCCCGGAATCAGGCGACCCGGATCTCGACGCTCGGTCCGCGGCAGAGGTCGCGGGCCGGCGGACCCTACCTAGATTACACCCGCCGCCCGCAACTCCGCCAACTTGTTCGCATCCACCCCGGCCAGGGCGCCCAGCACCTCGGCCGTGTGCTGCCCAAGCTCCGGCCCCGGCCAGCGCACCTGGCCCGGCGTCGCCGACAGCTTGGGGAAGGCGTTCTGCATCTTCACCGCCCCGAACACCGGATGCGGCACCGAGACGATCGCCTCGCGCGCGGCGAACTGCGGATCCTCCAGCATGTCCGGCGCCCGGAACACCCGGCTGGCCGGAATGCCCTTGCTCTCCAGCAGCGCCAGCAGGTCGGGCAGCGCGAACCCCGACGTCCACTCGGCCACGATCCCGTCCAGCTCGGCCTGGTTCGTCCCCCGGCTGGCGTGGTCCACGAAGCGCGGATCGTCCTTCAGGTCCGGCCGCCCCATGGCCTCGGTCAGCCGCGCGTAGACGTTGTCGCCATTGCCGCCGATCAGGATCAGCTCGCCCGACTTGCACGGATAGGCATTGGACGGCGCGATCCCCGGCAGCACCGACCCCGACCGCTCGCGCACATAGCCGGTCAGGTCGTACTCGGTGATCAGGTTCTCCATCACCGCCAGCACGCTCTCGTACAGCGCCGCGTCGATCACCTGGCCCTGGCCGGTCTTGGCCCGATGGTGCAGCGCCATGGTGATCCCCATCACCGAGTGCATGGCCGCCAGGCTGTCGCCGATGGAGATCCCCGCCCGCGCCGGCGCCCGGTCCGGCTCCCCGGTCACATAGCGCAGGCCCCCCATGGCCTCGCCGATCAGGCCATAGCCCGCCCGCTGGGAATAGGGCCCGGTCTGACCGAAGCCCGACACCCGGGCCATGATCAGCCCCGGGTTGCCCTCCGACAGCGCCTCATAGGACATGCCCCACTTTTCCATGGCGCCCGGCCGGAAGTTCTCGATCACCACGTCGGCCTTGCCGATCAGGGTCTTGGCCAGCGCCTGCCCCTCCGGCGTCCGCAGGTTCAGCCCCACCGACTTCTTGTTGCGCCCGATCACCGGCCACCAGGGCGACAGTCCCTGGGGCAGCGAGCGCCCCCACTGCCGCATCGGATCCCCCACCTTCGGGTCCTCGATCTTGATGACCTCGGCCCCGAAGTCACCCAGGATCTGCCCGCAGAACGGCCCCGCGATCAGCGTCCCCATCTCGATGACGACCAGCCCGGCCAGCGGACCGGTGGCGGCGGGGGGCGGGGTGGCGGCGGCAGTCTCGGACATCGCAGGCTCCGGCAGAACAGGGGCCGGAGCTTAGCCGAGATGACGCTGCGTGAGAGTGTCAATTTTGTTGATGGATTGGGGGTGGGCTAGAAAGCTTGAATCCAAACTAGATTGATGAACACCCAGCCACCCCTTCGGTCGCTCGAAGTCCGGCAATATCGAGCCGAGGAACGCCCAGAACGCATCACCGTGCGACCGGTGCTTCAGGTGGGCGAGTTCATGCACGACGACATATTCCAGCACCCGCTTGGGCGCGAAGACCAGCCGCCAGTCGATGTGGATCGTTCCGCTCGGGCCGCATGAGCCCCAGCCGGTCGCGAACTCGGCCACTCGGATTGAACGCGGCTTGAGCCCGAACCGCTTCTCATAAGCGGCGGCGATCTCGCGCACGTCGAGCCTGACGCGCCGTTTCAGCCAGAGCTTGATCTCCATAGCCACGAGCGCGTCGGCGGCGTCTTCGGTCACCCATAACGGAAGGTCCACTAGGAAGCCGTTCCGATGCGCGATCTGGATGTATGGCCCGTCGTGGCGGCGGACGGTCAGCGACGACTGGCGTCCCCGGAACGGAATTTTCGAGCCGGTCATGAAGCGGGGGACGACCGGCCGGTTGGCGACGGTCTCTTCCATCTCCCGCACGGTGTCGAACAGCCATTGTCGCTTGCGGGCGAGGAAGCCCTCGATGGCGTCGTTGTCGTCGGTCGTGAGTGCCAGCACCTCGACGGCGCCCGGCATCACCGTGATCCGCCGTTCCGACAACGTTGCAGTACGACGAACCTCGTAAGGCATCTCCGTCTGCCCGACCCAAATGCTGGGCATCAGTTTGGCCCCGCATAGGCGTGGACGGCGAACTCCTCGATCTTCTCGCCGACCGCCGAGGCGTCGGCCACGCCATGCGCGCGAAGGATCGGCCGCACCTGCTTCCGTAGGTCTTTCTTGTAGCCGTCCATGAAGAACCACGACGGCTGATCCCGCTGGGCCGACGCATAGACCTGACCGACGCCAATGGCGGCGGCCTGAAGGCTCGCGTGATCCGTGTCCGGCGCCATGGTCTCCATGATGCGCAGGATCGAGAAAGCCCGCTCATCCATGCCCAGATCGGCGTGGGCGCCCTGTTCGGCGTTGATGCCGCCGGTGAGGTCTTCAAAGTCCCGCAGGCCCTCGGCGGCGGCGATCTGCCCTTCCTCGAACCGGCGGATGATTTCCAGCACCCGCTCGGAGAAGCGGCCGTATTGGGCGGGGTTCTTGTCCACCAGTTCGCGGGTGACGCGGCGAAGCTCGGCCGACTTGCGGACGAACGCCTCCTGAAGCTCTTCCTCGGTCTTCTCCTCGACCTCGAAATCGTCGCCGAAGTTCGGATCGGTGATCGAGCGCAGGCGGATTGTGGTCGAGAGGCCGGTGGCGTGGACGTGCTCTTCCAGCATGTCCCTGATCTTGCCGGTGTAGCTGCGATGATCGAGGCTCTCGTCCTTCGAGATCACCTGCGTCGCCAGCCGCAGGAACGCCGCCGCCCACTTCACCTCGGCCGTGAACTCCAAGATCGCCGGGTCGGGCGACAGATCACCATAGACGCGCACGAAGTTGCGGGTGAGCCGCTGAAGCTCGAACCAGTCGTCCTCCCGACCCTCGGCCGCGAGTTTGCCGACCGCATAAGCCGCCGCCTTCTCGTCCATGCCGTCGAGGCCCATCAGCCGCTTTTGACGGGCGTAGCGAGCGTGGGCCTCCTTCAGATCGTTCCGCAGGACGGCGATGTCTCGCAGGGCGTTCTGCACGTCCTCGGCGCGGTAGGACGCGAGAGCCTCTTCGAGATGATTGGTGACGCCGATGTAGTCCACGATCCGGCCGTGGGGCTTCTCGATCTCCACGCCGTCCGGCCGCTTGAGCGAACAGGTGCGGTTGGTGCGGGCGATGGCCTGAAGCAGGCCGTGCTCCTTCAGCGGCTTGTCGAGATACATTACCGCCTCGATAGGCGCGTCGAAGCCGGTTAGCAGCTTGTCGCAGACGATCAGGAAGCTGGGCTCTTCCCCGAACGCCTTGAACCGCTTCTTGGCGCCTTTCTCGGCCGCGTCGTCCAAGTACCAGCCCTCAAGCTCGGCCCGCAGCGCGGCCACATCCGGGTCCTCTGACGGCTTGTTGTCCTCTTGGCTCTTGGAGAAGACGCAGGCGATCATGGCGTCGGCCTTGGCCTTCGCGTCGGTCTCGTCCATCCCGCCTTTCATCAGGTCGGCGGCGATCACATGGGCCAAGGCCATGCGGTAGAGGACGACCGCCTCACGATCCACGACGACGATCTGGGCCTTAAAGCCGTCCGGTCGGCAGACCTGCTTGAAGTGCTCCCAGATGTCCAAGGCGACCAGCCGCACCCGCTCGGGGTGCTTGGCGATGGTGGCGAGCGTCAGCCCCTTGGACTTCAGCTTCTCGCGCTTTTCATCTGGCAGATCGACGAACCAGCGGTCGAACAGGATGTCGAGTTCGGCCTCGTTGATTGACCAGTCCGTCTTCCGGCCCTCGTAGAGGATCGGCACCGTGGCGCCGTCGCGCACAGCGTCGTCGATCCCATACTTGTCGAGGTAGCCTTCGCCGGGCTCGCTGAACCGCGCGTAGGTGTCCTTGTCGGTGCTCTTGATCGGCGTGCCGGTGAGGCCGAAGAACCGGGCGTCCGGCAGGGTCGCAGACAGGAAGGCGCCGAGGTCTTTCTCCTGCGTGCGGTGGCACTCGTCCACCAGCACGATCCAGTTCTCCGAATTCGGGATCGGGTCCTTAGACCCGGCGAACTTGAAGATGGTGGACAGGAGAATCTGACCGTTGCCGCCGCGCGCCACGGCCTCGCGCAGTTCGCTGACCGAAGCCGCCTGCTTCGGGTTGGGCAGGCCGCAGGCGACGAAGGTCTTTGAAATCTGGTCGTCGAGGTCGATGCGGTCGGTCAGGACGAGGATGTTGGGATTCTGAAGCGTGGGCGCGTCCAGCGTTAGGTGGGTCTTCAGCTTGAGGGCGAGGAACACCATGGTCAGGCTCTTGCCCGATCCCTGCGTGTGCCAGATCAGCCCCTTCTTAAGTTTGCCCTCAGCAACACGGGCGACCGCCTTGTTGACCGCCCGGAACTGCTGATAGCGGCAGACCTTCTTGATCTTCCGGCCGCTCTCCGGGTCGGTCTCGAAGACGATGAAGTGGGCCAGCATGTCGAGCAGCCGTGACGGCTCCATCAGGCACCACAGGTCTTTGGAGAGGTCGTCGGCGAACTCGTCGCGGCTGCGCGGCCAAGCGTCAGGCCATGGCGCGTAGAACTGCGAAGGACTCCCTGTTGCGCCGTAGAGCGTCGTCATCCCGTCCGTGACGAGGTTGAAGGCGTTGGAGGCGAACAGGCGTGGAATGTCGCGCTCGTACTGCTTGATCTGCTCGAACGCTTCCTCGGCCCGCGCCGTCGCCTTCAGCGGGGACTTGGCCTCGATCACCACCAGCGGAATGCCGTTCACGAACACCACGATGTCGGCGATGCGCGAACGCTGAGCGGCGACGCGGAACTGGCGGACGACGTGGTAGCTGTTCCTACCAGGGTGCTTGAAGTCGATCAGGGTGATCGGTCGCTCGCGGGGCTCGCCGGTCGGTTTGCGCGAATAGGCGCCGCGCAGCTTGCGTTGCCAGTCCTCATTATCCGACAGCCGAGACAGGTCGGCATAGATCGCCTCGGCGTCCACCGCGCCGATCCCGTTGAGGGTCTGCAACGCATCGATGAGAACCGGCTTGAGGATGACGCGGTTCTCTTCCTCCCGCATCGCCATCGCCGCCTCGGGCGACAGCCGCCGGTAGCCGAGCGCGGTCAGGGCAACGAGCGTCGGCTTTTCGGCGAGGCGGTATTCGCTCATGCGGGCACGCGGACGCGGCCGGATAGGAGGTCTGCCATAATTGCCTGCTTCAGTGCTGCAACGCTCCTGCAAGCCGCACTAGCTCCGCGGGCCGCACCGGCTGCTGCTTCGAGGGTCTCGGCCAACTCGACCATGAGACTAGGTGGGGGAACCGGGATCAGCAGCGGCCGAAGGGTTTGCAGGTTGATGTTCTTCTGAGCGTTCTGGGTCGAAGCCCGATCTAGAGCGGCCTTGAAACATGACAGCACCGAGTAGAGCCAATAGGGGTGAATACCCGCACCGGCCTCAATGCCTACCACGCTGTCCGGGCACGCGACCGGATAGGTGGTGATCGTGAAGTCCCCGATGTTCGCGGCGATTGTCGTCATGATCGTCCCGGTCGGGAACACACGGCTCACCTTCACGCCGAGTTCGTTGAGCGTTTGTGTGTGGCCTGTGAGGTAGTCTCCCGCCGACGTGATGTCGCCAGTCTGGATAAACGGGGTGACCCCACCAAAATAGCGCGGGTCGTTCCGAGGTCGGACGGAGAACTTGCCGCGCTCTACTGTCGCCAGAGATTCGAGCGGCCGAACCTCCCAACCATCAGGGGCATCAATGACCTCGCCCTCGACAGATACGCCGAGCAGTTCGTGCCGCATTGTTTGGCTCGAAGCTCTCGCGGCTTCGGCGACGGCCCGTGCAGAACTTAGGGCCACATCCACCGACCGCAGCACCTCGGCGATCCGCCGCTGCTCGTCGCGCGTCGGAAGGCGGAGGACAAATGCCTCGAAGCTCCGGCGATCAACACGCTGGTGGCTATTCGTGCTGGACGAAGGCACGATTGCCGGGTCTCCCAGAAAGGCCCTGCTTCCCAAGAAATAGCTGAGGAAGTCGAGGTCAACATCGTCGGACTTCCGCACGAGCGGCCAAAACTCTGTCGAGCAGTAGGAGTAGGGCGACGCGACCTCCCGCACACGCCATATCCTTGGGATGCGTGGGTTGAGCTTGCTGAACAGAATGCAGTCTTTTGGGACTATAGTTTTGTTGCTCTTGATCGCCTTCCCCGGCCCAACTTCAGGGCCGAGCCCGAGGTCAAATGCGGGCAACGAGTAGTGATGGACTTCCGGCTCAGTGGCGAGTTCGTCGGCTGAAATCCCGGCGGTCACGATTTCCGCGACATCGCTCAGGGCAACCTCGCGCCATTCTTCGGGCGCGGTGTCAGACATACCCGAGCCTCTTGAGGTGCTCGAACATGACCGCCTCGGCCTCATTCCGCTTGACGATCAGGTCTTGGAGCTTGGCGACCTCGGCGGCGACATCAACCGCTTCAGCGTCGGCGCCTGTCTGCACATAGCGGCTGATGTTGAGGTTCCACCCGTTGGCCTCGATCTCGTCCACCGACACCACGCGGGCGAGCTTGTCGGCGTCTGCGAAGGCGTGAAAGGCGTCCGCTAGGGTCCGCACATTCGCGTCGGTCAGAAAGTTCTGGGCCTTGCCCGGCTGGAACGTGCCGTCGCCGTTGACGACCAGCATCTTTCCTTTCCGTTCGCTTGGCTTGGCCTTGCGGATGATAAGGATCGCGGCCGGGATGCCCGCACCATAGAAGAGGTTGGGCGCCAGCCCGATCACCGCCTCGATGATGTCGGCCTTCAACATGGCCTCGCGGATGCGGCCCTCGGCGCCGCCTCGGAACAGCACGCCGTGCGGCACGACGACGCCCAGCATCCCGTCGTCCTTCAGCGAGGCGACCATGTGTTGCACGAAGGCGAGGTCGCCATAGCCTTTCGGTGGACAACCGTACTTGTCGCGACCGTAGAGGTCGCCGTTCGACCAGACCTCGTAGCCCCAGACCTTCTCCGAGAACGGCGGATTGGCCATCACGCGGTCATAGGCGCCGACGCCTGCGACGAACTCCTTGGCCTTCGGGTCGTACCGCTTCGGGCCGAGGATCGTGTCGCCCTTGGCGATGAAGGCGTCATCGATGTCGTGCAGGAAGAGATTGATCTGGGCGATGGCCCAAGTGCCGAGGTTCTTCTCCTGCCCGTAGAGCGACAGGCTGCGCGGGTTCTGCCCGCGATCCTTGAGGTGCTGCACGGCTTCCAGCAGCATCCCGGCCGAGCCGCAGGTCGGGTCGTAGATGGACATACCGGGCTGCGGATCGAGGCACTCGACGATCAGGCGGACGACCTGTCGGGGCGTGTAGAACTCGCCGCCCTTCTTGCCCGCACCCTCGGCAAACATCGTGATGAGGTAGAGGTAGGCGTCGCCCAGCACATCGGCGGGCACGTCGGCGTTCCGCAGCCCGATCTTCTCGTAGTGCGACAGTAGCTTTTCGAGCAGGGCGTCGGGAAACTGTTCCTGCCTTGCGAAATCCACGGCGCCGAACACGCCGCGCAGCCGCAGGTTCGCGTCTTCGATGGCCGCGAAGGCATTGTTCAGCCGTTGGCCGATCTGGGTGGACTGCTTTCGCACATGATCCCAGCGGTGCTCGGTCGGGATGTGGAACCGGTGCTCGTCGGGATCGGCGGCTTCCTCGCGGTCGCCGGTCTCAGCCAGCAGAACCTCGAACTCTTCGCCCCAAACGTCGCAGAGCCGTTTGTAAAAGAGCAGGCCGAAAATGTACTGCTTGTAGTCCCCGGCATCGACGGTCCCGCGCAGGATGTCCGCCGCCTGCCAGAGATGCCGTTCGAGTTCCGCCTGCGTAAGCTTAGCCACTGATCGCCCCTACGCGCATTCCACTGTCGCGCCCCGACCTTGTTGGATGCTTCCGCGAGGACAGGTCAAGCGGGTTGCTCCCCACGCCAAATCCGGACGCACCCCGTCCGAACAACGTACCGCCCACCGCGCGCCCGGTGGCACACTCCCCCCATGCCCACCCTCGCCGAACTGGCCCACACCGGCGCGCGGCAGCGCCTGGAGGTTCTCGACCGTGTGTCCGCGGGGGAGACGTTGAAAGCCGCTTGCGCGCATCCCGGGATGCCGCGGGCGGAGAGTGTGGTGCGGTGGGGGGTCAAGGATCGGGACTTTCGGGCGGCGCTGGATGTGGCGCAGGCGCGGGGGGATGCGGTGCGGCGGGGGTTGCGGTTCGACTGGGCCGGGGCCGAGGCGGTGCTGGCGCGGTTGCGGGCCGGGGCGACATTGCGGGACGTGGAGCGGGAGCCTGGCCTGCCCAGCCGGCGGACGCTGCGGGCGTGGATGGCGGCGCAGCCGGCGTTTCAGGAGGAGATCGAGCGGTTGCGGCGGGGGCGGCTGGCGGCGCGGGGGGCGGCGCTCGGTGCGACGCGGCGGGCGCGGGCGGCGTGGGACGAGCGGACGGCGGACCGGGTGCTGTTCCATGTGGGCCAGGGGGTGACGCTGGACGGGTTGCGGGCGGTAGATGGCGCCCTGCCCTCGGCCTGGGCGGTGCGGCGGCGGGCGCGAGAGCGGCCGGATTTCGCCTATGCCCTGACGGTGAACCAGAAGATGGGGCGGCTGGCGCGGGGGCGGGCGCGGCGGCGCGCGCGGATCGAGGGGGTGTGCGAAGCAGTGGCGATGGGCGCGTCGCTGCCCGAGGTGATGGGGCGGGACGGGGCGCCGCACCGGAGCACGCTGTACGGCTGGGCGGCGCGGGACAAGGCGATCGCGCAGGCGCTGGGCCAGGCGGCGGATGAGCGGACGTATTTCTACGCCGACCTGATGCTGGACGTGGCCCGCGAGCTGGGGCCGCTGGACGTGAAGACGGCGCGCGCCGAGGTGAAGCGGATCCAGGCGCGGGTCGGCCGCCTGTGGCAGCGGCCGGGGTCGCGGTGGGGGCGGGGCTAGGCCGGGGCTTGGTGGGCGGCCCCTCAGGCCTCGGGCAGGACCGGGAGGCGGACGCGGAAGGTGGAGCCCTGGTCCAGGGTGCTGTGGACCAGGGCGATGGAGCCGCCGTGCATCTCGACCAGCTGTTTCACCAGGGCCAGGCCGATGCCGAGCCCCTCCTGGGCGCGGGTGGCGGGGCTTTTCACCTGGGCGAACAGATCGAAGATCTTGGAGCGCATCTCGTCGGGGATGCCGATGCCGTTGTCGGCCACGTCGATCTCGACCATGTCGCCGGCGGGGCGGGCCGTGAGGGTGATATGGCCGCCGGCCGGGGTGTATTTCGCGGCGTTGCCCAGCAGGTTGCCCACGACCTGGGCCAGGCGGGTGGGGTCGGCGTCGAGCCAGGTGGGGCCGGGCAGGATATCGACGGCGAGGGTGTGGTTGTGGGCGTCGATCTGGGGCCGGGCGGCCTCCAGCGCGAACTCCAGGATGGTCTGCAGGGCCACCCGCTCGCAGCGCAGGGAGATCTTGCCCTGGTCGATGCGGGAGATGTCGAGCAGGTCCTCGACCAGGCGGGCCAGGTGGGCGACCTGGCGATCCATCTGGGTGCGGATGTCCTCGATCTTGGCCGGGTCGGTGTGGCGCTTGAGCAGGTGGACGCCGGCGCCCAGCGCCATGACCGGGTTGCGCAGCTCGTGGCCGAGGACGGCCAGGAAGTCGTTCTTGTGCCGGTCGACGGTGCGCAGCTGGGCGGCGTAGGCGGCCAGTTCGTCGCGCTGGCTGAGGATCTGGCGGTGTTGCTGGTGGAGGTCGAAGAAGACGGCGGCCTTGCTGCGGAGGATGTCGGGCTCGATCGGCTTCTGGATGAAGTCGACGGCGCCGGCCTCGTAGCCCCGGAACCGACGCTGGATGTCGGCGCTGCCGGCGGTGACGAAGATGATCGGGACGTGGCGGGTGCGCTCGGCGCCGCGCATGAACTCGGCCAGCTGGAAGCCGTCCATGCCGGGCATCTGAACGTCGAGCAGGGCCAGGGCGACGTCGTGCAGCAGCAGCAGTTCCAGCGCCTCCTCGCCGGAGTGCGCCTTGAGGCAGATGAGGCCGTCGCGCTGGAGCAGGGCCTCGAGCGCCAGCAGGTTCTCGGGCAGGTCGTCGACCAGCAGGGCGTGGATGGGCTCGGCGGGGGGGCGGATCATGGGACGGGCGCCAGGCTGAGCAGGTGGGGCGCGATGGCGGGCAGCGGCAGGACGGCGGCCGCGGGACAGGCGGCGGCGGCGGCGGCGGGCATGGCCTGAGCGTAGGCGGCGGCGGGATCCTCGACCAGCGCCTGGCCGCCGGCGTCGAGGATGGCGCGCAGGCCCTGGGCGCCGTCGCTGTTGGCCCCGGTCAGCACCACGCCGGCCAGGCCCGGACCGAAGGCGTCGGCCGCGGTCTCGAACAGCACATCGATGGCGGGGCGGGAGTGGTTCACATGCTCATCCGACGAGAGGGCGAGGGATCCGTCCAGCTCGACCATAAGGTGATAGTCCGACGGCGCGAAATAGACCACGCCCGGCAAGGCCGGCTCCTTGTCCTCGGCCTCCTTCACAGCCATCCGGCATTTCGACTGGAACAGCGGCACCAGGGCGTTGTCGCGGTCGGGCGGCACGTGGACGACCACCAGCACCGGCAGGGGATAGTCGGCCGGCAGGGCGGGCAGGATGGCCGACAGCGCCTGGACGCCGCCCGCCGAGGCGCCGATGGCGATGGCCTTCAGGGGTGGCGGCAGGCTCACGGCTCGCGCCTCTGGTAGATCTTGTCGTCGCGGTCGAAGTCGGCGAAGGCGGCGGCGTGGCGGGAGAAGCGCAGGCTCTCCTTGGAGCCCAGGCCCAGGAACCCCTTGCGGGCCAGGGAGTCGCGGAAGAGGCCGATGGCGCGGTCCTGCAGCTCGCGGTCGAAGTAGATCAGCACGTTGCGGCACGAGATCAGGTGCATCTCGGCGAAGGCGGCGTCGGTGACCAGGCTGTGGTCGGAGAACACCACGCCCTCGCGCAGGGACTTGTCGAACACCGCGCGCCCGTAGTCGGCGACGTAGTAGTCGGAGAGCGAGGTCTTGGCGCCGGACTTCTGGTGGTTCTGGGTGAACTTGCGGACCTGATCCAGGGGATAGACGCCGGCCTCGGCGGCGGCCAGGGCCTGGGGGTTGATGTCGGTGGCGTAGAACAGGGTGCGCTGGGCCAGCCCCTCCTCGCGGAACAGGATGGCCAGGGAATAGAGCTCCTCGCCGTTGCTGCAGCCGGCGATCCAGACCTTGAGCGAGGGATAGGTGCGCAGGTGCGGCAGGACCTTCTCGCGCAGGGCGCGGAAGTAGGAGGGATCGCGGAACATCTCGCTGACCTGGACGGTCAGGTAGTTGAGCAGCTTGGGCAGGGTGGCCGGATCGTGCAGCAGGCTGTCCTGCAACGCCGACAGGCTGGGGAAACCCAGCTGGTCGCGCGCCTGGGCCAGCCGGCGCTTGATCGAGGCGCGGGCGTAGTGGCGGAAGTCATAGTGGTAGCGCTGGAACAGGGCCTCCAGCAGCAGCTGAAGTTCGATGTCCTCGACGCCGTCGCGCGGTGTCAGGCTCACCGGGGCATCCACACGCGGACCAGGGAGAGCAGTTTGTCCACGTCGATGGGCTTGGCCATGTAGTCGTTGGCGCCGGCCTCCAGGCAGCGTTCCTGGTCGTCGGGCATGGCCTTGGCGGTCAGCATGACGATGGGCAGCTTGGCCCATTGGGGATCGCTGCGGATCTGGCGCGTCGCCACCAGGCCATCCATCACCGGCATCATCACATCCATGAGCACGAGGTCGATCGCGCGGGCGGGGTCCTGGGCCGACCCGGCCAGAGCGTCGAGCGCCTCCTGACCGTTTCGCGCGATCTGGACCACAGCGCCGCGCGGTTCGAGAACGCTCGAAAGCGAGTAAACGTTGCGAACGTCATCCTCGACGATGAGGATCCGGCGGCCCTCCAGCACGGCGTCGCGGTTGCGGGCCTGCTGGATCATCTTCTGCTGCTCGGGCGGCAGCTCGGCGACCACCTGGTGGAGGAACAGCGAGACCTCGTCCAGCAGGCGCTCCGGCGACTTCGCGCCCTTGATGATGATCGAGTTGGAATAGCGGCGCAGGCGCTGCTCGTCGTCGGCCGACAGGTCGTGGCCGGTGTAGACGATGACCGGCGGGAAGGCGTGACCGCCGCTGCTGAGCGTCTCCAGCAGGGCGAAGCCGGTGGCGTCGGGCAGGGACAGGTCCAGCACCATGCAGTCGAAGGTCTGGCGGCCCAGCTGTTCGAGGCACTCGGCGGCGGTGCCGACGCCCACGGTCTCGACATCGCGGGAGGCCAGGAGCTTGCCCACGGCCTCGCGCTGGACGTCGTCGTCCTCGACGATCAGCACGCGGCGCATGGTCTGGGTCAGCCGGCTCTGGAACGACTGCAGCACCTCGGCCAGGTCGTCGCGTTTGACCGGCTTCACCAGGTAGCCGATGGCGCCGAGCGACAGGGCCGTCTGGCTGTGGTCGGCGCCGGACACCACGTGGATCGGGATGTGGCGGGTCTGGTCGTCGCGCTTCAGCCGGTCGAGGACGGTGAGGCCGGACTCGTCGGGCAGGCCCACGTCCAGCACCACGGCGCTGGGCTTGTGCTCGCGGGCCAGGGTGAGCGCCTCTTCCGCGGTGCCGGCGACCAGGCACTGGAAGCCCATCTCATGCGAGAGGTCGCGGACGATGGCGGCGAACGTCTCGTCGTCCTCGATGACCAGCAGCAGGCGGCGGGTGGAATTGAGCGCCTCGCGGTCGTCGGTGAGACGGGTGCGCTCGGCCGCGCGCTTGGGCCGGGCCGGCGCGGGGGCCTGGGCGGCCACGGGCGACGGCGACGGCGCGCGCGCGGGCGACGGCTGGATGTCGCGCGCCGCGACCAGGGCCGGGTCGTAGGCCATCGGCACGGTGATCGTGAAGGTGCTGCCCTCGCCGGGCTGGCTCCGAAGCGTGATGGCGCCGCCGAGCAGACGGGCCAGCTCGCGGGAGATGGAGAGGCCCAGCCCCGTGCCGCCGTAGCGGCGGCTGATCGTGCCGTCGGCCTGGCGGAAGGCCTCGAAGATGCTCTCCTGCTGTTCGGCGGAGATGCCGATGCCGGTGTCGCTGACGGCGAGCGCCAGCCGGTCGTCGCCGACGGGCGTCATGACCAGGCGCACGGACCCGCGCTCGGTGAACTTGAAGGCGTTGGCGAGCAGGTTCTTGAGCACCTGTTCCAGCCGCTGCCGGTCGGTCTCGATGTCGTAGGGACAGTCGGCGGCGATCTCGATCTCGAAGTCCAGCTTCCGCTCGTCGGCGACGGGCTTGAAGAGCTGGCGGATATCGTTGGCCAGGCGCTGGAGCGGCAAAGGCTCGGGCTGGATCTGGATGTGCCCGGCCTCGATCTTCGACAGGTCCAGAATGTCGTTGATGAGGGTGAGGAGGTCGTTGCCGGAAGACTGGATGGTCCGGGCGTACTTCACCTGCTCGTCGGACAGGGCGCCGTTGGGATTGTCGGCCAACAGCTTGGAGAGGATCAGCAGCGAGTTCAGCGGTGTCCGCAGCTCGTGGGACATGTTCGCCAGGAAGTCGGACTTGTACTGGCTGGCCTGTTCCAGTTCGCGGGCCTTGAGCTGGACGGCGGCGGCGGTGCGTTCGAGGTCGTCGCGCTGGGCCTCCAGCATCTGCGCCTGCTGCTCGAGCTGGCTGTTGGTCTGCTCAAGCTCGACCTGCTGCTGTTCCAGGCGGACCTGAGATTCCTTGAGGGCCCGGCCCTGCTCTTCGAGCTCCTCGTTGGAAACCCGGAGTTCCTCGCTCTGGACCTGCAGCTCCTCGGACTGGCGCTGGGTTTCTTCCAGGGCGTCCTGCAGCTGGGCGCGGAAGCGGGCGGAGCGCAGGGCGATGCCGATCGAGGGCCCCGACTGCTCCAGGAGCTCCAGCACCTGGTCGTCGACGTCATAGAGGAAGCCCAGTTCGATCACCGCGTTGACGACGCCGTCGGCGCGGGCCGGCACGATGACCAGATGCCGAGGCCTGTCCTGACCCAGGGCCGAGCCGATGGTGAGGTAGCCTGGCGGGACGTCGCGCAGCACCATGCGCTGCCCCTCGGCCGCGACCTGGCCCAACAGGCCTTCCTTGAGGGCGAACCGCTCGGGCACCTCGGCGTCGGTTGGCACGCCCAAGGTCGCGGCCCGGCGATAGAGGCCCCCCTCGCCCTTGAACAGGGCGCCGGCCTGGAACCCGGTGTAGCGCGACAGGAAGGTCAGAATGCTGTCGGCGAGCTGCTCGACGGACTTGTCGCCCATCATGGCGTCGGCCAGACCGACTTGCCCGCCTTGCAGCCACTGCTGGCGCGCCCGCGCCGCGGCGCTGCCGCGGATCAGGATGAAGACGACGACCGTCAGCACCGCACCCAGCAGGCCCGCGAACATCCCGGTGTTCTGCGCCGCGCTGAACGCTTCCGACATGTCTTCGATACGCCCCTTGCGAAGGCGCAGCTCTTCCTGACGCATGGCCTCGGCCTGGGTGCGAATGGCGTCCATCTCCAGCTTGCCGCGACTGGTGTTCACCACCGCCAGCGCGGCATCGACCCCTTTGCTGCGGCGCAGGGCGATCGTTTCGCCCAGTTCTTCCAGCTTGGCGTTCACATGGCGGCGCAGGAGGACGACGTTCGCCTGCTGGATCGGGTTGTCGCGGGTCATCGCCTCGATGGTGTCAAGGCGGGTGGACAGCTTGCCGACGGCGTCTTCGTACGGCGTGAGGTAGGCCTCATCCCCGGTGAGCAGGTAGCCGCGCTGGCCCGTCTCGGCGTCCTGGGCCGTGGACAGCAGCTCGGTCAAGGCCATCACCACGTCGTGGGTGTGCCGGACACTCTGATCGTTGGCCCGCAGCGCCTGGATGTTGAGGTAGGCGATGGCGCCGCTGATCAGGAAGAACGCGAGGACCGCCGTCAGCCCAAGCGTCGTCCACATTTCGCCGCGCGAGCGGAAGCTGGACGCGGGTCGTGAACGGTTGGCGGGCATGGCGATCTCGTGCGGCGTGGGAGGCGCAACCTGCGTAGCGGCGCCGCGATCCAACAATCAAGCTGAGCCATAGAACTCTTGCTCCCCGGACCTTGGGTCAGTCTCCCCCAGCGTGGGGTTCACATCGGCGCGCGCGGGGCCTAAAGGCGGCGGATGGACGAGTTCGTGATCGCTCCCGCCCCGGTCCCCGTGGTCCCTGTCGAAGACCAGCGCGGCGCCGCCCTGGGGGGCTTTCCGGTCCGCCGTATCCTGTGCGTTGGGCGCAACTACGCCGCCCACCGGCGGGAGATGGGCGGCGACGACCGCGACCCGCCGTTCTTCTTCTCCAAACCGGCCGACGCGGTGGTCCCGCCGGGACGCGATCCCGCCTATCCGACGCGGACGGCGGACCTCCACCACGAGATCGAGCTGGTTGTGGCCATCGGCGGCGGCGGGCAGAACCTGGACGTCGCTCAGGCCCTGGACGCGGTCTATGGCTATGCGGTCGGGGTGGACCTGACCCGGCGCGACCTGCAGGCGGCGGCCAAAGACAAGGGCCAGCCGTGGGACGCGGCCAAGGGCTTCGACGACAGCGCGCCGATCTCGGCGATCCGCCACTGGCAGGGGCCGCCTCCGGCCGGCCGCATCACCCTCTCCGTCAACGGCGCCGTGAAACAGGACGGTTCGGTGGCGGACATGATCTGGAACGTCGCCGAGATCGTCGCCGAGGCGTCGAAGCTTTGGACCCTGGCGGCGGGCGACCTGATCTACACCGGCACCCCGGAGGGCGTCGGCCCGGTGGTCCGCGGCGACCGGGTCGACGGCGAGGTCGAGGGTGTCGGCCGGCTGACCTTCACGGTGCGCTGACCATGGCCTGGACGCTCCACTCCGCCTGGCGGGCGACGGCGCCCTACCGGGTGCGCATCGGCCTGCAGCTCAAGGCTTGCGCCTATGACTATCACGCCATCGACCTGATCGCCGGCGAACAGCGCGAGCCGGCCTACAAGGCGGTGAATCCGCAGGGCCTGACACCGGCCCTGGACCTGGGCGACGGCACGGTGCTGGCCCAGAGCCTGGCGATCCTGGAATGGCTGGAGGAGACCCGGCCCAACCCGCCGATCCTGCCGCGCTCGGCCCTGGATCGGGCGATGGTGCGGCGGATGGCGGGGATCATCGCCTGCGACATCCACCCGCTGAACAACACACGCGTCGGGCGCAGGCTGTCGAAGATGGGCGTGGCGCAGGCGGAGATCACCGACTGGATCCAGGGCTGGATCGCGGACGGTTTCGACGCCCTGGAGCCGCTGATCGCCGCGCATGGCGGGGACTATGCCTTCGGCGACGCGCCGACCCTGGCCGACTGCTGCCTGGTTCCGCAGGTCTATTCCGCCCGGCGCTACGAGCTGGACCTGGCGCCGTGGCCGAAGCTGACCGCGGCCGCCGACCGGGCGGCCGAGCACCCGGCCTTTGTCGCCGCCCACCCCAATCAACAGCCGGACGCGAAGCCGCTTTAAAATGCCCAAGAGCCTCGACGATCTGAAGGCGAAGAACGCCGCCTGGGCCGCCCGGAAAATCGCGGGAGATCCCGGGTTCTTCAAGCGGCTGGAGGGGCAGCAGGCCCCCGAGTACCTGTGGATCGGCTGTTCCGACAGCCGGGTGCCGGCCAACGAGATCGTGGGCCTGGATCCGGGCGAGCTGTTCGTCCACCGCAACGTCGCCAACTTGGCCCCGCCGCAGGACGCCAACTACCTCTCGGTGCTGCAGTTCGCTGTCGAGGTGATCAAGGTGAAGCACATCCTGGTGGTGGGCCACTATGGCTGCGGCGGCGTCGCCGCGGCGGTCGACGGCCATCGGCGGGGGTTGGTGGACCATTGGCTGCACCCGATCCGCGAGGTTCACCAGGATCACCGGCACGAGCTGGACCAGTTGCCCGGCGAAAAGGCCAAGTGGGACCGGCTGGTGGAGTTGAACGTCATCCGCCAGGTTCGAAACGTGGCTTCCGACGTCTTCATCCAGGACGCCTGGGCGCGCGGCCAGCCGCTGAGCGTGCACGGCTGGGTCTATACGCTTGGCACCGGCATCGTCACCGACCTGGACGTGAGCGTCAGCGGACCCGACGACCTGGCGGAATACGAGGACTGAGGGGGCCGGGCGAACGCCTTACCTCCACCGCGAAGCGGCGGGAGGGGGACCAGTCGCCTAGCGCCAATCCATCAGGAGCGTTGACCTCTCGAACGCTCCGGTCTTGGGTGGCTTCAGGAAACTCTGCGGGAATTGTTGATGAAAACGAAGCTGTTGGCCGTCTGTGCGGTGGCTGTTCTCGCCTGTGCGGCGCCGGCCGTGGCCCAACCGACCGCCGCCGAGGCGAAGGCGTTCGTGACGGACGCGGAGGCGCAGCTGGACAAGGCCGCCGCCTTCGCCAACCGGGCCGCGTGGGTGCGGGCGAACTTCATCACCGAGGACACCCAGTGGCTGGAGGCCAAGGCCAGCGCGGAGCAGAACGAGCTGGTGACGCGGCTGGCGACGGCGGCGGCGCGGTTCAACGGGGTGGCGACCGATCCGGTGACGGCGCGCAAGCTGAAGCTGCTGAAGCTGTACCTGGTCTCCCCGGCGCCCAACCGGCCCGGCGCGGCCGACGAGCTGGCCGGGCTGGTGACCAAGCTGGACAGCACCTACTCCTCGGGAAAGTTTGGATACAAGGGCAAGCCCATCACCCTGAACGACGCCGAGGCGGTGATGGCCGAGAGCCGCGATCCCGCCGAGCTGAAGGCCGTTTGGGAGGGCTGGCACGGGGTGGCGGCGGTGATGAAGCCGGACTACGCCCGCTTCGCCGCCCTGTCGAACGAGGGCGCCCGGGGCCTGGGGTTCAAGGACACCGGGGCGCTGTGGCGGTCGAACTACGACATGGACCCCGACGCCTTCGCCGCCGAGACGGACCGGCTGTGGACCCAGGTGGCGCCGTTCTACAAGAACCTGCACTGCTATGTGCGGGCGGAGCTGAACGCGCGCTACGGCGACGCGGTGCAGCCGAAAACCGGCCCGATCCGCGCCGACCTGCTGGGCAATATGTGGGCCCAGAGCTGGGGCAACATCTATGACGTGGTGCAGCCCAAGACGGTGAGCTCCAGCTACAGCCTGGACAAGCTGCTGCAGGACAAGGGCTATGACCCGGTCAAGATGGTGAAGACCGGCGAGGGCTTCTACTCATCGCTGGGCTATGCGCCGCTGCCGCAAACGTTCTGGGAGCGGTCGCTGATCGTGCGGCCCAGAGACCGCGAAGTCGTCTGCCACGCCTCGGCCTGGGATATCGACGACAAGGACGACATCCGCATCAAGATGTGCACCAAGGTCGACGCCGAGGACTTCCGGACCGTGCACCACGAACTGGGGCACAACTACTACCAGCGGGCCTATCAGAACCAGCCGACCCTGTTCCGCAACGGGGCCAACGACGGTTTCCACGAGGCGATCGGCGACTTCGCGGCGCTGTCGGCCTCGACGCCCACCTACCTGAACCAGATCGGCCTGCTGCCGACCGTGCCGGGAACGGAAGAGGACATCCCGTTCCTGCTGAAGATGGCGCTCGACAAGATCGCCTTCCTGCCGTTCGGCCTGATGGTCGACCGCTGGCGCTGGGAGGTGTTCTCGGGCGAGGTCGGGCCGGACCAGTACAATGACGCCTGGTGGAAGCTGCGGCTGAAGTATCAGGGGCTGGTCCCGCCGGGGCCGCGGCCGGCCGACGCGTTCGATCCGGGGGCCAAGTACCACGTGCCCGGCAACACGCCCTACACCCGCTACTTCCTCGCCCACATCTACCAGTTCCAGTTCCATCGGGCCGCTTGCGCCCAGGCCGGCTGGAAGGGCCCGCTGCACCGCTGCTCGGTCTATGGCCAGAAGGCGGTGGGCGAGAAGTTCAACAAGATGATGGAGCTGGGCCAGTCGCAGCCCTGGCCGCAGACGCTGGCGGTGTTCTCCGGCGAGACGCGGACCGACGCCAGCGCGGTCGCGGACTACTTCAAGCCGCTGGACGCCTGGCTGACCCAGCAGAACAAGGGCCGCCAGTGCGGGTGGTGAGCCTCTAGATCCGACGCGCGCCTCTCCCCGTCGGCGGGGAGAGGACGGCTGGTCCTACGCCAGTTTGATCTCGCGCAGGCGTTCCTGGAGGTAGTCGTCGGCGGTGATCGGCTCGGGGTAGCGGTCGGGGTGGGCCGCGTCGATCGTGCCCGGCAGGGTCTTGATCAGGTAGTCCGAGTTGAAGTGCAGGAAGAAGGGCGTCGAGTAGCGCGGGAAGCCGCGACGCTCGGGGGCCGGGTTGACCACGCGGTGGGTGGTCGACGGCAGGCGGTGGTTGCAGAGGCGCTGAAGCATGTCGCCGATATTGCAGACCAGGCTGCCCGGGGGCGGGTTGATCGCGATCCAGCGGCCGTCGTGATCCTTGACCTCAAGCCCGGCTTCTTCCGCGCCCAGCAGCAGGGTGATGACGTTGATGTCCTCGTGCGCGCCGGCGCGGATGTGCGGCCCGTCCTTGGGCACCGGCGGATAGTGCAGCAGGCGCAGGATCGAATTGCCGAAGTCGACGGTGGGCGCGAAGAAGTGGCGATCCAGGTTCAGGTAGCAGGCGATGGCCTCCAGCACCTTCAGGCCCATCGCGTCGAGGGCGTTGTAGAGCCAGCCGACCTTGGCCTGGAACTCCGGCAGTTCCTCCACAGGCCAGACGTTGTCGGGCATGTGGTTGCGGAAGCGGTGGCCCTCGGGCAGGTCGCGGCCGACGTGCCAGAATTCCTTCAGATCGTGGTGCGTGGCGCCCTTGGCGGTCTCGATCCCGAAGGGCGTGTAGCCGCGCTGGCCGGACACCGGCAGCTTGTATTTGCGCTTGGTCTCCTCGGGCAGGGCGAAGAACAGCTTCATCTGCCCGATGGCGTCGTCGACCTTGTCCTGCGGCAGGCCGTGATCGGCGATGACCGCGAAGCCCCAGCGGGCGTAACTATCGCCCAGCTTCTGCGTGAAGGTGGGAAAATCCGTCCCGTAGAGGTCGAAGGAGACGGGATCGATCTTGTCCTGGAGGTCGAGGGCTTGGCTCATTTCGCCTCAATACACCCAGAGCCGCGGCCGCGCCAAATCGGTCAGCCGGCTTCGCGGAGCGCCTTGGCCTTGCCGTCGTTGTCGGCCTCCTCGGCTTCTTCCTTCTTGAGGCGGCGCATCTCCTCGCTGAGCAGCTTCTCCATGGTCTCGCGGCTGTCGCGGACGGCCATGGCGTAGTCCTTCTCCTCGCCGTAGACGGGCGCCAGCTTGTTGAAGAGCGCCAGGTCGTGCTCGCGGAACAGGCTGACCGACTTGGCGGCGCGACGTTCCGACATGCCCAGGCGCAGCAGGGCCTTCTTGCCGAACAGGAGCGCGCTCTCGAAGGTTTCGCGGACCACCTCGTCGCCGCCCACCCGGACCAGCTCGTAGGCGTGACGACGGTCGAAGGCGCGGGCGATGATCGTGAGGTTCGGGAAGTATTCGGTGGCCGCCTCGACCAGCTCGACGGCCTTGTCCTTGTCGTCGATGGCGACCAGCAGCAGCTTGGCCTTGTCGGCGCCGGCGGCGCGCAGCAGGTCCAGGCGGGTGGCGTCGCCGTAGTGCACGCGCCAGCCGAACCGGCGGATCGTCTCGATCTGCTCGATCGAGGACTCCAGCATGGTGACCTTGAAGTCGGCGGCGGTGAGCAGGCGGGTGGCGATCTGGCCGAAGCGGCCGAAGCCGGCGACGATGGCGTCGGGCGCGCCCTCGTCGAAGGGCAGCTGCTCGGGCTCGGCCAGCAGGCCGGTGCGGTTCAGCACCAACTTCTCGTACAGCACGAAGGCGATGGGGGTCAGCGCCATGGACAGCGCCACGACTGCGGTGGCCAAGCCCGCCTGCTCGGCGGTCAGGACACGGGCGGTGACCACGAAGGCGATCAGCACGAAGGCGAACTCGCCGCCCTGGGCCAGGGAGACGGCGATGGTGGCGGCGTCCTTGCGGTCCCGGCGGAACAGCAGCCCCACAGCCCACATGGCGACGAACTTCAACGCCATCAGAGCCAGGGTGAGCGAGATCACCAACACCGGCTGGGCGGCGATGAGGCCGAAGTTGAGGCCCGCGCCGACGGTGATGAAGAAGAGGCCGAGCAGCAGGCCGCGGAACGGCTCGATGTCGGTCTCCAGCTCGCGGCGGAATTCGCTTTCGGCCAGGACCACGCCGGCCAGGAAGGCGCCTAGGGCGGGGGACAGGCCCACCAGCTCCATGAGCGCGGCGACGCCCACCACCAGCAGCAGGGCCGAGGCGGTGAAGATCTCGCGCAGGCGGGCGGCGGCGATGAAGCGGAAGAGCGGCCGGGTCAGGTAGCGCCCGCCGACCACGACGCCCGCTACGGCGGCGAGGGTGGCCAACACCCGGACCCACTCCGCCTGGCCGTCCAGGATGCTGGCCCCGTGGCCGCCGGTCGCCGCCTCCCCCGCCTGATGGCCCAGGGCCAGCAGCGGCAGAAAGGCGAACAGCGGGATCACGGCCAGGTCCTGGAACAGCAGGACGCCGAAAGCCGACTGGCCGATGGCGCCCTGGCGCAGGCCCTTCTCCTCCAGGTTCTGCAGCACGATGGCGGTGGAGGAGAGCGCCAAGATCAGGCCCACGGCGGTCGCCACCCGCCAGTCGGCGCCCAGCAGGACGGCAAGGGCGCCCAGCAGAAGGGCGCTGGCCAGCATCTGGGCCGCGCCCAGGCCGAAGATCGAGGTGCGCATTTCCCACAGCAGCGCCGGCCGGACCTCGAGGCCGATCAGAAACAGCAGGATCACCACGCCGAACTCGGCGAAGCGCATGACGTCGCCCTGCTCGCCCACGAGGTCGAGCACGAAGGGGCCCACGAGGGCGCCGGCGATGAGGTAGCCCAGCACCGAGCCCAGCCCCAGCCGTTTGGCGATCGGCACGGAGATCACGCCGGCGGCGAGGTAGACCAGGGCCTGGATCAGGAAGGAATCGGCGTGCATCGGGCCTCCAGTACAGCCTGACACGTGGGTGTGGCGCGCAAATCATCAATCGATGAATTTTTTGCGGACCAGTTCTCAAGCCGGCGTTTGCAGCGTATTGGCGAAGCCATGGCGGACAAGGTTTCCAAGGACGCGGTCGAGGCGCTGCAAGGGCGGCTGTTCGACGGCATGACGATCATGGCCGGCGGCTTCGGCCTGTGCGGCATCCCCGAGATCCTGATCGCGGCGATCCGCGACTCGGGCGTCAAGAATCTGACGGTCATCTCCAACAATTGCGGGGTCGATGACTTCGGCCTGGGCGTGCTCCTGGCCGGCGGACAGATCCGCAAGATGATCAGCTCGTATGTGGGCGAGAACAAGCTGTTCGCCGAGCTGTACCTCTCGGGCAAGCTGGAGCTGGAGTTCAACCCGCAGGGGACCCTGGCCGAGCGCATCCGGGCCGGCGGGGCGGGCATCCCGGCCTTCTTCACCAAGACCGGCGTCGGCACCCTGGTGGCCGAGGGCAAGGAAGTCCGCGAGTTCGACGGCGAGCTCTATGTGATGGAGCGCGGCCTGACCGCCGACCTGTCGATCGTCAAGGCGTACAAGGGCGACCGGGAGGGCAATCTCGTCTATCGGATGACCGCCCGGAACTTCAATCCGATGATGGCGACGGCCGGCAAGGTCTGCATCGCCGAGGTCGAGAAGATCGTCGAGACCGGGACCCTGGACCCGAACAACATCCACACCCCCGGCATCTTCATCGACCGCATCGTCGAGGGCGTGCAGGAAAAGCGCATCGAGCAGCGCACCGTCCGCAAGCGGGAGATCGCGTAAGATGGCCTGGACCCGCGAAGAGATCGCCGCCCGCGCCGCCACCGAGCTGCGCGACGGCTTCTATGTGAACCTGGGCATCGGCATCCCGACCCTGGTCGCCAACTATATCCCCACCGGCATGCACGTGACGCTGCAGAGCGAGAACGGGATGCTGGGGATGGGCCCGTTCCCCTATGAGGGCGACGAGGACGCCGACCTGATCAACGCCGGCAAGCAGACGATCACGGCCCTGCCGTCGAGCTCCTACTTTTCCAGCGCCGACAGCTTCGCGATGATCCGCGGCGGCCACATCGACCTCAGCGTCCTGGGCGCGATGCAGGTCGCGGCCAACGGCGACCTGGCGAACTGGATGGTGCCCGGCAAGATGGTCAAGGGCATGGGCGGCGCCATGGACCTGGTGGCCGGCGTCAAGCGCGTGGTCGTGGTCATGGAGCACACCGAGAAGACCGGCGCGCCCAAGCTGCTGAAGGCCTGCACCCTGCCGCTGACCGGCCAGGGTGTGGTGGACGTGGTGATCACCGACCTGGGGGTCTTCGACGTCAGCCGGGGCAAGTCGCCGCTGACCCTGCTGGAGCTGGCGCCAGGGGTCACCCTGGACGAGATCAAGGCCAAGACCGAGGCGACTTTCGAGGTCGCTGCGACGGTGTCGGCCTAGCGCCAGCGCAGGGCCCAGGGACCGAGCAGGGCGCCTACGCCGGCGCTCATGCCGATGCCCAGGGTGTACCAGGTCGCCACGAACACCGGGGCGGTCTCGTTGCAGTGCAGGCCATAGACGGTGGCGGCCACCCCGCCGGCGAACAGGCCCGCCGCGGCCCCCGCCGCGCCGAGGCGCGTGGGCGCGAACCGCCGCATGACCAGCAGCGCCAGGCCCAGCGTCGGCAGGGACAGGGCCAGAATGTTGAACGGGCAGGTCCACCAGGACCCGCCCAGCCAGGTCGCCGCACGCCGGCCCGGCGGCTCCAGCATCAGGGTGGCCAGGCCCACGGCGCCCAGGAGCACCACAGCCCCGATCGCCAGCACGACCCCGCCGCCCGCGGCCCCCGCCGGCCGCGACAGACGCTCGGCGCAGCGGAACCCGGCCGCGCCCAACGCCACCGCGTAGGCCGCCTTCAGCCAGAAGTTTACCCCGGTCATCGCCGACATCAGGTCCGGGCGCAGCTCGAGCCAGGTCAACATGCCCACCAGGGCCGCCACCCCGCCGACCAGGGCGGTAAGCGCGATGCGCCGCGCCACCAGCCGCGGGGGCGCCGGCGTGAGCTCGGCCGCCAGTTTCTCGATCAGGCGGTCAGTCTCCACGGGACGCCACCTTGGCCATCAGGGCCTTCAACGCGCGATGCAGGGACACCTTGGCCGCGCCCTCGGTCATGCCGAACCGCGCGCCGGCTTCCGCCAGGCTGAGGCCCTCGATGCGGACGCCGCGCACAAGCTGCTCCTGGCGTTCCGGCAGGTCGCCCAGCAAGCGGTCGAGGTCGGCGCTGGCCTGGCCGCCCTCGTCGGCCTCGACCCAGAGCGCCTCGGCCACATCGTCCAGCGGCACATGCCGACGCACCCGCGCGCGGCGCCAGTGATCGATCAGCTTGTAGCGCGCAATGGCGTGCGCCCAGGCCGTGAACGGCTGGCTGGCGTCATAGGTCATGCGTCGGCTGTGGATCGCCAACAGGGTCTCCTGGACAAGGTCGTCGACTTCCGCGGCCCGGCCGGCGCCGAGCCGGCGCCGGAAGTACGGCGTCAGGCGGGTGTTGAGAACCGTCAGAACGTCGCGCCACGCCCCGCCGTCTCCGGCCTGGGCGCGCAACATCAGTCCCTTCAGCCGGTGTTCGAGGTCTTGGAATTTCATCGGGCCGCGGGGGGACAGTTCGCCCCATCCTGGAAAAGGTTACACCCGCGCGGTGCGAAAAAAGAGTCGGCGATCGCTGTAACCTGAGCCGCACACCCGACGAACTCTTCCTGGACCGCGCCGCCCTGGCCGGTCGCAACGAGGAGCTTCCGATGAACACCGCTCAATCCGCCCTGGCCGCCGCCGCCGTCCTCGCCCTGATGGGCGGCTCCGCCATGGCGCAAGACAACATGGCCAAGAAGCCCGCCGCGATGGAGAAGTGCTACGGCGTCGCGCTCGCCGGCAAGAACGACTGCAAGGCCGGCGCCGGCACCACCTGCGCGGGGACGTCCAAGGTCAACTACGACGGCAAGGCCTTCAAGGAAGTGCCGGTCGGCACCTGCGTCACCATGAAGACGCCGAAGGGCATGGGCTCGCTGACGCCCAAGGCCTGATCCCGCCCCCTCGCGGATGCGCCCCGTGACCCAGCCCCTCACCGCCGGCGTCGGCCTGAAGCCGCAGCATTATGCGGACGCCCTGGCTTGCCGGGCCGAGGGGCTGTGGTTCGAGGCGCATCCAGAGAACTACATGGCCGCCGGCGGCCCCCGCCTCGCCTGGCTGGACGCCATCGCCCGCGACCGGCCGATCTCGCTGCACGGGGTCGGGCTGTCGCTGGCGGCGGACGAGGCGCCGGATGCGGACCACCTGGCGGCGCTGAAGCGCCTGGTCGACCGCTACCAGCCGGCCCTGGTGTCCGAACACCTGGCCTGGTCGATGCGGCGGGGGATCTACGCCCCCGACCTGCTGCCCTTCCCCCGGACGATGGCGGCCCTGGCCCGCATCGCCGAGAACGTCGACCGGATGCAGACGGCGCTGGGCCGCCGCGTCTTGATCGAAAACCCGTCACTCTATCTGCCGCTGGACGGTCATGATCTGGACGAGGTCGCGTTCCTGACCGAGCTGAGCCGGCGCACCGGCTGTGGCCTGCTGGTGGACGTGAACAACGTCCATGTCAGCGCGCACAATCTGGGCTACGCGGCCGAGACCTATCTGGACGCCCTGCCCGCCGCGGCCATCGGCGAAATCCATCTGGCCGGCCACGCCGCCGACGCGCGCCTGGGCCAGACCCTGTTGATCGACACCCATGGCGCGCCGGTCGCCGAGCCGGTCTGGCGGCTGTTCCGCCGGCTGGTGACGCGGATCGGGCCGCGGCCGACCCTGATCGAGCGCGACGACGCCATTCCCGACTTCGCCGAGCTGATGGCCGAGCGGGATCGGGCGGCGGCGGTGCTGACGCGGGAGACCGCGGATGCCTGACGGCTTCCCCGATGCGTTCCACGACCGCTTCCTGGCGGCGGTGGGCGGCGATGCGCAGGCCCTGGCCCCCTGGTGCGCGCCCACACGGTCCGAGGCCGGGCTGTCGGTCTACCGCAACAGCATCGCCAAGGGATGCGCCGACGCCCTGACCGCGCAGTTTCCCACTGTGGAGCGGGTGGTGGGCGCGGGCTGGCTGTCCGCCGCAGCCGTGGCGCACGCGGCCCAGCACCCGCCCCGGCAAGCCGCCCTGCTCGACTACGGCCAGGAGTTTCCGGCCTGGCTGCAGACCTTTCCGCCCGCGGCCGCCCTGCCGGCGCTGGCCGACCTGGCGCAGATGGACCTGCTGTGGACCGCGGCGCACCTGGCCGCCGACGCAGAGCCTCTGGACGCGGCGGCGATCGCCGCCCTGGGGCCAGAGGACTTCGCCCGCCACCGCCTGATCCTGCATCCCGCAACACGCTTCGCCGGGTTCGACCACGGGACGCCCAGCCTCTGGCGGGCCCTGCAGCCCCCCGCGCCGCCCCCGCCCGCCTTCGAGGTGGATTCCGCGCCAGAGGGTCTGCTGCTGGTCCGGCCCGGCCTGGACATCGACCACCGCATCGTCGGCCAAGGCGAGCTGACGTTCCTCGGCGCCTGCCGGGTCGGCGACAGCCTGGCCGACGCCGCCGTGGCCGCGCTCACCGCCGCGCCGGACCTGAATTTCGCCGCCGCGTTCGCGGGCCTCGTGGCCGCGGGCGCCTTTTCCGCCCTGAGGACCCTGCCATGACCGCCCTGCCGACCCGCGCCCCCGGCGCCCTCGCCCCCATTCGCGCCTTCGGGCGGCTGGCCGACCGTCTGATCCCCGAGGACCTGATCGCCCTGGTCACGCGGCTGGGGGTCGCCGCGATCTTCTGGTCGTCGGCGCGAACCAAGGTGGACGGGGTGCTGCATATCACCGACGGGACCTACAGCCTGTTTCGCGAGGAATACCGCCTGCCGTTGATCCCGTCGGATATCGCCGCGCACCTGGCGACCTACGCGGAGCACCTGTTCTCGATCCTGCTGGTGCTGGGGCTGTTCACCCGGTTCGCGGCCCTGGCGCTGCTGGGCATGACGGCGGTGATCGAGATCTTCGTCTATCCCGACGCCTGGCCGACGCACCTGAGCTGGGCGGCCCTGCTGCTGTATCTGGTCGCCCGGGGCGGCGGCGGCTGGAGCCTTGACCGCGCGGCCAGCGTGGACTGACCCTGGCGTCCGCGCCGCAAACCCCTACGTATCTGCCCACACCCCACGAGATCGAGCCAAACCCATGAAGACGCGTCTGTTCGCGGCCGTCGCCGCCACCACCCTGCTGCTGACCGGCGCCTCCGCCGCCGCAGCCGCCACCAAGACCGCGGTGTTCGCGGGCGGCTGTTTCTGGACCGTGGAGAAGTTCTTCGAGCAGACGCCGGGCGTGACGGCCGCGGTGTCCGGCTATTCCGGCGGGACGTCGACCAGCCCGACCTACGAGAACCACGCGGGACACCTCGAGGCGGTCAAGGTCACCTATGATCCGGCCAAGGTCAGCTACGCCCAGCTGGTAGATGTCTTCTACCACCACATCGATCCGACCGATCCGACGGGTCAGGTCTGCGACAAGGGACCGTCGTACCGGACCGCCGTCTTCGCAGGCAACGCCCAGGAGCGGGCCATCGCCGACGCCGCCAAGGCCAAGTACGAAAAGCAGTTGGGCGCACGGATCACCGTGACCAACCGCGGCGCCGCGCCCTTCTACAACGCCGAGGGCTATCACCAGGACTTCTACAAGAAGAACCCCGCCCGCTATGAGGCCTATCGCGTCGGCTGCGGCCGCGACCGGGTGCTCAAGGTGATCTGGGGAGCCCCGTAGCCGGGTCGCGCGGCTGGGGCTTGAAGCCCTCGCCGACGAACATCTCGATGCGCCGCCGGTGCTTGCGGTCCAGCCAGACGCTGCCGATCTCGAGCCCTGAAGACCGGGCGAAGTCGGCCTGCATCTCGGCGCGCCGCCAGCCTTCGTACGAGACCATCAGCACCCTGCGGCCGAGTGCGGGCGTCAGGGGCGCGGTCGTCTCGGCCTGGTTGCGCGGACCCTCCATCAGGAGCCAGCTGGCCAACGGCGCGCGGTAGGCCAGGCGGTCGCGGCCGTAGTAGCTGACCGCATAGAACAGGAACCGGTTGTTGACCGCGATGGCGGTGAGGCCGGGTTCACGCTGGGCGCGGTCCAGGATCAGGTCTGTGGTCTGGGACCAGCCGCGGGCGCGCTTCAGACCGTTGGCCAGTCCCGCCTTGTCGGCGATGGCCGGGGACATGACCGCCGCCAGGAAGAACGCGGCCACGAGCGCCTGCATCGCCAGCGCCGCCTGCAGCCAGCGCTTCGCCCGCCAGCGCACCAGCCAGGCGGCGACCAGGATGGCGCCCGCCAGATAGCCGGCGCCGGACCAGTTGGCGTTGGCCCGACTGATGAAGGCCTGGGCGGTGACGATCACCAGGGGCGGCAGGGCGAAGCAGAGCAGGGTCAGGTCGTTGGCGCTGAGCTGGCGCCGGCGCGCGGCCAGCACGACGCCGACGATCAAGGCCCCCAACGGGATCGGCCCGAAGACGCCGAACTGCGAGGCCACGAACGCCCCCATTTCGGCGATGTTGAACAGCTGGACCCCGCTCCAGGCGGCGTTGGCGGCGGTGTGCTGGAAGGTGGCGAAGTCGTGGGCCGCGTTCCAGGCCAGGTTGGGGGCCAGGACCGCGGCGAAGGCGGCCAGGGCGGCGGCGGCGGCCGGCAGGGTCCAGGCGGCGCGGGCGCGGGGCGCGACAGCCAGATGGATCGCCAGTCCGACGACGAAGTACACGGCGGCGTACTTGGACAGGAACGCCATCCCCAGCGCCGCGCCCAGGCCGGCGGCCAGCAGAACCCGACGCCGGCCCTCCGCCTCCAGCAGCGTCAAATAGGCCAGGATCGTGAGGCCCAGGAAGAACAGCAGCGGCGCATCGGTGGCCGCCACCAGGGCCGAAAGCTGCACCCCAGGCATCAGGGCGTAGAGCGCTGTCGCCGTCAGGCCCACCGCCGCGCCGTAGAGTCGGCGCCCGATCAGGAAAACCGTGAACGCCGCCGCCGCCTGGAACAGGCAGGCCGACAGCCGCACCCAGGCCTCGGCGTCGCCGCCGACGGCAGTGGTCGCCCAGATGGCCCAGGCGATCACGGGAGGTTTCGAATAGTAACCGAAGTCGAGGGTTCGTGACCAAAGCCAATACTGGGCTTCGTCCGGGTAGAGTTCGAGCGGCGTGCTGAAGAGGGCCACGAGCCTGGCGGCGGTGAGGGCTGAAATCAGCAAGATCGCGGGGCGTAGGCTCCCCGGTGTTGCGCTGGATCGGGCGTCTGGCGGCATTTCGTCCCTCGAAGGCCGCGGACCCTAGCCCGCATTGCCCACATCGCAAGCAGCACTGATGCCTTTTGGCCGCACTATGACAGTCTCGAACCAACCGTCGCAAAACAGTCACCAACTACCTGATTTTTGGCGCTATAGGGGCGACGAAGACTCAGGGAGCGCCGAGGGGGCTCTCAGGGATTGGGTCTGTGGAAGGGGTCTACTACATGAATATCAAACTGAGCCGCGCGCTTTGCGCGAGCACGGCGCTTGCCACCGGGCTGCTGCTGTCGGGCCAGGCGCTCGCGCAATCCACGGGTACGGCGATCGTCGAAGAGCTGGTCGTCACCGGCTCCACCGGTCCTCGCAATCTGGACGGCGCGATCGTCGCCGAGCGCGAGCCCAAGTCGCGCGCCTCGATCACCGAAGAGCTGATCACCCGCCAAGCGCCCGGCCAGACCATCCTGGACTCGATCAACCTGCTTCCGGCGGTCAATTTCAACAACAACGACGCCTACGGCTCGGCCGGCGGCGACATCACCATTCGTGGCTTCGACAGCCAGCGCGTGGCGCTGCTGCAGGACGGCGTTCCGCTGAATGACAGCGGCAACTACGCGATCTACCCGAACCAGCAACTCGAGTCCGACCTCATCGAGAAGGCCACGGTCAACCTCGGCACGACGGACGTCGACAGCCCCACGGCCGCCGCGGCCGGCGGTACGATCAACTACATCACGCGTCGCGCCTCGGAAGAGTTCGGCGTCCGCGCCGAGATCGGCTACGGCAGCGACGACTTCCAGCGCTACTACGGCACGATCGAATCGGGCGCGATCGGCCCCTTCGGCACCAAGATGTGGGTGTCGGGCCTGTACACCCGGAACGACCTCTTCAAGCCGCAGGGTTCCTCGACCAAGCCGAACGGCAAGATCCAGAAGAAGCAGTTCAACGCGCGGATCGACCAGGATTTCGGTGACGTGGGTCAGGCCAGCCTGATCTTCAACTACAATGAAAACCGCAACAACTTCATCAACCGCATCAGCCTGGCGGCGTTCAACCGCGGCGGCGTGACGGCGACGGGCGCGCCGGAAAGCTTCGTGGCGCCCACGACCTGCACGCGGCCCACGCCGGCTGGCGGCACGGCCCAGGTGGACAACTCCACCGGCTTCTCCTGCCCCACCAGCTACTACGACTTCAGCATCAACCCGTCGAACACCGGCAACATCCGCGGCCTGTCCAGCTGGAAGCTGGGCGACCAGTTGACGCTGACCGTCGACCCCTCGTTCCAGTACGTCCTGGCGAACGGCGGCGGCGTGCAGCTGATGTCGGAGCGTGACGCCCAGATCCGCGGGAACACCGCGGCGGTCGGCCTCGACCTGAACGGTGACGGCGACACCCTGGACTCGGTGTATCTGTACCGTCCGAACACGACCAACACGCGCCGCTACAGCGTGACGTCGTCGCTGATCTGGAAGTTCGCCGACAGCCAGTCGATCCGCGCCGCCTACACCTTCGACCGCGCCAAGCACCGCCAGACCGGCGACTTCGGCTACATCGAACAGGACGGCACGCCGGAAAACCCCTTCGCCGGCAAGGATGGCGAGGGCCGCCCGGTGGTTCTGCCCGACGGCACCAACCTGCGCCGTCGCGACCGCTACTCCGTGGCGCTCCTGAACCAGTTCTCGGTCGAGTACCGTGGCCGGTTCCTGGAAGACAAACTGCTGCTGAACGTCGGCCTGCGCGCCCCGTTCTTCAAGCGTGACCTGAACAACTACTGCTATCAGCAGTCGACGTTCAACGCGCTGTGCACGACAGCGACCCCGACCCCCGTCGCCGGCACCAACGACGGCACGGGCCGCCCGCTGGTCACTTTCCCGGCCTCGGCGCTGAACGCCAACGCGGCGCTCCGCTACGGCCAGCCGCGCTCGTTCACCCGCAAGTACGACGACGTGCTGCCGAACGTGGGCGTCAGCTATGACGTGACCGGCGACATCACCGTCTTCGCCAGCTACGCCGAAACGCTGTCGGCGCCGCGCACCGACGACCTGTACGACCAAGTCCTGGTCGATCCGGGCCCGGAAACCAGCAAGTCCTACGACCTGGGCGTTCGCTACCAGAAGGGCGGCGTCCTGGCGGCGGCGTCGATCTGGAAGAACGACTTCAAGAACCGCATCGAGCGCGTTCTGGACGAGCCCTCGAACATCGCCTTCTCGCAAAACGTCGGTGACGTGAACCTGTGGGGTCTGGACGGTCAGATCGGCTTCAAGCCGACCGACACCCTGAGCCTCTATGGCTCGCTCTCGTACATCGAGTCCGAGATCCAGGATAACATCCCCAACGCGGTGGCCGGCATCCTGGCGACCAAGGGCAAGTCCCTCTACGAAATCCCGAAGTGGCAGGGCGGCGTCCGCGTCCAGTGGGATCCGATGGAGATGCTGAGCCTGGGCGTGCAGGGCAAGTTCGTCGGCGATCGCTGGACGAACCTGGTCAACACCGAGAAGTTCAACGGCTACACGCTGTGGGACCTCGATGCGCGGGTGAAGCTCGACCAATTCGGTCTGAAGAACACCTACCTGCAGGGCAACATCCGGAACCTGTTCAACGAGCGCTACCTCGGCGACATCTCGACGAACCTGACGGGCACCGCCCTTGGTCAGCCGGGTTACAACCGCACCTTCATCGTGACCCTGCACGTCGAGTACTAAGACGCGCGGGTCCGGGAACGGACTTTGGACGGGGCGGCCGCAGCGATGCGGCCGCCCTTTTCAGTTGTGGAATGCTTGACGTGGGGGTCCCCGGGGGCCATCTGCGCCCGGCTTTGGAGGGTCCTGGTCTGATGAGCTTCGTCGTTCCCGCGGAATGGGCGCCCCACAAGGCGATGTGGGTCGGCTTCCCCAGCCACGCGGACCTGTGGGAGGAGAACCTGCCTGCGGCTCAGGCCGAGGTGGCGGCGCTGGCGCGCGCGCTGGCGGGGCCGGGCGGCGAGACCGTCAAGCTGATGACCGGCCATCCCGACGGCGAGGCCGCCGCCCGCGAGATGCTGGGCGGCGTAGCCAATATCGAGATCGTGCCTGGGGCCTTTGGCGACATCTGGCTACGCGACACCGGCCCGATCTTCGCCGACGGCCGCGCGCAAGGCTTCCGCTTCAACGGCTGGGGCGGGAAGTACGAGCTGGAGCACGACGACACGGTCGCCGCTCAGATCGCCCAGGCCGCTGGAGCCGAGTTGGTCGCCAACGACTTCATCCTCGAGGGCGGGGCGGTCGACCACGACGGCGCGGGCACCGTGCTGACCACCGGCCAGTGCCTGCTGAACCGCAACCGCAATCCGGGCTGGACGGAAGAGATCGCCGCCGCGGCGCTGGGCAAGGCGCTGGGCACCAAGAAGCTGCTGTGGCTAGGCGAAGGCCTGGTCAACGACCACACCGACGGCCACGTGGACAACCTGGCCCGCTTCGTGGCGCCGGCGACGGTGGCGATCCCGGTGGCCTGGGGCCGCGGCGACCCCAACGGGCCAGCGTTCGACGACGCCGCCCGGCGCCTGGCCGAGATGACCGACGCCGAGGGCCGCAAGCTGAAGGTGGTGCGCATCCCCTCCCCCGGCTGGATCGAGGGCGAGGACAAGCGACCGGTCCCGGCCAGCCACATGAACTTCCTGATCGCCAACAAGGCGGTGATCGTGCCGATCTACGCCGACCAGCCGGGCGCGTTCGCCGTGGGGGCGCTGAAAGAGGTGTTCCCCGACCGCGAGGTGATCGGTCTGCCGTCCACCGCCATCCTGACGGGGGGCGGATCCTTCCACTGCATCACCCAGCAGGAGCCGGCCTGATGTCGCGTGAGATCACTGTCGCCGCTCTACAGACCTCCTACGGCGAGGACCTGGACGCCAACATCGCCAAGACCGAGGCGCTGATCCGTGAGGCCGCGGCCGGCGGGGCGCAGGTCATCCTGCCGTCCGAGCTGTTCCAGGGACCGTACTTCTGCGTCGCCCAGGAAGAGCGCTGGTTCGCGACCGCGCACCCGTGGCGGGAGCATCCATGCGTCACCGCGCTGGCGCCGCTGGCCAAGGAACTGGGCGTCGTCCTGCCGATCTCGATCTTCGAGCGCGAAGGGCCGCACTACTTCAACAGCCTGGTGATGGTGGACGCGGACGGCTCGCTGATGGGCCTCTACCGCAAGAGCCATATTCCGGATGGGCCGGGCTACATGGAGAAGTACTATTTTCGGCCGGGCGACACCGGCTTCAAGGTCTGGGACACGCGGTTCGGCCGGGTCGGCGTCGGCATCTGCTGGGACCAGTGGTACCCGGAGGCCGCCCGCGCCATGACCCTGATGGGCGCCGAGGTGCTGCTGTATCCCACCGCCATCGGCTCCGAGCCCCACGACCCGAGCCTCGACACCGCCCTGCCCTGGCGGCGCGCGATGCAGGGGCATGCGGTGTCGAACGTGATCCCGGTCGTCGGCGCCAACCGCACGGGCCTGGAGCCCTGGGACGGCTATCCGGGCGGCGGCCAGCGGTTCTATGGCTCGAGCTTCATCGCCAATCACCGGGGCGACCTGGTGAGCGAGCTGGGCCGCGACGACGAGGGGATCGTGCAGGCGACCTTCGACCTGGACTTCCTGACCGCGCACCGCGCCGCGTGGGGCTTCTTCCGCGACCGGCGGACGGATCTGTATGGCGCGCTGACGGGGCCGCGACCGGCGTGATCGAGACGGCGCGCCTGATCCTGAGGGCGTTCCGCGAGGACGATCGCGCGCCCTTCGCCGCGATCAACGGCGACCCCCGCGTGTCCGACTGGCTGGGCGGGCCGATCAGCCCTGCGCAGAGCGACGCCACGATCGACCGGATTAATGCCCACATCGCGACGCACGGCTTCGGCTTCTTCGCCGCCGAGCGGAAGGCGGACGGACGGCTCATCGGGATGATCGGCCTGCAGCCGATCCGGGACGACCTGCCGCCGGCGCCGGGCGTGGAGCTAGGCTGGCGGCTGGCGCCCGACGCACAGGGCACGGGGCTGGCCACGGAGGGCGCGGCGGCCGTGCTGGCCTGGGGCTTCGCCAACCTGGACCGCGACGAGCTGCTCGCCTTCACCGCCGAGAGCAACCTGCGCTCGCAGGCGGTGATGACGCGGATCGGGATGCGCCACGACCCGGCGCAGGATTTCGATCACCCGGTGCTGGCCGACGACCACCCGCTGCGGCGGCATGTGGTGTTCGTGGCCCGGCGACCCCAACCCTAGGCGCCGCACCCCGCGGGCTTGGCCTTCGCGGCCGCGATCTCGCGCTTGGCGGCGGCCATATCGGCGGCGAAGGCCGGCTCGGCGTGCAGGCGGGCGACCAGCGCCGCGCCCATCGTGCGGCCGGCCTCGACATCCGAGGGATAGTGGACGCCGCAGATGACCCGGCTCTCGCCCCCCTCGCGCCCCACCTGCAGCAGCGGATCGGCCCGGGCCGGCGCCAGTTCGGTGAGGATCAGGCCCCAGGACCAGGTCGTCATCGAATGGCCCGAGGGATAGGACGAGTTGGTCTTCATCCAGTCCTCGCGCGGCACGCAGATCGGCGCGTCATTGCCGATGAGCGGTCGGGGACGATTGTAGGCGTTCTTCGCCGGCGTGCCGACCGTGCGGACGTCGAGCTCGACCCGGTGCAGGATCTTCCACGTCACCGGCGTGGCGCGGGCGTCCAGCTCGACGCCCAGCGCGCAGGAGAAGCGCTTGAGCGCCCCGCCGCCCCACAGGTCGTTGTCGACGATGGCGGTCTGCCAGCGGGGCGAGCCCTCCAGCTTGCGGGTCTCCTCGAAGGTGGTGCGGTCGGCGCGGCCGTGGGGCGAGTCCGGGGCCGGCGGCGGCCCCAGGACCCGCGTCCCGTCCAGCGGATTGACCGACAGGTAGCCCGCCAGGTCCGTCGCGCGCGGACCCATGGAGACGTCGTCCGCCATCTTGCGGGGCGCAGACGCGCCGGCGCAGGCGGAGAGGGCCAGGACGGCGGCGGCGGTGAGGATCTGTCGGATCAACGCTTGGGTCTCGTTCAGTTGCGAAGGACGGTCTTGCCGTTCTTGATGACGGTGACGCCGCGTTCCTTAACCCGGGCCTCGAACGAGATCACCGGCCCATCGACCCAGAGGTCGACCGTGATGACGTCGCCCGGGAAGACCGGGGCGGAGAAGCGCGCCTGGTGGCTGGCGATCCGGTCGGCGTCGTAGTCGACCACCGCCTGCAGCACGGCGCGGCAGGTGATGCCATAGGTGCAGAGGCCGTGCAGGATCGGACGCGGGAAGCCGGCGCGCTTGGCCACGTCCGGATCGGAGTGCAACGGATTGCGGTCGCCGTTCAGGCGATAGATCAGCGCCTGATCCTCGCGGGTGGCGAAGTCCACGGACATGTCGGGCTTGCGCTCGGGGACGGGGTGCGGCTCGGGCGCGCCCTCCGAGGGGCCGCCGAAGCCGCCGTCGCCGCGACAGAAGCTGGAGCCGGTCAGGGTGGCGACCTTCTCACCCTTGTCGTCGCGCCAGATGGTCTCGCTGACCAGGACGGCGCCCTTGTCCTTGCCCTTGTCGAAGGCGCCGATGGTGCGGCTTTCGGCGGTGAAGGTTCCGGACGGGGGCAGCGGGCGGTGCAGCTCCACCTTCTGTTCGCCGTGGACCAGCATCAGGAAGTTGGGCGCGCTGGGCCGGTGGCCGGGCTTGGTGGGCAGGGGCTCGCCCCGGCCGTAGCCCAGGACCGTGGCGGCGGTCGGCACGACCTTCAGGCCCTTTTCATAGACGAACGGGAGCTCGGTCTCGTTCATCGGGTCGGCGCCGAGACCCACGCCGAGGGCGTAGAGCATCACGTCCTTGTCGCCGTAGGTGAAGGTCTTGGGCTGGGTGCCCTGATCCAGGATGTCCGGGTAAAAGATGGCCATGCGCGTTCCCCACGTCCGTCGTTGTTGTTGTGCGGCCGATTGAACGGGGTCAGGGCGGCGGGCGCAAGGCATCCGCCGCATTTGCCGCCGGTAACCGGATCGGTTAGAGGAGGCGACCTCGCGCGCGAGACCCGGCCGCCGGCGTCACCGCCTCACGATTTCGAAGGTTTGTTATGTCCGAGACCCAAATGCCGAACGGCCAGCTTTCCGGCAACGTGCTGTTCTATTCCAAGCCCGAGCCGCTGGCGAAGGAACTGCACGGCAAGATCGGCGTGAAGCGGATGGACGGCCCGTTCAAGTTTGCCAAGGTCGGCCACGCCATCCCGCTGACGGTGGGCGAATTCCCGCTGGCCGCCGTGACCGGCCCGATCATCTTCGTCGGCGACGAGAAGCTGCCGATCGCCGTGATGGGCCTGAACGCCGGCGAGAACATGTTCGTCAAGGACGACGGCACGTTCGAGAGCGGCATCTACATCCCGGCCTATGTGCGCCGCTATCCGTTCGTGTTCGCCAACGACGAGCAGAACAACCAGATGGTGCTGTGCATCGACCGCAACGCCGAGTTCATCGTCGACAAGGGCTATGACATGGCCTTCTTCGACGAGAAGGGCGAGCCGACCGAGTACACGAAGAACTGCATCGAGTTCTGCAACAACTTCGAAGTCGAGCGCCAGCGCACGGTCAGCTTCGTCCAGATCCTGAAGGACCTGGACCTGTTCGAGACCAAGGAAGCCACCTTCACCCCGGCCAACCCGGACGGCACCCAGGGCGAGACCCAGAAGATCGCCGAGTACTTCGGTGTGTCGGAAGACAAGCTGAACGCCCTGCCCGCGGCGAAGTTCGTCGAGCTCCGCGACAACGGCGCGCTGGGCCAGATCTATGCCCACATGCACAGCCTGGTGGGCTGGGACCGGATGATCGCGCTGGCCCTGACCAAGGCGGCGCAACAACCCCAGGCGGCCAACGCCTAAGACGACCGTATCGTCTCCGTCGGCGCGGCGCGCCGACGGGACCCGGGAGAAACGGCTATGCGGATGAAGGCGATCGGGGCCGCGGTCTGCGCGCTCGGGCTTTTGGGAGCCGCTGAGCCGCCGACCAAGCCTGCCGCCGCGACGGCCGCGCCGTTGGCGGCGATCCAGCCCTATCTCGCGACGGACGCCATCGACACCTACAAGATCCTGCCGCCCGCGCCCGTCGCCGGGACCACCCGCTACGAGGCCGACCGCACCATCTTCCTGCAGACGCGGAAGCTGGAGGGCACGCCCCGCTGGGACATGGCCAAGGCCGACGACAATTCGCTGGGCATCATCAAGGGCATGAGCTGCGCCCTGGGCGTGGAGCTGACGCCGGAGAACGCGCCCAAGACCTATCGCTTCTTCGCCCGGGTGGGCCGCGACGCCAGCCGCACCACCAACCTGCCCAAGGACATCTACAAGCGTCAGCGGCCCTACCTGATCGACGAAGGCAACATCTGCATCGCCAAGTCGGACGCCCTGGCCAAGAGCCCGGACTACCCCTCGGGCCACAACACCTGGGGCTGGAGCGTCGGCCTGCTGCTGGCCGAAATCGCCCCCAACCGCGCCACGCCGATCATGGCCCGCGCCCGCGCCTTCGGCGAAAGCCGGCTGGTCTGCGGCGTGCACAACATGAGCGCCGTGCACATGGGCTGGGCCAACGGCTCGATCATGGTGGCGGCGCTGCATGGCGTGCCCGAGTTCCATAAGGACCTGCAGGCGGTGAAGGCCGAGGTCGCGGCGGTCCGCAGAACAGCCCCCGCGCCGGACGCCGCGACGTGCGCCGCCGAGGCGGCCATCGTGGCGCAGAATCCCTACTGAGCCCCCGGGCCGCGGAGGTGGAAGATGGCCGCCTGCCCGGCCAGAGCGCCGCCCAACAGGATTTCGTCTGCCGCGCCCGCCGCCGCGGCGGTGACGTAGAGGTTGGAGCCTGAGTCTAGCATCCGAGGTGTCGCAACGGTTCCGTCGCGGCCCAGGGTCAGCACCAGGCCCGCGTAGGTGTTGACGAAGGGCATGACGGCGAAGGGGTTCGTCCGCGCGGCCTCGGCGGGCGCCGGCGGCCGGTAGGTCACCACCGTCTCCTTGCTGGCGGCGACAAAGGTCCCGCCACCGGGCAGCGCCGCCAGGGTGCGGACGTCCGACGCCCCGAGGCTGACGTCCGTGTACAGGGTTCGCGTGGCCAGCCGGCCATTCACCGCGATCACGGTCGCCTGGCGATCGCCCGCGCAGCCTGAGCGTACGGAGCCGCCGAGGCGGATCTCGCCATCCGGCTGGCGCTGGGCGGCGACGACGGCGAGGCCCGGGATCGTCCGCGCCTGCCGCAGCGCGCCGGTGCGGGCGTCGCGACGCTCCAGCCAGGTGACCTGCGCCGGGCTGCAGCCGATGCGGTCGTAGTCATCGACCGTCGTCGCGAGAGCTGCCGCGGGCGACGCCGTGGTGGTGGCGTAGGTGATCAGCAGATCCTCGCCCATCGGGGTCACGGTGACGGCGGCGATGGCCACGCCGGGGGGCGCGGCGATCTGGAACAGGGGCCGGGGCGGCAGGTCCGGGCCGACCGCCAACAGATGCAGCCGCCCGCCCCCAGCGTCGGGCGCATCCCGCAGATTGAGCTCGCCCACCGCCAGCACCGCCCGGTCGGGGCCAATCACGGCGCCGGCCATGGGGAAGGCGTCCACCCGGGCTAGGCCATCGCCTTGCCAGACCCCGGACGGGACGCCCCTCTCGAAGGCCTGCAGGGTCGGGACGAACCGGCCGGCGGGGCCCGTGCGGTAGCCGGACACCATCAGCCTGGAGCCCAATTGCGCCACGAAGGCGCCCGCGCCGGTCGCCGGGTCGTCGCGCCGCCAAACCTCGGCGCCCGCCGTATCGGCGACGCGGACGGCGGAGCCCTGGCGGCCGCGTGCGTCGGCGTCGGAGATGAAGCTGGTGGCGACACCCGCCGGCGTCTGCCGGACCCCGAGAACCTCGCCGCCGGCGCGGGTCAGCAGCTCGACGGAGCGCAATGCCGGCCCGTGATCCGCCCGCGCCGACGCCGCACCACCGTCGCCGAGGATCACGAAGGGCGCCCAGAAGCGGGGGTGCAGGTAGGCCGGCGTTGGCGGCGTCGCGAGAAACCGGCGTTGCGCGTCGGCCAGGGCCGCGGACGGCCCGGCCCCCGCCTGACGAAGAGTGTCGAAGACGCCGGAGACCACCTGCTGGCTGGTCTGCGAGTTGACGGGCCAGAGGGTCGCCAACGTCGAGGGCGCGCCAGCGACCGCAAAGGCCGAGGCTAAGGCGGGCAGGTCCTGCGCCAGCTGGGTCAGGTCGACATTGGCGGTGTTGCACGCCGACAGGGCGACGAAGGCGGCGCGCAGGTTCAGGTCGGCGATTTCTGAGGCGGTCAGCAGGCCGTCGTCGAAGGGGTCGGCTTGCGTCACCGGGGTCAGGACCAGCGCCGGCTCGGACAGGCCCTGGAGGTCCTCGCGCATCAGGCCGTGGGTGGCGAAGGCGAGGTAGCGGTACGAGCCCACCATCTCCCGCCGCAGACCCGCCTCACTGGCGGCGTCCTGGACGAGGACCCGCGACGAGCGGAAGCCGCTCGCCGAGGCTTCGAGTTCGGCGCGGGTCTCCGGCAAGGGGACCAGGGCTTCGAGGCGCGTTCCGCGACGTCGGGCCTGTGCGGGATCGGCTGTGGCCGTGGCGCCCAGGATAGGGTCGCCGACGCCCAGGAAGTCGAAGTCGGCCGCCTGGACCCGTCCCGACCGCGCCGCGACCAAGGCCGCGGCCGAGCCCGCGTAGCTGATCCCATGGCGCCGGACCAGCCAGTCGGCGGCGGCGAGGTCGTAGCCGCCCGCGACCTTGGGCGGCGGCGCGGGCAGCAGGGCGGCAAGGGGCGTCCCGGCTTCCGCCAGCCCCGACAGCCAGACGATGCGGTCCCTGGGGCGCAGGCAGCGCTCGAACGGACGGATCAGCCCGTCGTACAGCCGCATGGCCGCCGCGACAGGGTACTGACGATCCAGGGCGAGATTCGGAGCGTGGGTGGCGGTGAGCGCCGCCTGGACCAGGCGCGCGTCGAGCCGCAGGCGGGCTGGGTCTGCGGCGCCGATCGTCTGCTGCGTGCCGCCGCGGCGGAGGCACATGTAGGCATAGCCGCCGGCCGTCGGCGCCATGGCCAGCACCGCCTCGTCTTCGGCCAGGACCGCCTGCAACCGGGCCAGGGGGAGCAGGTCGGGCGCGCCGACGCGGATCCTGTCCACCGCCAGCGCCGCCTCAGCGCGGGCGATCCGGACGTCGAAGTCGCGGATTAGGCCGCGGGCCGCGCTGTCGTGGATCAGCGGCGCGGGCGCGCTGGGGCCGGCGGCCGCACGCGCCATCACGGCCTGGATCTGCTCGCGCACCAGCCGGTCGCGGCGGGCGCGGAGGCGCAGCGCCTGATGGGTCGTGCGCCGGGCCGTCTCGGTCGGGGCCTGGCCCAGGGCGGTCAGGGCGTCGGCGTCGAAGCTGGGGCCGGCGCGGCCAGCGAGTTGGAAAAGGCCGAAGGTCGTGTCCGCCGTCGTGCGATCCTGTGCGGCCCCAGCTTGGGTGAGCGCCAGGGCGATGAGGGTCTGATCGAAGGCGCCCGGCCGGCGCCACGCGGGATCGCCGCCGGCCTGACGCAGCTGGCGGCCCAGCGCCGCGAGGCCCGCCTGTCGCGCCGGACCCGGGGGTTGGGCCAGGGCGACCCCGGCGGCGCGATAGACGGCGACCCGGGCCGCGTCCGTCGGCGTGGGCCGGAAGCCCAGGGGACGCGACAGGGCCGCGCCGGCCGCCGGATCCGCCCCGCCGTCGAGGGCGGCGGCCAGGGCGCGGACCGTGAGGTAGGCGACCTGGGCGGCGCTGGCCGGGGCGCGGGCGGGGTCGCGAAACACCGGCGCGTCGGGGTGGGCGGCCAGCACGGTCCGTGCGCCGGCGGCGTCGCCGGCGAGCACATGGGCGGCGGCGCGGCGGGTCAGGAGATCGGCCCGAAGGTCGGCCGCACCCGGCGCGTCATCCCGCAGGGACGCAAGAGCCGCGAGGCCGGCGTCGAGCGCCGCGGCGGCGCCCCGCACGTCGCCCGCCTGATCGAGGATGCGGGCCTCGGTCCGCCGGTAGGACGCGACCGCGAGGCCGGTGGCCGGGAGCGTGCGGGCGATCGCCGCGCCGCTGGCGCGGTAGAGCCCCCAGGCGCGGTCCGACTGGCCGGCGTCCACGAGAATGCCGAGGGTGTCGGCCAGGGCGCCGGCGACAACGTCGGGCGCGGCCTGCGGATTGCGGATCGTGGCCAGCATCGACAGCACGCGGTCGATGGCGTCGTCACGCGCGGCGGGCGGGCCGGCGTCGACAAGGGACCGCGCGACCTGGACCTGGCGGCGCAGATAGGTCGCGGGGTCCGCCGATGAGACCGGCGTCTGTGGCGCGGAGGCCGCGGCCGCCACCAAAGGCTGCGACGTCGCGAAGAACACGCTTGTGACGACCACCCAGCCCGCTAGGCTTCGCCCCAGGACGCTGTTGCGGGGGGAACGCATCATGAGGTGGCTCCAGGTGGCGGCGGCCGTGGTCGCGGTGTCAGGCGCATCATACGCGTGGGCGCAGGCGCCGGAAGGACGGTTGGGCGGGGCGGTGAAGCCGGCGGGCCAGGGGGCGGCGAGCGCGCTGCCGGCAGGCGCGCCCAAGGGCCCCGTCGGCGGCGGGCTGGCGTTCGGCCGGGCGCTCAACGCACTCAAACCCGAGGGCCAGGCGGTGACCCGCGGCGCCACCGAGACCCGCGTCTACCGCGAGGCCTCGCCCGCCGTGGTGATGGTGCTGACCAAGGACGGCTTCGGCTCCGGCGTGCTGATCAGCGCCGACGGCAAGATCGTCACCAACCTCCACGTGGTCGAGGACGCGGCCGAGGTGGGCGTGGTGTTCAAGCCGGCGGTCGAGGGCGCGGCCCTGGACAAGGCCGACGTGCGGCGCGCCAAGGTGCTGCGGCGCGACGAGGTGGCCGACCTGGCGCTGATCCAGGTGGAGGCCGTGCCGGCGGGGGTGAAGCCGCTGGCCCTCGGCAACTCCACCACGGTGCAGGTGGGCGCCGACGTCCACGCCATCGGCCATCCCACCGGCGAAGCCTGGACCTACACCCGCGGCATCGTCAGCCAGATCCGCCGCGCCTATGCCTGGTCGACCGAAGACAAGATCCCGCACGAGGCGACGGTCATCCAGACCCAGACCCCGATCAATCCGGGCAACTCGGGCGGGCCGCTGCTGGACGACAACCTGAACGTGGTCGGGATCAACAGTTTCGTGGGCGACGGCGAGGGCCTGAACTTCGCGATCTCGGCCGAGGACGTGATGTCGTTCCTGGCGCGGACGGGGGACCGGCTGGCCCGCCCGGCGGCCAAGGCGGCGGCCCAGACCTGCGAGCGCCGGGCGCTGGACAGGGTGGCGTCGAAGAACCCCAAGGGCGTGGAGCTGTCGGTGGACGACGACTGCGACGGGAAGGAGGACTTCCTGCTGATCCTGCCCGACAGCAAGCGTGAACCGATCCAGGCGATCTTCGACGAGGACGGGGACGGGACCTACGACACGGTCTTCTACGACTATGGCCACGACGGGCAGTACGACGTCGCGCTCTATGACACCGACCGCAACGGCAAGCCGGACATGCGCGGCGACATCCGCAAGGGCGAGGACGAGCCCTATCGGTGGGAGAAGATCAAGGAATAGGGTCGGTCAGGCCGAGCTTTCGGGTCGCGGCGGCGGCGTCGCGACCTGGGGCGGCGGCGGGGCGTCCGGCGGCCGGGGGGCGTCGTCGGCCCCCTCGTCCGCCTCGTCGTCGTCGTCTTCGTCCGCCTCATCGTCTTCGTCGCTTGGCGTCGCCCGTTCGGGCGGCTCGGGCAGGTCGCGCCAGTTGAGGGCGGCCTCCTCGGGCAGGCCCATCTCCAGGCAGAGGCGGGCGATGTGATCGTCCAGCGGCTCGGCGCAGAAATGGTCGCTGCGGCAGCCCTTGAGGAGGGCGGTCTCGAACGACTCTTCCAGCCAATTGGCCGTGTCGTCGTCCTCGGCCTCGTGCCAGATCACCCGGGTCATGGCGTCGCGCACGGCGACGATGCGTTTGGAGACCTCCACGCCGCCCGGCTTCTGCGGCGGCGCCGTCGTCTGGCCGGCCTCGCGCAGGTCCTGCGCCTGCTGCCGCACCAGCCGCGCCTCCAGCGCCACGCACTGGCGCACCGTCCGCGACACCGTATGGAACGCCTTCACCGACTCGATCCGCGCGGCGGGCGTCTCGGCGCCCTGCGCGTCCTCGAACGTCTGCTCAGCCAGCGCCAACCCCAGCTCGGTCAACCGCGCCAGGACGCGCGCGTGACGATCAGCCATGTCGGGCGGCGTAGACATGAACGAAAAGAGAACATATGGGGCGGCGAATAGCAAGGTTTAGCGGGTTGGGGTGCGTCCGGTTTTGACGTGAGGGGTTGGTCGGCGATGAGCGGAGAGGGCCGTGTTGCGCCACAAGCTGACCTTGGGACCATCCACATAGCGGACGTTTCGCGGGGGAACCGGCCGCAGGAACCCGCAGGCGACAAAGGCTGGGTGAAAGGCCACTTAAGAGCGATGCGGACGAAGCCCAAAGTGCTCAGCGGCCGGCGATCTCTGCGAGCACGGTCCCAAAGTAGGTTGGGAATTGATCGACCACCGCCTGTGCAGCCGCTCGATTGGCTCTGAGTGCGGCTCGGGCTGTTGGGCGATCGGTGACCAAGGGCAAGACTGTCGCCAACGTCTTAGCTACCGTGCGGTCGGCGAATCCAACCTCGTAGAAGGCCAGCGCGGCCGCCGAGGCCAGTCCTGCCTTCACCTGGCGCTGCAACAAAGCCACGGCTCGATGCACATCGGCGTCACCGCCTTCAAGAAGGTCGGCGAGAGACGCAACTACCATTGCGGCATCATAGCCGAAGCCGCTTTCACACATTGCGACGACATCTTCGACCTTTAGTCCGCGATTAGAGATCCTTAGTCCCGCCGCGCTGAGAGGCTCATGGATCGCGACGAACTCCTGGCCCTCGATCCATTGCCGAAGCGCCGCAGGTACATCGTCTTGGCTAGAAAGAGAGCGGACCGTGGAGCTTGTGACGTGGGGCAGGATGGCTCGGATAACGAGATCGAGGATGGTCCCGTCTGCGACGGCCTTCGCTAAGGCGTCGCCTTGCGAAGCAATCCACGCCTGCAGAGCTGAGATCGCAGAAGGCGGAAGAGGTGACCGACGGATGATCGCGCGGAGATCCGCATCACCATTGTCCAGAAGGGCTTGAGCGATCCCCCTGAAAACCACGACCAAGCCCGCCTTCGTGGCGTCGTCGGCCAGTTCAAACGCTAGGGTGTTCTTAGCGAGAGCCTCGGCTCGATCCACCGCTCCCTCTTCGTCGAATGAGCCGTGAGCCAGGAGGAAGGCGGCGATACTCTGGACGGCCCGAGCACGATCGTTCAGGAAGCTTCGGAACTCCCTCACGCTCAAATTTTCATTGATCCCAAGGCCCTCGGCGATGAGGGCTTCAATAGATGCAGCGTCGGCAAATGTTAGGCGGGGCAGTGCAGCGGCGGCCCACTCAAGAACGATGGGCGGCTCTGACTGATGATAGTCAGCGAACAGCTCTAGCAAGCTGCTTGAACAAGCTTCCGCATTGCCGGGGTCGAGCAGTTTGCCGGCCTCGCGCCAGCGCCACCCTGCACGAATCGTCCCTTTGCCGTCGTAAACGTTCGGCGCGGAAAAGATGACGCTCCCTTCGGTGTGCATGCCGGCCCGACCGGCGCGCCCCATTAGGTTGTGAAAGTCGCGGACAAGGATGCGATCTTGGCCCTGCTGCACCCCGGTGATGATCAAGTATTTGATCGGAAAGTTGACCCCCTGGGCTAAGGTCGACGTACAGACCACGAAGCGCGCGAGGCCTTCCTTCATCGCGTGTTCGATCGAGAGCCGCACTCCGTGGGGAACGTTCGCATGATGCGCTAGTACGCCCATTGAAGCGGCCTTGGCGGCGTTCGATTTAGGTCCTAGTTGGGCTCCAAACAGGCCAGCTATCTTTCCGATCTCAGCCGCGTCGCTCACATCGACCGGGAGCGGAACGTCCACTCCTCGATCAATGATGTAGGCCAGGCGCTCGCACAGCTTAGCAGCGGTGTCTTTGCGGCCGCAGAACACTGCGACGCTGCCATTCGCAACGACGAAGAGTCCGAGATACAGGCCCACGTCAGTCCCGGCATCCTCGGGAAAGTACTGCGCGTTTCGCTCCTTGCCTCTGAGTTCCAGCGGAGTGCGCTCAATCACGCGAGGAACGAAGAATTCACGCCTGTCGGGATCATCCGGCGCCACATACTCAAGACGCCCGCGTGCGTCTTTCCAGCTCGCGAACGCGATGCTCTTACTGGTAGGCAGCAGGCCCTCGCCGCCCACCACGGCAGTCCCGTCGCCCAAGAGCCATCGGGCCACGGTTGGGGCGTTGCCGATGACGGCAGAGATAAGGACAACCTGAGCTTCAGGAGAAAGCGTCAGCTTCAGCGACGTGAGCAGCAACTCGTAGGTCGGGCCACGCGTCATTCCCTCAAATTGGTGCCCTTCGTCATAGACGATAAGGCCTATGAGATCGCTCAGGTCAGGCGTTCGCCGCAGGAGGTAGAGCAGCTTCTCGGGGGTGACGATAAGAACGGTCTTGCGGCCAAGTAGGTCAGCCAGGGCTAGGTCGTTTTGGTAGGAGTCGGTTGCTTCCGACACCGAGACATTCTCGCCGAGGAATGCCTTCGACAGGTCAGAGCGGATGTCATGGCAAAGGGACCTGAATGGGGCGACGACGACGGCGAGATCCGTCCTGTTGCCCAAGAAGGCGCTTCGAATGATAAGTTCGGTGGCGCGCGTTTTCCCTGCGCTGGTTGGCATCTGAACAACTGCATTCGCGCCGCGCAGCATGCCCGCTTCACAGATCCTTTGCTGGGCCGGCCAAAGTTCCTTTGGAAAGTGGCTCTTACGCAAAGCATCTGCCCACAGGTCTATGCCAAGACCGGAGGCGTCGGGCAGGATTGTGCGGGCCGCGTGCTCGATGCGAAGCAGGCAGAGCGCAGCGGCGATGTCTGCGTAGAGCAACTCCCGATCGCTACCACCCCGGTAGGCCAGCGCTCGCAAATCGCGACACGCCTCGCGCGCATCCTCAGCGGCAATTTCCACCGCGAAGAAGGCGCGCAAGCTAGCGAGAATGGTGTTGATGCTAGCTGCGTAGGCACCGGCGAGATCCAGAGGTTCGAACTGCTCGGCGAGGATGGCATGGACCAGTCGAGGCAGGCCGCCTTCAAGATCGAGGGGAGGCTGCGGCGTGCGAGAGATGACCACGCGAGAGCTGCCTGGGGTGCCGGCGAGGTAGTACGCAGCGGAACAAAGCAGAGAAACTTCGTCAGTAATCTCGATGTCGAGCTGCGATGCTAAGAAAGCGTCGAAAAAGGTCGCCACAAAGCCCAAGGATCGACGGGACCCGTCGCGGCGCGCATCGTCTGGAACTACCCAGTCGAGCGGCCCGTCGTCGGGACTCTGATCTGGATCGACCTCTCCATCTGCAATCCATGATGCAGCGTCACCCAACACGCCGATCGCCAAGGAGAAGAGGATCGATGGCGGGGTTGGTATGGCAATGTGGTCCTCTTCAGGGACCCTGAACTCGTACATCTTCGCTTTGGAGCGGGCGTACGACAGTACCAGCTGCGCTTCGCGGTCAGGCCTCATTAGCGGCCCTTTCATAGAGGGCATGGGCCAAGGGCATCAGAGCTTCCCCTTTGATGACGAGGAGCTCTAAATTCTTCGCGTTGGGATGCTGAGATACGTCAGCCGACGCGAGCAGGGTCTCGTCATATGCGCCGTTATCCAAGACCGCGGCGGCGGCGTTCCTACGCACAAACGGTAGGTCGGCTTCGTTTTGAAATCTCTGAACTCGCATCGCGTCGTTCTGGCGACCTGAAGCGATAAGCCGCTGCTTCATCGCACTCAGCGACGTCGCTTCTCGAACCTTGTCTTTGATGGAGTCGTTTATTGCGTCCTGAAGCCTGTTCACCGGCCCGCCAGTCAAAGCGCCTTTGCTCTCGACCAGATAGAGTCTGTCCTCCGGCGTTGGCCCAGCCCCTTCCTCAAACCAGAAGGCGATGACGTCCGTGCCCTTCGTCGAGTCATTGGGGTTCCAGCGGTCAAGGTATCGCAGTCGGGGGCACCAGTAACCCATGACAAACTCTACGAAGTCCGCGACGAGAATTTCCGCGAAATCGCCAGACCTTACAGATGGGCCTGGCGTCGCCGTCTTGCTTGGAAACTTCACATCGGTCAGGAATTCCGCGTGCGTTCTCCCCGTACCTGCGACCAGGGCCGGCAGGTCCGCATCCAGGCAGTAGTGGTTTCGGAAATGGGCCGCCCACGCGGACAGGGTGGCGTCGTCGGGCAAGTGTTCAAAGTCCCATACATCCACGGTGGCCCCACCCGCCGTCTTGAACTGCCCGGCGTGACTCAACCAGTCCACGTGTGACGTGCTAGACAGGCGCTTGCCCCCTATCGCAAAGCGCGCAGCCGCCCCCCGGTGGCTATCCATCGACCCTTCGCTACCACTTGGTCTGCCTCACAACATGGTCGCGCGCAAGAATTGCAGCGAGACTATCCACACGGCAGAGTCTCCGGCGTTCGCGGTAATCGGCCGCAGCACCCGATGTAGTTCGAGCGCGCTAGCGGTCTGTCCCAACGTTTCAGCAACTAGTCAAAAACTACCCCGTGCCTCGCGCGCCACCTTCGCCAACCACGCCTCAGACGAAATCGCCGCCCCGGCGGGGGCCGGGGCGGCTTTTCCGGTCGGGTGCCCGGTTAGGGGCGCGGGCGCGATACCCCGCTCCCTACGCCGGCAGTTGGAACGGCCGGTAGTTGCGGCGGTTGACCTTGGCGTCGCGGATGCGGTCGGCGGCGAGGACGACCATGGCGAGGCCGGCGTTGATGAGGGCTAGGCTCATGTGGGCGCCGCGGTCGCCTTTCAGGCCGAGGGCCTCGATCTCGGCGGCGGTGCGGCCGGCGGCGAGGGCCTCCATAAGCGGGCCGTAGTTGGGGATGTTCCAGCCCAGCCACGGGGTCATGTGGGCGGCGATGAACACGGTCGAGAGCGTGAGCGCGCCGACGGCGCCCCAGAAGCGGGTCCTGGGCACGATGAGCACGATGGCCAGCAGGCCGGCGATGGCGCCGACGACGTAGCGGCCGTTGGGCTCGAGCCAGGCGATGCCGGTCTGCGCCTCGGCCCAGCCGAAGATCGGGTGGATGTCGACGCCCACGAACTTGGGCCAGACCCAGAGCGAGACGAGGCTGAGGGCCAGCAGGGCGGCGCCGGTCCAACTCCAGATTCGTGCGTGATTGATCATGTCTTTCCTCCGTTTCTTTTCGACACGGAGACGGATTCGTGGGCCCGGCTCCGCAGAGCGGCCCGACATCACGGTCAGGGGGACCGCCAGAGGGGCCCGGGCCAGAACCTTGAGTTTGGATCGCCGCGACGGTTTTCAAGAGGGCGTGCGGATTTTTCGGGCGTGTCGGCGCGCGGACCCGTCGTGACCAGATTCAGGCTGGCGTCGGTGGGCATGATACGAGACTGTCTGGTCTCGCGCCGGGGTCGTCGGCGACCATTTCTGCGTAGCGTGAGGGAGCCGGGTTGTCGGATCGGGCGACGCGTTTTCAGGCGGCCATGCTGCCGCACATGAACGCCGCCTATTCGTTCGCCCGGTTTTTGGCGCGCGATCCCGCCGTCGCGGAGGACATCGTCCAGGACGCCTATCTGAACGCGCTGCGCGGCTTCGACGGCTGGCGGGGCGATTCCGCCAAGGCGTGGCTGCTGACCATCGTGCGCCACTGCTACCTGGCCACCGTGGTCCATCAGCGCCCGGACCTGGCCATCGAGGACGTGCATGGCCCGACCGAGGACACGCCCGAGGACATCCTGATCCGCCGTCATGATGCGGCCCTGGTTCAGCGGGAGATCGCGCGCCTGTCGGAGCCGTTCCGGGAAGTGCTGGTGCTGCGGGAGTTGGAGGAACTTTCCTACAAGGAGATCGCGGGCATTGTGCAGGCGCCGATCGGGACGGTGATGTCGCGGCTGGCGCGGGCGCGGAAGATGCTGGGCGACAGGCTCAAGGTCGGGGAACAGATCGCGGGGGGCGAGGCATGAGCGGCTGTCCCGACAAGCTGCTGCTGGTTCACGCCCTGGCCGACGGCGAGCTCGACGCCGGGAACGCGGTGGCGATCGAAGCGCACATCGCCGACTGCGCGGGATGCCGCGCCGAGCATGAGCACATCCTGGCGCTGCGAGGCGCCCTGGCCGAGGTCGAGGCGCGTTATGTGGCGCCGCCCGCGCTGGCGCAGCGGATCGAGGCGATGCTCGGCCAGGACGCCGCCGCGCAGGCGCCGGTCGCCCCGCCGCGGCGGGCGAACGCGCTGGCGCGGCATGTGCTGGATGCGCGCTGGTGGACCGGCGCCGTCGCCGGGCTGGCGGCGGGCCTGGCGATCATGGTGTGGGCCCCGCGGGAGGCGCCGGCCACCGCCGACGACGCCATCGTCAGCAGTCACCTCCGCGCGCTGCTGCCCGGCCATGAGCTGGATGTGGCGGCGTCCGACCGGCATACGGTGCGGCCGTGGTTCGCCGGCCGGATCGACTTCGCGCCGCCCGCGCCGGACCTGTCGGCCGAGGGCTTCCCGCTGGCGGGCGGGCGGCTGGATTTCGTGGAAGATCGCAAGGTCGCCGCCCTGGTCTATCAACGGCGGCTGCACGTCATCAACGTGTTCGTCAGCAAGGCCGATCCGCGGGCGAAACCGGCGTCGGAAGACGCCAAGAAGGACGGCTACAACATCGTCCGCTGGCGCAGCGGCGATCTGGACTTCACGGCGGTGTCCGATCTGAACAGCAAGGAACTGGGGCAGTTCCGGGCGCTGTTCATCCAGCGCACCAAGGGCTGACCGCGGGGCGGCCGGTGGGGCCGCGCGAAAATTTCGGCGTCGGCCGGGAATAAATCCGGCATGGCGGCCGTCTCTCTGGGACCAACATCCTGGAGAACCCCCTTGATCCGCCCCATCACCAGATCGATCGCCGTGAACGCCGGAGGGCTGCTGGCCGTGGGGCTGACGGCCTTGGCCGTGGCGACGCCGGCCAGCGCGACCAACGAAGAATACCAGATCTACCTGAACAGCTGCCGGCCGGAAGTGCTGGGCGGTTGCACGAGCGGCGTCACGTTCACGCCCTCGCCCGACGGCTACAACCTCGGCGGGGCCTATGCCTTCGCCAGCGGCTATCGCGGGGGTTTCACCCTGGCCTCGGCGGGGTTCACCCCGGGCGCGCCGACCCTGCTGCCCGGCGGGGTTTATAGCGAGGGCGCGGTTAGCTTCATGACCTACACCTTCCAGGTCCAAGGCGCCCCGGACACGCTGGTGCCGCTGCGCATGATCGGGAGTGTCTCGGTCAGCCCCATCCGCCTGACCGACGCGAACGGCAATGCCGCGACGCTGAGCAATGGCGTCCCCGGCCCGGCGCCGTCCGACCGGTTCCGGGTCAATGGCGCGGCCCAGCTGCAGGTCGGCCTGACCCGGGGCACGCCGTTCCCGGTCAGCGGCGCATCGACTTCGTTCGAAGCGAACTATTTCGGCGCGGCGAGCGAGTTCACCAACTACTGCCAAAACTGCGGCGGCGGCGGCAGCTCGTTTGATCAGACAGTATGGGTCTATTCGAACTCGGACATCCGGGTGTCGATGACCTCGAGCGTATTGCTGGAATACATCTCGGACGGGCCCGGCGGGCCGTTGACGGTGTTCGGCTCGGTCTCCGCGGAAACCGACCCCGTCTTCCGGATCGACGATCCCGCCTACGCCAGCTTTTCCATCGTGGGCGTACCGACCGGCGAGCTGCCGACGACCATCGGCGGCGTCCCCGAACCCGCGACCTGGGCGCTGATGATCATGGGCTTCGGCCTGTCCGGTGCGGCGTTGCGGTCCCGCCGTCGGCAGCCGGTGGAACTCCAGGCCTGATCAGCCAGCAAGGCCCACCGTCTTTCAAAGCTCAGTCTTCAAGGGAGAATAGCGTGCAGTCGTTCAAAACCGTCGCCGGCCTGGGCGTGAGACGTGGGCTTGACCAGGGGCCGCTGCTGATCGTGGCGGCCCTGGCCGTCTGCGCAGCCGCGGCCGCGCCCGCCGCCGCGAGCACGACGATCGACATCACCGGGGAGACCTGGGGGTACTTCGATCACAACTTCGGATCCAACTTCAAACTCTATACGCCCGATCCTCGCCGCGCGGCAGTCGGTCGCCTGAAGCCCTCGGTCAACCTGCCGACCGATGGGGATTACGCCGCGACTATGGAGTTTTTTGTTCCGACGCTGCCGAGCAACGCGATCATCACCGGTCTCGACCTCAAGATCGAAGGCCTCGGTTCGTCGGCCGGCCGCATCGCGCTGACCACCTATATCGCGAGCACGTCGATCGGCGACCCTGACCGCCTGTTCCTCGGCAACCTGCTGACCGACAACTATGTGCAGGCCGCAGGCGGCGTCACCACCACGGATCTGACCACCACCAACGTCCCGAACTATTTTCAGGCCCTCGCGGGGCGCTACATCGGCTTCTCGCTCCGGGAAATCAGCCGCTCGTGTAGCCCCCTGGACTGCTTCACCGTTAACGTGCTCGGCAATGTGAGCGCGCCCGACCTCTATCCGCTGCCCGTCCTGTCGGTGACCTATGACCTGCCGGAACCGCCGCCGCCGCTCGGCGCCGTGCCCGAGCCGGCGACGTGGGCGATGATGATCATGGGCTTCGGGCTGTCCGGCGCGGCTTTGCGCTCTCGCCGGCGGCGCCCGCTGCAGGGAGACGCATGATGTTGCGCCCCATCCTGGCCGCCGCTGCATTGGCGATCCTGCTGACGCCGGTCGCCGCCGCCGCGCTTCCGGCCAACGACGTGACCACCACCTATTTCGCCGACAGCACCCGGAAGGTCGTGGTCGGCGAGGTCGAACGGACCTGCGGCGGCGGGGTCATAAGCTTCGGCCGAAAGACCAAGTTCTACCGCCAGACCAGCAGCTCGTGCGCGCAGGCGCGGATGACGCCGCTGGCGTTCGACCAGTTGGTGGGCAGCGCCGCCGACAAGGTGACCGCCTGCCAGCGCCGCTGCGAGCGGCGGTTCCACCGCCCGCCGGAACTCTGCCTGCCGGACGCGTGCCCGACCAACGATGCGCTCAAGGAATGCCTGGCCAGCTGCGAAGAATTGGGGGAGGCCAAGCCCTAGATTGATCCGCGAGGATCCGGCTGGCGAGGCGGCTCACATGCCGCCGCCGCTCAGATCCCGGCGTACCAGTGGTAGCCGCGGTCGGGCCAGAAGCCGCCCTTGCCGCGGCCCAGGCCGTCGAGGCTGGCGACGGCTTCGACGCGCATGACGTACTTGGCGTGCTTGTAGCCGAGCTGGCGTTCGACCCGCAGGCGCAGCGGGGCGCCGTGGCGGACCGGCAGGGTGGCGTCGTTCATCTGGTAGGCGAGGATCGTCTGGGGGTGGAAGGCGTCGATGAGGTCGATGCTCTCGTAATAGACGCCCGCGCCATCGGTGGCGGTGGGGTCGAGGGTGTCGGCGCAGTGGAAGACGATGTAGCGGGCCTCGGGCTTCAGCCTGGCGCGGTCCAGGAGGGCCGACAGGCGCGCGCCGGTCCACTTGCCGATGGAGGACCAGCCCTCGACGCAGTCGTGCCGGGTGATCTGGGTGCGGGCCGGCGCGGCGCGCAGCTCGGCCAGGCTGAGCGACAGGGGCTGCTCCACCAGGCCGTCGATCACCAGGCGGTAGCTTTCGAAGTTCTCGGCCAGCAGCGCCAGGTAGGCCGGATCGCCCGGGCGCATGGTGCCGTTGGCCTTGAAGTCGCGGGAGAGGTCGGCGGGGGTGAACTCGCGGGCCAGGGCGGTGCGGTCGGTCACCGCGCGCTGGGCGTGGCGGGTCCACTGCTCGGCGACCTTGAGCACGCCGGTGAAGGTGGGGTTGGTCGCCAGTCGGTCGCAGCCGGCGAGCCAGAGGGAGCCCAATGTGGCTGTGGCGCCGGCCAGCCAGCGGCGGCGATCGACGGTCATGGGCGGTCTCCTTCCACGTCGATGGCGTAGCGGCCGGTGATCATCGAGCGCAGGTTGTTCCAGACGCCCGAGACCAGCACCAGGATCAGGTGGACGACGATGAACAGGACGATGCCGCTGGCCGACAGGAAGTGGATCGTCCGCGCCGACTGCCGCCCGCCGAACAGGTCGATGAGGCCCGGGACCGTGGCGTTGAAGCCGGGCGACATGCAGAGCCCGGTCAGGACCATCAGCGGCAGCAGGACCGCGACCACGCCGAGGTAGGTCAGCTTCTGGATCACATTGTAGCGGCGGGCGTCGTCGCCCTTGGGGAACTGCAGCCGGGCGTGGGTGGCGATCTCGTGCAGGATGTGGCGGGGGGCCAGCTGGTCGCGGGCCGGCAGCAGGTCGCGCCGGACGTGACCGCCGATCAGGCCCCAGAGCCAGTAGACCAGGCCGTTCACGACGAAGAGCCAGGCGAAGAAGAAGTGCCAGTCGCGCCCGGCGCTGAGGTCGCGCCAGCTGGGGACCGTGGCCCAGGCGGGGAAGCCGCGCTGTTCGCGCGCGCCCGGCGGACCGGACCAGCCGAAAAGGCCGGTGGTGTCGAAGCTATGGCCGCCGATGGTGGTCACGCCGCGCGGCTCGCCCCCGATCTCGACCTTCTTCATCGACAGCCAGGGGTCGGCGAAGGTGGACTTGGCGCCCCAGTAGAGGGCCGGGTGGGCGTTGAAGATCTGCAGGCCGCTGAGCAACAGGGCGCTGATCACCAGAACGTTCAGCCAGTGGGTGATCCGGGTGACGGCCGAATGGCGGCGGATCATCACCTTGGCGCGCGGGTTGGGCATCTCGATCTCCGGGCCGCAGTGTGGCGCCGCTCGCCGTCGCCCGCCAGTGCGGCGACCCGATTGCGTGAGCGCTGGTGGTCGGGGCCGCGCGCCCCTAGTGTCGCGCCGCGAAACGATGGAGTTGCGAGCGTGGCCGAAGTGGAAGTCTGGCGGGGCGGCGTCGCCAGCTGGGAATGCGACCAGATGGGCCATCTCAACGTCGGCTTCTATGTGGCCAAGTCGATGGAGGCGCTGGCGGGTCTGGCGGCCGAGCTGGGCATGCCGGGCGTGTTCGCCGGGGCGGCCGAGGCGACGCTGATGGTTCGCGAGCAGCACATCCGGTTCATCAAGGAGGCCCGGCCGGGCGCGCCGCTGACGGTCACCGGCGGGGTGATCGCGATGGGCGAGAGCGATGCGCGGCTGATGCTGTTGATGCGGCACCAGAACGGCGACCTGGCGGCCAGTTTCCAGATGCTGGTCGCGCACGCGACGGCGCGCGACGGGATCGCCTTTCCCTGGCCGGACCGGATCCGCGCCCGCGCCGAGGCCCTGGCGGTCGAGGTCCCGGCCGCCGCCGCGCCGCGGTCGGTCGATCTTGGCCCGCTCGACACCCAGGCCAGCCTGGCGCGCGCCGACGCGCTGAACCTGATCCGCACCGGCCTGGGCGTGGTGGATGCGCGGGACTGCGACGCCTTTGGGCGGATGCGGACCGAGATGTTCATGCACCGGCTGTCGGACGGCATTCCGCACTTCTTCGCCGGTCAGCGGCCGGGGGCGATCGACACCGACCGGCGGGTGGGCGGGGCGGCGCTGGAGTACCGGCTGATGCATCATGCCTGGCCGCGGGCGGGCGACCGGGTGGCCCTGCGGTCCGGGTCCGGGCCGGGGGACAAGCGGTTCCGGCGGCTGGTTCACTGGCTGCTGGATCCGGTCAGCGGCCGGCCATGGGCCAGCGCCGAGGGCGTGGCCGTGTCGTTCGACCTGGACACCCGCAAGGTGATCACCCTGTCGGACGCGGAGTTCGCCCGCGCCGAGGCCGACGCAATTCCGGACCTGGGGCTCTAGCCGACCGCTTCCCGCAGCGCGGCCTGGACCAGGTCGGGGCGCTCCATGGGCAGGAAGTGGCTGGCGCCGGGGACCACCTCGATGCGGATGCGGCCCGTGGCCTCCAGCTCCGCCTTGTGATCGTCCAGCCGCGCCGTCGAGCCGATCTCGGCGCGCAGGATGCGGACCGGGCAACGGGTGGCCTGGAAGGCGGCCCAGGGATCGTAGGTATGGGTGCGGAAGTTGGACGCCTCCCAGGCCGGCGCGCAGGTCAGGGTGACCTCGCCGTCGTCGGTCTCGCGGAAGCCCGCTTCGACATAGTCGGCCAGCTGCGCGGGACTCCACGACCGGAAGGCGCCCCGGCCGGTGTAGGCCTCGAGCGCGGCGGCCTTGCTGGGGAAGGTGGCGCGGCGGCGCTGGGCGCCGTCGGCCAGGGGGTTGTCGGCAGCCGCGGCCACGGGCGTCGCGGTGACCAGCACCGGGTCGAACAGAATCAGGGCCTTGACCCGCTCGGGCGCGGCGGCGGCGGCCAGCAGGCTGGCGGCGCCGCCCATGGAATGCCCGGCCAGCACCACCGGCCCCTGTGTTTCCGCCGCCAGCAGGGCCAGGAGGTCGTCCCGGAAGCCGCGCCAGTCCTCACGCGTGTCGACGTCGGCCGGCAGGCGCGTGGCGCCGTGGCCGCGCATGTCGAGGGCCAGGATGCGCAGGCCGCTCGCTAGCGGCGCCAGGATTGTCCGGTAGGTGCGCGCGTTGAAGCCGTTGGCATGGGAGAAGACCACATCCACCGGGCGGTCGGGGGGACCGAAATCCAGCACCGCCATCGACCCGCCGCGCGTGGGCAGGGCCACGTCCCGCGCCCGGGGTTCCATCTCAGCCATCGCGTTCATGCCCGATGTCCTAGCGCGCTCACGCCGGGAGAGGAAACCCATGGCCGATAGCATCGGCGCTTGGTCCATGGTAGGGTTTATAAACTGACCGGTACGTTCTTGCCCTCGACGGAGTCCGCCATGCCCCAGGACGAGACCAGCCAACCGAAGCCGCCCCGGGCCGCCGAGCGGATCCTCGCGACCGCGGCCGAGCTGTTCTACCGCCAGGGATTCCGGGCGGTGGGGGTGGACGAGATCGTCACCCGCGCCGGGGCGACCAAGCCGACCCTCTACCGCGCCTTCCCCTCGAAGGATCACCTGATCGCAGCCTATCTGAAGGCGGAAAGCGACGCGTTCTGGACGGCGGCGGACGCGGTGGTCGCGGCCCATCCGGGCGACCCGCGGGCGCAGCTGCTGGCGCTTGTGGAGTCGGTGGTGGAGACGCCATCGCGGACCGGTGGCCGGGGCTGCGCGCTGACCAATGCCACGGTGGAGTATCCCGCCGACGATCACCTGGGCCGCCAGGTCGCGGTCGCGCACAAGCAGCGGCTGCGCGACCGCCTGCGCGACATCACCAAGGCGATGGACGCGCGAAAGCCTAAGAAGCTGGCCGACAGCCTGCTGCTGCTGATCGAAGGGGCGCAGATCACGCGCCAGATGTTCGGCAAAGACGGGCCGGCCGGCGCAATGCGCGGCGCCGCCGAGGCGTTGATCGACGCCCATACCCGCGCCGAGTCCGACGCCGCCGAATGAGAGCGCACTAGCCTTCCCCGGCGTCCAGCGGCGATAGTCGCGGAAACCAGGGAGGACGCCATGAACGCGCCGGCCACCATCGACATCACCACCACCGACTGGACCTGTTTCAACGTCACGATCCAGGACCACGTGGCCCATATCCAGCTGAAGCGCCCAGAGGCCATGAACAGCATGGTCCGGGATTTCTGGAACGAGCTGCCGGCCATCGTCCGCGACATCGACGACAACGCCCGCGCGCGCTGCATCGTCATCTCGTCCACGGGCAAGCATTTCTGCGCCGGCATGGACCTGGCCGTGTTCCAGGGCGGCGGCTCGACGGCGGATCCCGCGCCGCAGGACCGGCACATCAACGCCGAAGCCATGCGCCATCACGTGAAGGGCCTGCAGGACGCCTTCTCCTGCCTCGACGAGGCACGGATGCCGGTGATCGCCGCGATCCAGGGCGGCTGCGTCGGCGGGGCGGTGGACATGACCAGCGCCTGCGACATCCGCTACTGCACCCAGGACGCCTTCTTCGTCATCCAGGAGATCAACATCGGCATGACGGCCGATGTCGGCACCTTCCCGCGCCTGTGCAAGCTGATCCCCGAGGGCTGGGTGCGCGAACTGGCCTACACCGGCCGCCGCCTGACCGCCCAGCGCGCCCGCGAGATCGGGCTGGTCAACGAGGTGTTCGACAGCCACGAGGCGGTGGTCGATCACGCCCTCGCCACCGCGCGTGAGATCGCCGGCAAGGCGCCGCTGGCGGTGACGGGCTCGAAGGTGATGATCAACTACGCCCGCGACCACACCATCAAGGACGGCCTGGACTATATCGCCGTGTGGCAGACGGCGATGTTCTCGGGCCCGCACATGGCCGAGGCGTTCCAGGCCAAGGCCCAGAAGCGCGAGGCCGAGTTCCAGAACCTGGCGCCGCTGCGCAAGGGCATGTGACGCGCCAACGCGCCGTTCCTGTCGGCAGGGACGGCGCAGCGGCTCTTAGATTTCCATCTCCGCGCCGGTCAGGTCGCAGCCGACGATGCGGGCGCCTTCCATCTCGGCTTCGAGAAAGCGCGCCCGTGGCGCGTGGGCGCCGCGCAGGTCGGCGCCGCGCAGGGACGCGCGGCTGAAATCGGTGCGCACGAAGCGATTGTCGCCGATCGCCAGCGGACCCATCTTGGCCCCGCGCAGGTCGCAGCGGGCGAGCTGGGCGTTGGTGAAGCGGGCGCCGCGCAGGTCCGCTTCACGCAGATTGGCGCCCCGGAAATCGCAGCCGGACAGGTCCGCGCCCTGAAGCTGACAACCCTCGAGATCCATGCCGAAGAAAATCGAGCGCGGAGCGGACAGGCCCGAGAGCCGCCGCTTCTTGAGCGCCTTCAGGGGCCGGAAGTCGACCTCCGACATCTTCAGCACCTTGCCGCGATGGCCGCCGCTGTCGCAGAACTGCTCGTGTTCGGCCATGACCTCGCTCAGCGACTTGTCGTCGATGTAGAAGATCGGCGGCGGCGCGCGCAGCACGTCGGAGAGGTCGGCGTCATCCAGGCGCGTCTGGTTGAAATTCACGTTGGTCAAGACGGCGCGCTTCATCGAGGCCCCCGTCAGGTCGGCCCCGCCCAGGTCGGCGCCCGACAGGTCCGCCCCATCCAGCACGGCCCGCATCAGCTTGGCCCCGGTCAGGATGGCGCCGGACAGATTGGCGTCGGTGAAGTCGCTGGTCATGGCCACCGCGCCGCTCATCTGCGCCCCGGCAAGGTTCGCCCCCGCCAGTACGGCGTAGTTCAGTTCGCCGGGCCGGTGCTCGTGTCGCAGGATGCGGAAGCCGTCGAGCTTGTCCTGCAAGGCGATGCGGCCTTCGCGCAGGTCGCAGCCCGCCAGCTCGGCGCCAGCCAGGTTCGCGCCGCGCATGCAGGCGCCGCGCAGGTCGGCGCGCTTCAAATTGATGTGCCGCATGTCGGCTTCGCGCAGGTCGGCGCCGAACAGGACCGCGCGCGAAAGATTGGCTCGGGCCAGGGTGGCGCCGGAGAGCTTGGCTCCCGTCAGATCGGCATCGCGCAGATCGATGCCTTCCAGGCTGCAATTGGCGAGATCGGCGTACGTGAGGTTCAGCCGGCGGCCGCCCGCACGGCCCGACAGATAGCGCTGGTGGGCGTCCAGCGCCTCGCGAAGAGACTGGGCGTCGAGCGCCGTATGGTGCTGTTGCGGTAAACTGGACATGAGGCCTGTCCGTTCACCATGCCGCAAACGCGTTTAAGGATGGGTTGCCCGACAGCCTTAAACGACTTTCAGATTTCGTTTCCGTTGCAGGCCCTCAGAGCCACCCGCGACGCTTGAACCAGAGGACCGGCAGGATGGCGGCGATCAGCATGGCGACCAGCGCCATCGGATAGCCGGCCTTCCAATGAAGCTCCGGAAGCACGTCGAAGTTCATCCCATAGATCGAGGCGATCAGGGTGGGCGGCATGAAGACCACGGCCACCACCGAGAAGAACTTGATGATGCCGTTCTGCTCGATGTTGATCAGGCCCAAGGCCGCATCCAGCAGGAAGGCCACGTGGGACGACTGGTAGCCGGCATGCTCGGTGAGGGACTGGCAGTCGCGCTGCAGCGCCCGCAGATGCGCCCGGCAATCCGGATTGGCCGCCAGCTCGGTCGCCAGGCCGGCGTAGCTCAAGGTGCGGGCCAGGCTGACCAGGCTGTTGCGGGTCAGCGAGGTCACCGACTGAGCGTGGGCGAGCTCGGTCAGCAGCGGTCGGAAGTTGCCGGCCTTGGGCCGGTTGAAGATCGCCGTCGAGGCGTCCTTCACCTTGTCGCCCATGTCGTCGAGGGTCCGGCCCAGCCGCTCGGTCACCGCATCCATCAGGCCCAACAGGGCGGCGCTTCCGCTGTCCAGGTGACTGTCCGGCGCCCGCTCGGCGAATACGGTGAAGGCGCGCAGCGGCTCGTAGCGCAGGGTGACCAGCAGACCCTTGGCCAGCACGAAGGTCACCGGCGTGGCATGGTGCGCTTCGAGGTGGCTGTGGGCCACGAGGCTGGTGGTCATGAAGGTCGCGCCGTCTTCCTGGTAGAGCCGGCTGGACGGCTCCAGGGCCTCCATCTCCTCAGCGGTTGGCAGCTGCAGGTCGAGGGCCGCCTCGACGGCGAGCTCTTCCTCGCGGGTCGGCGTCAGCAGGTCGATCCAGATGACCTCGGGATCGGGGCGCCAGCCAGGGACCACCTGTTCCAGCTGTGCGGCGCGATGGCCGCGCCGAAGAACGTTGAGCATGGCCGGGCCTCCGCCCGCACCTTGTGGGCGTGCGTCGCGAACGGCGTCAACCGATTGGGTCTAGCGGGCGCTGCTTGAGTCGCCGCCGCCGGTGGCCGCGGCGATCAGGGCCGCGATCCGGTCGGTGGAATCCGCCGCCTGGCTCAGCACGCTCAGCGCGCCCTGCCCGGGTCGGACGGCGCCGGCCATCTGTGACGCGGCCGACTGGGCCACGGCGATGGCGCCGTTCTGAACCTTGGACATGCCCGAGGCCGCCATCACCCGCGCCGTGGCGTCGGGGTAGATGAAGCCGTGGGTGGAGTAGGTGGAGCTGCCCAGGTCGCGGTTCGGGTCGTACCAGACCTTGACCTGACTCCAGTCGCCCGAGGGCGAGACGTCGATGACGGTGACGTCCTTCTCGACCTTGCCCCGCGAGCCCTCGATCGGGCTCCAGTTGGCATGGGTGATCTGGACAACGCGGTCGGTCAGCACCTGGCTGACGACGGCGACGTGACCCAGGCGCATCCGCGCCGTGGGCTTGAAGCACAGCACCGCGCCGGCGCGGGGCTGGAAACCCGTCTCGTATTTACCGGAGGCCTGACGCCACCAGGTCCAGGCGTCGCCGAAGATCTGCACGCCCGAAATCAGCCGCGCGAACGGCACACACTGCCAATAGGTATCGGCCACCGCCCCTGCGGGCGTGAACGCGACGAAGGCCGCGGCGGCCAGGGAACCCAGGAGGGCCCGCGTCCGTTTCAGCATCTTCGGTGAACTCCCCGACACTACGAGCGAAGGGGTAACCGTATCTGCCTTGAGTGAAAAGAGGGTTTACGCGCCGCGGCGGGATGTCGCGCACGGTTTACTCACAGCTCCGCTCAGGCATGCCGTCAAACGGGCGTATGGCCCGGACAGTCATCCTCAGCAATGACGCAATCAAAATCCACGTCTCAAGAAAACTATTGCAGCCCGCCGGCGGAACATGGCGTATTTGAGCTGAAGTTAACTTGAATTCAGACGCACCCTTAACCGCTTGTAATTTTTTCTAGTCTTCAGCTCACGCGACGGTAACAAGCCGAAACAAGAGCTGGGAGGTCCCGCCTAGGCGTTCGCCAAGACTCGCCTAAGAGGAGAAAATGACCATTCACGAGGCCGTGAGCGGGAGCACCCATGCTCAAAAAAGCAGCGCTGGAGAAAGTCGTCACGCGCTCTAGTCATACGCGTATCGCCCATTTACATACACGTACGAATTCCGCTGGAGGGACTGATGGATATCGCCGCGCTTGTCGCTGACCCAGCCGCCTGGGCGGCGCTGATCACACTCGTGGTGATGGAGGTGGTGCTGGGGATCGACAATCTGATCTTCATCTCGATCCTCTCCAACAAGCTGCCGGAGCATCAGCGCGCGCGGACCCGCCGGATCGGTATCGCCCTGGCCCTGATCATGCGCCTGGCGCTGCTCTCGACCCTGGCCTTCATCGTGGGCCTGACCCAGCCGGTGTTCTCGCTGCCCTGGAGCGGGCCGGTCGGCGCCCATGGCGAGCCGAGCTTCGAGCTGAACTTCTCCTGGCGCGACCTCATCCTGATCGCCGGCGGCCTGTTCCTGGTCTGGAAGGCGACCGTCGAGATCCACGAAAAGGTCGATCCGGTCCCCAACCACAAGGCCGCCGATCCGAAGTCACAGGTGATCACCAACGCCGGCGCTGCGATCTTCCAGATCATCATGATCGACCTGGTGTTCTCGATCGACTCGATCCTGACCGCGGTGGGAATGACCGATCACCTGCCGATCATGGTGACCGCAGTGATCATCGCCGTGGGGGTCATGCTGATCGCCGCCGACCCGCTGGCCGACTTCATCGACAAGAACCCGACCGTCGTCATGCTGGCCCTCGGTTTCCTGCTGATGATCGGCGCCGTGCTGATCGCCGATGGTTTCGGGGTCCACGTGCCGAAGGGCTATATCTACGCCGCCATGGCCTTCTCGGCCGGGGTCGAGGTCCTGAACATGCTGGTGCGGCGGAAGAAGCCGGCGGTCGAGGACAAGACCCTGCACTGACGCAGGCGCACTGAGGGGGTCGGCTCGAGAGCCCGGGACGACCCCCTCCTCAGCTTCGCGGCGCCCCTCCCCCGATGGGGCGGAATTACAGGAAGCTATAGGGGTCGATGTCGATGGCGACGCGGATCTGGCCGGGGGGCCTGACCCGCGCCCGCCAGGCGGCCATGTAGGCCGACAGATCCACCCCCCGGTCGGCGCGGACCAGGAAGCGCTTGCGGCGGCGTCCGCGGATGAGGCCCAGCGGCGCATCCGCCGGCCCATAGACCTCCACCCCTGGCGTATTGGGCGCCGCCTGCGCCATCCCCTGAACAAAGGCGTCGAGCTGGACGATGTCCGGCCCGGAGGCGATCACCGCCGCCAGCCGGCCGAAGGGCGGCAGGCCCGCCAGCTCACGTTCGGCCATTTCGGCGGCGACGAAAGCGTCGCGGTCCTGGGCCTGTAGGGCCTGCATCACCGCATGCTCGGGCGCGTAAGTCTGCAGCAGCGCCCGGCCCGGGCGGTCGCGGCGGCCCGCCCGGCCGGTGGCCTGGGCCAGCAGCTGATAGGTCCGCTCGGCCGCGCGCAGGTCGCCGCCGCGCAGGCCGAGATCGGCGTCCACCACCCCCACCAGGGTCAGGTTCGGGAAGTTGTGCCCCTTGGCCGCCGCCTGGGTGGCGACCAGGATGTCGATCTCGCCGGCCGCCATGGTCTCGACCATCCGCCGCGCCTCACGAGCGTCGAAGACGGTGTCGGAGGAGAACACGGCGATCCGGGCGTCCGGGAACAGGGCCCGCGCCTCTTCCTCCACGCGCTCCACCCCCGGCCCGATGGACACCAGGCTGTCCTTGGCCCCGCAGTGCGGACACGCGGCCGGCTTGGGCATGGAGAAGCCCGTCAGGTGGCAGACCAGACGGCCGGTATAGCGGTGCTCGACCAGCCAGCTATCGGTGTCCGGCGCGCACAGGCGCTCGCCGCAGGCCTTGCAGAGGACAAGCGGCGCATAGCCCCGACGGTTCAGGAACAGCAGGGTCTGCTCCCCCCGCGCCCAGGTTTCGGCCATGGCGCTCACCAGGGGCGGCGACAGCCAGCGGCCCGCCTCCGGCGGCGTCTGTCGCAGGTCGATGAGCGTGATGTCCGGGAGTTGGGCGGTCCCGTGCCGGGCCGACAGCCGCAGCCAGGCGTAGCGTCCCGTCTCGGCGTTGCGAAGGCTCTCCAGCGACGGGGTGGCGGAGGCCAGCACCACAGCCGCGTCCTCGATCCGGCCCCGCACCACGGCCAGGTCGCGGGCGTGGTAGATGAAGCCTTCCTCCTGCTTGAACGAGCCGTCGTGCTCCTCGTCGACGACGATCAGCTTCAGGCGGCGGAACGGCAGGAACAGCGCGGACCGGGCGCCGACCACGATCCGGCAGGCGCCGGCGGCCACCGCCTCCCAGACCCGGCGCCGCGCGGGCGGGGCGACGTCGGAGTGCCATTCGCCGGGCTGGGCGCCGAACCGCGCCGCGACCCGGGCGATCACCGCCTGGGTGAGCGCGATCTCGGGCAGCAGGATCAGCACCTGGGCGTCGGGATCGGCGGCGAGCGCGGCGGCGGCGGCCTCCAGATAGACCTCGGTCTTGCCCGAGCCGGTGACGCCGTCCAGCAGGGTGACGCCGAAGCCGGCGACGGCGGCGGCCTTCAGCGCATCGGCCGCCGCGGCCTGGCTCTCGTTCAGGGTCGCGCCCGTGAGGCTGAGGTCGGGCGGGGCGAACCGCGCCTCGGCCACGATCTCCCGCGTCGCCAGGACGCCGTCGTCGATCAGGCCCTTGACCACGCCGCTGGAGACGCCGGCCGCCCGCGCCAGATCCGCCGCCGGCATCGGCGTCGCGGCGGCGGCCATCACCTTCGTCCGGGCGGGGGTGGATCGCGCGGGCGCGCCGCCGGTGAGCTCCACGACACGGACCGGACGCGGCTTGGGGGCTCTGGCGCCGCGCAGCGCGATGGCCAGGGGCTGGCCGGGCGCATCGACGGCATAGCGCGCCGCCCACTGGACGAAGGCCACCGTGCCCGGCGGCAGGCGCGGATCGTCCAGGCGTTCCGCCACCGGCTTCAAGGGGCGATTGCCGCCCATGGCGTCGCGCAGGTCGACCACCACCCCGCGGATCAGCCGCGGCCCCAGGGGAACCGCCACCTGGTCCCCCGGCTCCAGCGCCATGCCTTCGGGCTCGGCGTAGTCGAACGCCTCCGGCAACGGCATGGGAAGGAGGACGGAGGCGATGCGGCTCATGGTTTGCGCTTGGGGGCTTCGCAGCTACAAGCGCCCTGAACAAGATCAAAGATCGCCAAGCGCCAGGGTCAGAATATGCAGCTCTTCCTCGACACCACCGACACCGCCGTCCTGAAGGATCTGGCCACCACCGGCCTGGTCGACGGCGTCACGACCAACCCCTCGCTGATCGCCAAGTCCGGCCGCAACATGCTGGACGTGATCGCCGAGATCTGCGGCCTGGTGGACGGGCCCGTTTCGGCCGAGGTCGCGGCCATGGACGTGGACGGCATGCTGGCCGAGGGCCGCAAGCTGGCCGGCGTGGCGCCGAACGTGGTGGTCAAGGTGCCGCTGACGCGTGAAGGGCTGATGGCCACGCGCGAGTTCTCGGCGGAGGGAATCCAGACCAACGTCACCCTCTGCTTCTCGGCCGCCCAGGCCCTTTTGGCCGCGAAGTCGGGCGCGACCTATGTGAGCCCGTTCATCGGACGGCTGGACGACCACGGCGCCGCCGGCATGGACCTGATCACCGAGATCCGGGCGATCTACGACAACTATGGCTTCGACACCGAGATCCTGGCCGCCTCGATCCGCACGGCCGCCCATGTGACCGAGGCCGCCCTGGCCGGGGCCGACTGCGCGACCATTCCGACCGACGTCTTCCAAGCCCTTTTCAAGCATCCGTTAACCGAACGCGGGCTCCAACAGTTCATGGCGGACTGGGCCAAGACCGGGCAGTCCATCTTGTAAGGGTCGAGGCGCATGGATGGGTCGCAGGGTGAGTTCTTTTTCGGCGACGCGCCGGCGCCTGTCCCGGCGAAGGCCAAGCCGGCGCCGCGCGCGGGGCTGGCGATGACGCCGCCGACGACCGCCCCCGATCCCGCCGCCGTGCGCCGCTTCCTGGCGGACAACCCCGACTTCCTGAAAGCCGACCAGGGGCTGCTGGCGGAGCTGGGCCTGACGGTCGCCGCGGGGAATGTGGTCGAGTTCGCGCCCATGGCCCGCGTGCACGCCGCACACCAACGCGAAGCCGAACAGCGCGCCCTGCTGGAAGAGACCGCCCGCGCCAACTTCGCCGCCCAGGCCCAGACGCACGGCGCTGTGGTGGACCTGTTGGACGCGCGGAACCTGGCCGACCTCGCCCGCCGCGTCGACGACCTGGCCAAGGCGCGGTTCGGCCTGACCGCCGGGATCGTGGCGCTGGAGACCGAGGGCCTGCCGCCCGCCGGCTGGAAACATCTGGTGGCGGGACAGGTGGACCTGATCCTGGACGGGCCGCGCCGGATGGCCCGCATGGGTTTCGCGCCGACCGCGCTGGGCCTGTTCGGACCCGAAGCCGGCGAGGTGCGGTCGATGGCCATGGTGCGCATGGCGATCTGGGAGCCGTCGCGGCAGGGCCTGCTGGCGTTCGCCTCGTCGAGCCCCGACAACTTCACCCCCGACATGGGCGCCGAACTGGTCGCCTTCCTCGCGCGCGTGGTCGAGCGCACGGCCGAGCGATGGCCCCTGCTCTGACCGCCCTCCAGGCGCGCGCCGCCTGGCTCGACCACCTGGCGAACGAGCGCCGCGCCTCGCCGCGGACGCTGGAGGCTTATGGCTTCGCGGCCAACCGCTACATCGCCTTCCTGGAACGGCATCGCGGCGAGCGCCTGACGGTGCAGGGGCTGACCGAGGTGTCGGCCGGCGATGTCCGCGCCTGGCTGGCCCACCTGCGGAGCGGGGACCATCCCCTGTCGCCCCGGTCGCTCAGCCAGTCGCTGTCGGCGATCCGCACTTTCCACCGCTTCCTGGATCGTCGCCTGGACGCGCCCAACGCGGCGATCGGCCTGGTCCGCGGACCTCGGGTGACGCCCGGCGTGCCGCGCCCGATCACCGAGGACCAGGCCGCGGGTCTGCTGGACGAGCCGGCGTTGGATCCCGACCGAGAGGACTGGGAGGCGGCGCGGGACCAGGCGGTGCTGACCCTGCTGTACGGCTGCGGCCTGCGGATCTCGGAGGGCCTGTCCCTGCGCCGCGGCGACGCCCCGCTGGCCGACACGCTCCGCATCACCGGCAAAGGGTCGAAGACGCGGATGGTCCCGGTCCTGCCGGTGGTCCAGGCGGCGGTCGCGCACTATCTGGCGCAGGTTCCGTTCGTCCTGCCGCCGGAGGGCCCGCTGTTCGTGGCCAAGCGCGGGGGAGCCCTAAGCCCCCGGCACGTGCAGCACACCGTTCAGGTACTTCGCGGTCGGCTGGGCCTGCCGGCCAGCGCCACGCCCCACGCGCTCCGCCACTCGTTCGCCACGCACCTGTTGGGCGCGGGCGCGGATCTCCGCTCGATCCAGGAACTGCTGGGCCACGCCTCGCTGTCGACGACGCAGCGCTACACGGCGGTGGACGCCGCGGCCCTGCTGGGCGCCTACAGCCGGGCCCATCCGCACGCCTGAGGGCGTGGCGAGCGTGCTAGCGCCCCACGTCGTAGCCGACCACCAGGGGCGCAGCGCAGCCATCAATCGTGCGCGCCACCGCCTTTTCGTGATTGGCCTTCGGCAGCTGGCCCAGCTGCGAGGCCCGCGCACGCCCGTCATCACGGTAGAGCTGCGCGCGGTCGGCGATCTGGTAGCGGCCCGCCGAGCATGCATCCGACGACGGGGCGGCCAGGGGACGTGGGGCGACGAGCGCCCGAGGGGCGGCGTCGGCCGCGGGGGCTGCGGCGACGGTCATGGCGGCGAACAGCGCAATCATGGCGACCTCACATCTGCAATCCTGAGGCGAGGCTGACAGCTATCCGGCGGGTCGCCAAATTAACAATCGGCCGCGGCGCTGGCGCTCATGCCCGCAGGAACCGCAGCCAGGCGATCCCGCCATCTTCCCCGGCCTCGACGCATTGAAAGCCCTCGCGGGCATAGAAGGCCTGGGCGCCCAGGTTCGCGGCCTGGCACTTCAGCGAGAGACGCCCGCCAGTCGCGGCCAGCACATGATGCAGCAGGGCCTTGCCGATCCCCCGGCCCCGCTCGGTCACATAGAGGGAATGCAGGAACTGTTGCGGCCGATAGAGCGCCGCCAGCCCCAGGATCTCGCCGGCTTCCACCGCGACGAAGATATCCTCGTCGCGGGCGGCGGCCAGGAAGTCCTCGGCGCGGTGCCGCTCCGGCGGGAGCCAGGTGAACGTGTCACGCAGGACGCGCACGTAGAGGTCGGCGCAAACCGCCAGTTCCTCCGGGCGCGCCCGCCGCAGCGTCAGGCCCGGTGTCAGGCCTGCATCGTCCACCCTTCGACTCCCATGGCCGCCTGACGCAGCGCTTCCGAGCGCGTGGGGTGGGGGTGACTGGTGCGCGCCACGTCCTCGGACGCGGCCCGGAACTCCATGGCGACCCCGTACTCGCCGACCATCTCGCTGACGTGCGGGCCGATCAGGTGGGCGCCCAGCACTTCGTCGGTGGCCGCGTCGGCCAGGACCTTCACGAAGCCCTCGGTCTCATGGTTGATCTTGGCGCGGCTGTTGGCGGTGAAGGGGAACTTGCCGACCTTGTAGGCGCGCCCCTCGGCCTTCAGCTCCTCCTCGTTCTTTCCGACCCAGGCGACTTCCGGAACGGTGTAGACGACGCTGGGAATAAGGCCGTAGTTCACGTGGCCCGCCTTGCCGGCGATGCTTTCGATACAGGCGACCGCCTCGTCCTCGGCCTTGTGCGCCAGCATCGGGCCATGGGTGACGTCGCCGATCGCCCAGACGCCGGGCGCCGAGGTCTTCCAGTGGTCGGTCTCGATGAAGCCGCGCTTGTCGGGGGTGATGCCGACCGTCTCAAGCCCCAGGCCGTCCGTGAACGGACGCCGGCCGATGGCCAGTAGAACGTAGTCGGCCTCTAGGGTCTGCGCCTCGCCGCCGGCGACGGGTTCGTAGGTCAGGGTGACGCCGGTCTTGCCGGCCTTGGCGCCGGTGACCTTGGAGCCGAGCTTGAAGTCCATGCCTTGCTTGGTCAGGGCGCGCTGGAACGCCTTGGCGACCTCGGCGTCCATGCCGGGGGTGATACGGTCCAGGAACTCGACCACGGTGACCTTGGCGCCCAGGCGGCGCCAGACCGAGCCCAGTTCCAGGCCGATGATGCCCGCGCCGATCACCACCAGGTGGCCGGGCACCTCCGGCAGCACCAGGGCGCCGGTGGAATCCACGATCCGCTTCTGGTCGACCTCGACCCCCGGCAGGCCCGACGGCAAGGAGCCGGTGGCGATGACGATGTCCTTGCCCGAGACGGTGGTGACCGCGCCGTCCGCGCCCGTCACCTCGACCTTGCCCGGGCCGGCGATCCGCCCGGTTCCGCGCAGGCGATCCACCTTGTTCTTCTTGAACAGGAACTCGATGCCCTTGGTCAGGGCGGCCACCGATTCCGCCTTCTGCTTCATCATCTGCGGCAGGTTCAGCTTGGGCGTCACCTCGATGCCCAGGGTGTCGAACTCGGTATTGGCCGCGTCGAACAGTTCGGAGGCGTGCAGCAGCGCCTTGGACGGCATGCAGCCGACGTTCAGGCAGGTGCCGCCCAGCGTCTCACCGCCGTCGACGCCCTTGTCCACGCAGACGACCTTCAAACCCAGCTGACCCGCCCGGATCGCCGCATTGTAGCCCCCGGGGCCGCCGCCGATGATGATCACGTCGTAAGTGGGTGTGTCCGTCATGGTTCGCCTGCGTCTTAGATGGGCGGGCAACCTAGGCCCGGAACGCCCGAGGTCAACCGGGTGCGGGCGATACGGGCCGTCAGGCGTCTTCCCAGGCGTCTTCTTCGACAGCCGCGGGCTCCGGCGCGCCGCCGGCGAGCAGGCGGTCCACCCGTTCTAGCAGGTCGGCGCCGCTGAACGGCTTCATGAGGCCACCGCAGACGCCGTAGCCGGCGGCCGCCTCCACATCCTCCTCGGTCAGGCCCCGGCCGACCAGCAGCACGGGCAGGCGCGAGCCTAGGGCCTCGAGCACTTGAAGGCTGGCCATGGCGGCGAGGTGCCGCTCGAGGACCACGCCGTCGATCTGCTCCTTCTCGAGGATATCCAGGGCCGCCACGCCATTGCGGGCGGCGAAGACCGTGTAGCCAGCCACTTCGAGACGGATCTGCGCCATCTCGAGGGTGGTGCGGTCGTTATCCACGATGAGGACCCGATAGGACGGGGGTGCTTGGAACAGCATGGGGGTCAGGTCTCTCAGAACAGGTCCACTTCACCCGGGTCGACGTCGTCGGCTTCGTCCACCGGCGCGCCCAGGCCCTCGGCCATGCGGTCGGCCAGGGCGCCAAGCGTCAGGCTGGCCAGCGCGCCATCGACCGGCGCGACAGCCTCTTCCGGGGTCGCGAAGCTCATGTTGCGGGCGAAGCAGGCGAGGCCGGTCAGGTGCTGGGCCAATAGGTCCACGCCGTGCAGGCTCTCGGTGAGCGTCTGCCGCTCGGCGGTGGGGAGCCGATCCATGAACTCGCCCAGGGTCTTGTCCAGGCGAATGCACCGGGCCGCCGCCAGCTCGATCTCGGCAGACAGCACGTCCAGTGTGATCCCCACACCGGGGGTGAAGGCCTCGCTGGGGGTCGGCGCGTTCATCGAAAGCCACTCCGTTTCAAGGAGAGCTTTGCAGCCGACACCTAAACTTGGGTGAATTCCGGGAAGCGCTGTTCGATTTCGCGGGCCGTTCCGGGGTGGGTGCGACAATCCGCCTCAGGATCGCCGCCCCTAACTGTCGGATTTGGCCTAGACGTCGAGCAACAGACGCTTCGGGTCTTCGATGGCTTCCTTGACGTGGACCAGGAAGGTCACGGCGCCCTTGCCGTCGACGATGCGGTGATCGTAGCTGAGGGCCAGGTACATCATCGGGCGGATCACGATCTGGCCGTTCACCACCATCGGACGCTCCTGGATCTTGTGCATGCCCAGGATGCCGGACTGCGGCGCGTTCAGGATCGGCGTCGACATCAGCGAGCCGTAGATGCCGCCGTTGGAGATGGTGAAGGTCCCGCCCTGCAGGTCCTCCAGCGCCAGGTTCCCGTCGCGGGCCTTCTTGCCCAGGGCGCCGATCTCCTTCTCGATGTCGGAGAGGCTCATGACGTCGGCGTCACGCACGACCGGGGTCACCAGACCCTTCTCGGTGCCGACGGCGACCGAGATGTCGTAGTGGTTCTTGTAAATCAGGTCTGTGCCGTCGATCTCGGCGTTGACCTCGGGCACCTGCTTCAGGCCGTGGATCACGGCCTTCACGAACAGCGACATGAAGCCCAGCTTCACGCCGTGTTTCTTCTCGAAGATGTCCTTGTACTCGTTGCGCAGCGCCATGACGGCCGACATGTCCACCTCGTTGAAGGTGGTCAGCATGGCCGCGGCGTTCTGAGCTTCCTTCAGGCGGCGCGCGATGGTCTGGCGCAGGCGAGTCATCTTGACCCGCTCTTCGCGCTCGTGGATCGCCCGCGGCGCGGCGGGGGCCGCCGGCGCGGCAGGGGCGCTGGCGCGGGCTTCCAGGGCGGCCAGGGCGTCGCCCTTGGTCACCCGGCCGTCACGGCCGGTGCCGGCAATGGCGGCGGGGTTCAGATTGTTCTCGGTGGCCACGCGCTGGGCCGAGGGCGCCAAGATCGGCTCGGCGGCCGGCTTGGCGGGCGCGGGGGCCGGCTCAGGCTTGGCTTCGGCCTTGGGCGCGGGGGCGGCTTCGGCCTTGGGCGCAGCCGCCTTGGGGGCCGGCGCGGCGGCGCCGTCGCTGATCTTGCCCAGGATCGCGCCCGGCTCGACGGTCGCACCCTCTTCGGCGGTGATCTCCGACAGGACGCCGTCCGACGGGGCGGCCACTTCCAGGCTGACCTTGTCGGTTTCCAGCTCGACCAGGATCTCGTCCTTGCGGACCGCATCGCCGGCCTTCTTCGCCCAGCGCGCCACCGTGGCTTCGGTGACGGACTCGCCGAGGGCGGGGGTCATGATGTCGGCCATTGGGGGATCGGCTCCTTAGGTCTCTGAAAACACAAACAAAGGTGGGGTTAGGCGAAAGCTTCCGTGAGGAAGGCTTCCAGTTCTTTCAGGTGGCGGCTCATCAGGCCCGCGGCGGTGGACGCCGAGGCCGGACGACCCACGTAGCGGGCGCGCTTGGCCTTGATGTTCAGCCGTTCGAGGGTCAGCTCCAGCCAGGGGTCGACGAACTGCCAGCCGCCCATGTTCTTGGGCTCTTCCTGACACCAGACCAGTTCGGCGTTCTTGAAGCGCTTCAGCTCGTTGCTGAGGGACTTAAGCGGCCACGGATAGAACTGTTCCAGGCGCAGGATGTAGATGTCGTCGCGGCCGCTCTTGGCGCGCTGTTCGACCAGGTCGAAATAGACCTTGCCCGAGCAGACGATGACCCGCTTGATCTCGGCGTCCGGCTTCAGCGTCACGCCGCCGACGTCGCAGCCGGCTTCGGCCCCGTCGACCATGACCCGGTGGAAGCCGGTGCCCTCCGAGAAGTCCTCGATGGTGGACACGGCGCGCTTGTGGCGCAGCAGGCTCTTGGGCGTCATCACGATCAGCGGCTTGCGGAATTCGCGGAGCAGCTGCCGGCGCAGGGCGTGGAAGTAGTTCGCCGGCGTCGTCGCGTTGATCACCTGCATGTTGTCTTCGGCGCAGAGCTGCAGGAAGCGCTCCAGGCGGGCGGAGGAGTGTTCCGGCCCCTGGCCCTCGTAGCCGTGCGGCAGCAGCATCACGAGGCCGCTCATCCGCAGCCACTTCCGCTCGCCCGAGCTGATGAACTGGTCGATGACCACCTGGGCGCCGTTCACGAAGTCGCCGAACTGGGCTTCCCAGAGGGTGAGGGTGTTCGGGTCGGTCAGGGAGAAGCCGTACTCGAAGCCCAGCACCGCCTCTTCCGACAGCGCCGAGTCCAGCACCTCGAAGTGGGCCTGGTTTGGCCCGAGGTTGCGGAGCGGGAAGTAGACCTCTTCGGTGGCCTGATCGATCAGGCCCGAGTGCCGCTGGCTGAAGGTGCCGCGCACGCTGTCCTGGCCGGACAGGCGGACGGGGTAGCCCTGGTCCAGCAGGGTGGCGAAGGCCAGGCTTTCGCCGGTCGCCCAGTCGATGCCTTGCCCGGTCTCGATCGCCTCGCGACGGGCCGCGATGACGCGGTCGACCGTCTTGTGGACCGAAATCCGTTCGGGGACCGTCGTCAGCTTGCGGCCCAGGTCGAGCAGCTTCTGCTTGGGCACGCCGGTGGCGTAGCGCTCGTCGCCGGTGGGCAGCTTGAGGCCCGACCACTTGCCGTCCAGCCAGTCGGCCTTGTTCGCCTTATAGGCCTTGCCGCCATCGAACTCGGCGTCGAGGAAGGTGTCGAACTCGGCGATCCAGCCGTCGACGTCGGCCTGGGTCGCGACGCCCTCGGCCACCAGACGGCTGGCGTACAAGTCGCGAACCGAGGGGTGGTTCTTGATCTTCGCGTACATCAGCGGCTGGGTCATCGTGGGGTCGTCCCCCTCGTTGTGACCGAACCGCCGGTAGCAGAACATGTCGATGACCACGTCCTTGCCGAACAGCTGGCGATACTCGGTGCCCACCTTGGCGGCGAAGGTCACGGCTTCGGGATCGTCGCCATTCACGTGGAAGATCGGGGTCTCGACCATCAGCGCCACGTCGGTCGGATAGGGCGACGAGCGGCTGTTCTTCGGGCTGGTGGTGAAGCCGATCTGGTTGTTGACCACGAAGTGCATGGTCCCGCCGACGCCGTAGCCGCGCAGGCCCGAGAGCGCGAAGCACTCGGCCACGACGCCCTGGCCGGCGAAGGCCGCGTCGCCGTGGAGCAGCAACGGCAGCGCGTGGCCGCGGCCGGCCGCCGGCTGGTCGCGCAGGGTGAACGCCTGCTTGGCGCGCACCTTGCCGATAACCACCGGGTTGACGATTTCGAGGTGGCTGGGGTTGGCGGTCAGCGACAGGTGGACGCTGTTGCCGTCGAACTCACGGTCGGACGAGGCGCCCAGGTGGTACTTCACGTCCCCCGAGCCCTGAACGTCGGACGGCAGGGACGAGCCGCCTTGGAACTCGTGGAAGATGACGTGGTACGGCTTGCCCATCACGGCGGCCAGGACGTTCAGGCGGCCGCGGTGCGGCATGCCGATGACGATGTCCTTCACGCCCATGGCGCCGCCGCGCTTGATGATCTGCTCCAGCGCCGGGACCATCGCCTCGCCGCCGTCCAGGCCGAAGCGCTTGGTGCCGGGGAAGCGGCGGTGCAGGAACTGTTCGAAGCCTTGCGTCTCGATCAGCTTCTTCAGGATGGCGATCTTGCCTTCCTTGGAGAAGACGATCTCCTTGTCACGACCCTCGATCCGCTCCTGCAGCCAGGCTTTCTCCTTGGGATCGGAGATGTGCATGTACTGCACGCCGACGTTGCCGCAGTAGGTGCGGCGCAGGATGTCGAGGATCTCGCGGATGCTGGCCGTTTCCAGGCCCAGCACGAAGTCGAGGAAGATCGGACGGTCGAAGTCGGGCTCGGCGAAGCCGTAGGTCGAGGGGTCGAGCTCGGAGGCGTCGCCCGGCGTGGTCGCCAGACCCAGCGGGTCCAGGTTGGCCTTGAGGTGGCCGCGCATCCGGTAGGCCCGGATCATCATGATGGCGCGCAGGCTGTCGAGCGTGGCGGCGCGGACTTCGTCCACCGAGGCGGTGGGCTTCTTGTCGGCGATCGCCTTGCCCAGCTTGGCTTCCACCGCCGGCCAAAGACCGTCGATGGCGCTCATCCAATCGGGACGGACGGCCGGCGCCGTGGGCGAGGTCCAGGCCGGCTTGGCCGCGGCGCGCGCCACATCCGACTTGCCGTCCAGCAGGGAGGCGAAGAACGCCTGCCACGAGGGGGCGACCGAATTCGGGTCGGCCGCCCACTTCGCGTAGAGGTCCTCTACGAAGGCCGCATTGCCGCCGTAGAGAAAAGAGGTCTCGGCCATCACGTCGTTGATGAGGCCCGCGTCGTCCGCCATGTCCTTCGCCTTCCGGGGCGGGCCCACGGACTTTCCGAAGAAGGAGCCGAGCGCGGACCGCCCTAAACCGTCATGTGTGGCGCTTACGCGCCCTTGAGAACGTCCAGAAGCGTGGTCCCGAGGGCCGCCGGGGACGGCGACACGCGGATGCCCGCAGCTTCCATCGCGGCGATCTTGTCCTCGGCGCCGCCCTTGCCGCCGGAGATGATCGCACCCGCGTGACCCATGCGCCGCCCAGGCGGCGCGGTGCGTCCCGCGATGAAGCCGACCATTGGCTTCTTATTCGGTGAATTCTTGATGAATTCAGCCGCGTCTTCCTCGGCCGAGCCGCCGATTTCGCCGATCATGATGATCGACTCGGTTTCCGGGTCCTTCAGGAACATGTCGAGCATGTCGATGAACTCGGTGCCCTTCACCGGGTCCCCGCCGATGCCCACGGCCGTGGATTGGCCGAGACCCACCTGCGAGGTCTGGAAGACGGCCTCATAGGTAAGCGTGCCCGAGCGAGAAACAACGCCCACCGAGCCCTTCTTGAAGATGTTGCCCGGCATGATGCCGATCTTGCACTCGTTCGGCGTCAGGACGCCGGGGCAATTCGGGCCGATCAGGCGCGACTTGGAGCCGCTGAGCGAGCGCTTCACGCGGACCATGTCGGCCACCGGGATGCCCTCGGTGATGCAGATGATCAGCGGGACTTCGGCGTCGATGGCCTCGAGGATCGAGTCCGCGGCGAAGGGCGGCGGGACATAGATCACCGACGCGTCGGCGCCTTCCTGCTTCACGGCCTCGGCCACCGTGTTGAAGACCGGCAGGCCGATGTGGGTCGTACCGCCTTTGCCGGGGGTCACGCCGCCGACCATCTTGGTGCCGTAGGCGATCGCCTGTTCCGAGTGGAACGTGCCCTGGGCGCCGGTGATGCCCTGGCAGATGACGCGGGTGTTCTTGTTGATCAGGATCGACATGACTTACTTCGCGCCCCGCACGGCTTTGACGATCTTTTCCGCGCCGTCCGAAAGGTCGTTGGCCGCGATCACGTCCAGGCCGCTCTCGTTGATGATCTTCTTGCCCAGCTCGGCGTTGGTGCCCTCGAGGCGCACGACCAGCGGCACCTTCAGACCCACCTGCTTCACCGCGGCGATGACGCCGTTGGCCAGGATATCGCAGCGGGCGATACCGCCGAAGATATTGACCAGGATGCCCTTCACGTTCGGGTCGGCGATGATGATCTTGAACGCCGCCGTCACCTTGGCTTCGTCAGCGCCGCCGCCGACGTCCAGGAAGTTGGCCGGCTCGGCGCCGTACAACTTGATAATGTCCATGGTGGCCATGGCCAGACCGGCGCCGTTGACCATGCAGCCGATTTCGCCGTCGAGGGCGATGTAGCTGAGGTCGAACTTCGAGGCCTCGATCTCCTTCGGGTCCTCCTCGGACTCGTCGCGCAGGGCGACGACGTCGGGGTGGCGGTAGAGCGCGTTCGAGTCGAACGACACCTTCGCGTCCAGCACCCGCAGTTGGTCGTCGGCGGTGACGATCAGCGGATTGACCTCCAGCATCGCCATGTCCTTGGCGACGAAGGCGTCATAGAGCTGACCCAGCAGCTTGGCGCCCTGCTTGGCGAGATCGCCCTTCAGGCCCAACGCGCCGGCCAGCGCACGACCGTGGTGCGGCCAGACGCCCGTAGCGGGATCGATGGAGAAGGTGACGATCTTCTCGGGCGTCGCATGCGCGACTTCCTCGATGTCCATGCCGCCTTCGGTGGAGGCCACGACCGAGACCCGGCTCGTTTCGCGGTCGACCAGCAGCGACAGGTAGAATTCCTTGGCGATCGCGGCGCCTTCCTCGATGTAGAGGCGGTTCACCTGCTTGCCCTTGGGACCCGTCTGGTGCGTCACCAGGACGCGCCCGAGCATTTCCGCGGCGTTGGTCTTCACGTCCTCAGCGGACTTGACCACCCGGACCCCGCCCTTGGCGTCGGGACCGAGGCCCTCGAACTTGCCCTTGCCGCGCCCGCCGGCGTGGATCTGGGACTTTACGACGAAAACCGGTCCGCCCAGTTTCTTCGCCGCTTCAACGGCTTCGTCGACGGTGAAAGCGGCATAGCCGCGCGGGACCGCCACGCCGAACTCCGCGAGGACGGCTTTGGCTTGGTGTTCGTGGATGTTCATGAGGCCTTGGGGGCGACTGCGGGGCAAGGCTCGCCCAGCGGCGAGTGAGCCGGCTTATAGGCGCCGCCTCTCTCGATGACAACCGCGCGAGGGGGTCAAAACGTCCGATGGCGCCTCTAGGTCAGCCCGTTTTTCCCACGGTCGCGGTCGCCCGGCGATCCAACTTGCCCCAACCGACCCGCGCGCCCTGCATCGCCGCGTCGATCGACTTGATCACGACATAGTACATGAGCTGGCGATAGCCGAAGCGCTGGGCCGGCATCCAGATCAGGTCGCCCCAGGGCGCGCGACGCTCAAGCGCCATGCCGATGGCGCCGGCGGACAGGTCCAGCATGACGAACGCGGCCCAGTAGGCGAGCGACCGGATCAAGTCGTCCGGCGCCCACTCCACCGGGTGGAAGGCGAAGGCGTACACCGCCGAGATCAGCGCCCAGATGACGGCCAGGTCCACCAGGGGGGCGATGACGGTAAGCAGGATCTGGAACAGCCAGATCTGCGGCAGGGCCACGAAGCCGAGGACGGGCCGCTTCAGGCTGAACAGGGCCGAGCGGTGCTTCCAGATGCATTGCAGGGTCCCGAACGACCAGCGGAACCGCTGCTTGAGCAGGCCGCCCACGGTGTCGGGCGCCTCGGTGTAGGCCCGCGCCTCGGGATCGAAGCGCACCTGCCAACCGGCCCGCTGGATCGCCAGCGTCAGGTCTTGGTCCTCGGCCAGGGTGTCGGAGGGATAGCCGCCGAGGGCGGTGAGCGCGCTCCGCCGCCATGCGCCGACGGCGCCCGGCACCACGGTCACGGCGCCCAGCGCCGCCAGGGCCCGGCGTTCCAGGTTCTGGGCGGTGACGTATTCCAGCGCCTGCCAGCGGGTGATCAGGTTGGTGCGGTTGCCGACGATGGCGTTGCCGGCCACGGCGCCGACCGCGGGATCCTCGAACCAGCGGACCAATTGGGCCAGGGTTTCCGGCGGGAACAGGGTGTCGGCGTCCAGAGCCACGACGATGTCGCCCGACGCCCGCTCAAGGCCCCGGTTCAGCGCCCGCGCCTTGCCGCCGTTCTCGAAGGTCATCAGCGTGACGCGCGGTTCGTCCGCGAAGGCCGTGCGGACGATCGCCGACGTGGCGTCCCGCGAGCCATCGTCGAGGACCAGGATCTCGATGTTGGTCCAATCCGAGGCCAGGATCCGCCGCACCGACGCCTCGATCACCTTCTCCTCGTTGAAGCAGGGGATGAGCACGCTGACGAGCGGCCCTGTCGTGGGATCGGGCATCGGGGGCGTTTTGAGCCGCAGGCTATGGACCACCGCCAGCACCGCTAGAAACGCCAGCCGCGCCACGCCCAGCACGATCGCCGTGACGAACAGCACCCGCAGGACCTGATCGGCGGCGTGGAGAAAGCCGAAGCCGATGCGGTCGAGGGTCAGCTCCAGCGTCCCGCGGTCGGCCGCGGGCATGACCTGGATGGGCGTCATCCCGGCGAGCTCGCCCACGGTGACCAGCCGGTAGCCACGGGCGCGGATCCCGTCGATCAGCGCCGGCAAGGCCTCGACCGTGCGGCTACGGTCGCCGCCGCTGTCGTGGAGCAGCACGACCTGCCCCGGCCGCACCGTGTCGGCCAGGCGCGCCAACGTGGTGTCGACGATGTGTTGCGGGTCGGGCTTCTTCCAGTCGTCCGGGTCGATGCGAAGGCCAACCGAGATATAGCCCTGGGCCTGGCCGTCCAGCAGCGGGGCCACCTCCTGCGGCGTCGACGGCTCAGCGTCGCCGAAATAGGGCGCCCGGAACAGGCGCATGGAGCGCCCGGTGATGGTCTCGAACAGGCGCTGGGTGGCGGACAGCTCGACGGCCGTCTCGGCCACCGGCACCTCGCCGATGTTCGGGTGGGTCCAGGTGTGGTTGCCGACGTTGTGGCCCTCATCCACCTCGCGGGCCACCAGGTCGGGATTGTCGGACATGTTCTTGCCGATGACGAAGAACGTCGCCGGCGCGTGCTTGGCCTTCAGGATATCCAGGATCTTGGGCGTCCACCGCCGGTCGGGACCATCGTCGAAGGTCAGGGCAACCAAGCCCGGATGGGCGCCGTAGCGCTGGATCACGTAGGACGTCGGGGTGACGTCATAGACCTCGGCGGCGATGAGGCCGGTGGCGGGGTCAACGTGCAGTGTCCGGTGGCCCGGTTGCGGCGTGTTGGTGACCGCAAGGATCTCACCGGTCCCATCGAAATCCACGTCTTGCCCCGGGGCCAGCGCCGACAGGCCGGCGGCGTTGATCGCCCCGTAGTCGTGCCGCATCAGGGTCCAGCTGAGCGAATCCTCGCCGCCCATCCGCCAGAGGGCGTATCCCAGGGGCCGGAACCCGTCGGCGACCTTGAGCTGGTTGTGCAGGGTCACCGCATCCAGGAACCAGACCGCGTGGCGACGGCCCGCATCGTCCTGATAGGCGAAGGTCGGGTTGAGGGCGGCCGGGTCCATCGTCGGCACGGCGCCGCTGTCATGGGCGATCTGGGTCGCCTCGGTGTAGGTCACGGCGTTGGCCGACCCCGGCAGGCCCTTGGCCGGCAAGGTCCAGTCATAGCCATAGGCGCCCAGGGCGACGATCGTGCGCGACGGGTCCAGCTTGGCCATCCGATCGGCGAGTTGGCGCTGGAACCAGTCCTGGCCTGCCGGTGGGCCGGCGTCGCCCGTTCCCCAGTGCTGATCGTAGGCCATCAGGATCAGGGCGTCGGACGCGGCCTGCAGCTTCGCCAGGGGCCAGGAGTCGTCGGCGAACGGCGCGGTCACCCACACCTCGCGGCCCAGCGGCTTCAGCGCGGCGCGCGCCTGGGCGATGAAGGCCGGATAGGCCGCCACCCCCGCCGGGGACAGGTTCTCGAAATCGAAGACATAGCCCGAATAGCCCTGCGCCCGGGCCAGGGCCACGAGCTGGTCGATCATCGCCCGCCGCGCCTTGGGGTCGGTCAGCACCCGATCGGCGGCCGGACCGTCCCAGACCCCATCCTTGGCGTTGTAGACCCCCGGCATCAGCGAGGGCCGACGCTGAGCGGCGGCGATGATCGCACGCGCCTGCGGATCCTTGGTCACATCCAGGGTCCCGGCGGCGGTCAGCCCCACCCACTGCGGGGAGACCACATCCAACTGGTCGACGTGGGCGCGGAGCGAGGCGCGGGACGTCTCGTCCCAAGACACGTAGAAGCCGACCGCCAGCGGACGCGCGGGACCGCCCTTGTCGAGATTGCGCGGGTGGGGCACCGCCGTCCACGCGTGGCGGCCCTTCAGCTTGTGCGCCGTCTCGACGTGCAGGGCGCGCAGGACGTGGGGGTCCTTAAGGGTGACGCCCGGCAATCGCGGCGCGAAGGCCAGGGTCGCGAAGAAGCCGGCCCCGACCAGCAGAAGAACGGCGATCAGCAGTCCTGAGACCAGCCTCACGCGGCGGGAACGACGGCCGCTAGGGTCGTGGAAGATCAGGTCGGCGGCCATGGGCTTACAGGCTCAGCTTGAGGTCATCGGCCTCCTGCGCGCCGAGTAAGGCGGATTGCGGGCGAACGCCGTCACCCCAAGAACATCATCCAGAGCGTGCGGCCGGGGATCAGGGCGATGAAGAGGTTGATCGCGAACCCGCCGTAGAACAGGCCCATCATGGTGCGCCGATGCCGCGCAACCTCGCGCCGCTTGGCCCAGATCACCCCGAGCGGCAGGATCAGCAGCACCCAGGCCGTGAGCAGATGCAGGATCGACCACTTGCCGTGGTTGAGACTGGTGATGAACAGGGTCGCCCCAGCGGTCGTCAGAACCAGACAGACCCACACCCAACCGGCCACCCGATGGAAGGTGCGGCCCTTGCGCGCCGTCATCAGCACGGCCCCCAGGACCAGGGCGGCCAGGGCGGTGACCAGGTGGATTTTGATGGCGGGCGAGAGCGCGTTGAACAGCGCCATGTCCGGCGCATGCAGATGGGCTGAGAGCGCCAGCCGGGCCACCCCGGACCAGGCGCCGCCCAGGGACAGGGCCACCAGGATGGTCGCCGCGGCCATCGTCAAACCAAACCGCAGGCCGAAGCTCATCGGGCCGCGGCGGGGCGTTTGCGAAACAGACGACATCCTTTATCTCCGAAACGATAGGGCCTTGGGCCCGGGTCGATCCAGGACATGACGGCGGTCGGAATGCGGGGCGAGCGGGGATGCGTCGGATGACGGCAGGGCTTCGCGAACAACCGTGCGACGCCATTCACGCTTCGCGAGCAGCGTGACCTTGAAGTCGCTTATCGCGCGGATCGCGCCCCATCACGAGCCGCAGGGTTGGTTCAGAGGGCTGGCGGTGACGCTGGTCGCCGGCCTGTTCCTCACCTTTTCCGGGGCGTTCGGGACCGATGAGGCGCCGCTTCCGGTGCGCCTGGCCTACTGGATGGGCCTGATGGTGGTCGGCTACCTCTGGGGCGCGTTCGTGGTGCGCGTGTTCCTTCGCGGGCCGCGCGCCGTGGGCAACCGGTGGGTCAACGGCGGGCTCTCGGCCCTGGTGATGTCGGTCCCGCTCACGGTCGTGGTGTGGGCCGCCACCCGGTTCTTCTTCAATTCCAACGTGCCGTTCAATCGCCTGTGGATGCTGTTCGGCCCCGTCCTGCTGGTGTCGCTGGCCTTGACCGCCCTCAACATGCTGATCGACGCGCGGAGCGGAACGGTCACCACCGCCGGACCGACACCGCCGAAGTTTCTCGAACGCCTGCCGCTCAAGCTTCGCGGCGCCGAGGTCTGGGCCGTGGAGGCGGAGGACCATTATCTGCGTCTGCATACCTCCAAGGGGCAGGACTTGATCCTGATGCGCCTGGCGGACGCTGTGGCCGAGCTGGAAGGCATCGAGGGCGCCCAGGTTCACCGCTCATGGTGGGTGGCCCGGGACGCCATCGCCGACGCCAGGCGCGGCGATGGGCGGGCCACGCTGACGCTGAAGGACGGCGTCGAGGTTCCGGTCAGCCGCACCTATGCCGGCCAGCTGCGCGAACGCGGCTGGATCTAGCCCCGGCGGGCCAGCCAGTCTTCGCGCGACTGGCCCCAGCAATCGACGGCCACGTTCATCGGCGCCGGCAGGACCGCCTGGCGCAGGATGCGCGAGCCCAGGCGTTGGGCCACGCGTTGCGAATTCACATTCGCAGCCTCGATCGTGTGGATCACCTCGGTCCAGTCCTGCGTCGCGAAGGCCCAGTCGATCGCCGCCGTCGCCGCCTCGGTCGCGTAACCCTTGCCCCAATGGGCGCGCGCGATACCCCAGCCGACCTCGGGGCCAGGCCAGCCCTCGGGCCGCCAGGGTCCCACGCGTCCGACCCAGGCGCCGCTGGCCCGCTCGATCACCGAGAACATCGAGTAGCCCCGGCTGAACCAGCCCCCGGCCATCACCGACATGATCCGCCAGGCGCCGATGCGATCCTGCTGGCCGCCGATGAAGCGCGCCGCCTCCGCATCGGCGCAGAACGCCGCCCAGGCCTCGAAATCGCCGGGTTCGGGCGCCCGCAAAATGAGGCGTTCTGTCTCAAGGGTGGGGATTTCCAACGGCACGGTTTTGCCTCAGTCTGGATGCGGGAGAGTGTTCGGGGTTGGGGCGAGCTGGCGGCGTTAAGCGCCGTAGCCGATCCAAGCCGTGCGCGTCGAGGGACCCGAGTTTCAAGGGGCGCCCATGACGGACCATTTCGATCTTTCGCCGCCAGACATGGCGCCGCCGCCCCGCGGACAAGGCCGGCTTTTGGCCGCCGGTGTCGTGAGTGCGGTGGCGCTTGGCGTGGGCCTGGGCCTCTGGGCCCGCCCGGCCCCACCGGCCGAAGCCCAGCCGATGGTGCTGGCGCCGGAGGATGCGCCACGGCCCGCGCTGCAGATCGTCTTCGACGACACGCCCGCCCCGCTCGGCCCCCTGCTGGAGGTATTGCCCGGCGAGCCCGCGCCCCCCCGCGACCCGCCGCAGCCGCAGCCGCAGCCGCAGCCGGATTTGATCGCGCCGCGCCGACCCGCCGCCGGCTTGATGAAGGTGGATGCGGTCGTGGCCGTCAAACCGGCGCCGAAGTTTGCGCCAAAGCCGTTGGCCGAACCCATACCGCGGGTGAAGGTCCAAAAGCCTTCGGCGCCGCCCCGAATCCAGGCGGCGACGGCCAAGACGAAGCCCAAGATGGAGCGGCTGAAGGTCGCCGTCGCCAAGCCAAAGCTGGTGGACAAGCCCAAGACGGCGACGAAGCTGGCCAAGGCCGACAAGCCGACAAAGGCCGAAAGGGCGAAGGCCGCGCAATTGGCCCAGGCCGCGACCAAGCGAGAGGCCGCGCTGAAGGCCAAGGCGGAAGCCCGGCGTGTGGCCGCGCTGGCCAAAACGGCGAAGACGGCAAAGGCCGAGGCGGCGAAGCGGAAGACTCAGCTGGCGGAGGCGAAGGCGCAGAAGACACGCAAGGTCGACAAAGCGTCGGTGAAGACGGTGGTCGCCAAGGCGCCGCCGCCCAAGCCGCCCGTGACCAAGCGGCCGTCGCCCGTCGGCCAGGGGCCTCTGCGCGTCGCCCGGAACGATGCCTGCGCGTCGTCCGATCCCGGCCAGGCGGTGGTCTGCGCGGACCGACGCCTGGGCGCCCGCGACCGGCAGCTGCAGCGCGCCTATCGCGACGCCGAGGCGGCGGGGGTGCCGGCCTCGGCGCTGCAGCGGCAACAGGCCCGGTGGCTGCAGGCCCGCGCGGCCGCCGCTCGAGAGGCGCCGTGGGCGGTCGAGGATGTCTATGAAGCGCGAATTTCCGAGCTCAACGACCTGACCCGTGACGCCCGACGAAACTAGGGTGACGCGTGGGCGTCATTGACCCGATGGCCGGCCCGCGAGACTTAAGCGGACCGCTTCATCGGAGAGACCGCCCTGTCCACCGCCCCCATCAGGATCGCCATCGCCGGCGCATTGGGCCGCATGGGCCACGCCGTCGCCGCCGCCGTGCAGGCCGACCCCGCCCTCACGCTGGCCGCCCGCTTCGACCGCCCGGGCGCGACCGGCGACGGACTGGTTCCGGTCGCAGACGCCCTGGCGGCCTGTGACGTCGTGATCGACTTCACGACCCCTGCCGCCTCCGCCGCGCTGGCGACCCAGGCCGCACAGGCCGGCGTCGCCCTGGTCATCGGCTCCACCGGGTTCGACGCCGAACACCTGAGCATCGTCCAGGCGGCGTCTCGCGCCACCCCCATCGTCAGGGCGGGTAACTTCTCCCTCGGACTCAACATGCTGATGGGCCTGGTCGCCCAGGCCGCACGGGCCCTGCCCGAAGACAGCTACGACATCGAGATCTTCGAGGCCCACCACCGACGCAAGGTCGACGCGCCCTCCGGCACCGCGCTGATGCTCGGCGAGGCGGCCGCCCAGGGTCGCGGCGTCGGCCTGGCGCAGGTCGCCCGGCACGCCCGCGACGGCATCACCGGCGAACGGCCGGTGGGCGAGATCGGCTTCTCGGTCCTGCGGGGCGGCGGGATCGTCGGCGAGCACAGCGTCACCTTCGCCGCCGACGACGAAATCCTGACCCTGAGCCACTCGGCGCGTGATCGCGGCCTGTTCGCCCGGGGCGCGGTCGCCGCCGCCCGCTGGGTCGCCAGCCGGCCTGCCGGGGCCTATGACATGCAGGACGTCCTCGGCTTCGCGAAGGCGCTCTGACCGTGGCGGACCTGCTTGAAGAGGACGCCACCAGCCAGCTCGTCGCGCTGATCTCCAAGCGGGTCTCCGCGGTCGAACTGTTGAAGCTGTCGCTGGCGCGCCACGCCGAGACCCACGCGACCCTAAACGCCGTTGTCGCCGCGGACCCCGAGCGGGCGCTGGAGCGGGCCCGCGCCCTCGACGACGCCCGCCTGCGCGGCGAGCCGATGGGGCCGCTGGCCGGACTGCCGATCACCATCAAGGACACCTTCGACGTCGCCGGCATGGCCGCCTCGTCAGGGATGCCGGAGCTGCGTCGCCGCATGACCGAGGACGCGGCCGCCGTCGGCCACGCGCGTCGCGCCGGCGCGGTGATCTGGGGCAAGACCAATGTGCCGGTCATGGCCGGCGACTGGCAGAGCGCCAACCGGCTGTACGGCGCAACCAACAACCCCTGGGACAAGACCCGGACGTCGGGCGGATCCTCGGGCGGCGCCGCGGCGGCCCTGGCGGCCCTGGTGACGCCGCTGGAGATCGGCTCCGACATCGGCGGCTCGCTGCGCGTGCCAGCCAGCTTCTGCGGCGTGTTCAGTCACAAGCCCACCTGGGGCATGGTCAGCCAGCGTGGGCACGTGCCGCCCAGTCCCAATTCCTTCGCCGAGCGCGACCTGAACGTAATCGGGCCGATGGCCCGGTCCGCCCGCGACCTGCGGCTGCTGCTGTCGATCATCGAGGATGGCCCGCTGGCGCCCAAGGCGCCGCCCGCCGACCTGACGACCACCCGCATCGGCCTCTGGCTCGACGACCCGCTCTGTCCGCTGGATCCCGAGGTGCGGCGGGTCATCGAGGCGTTCGCCGCCGAACTGCGGGCCGCGGGCGCCGAGGTCGAGACCATCCCAAGCCCCGTGGACATGCGGGCTCTGCTGCACGCCTATCAGACCCTGCTGGGGTCCATCATGGCCGAGGACATGCCCGCCGGAACGCTGCGGGCCATGGAGCGCATGCGGTTCTTTGCGAAACCTGCACTGGCTCGCGGCGCAGGTCCCCTGTCCCGCGCGGCCATGGCCATGGCCTACACCGCGCGCCATACCGAGTGGCTGGCCGCCGACGCCGTGCGCGCACGCCTGCGCCACGAGATCGATGAGGCGTTCGAGTCCTGGCACGTCATCCTGGCGCCCATATCGCCGGTGGCGGCCTTCCCGCACGACAAACGGCCGTTCCAAAAGCGCAGCCTCACCCTCTCGACCGGTGAGGCGATCCCCTACCCGTCGATGCTGACCTGGATCTCGGCGGCCACCGCCCTGCGCCTGCCGGCGACGACGGTTCCCGCGGGCCTGACCAAGGGCGGATTGCCGGTGGGCGTGCAACTGATCGGTCCCCACGCGGGCGACGCCAAGACCCTCGCCGTCGCCCAGGCGATCGACGAGAACGTCAGGGGTTTCGTCGCGCCCGAGCTGTAGGCTTTGACAGCTCGATCCAGACGGGGGCGTGGTCGCTCGCCCCAGGCTTTCCACGATGCGCGCGATCCACCCCCGCGGCCTTGAGACGGGTGGCGGCCGAGGGGCTCAGCAGCAGATGGTCGATGCGCAGCCCGGCATCCCGCGCGAACGCGTTCCGCCAGTACTTCCAGAATGTGTAGACCGGCCCCTCCGGCAGCCTGGCCCGGATGGCGTCGGACCAGCCGCGCGCCTGGAGGTCCAGGTAGGTCGCCGTGAGCACAGGTTGGAACAGGGCGTCGTCGCGCCAGCGGTCGGGCACGTAGACATCCGCGTCGGTCGGAATGATGTTGTAATCCCCTGCCATGACCACCGGCTGGCCTGTCGCCAGCAAGCTGTCGGCATGCCGCTGGAACCGATCGTACCAGGCGAGCTTGGCGTCGTACTTCGCGCTGGGGACGGGGTTGCCGTTCGGCGCATAGAGGGAGGCCACCACGACGCCGTTCACGGCGCCCTCGATGTAGCGGCTCTCGCGATCGGCGGGGTCGCCGGGCAGGCTGCGCCGGATCGCGATGGGATCGGTTCCACGGCTGAGAATGGCCACGCCGTTCCAGCTCTTCTGGCCCTGCCAGATCGCGCCATAGCCCGCCTGGCGTATCGCCGCGATGGGGAACCCCGCGTCCGGGGTCTTCAGTTCCTGAAGGCACGCAACGTCGGGCTTGGTGTCGGCGAGCCAGGACAGGAGATGCTCCAGTCGGCCGTTCACGCCATTTACGTTGTAGGTCGCGATCCGCACCGGGCGGGAACTCGCGCCGGCGACGCCTGTTCCGCGATCAGCCCTGGCCGGTGGAGCCGAAGCCGCCGGAACCGCGAGCCGTCTCGTCCAGGCTGTCCACTTCGGCCCACGTCGCCTGCACCACCGGGGCGATCACCAGCTGGGCGATGCGGTCGCCGCGGCGAATGGTGAAGGCTTCCGCGCCATGGTTGATCAGGATCACCTTCACCTCGCCGCGATAGTCGGCGTCGATGGTGCCGGGGGTATTGAGGCAGGTGACGCCGTTCTTGAACGCCAGGCCCGAGCGCGGCCGCACCTGGCCCTCGAAGCCGGCGGGCAGGGCGAAGGCCAGGCCGGTGGGCACGGCGAAGCGGTCGCCGGGATGCAGCACAAGCGGCGCGTCTTCCGGCACCGCGGCCCGCAGGTCCATGCCCGCCGCCTGGGCCGTCTCGTAGGCCGGCAGGGCGATCCCTTCGGCGTGGGGCAGGCGGGTGATCGGAACGGTGGGGGACACTTAGAATTCCTCGGCGATGCGGGCGGCGAGGCGTCGGGCGACCTCACCCTTGGCCATGCGGTCCCATCGCTCGATTCCCGCGGCGGAGACTATGGCCACGGCATTCTGGTCGCCGCCCATGGTGCCTTCGATGCTCACGTCGTTGGCGACGATCCAGTCGCAGCCCTTGCGGGCCAGCTTGGCCTGGGCATGGGCCTCGACGGAATCGGTCTCGGCCGCGAAGCCGATCACCAGGCGCGGCCGCGCCGGGGACTTCGACAGGGTCGCCAGGATGTCGGGGTTCTCCACCAGTTCAATGGCCGGCGGGCCGCCCTCGCCCTTCTTGATCTTGCGCGGCCCCTCGACGGCCGGACGCCAATCGGCCACCGCCGCGACGCAGACGGCGATATCGGCGGGCAGGGCGGCCTCGCAGGCGGCCAGCATCTCGCGGGCGGTCTCGACATCCACGCGTGTCACGCCGGCCGGCGCCGGAAGCGCCGTGGGTCCGCTGACCAGGGTCACGTCCGCACCCAGCTCCGCCAGGGCGCTGGCGATAGCGTAGCCCTGCTTGCCGGACGAGCGGTTGGTGATCAGGCGCACGGGGTCCAGCGGCTCGGCCGTGGGGCCGGCGGTGACGATCGCGCGCCGGCCAGCCAGGGGCCGGGCGGCGGGACCGGCCAGCGCCGCGCGGATCGCCTCGAAGATCTCGGCCGGCTCGGCCATGCGCCCGGGCCCGTACTCGCCACAGGCCATGGCGCCGTCGTCCGGCCCGACGAACATCACCCCGTCGGCCTTCAGCTGGGCGAGGTTCCGCTGCGTGGCCGGGTGCTGCCACATGCGCACGTTCATGGCCGGAGCCATCAGCACCGGCTTGTCGGTGGCCAGCAAAGTCGTGGCGGCAAGATCCCCCGCCAGGCCGTTCGCCGCCTTGGCCATCAGGTCCGCCGTCGCCGGCGCCACCACCACGAGGTCCGCCGAGCGGCTGAGCTGGATGTGGCCCATCTCGGCCTCGTCGGTCAGGCTGAAGAGTTCGGAATAGACCTTGTCCTCGGCCAGGGCCGAAAGGCTGAGCGGGGTCACGAACTCGGCGCCCGCGCGGGTGAGGATCGGCCGCACGCCAACCCCGGCCTTGCGCAGCAGGCGGGTCAGCTCCAAGGCCTTGTAGGCCGCGATCCCGCCGCCGACGATCAGAAGAACGCGCTGTCCGGCCAAGGCCACCCACCCCTCAAAGTCGCCCCGATGTAGGTCATCCCAACGGACTCGACAAACGCTCCCACTTGTGTTCATTCTTTGTTCCAGCTCGACCATAGGACGGGAAACGAGATGGCTAAATCGAAGATTGTTCTGCTGTTCGCCGGCGGCGCGCTGTTGCTGGCTGGATGCGACAACGGCCCCTCGGCCGTGGCCCAGAAGCAGGCCGCCGGAACCCAGATGGCCGACAGCCGGATGGCCGACGCCGCAGGGTCCTCAAGCTATTCGGAGGCGGGCGGCGCGTCGGAACCGACCCGCGACCACCGCCGGGACGCGGTCCCCGAGGTGGACGGCAAGCCGATGTGGTCGGCCAGCCGCAAGTTTTCCGCCCAGGAGAACGCCCAGCGCGCCTTTGCCCGGAACGGCGAGGCCTTCGGGGCCGACAGTCTCGACGCCTTTGTCGAGAAGGCCCACAGCTTCGTCTCCAAGCCGCCCAAGGGCACGCTGACCATGACCCGCGCCAACGGGGACAAGCTGTTCTACGACCCCAAGGGCAATGTCTTCGCCGTGGCCAGCAAGGCGGGGGCGCCGCGCACCATGTTCAAGCCCGACGAGGGAATGGCCTATTGGGAAGAACAAAAGACCCGCGAGGCGCGGCGCCAGGCGTCCCGCCGGAACCGCGACGACGAGGCCTAGCCCAGCAGCGCGCCGGCGAGGAACGCCGCGCCGGCGGCCAGCGCCCCGAGGGCGAACCACAGCAGGGCGCCCGTCCGCGGGGCCTCCGTCTCGACGATGACGGGCGGTTCGGCGAGGCGGGCGATGTTGCGCAGCGCCGTCTCGGCGTCGCCGGCCAGCTGCTTCACCCGGCTGATCGGTGAAAGCTCGCGCGCGATCCAGCGGCGGACCACCGGCTCGGAGGCGGACCAGATGTCATGCTCGGGATCGATCCGCCGGGCCACGCCCTCGACGGTCATCATGGTCTTCTGCAGCAGCACCAGCTCGGGGCGCAGGTGCATGTCGTAGAGGGCGGTGATCTCGAAAAGCTGGGTCAGCACGCGGCTCATGGCCACCGCATTGGCCTTCTGGCCGAACACCGGCTCGCCGACCGCCCGCAGCGCCTGGGCGAAGGCGGCGACGCTGTGCTTGCGCGGCACATATCCCGCGTCGAAGTGAACCTGGGCCACCCGCAGGTAGTCCCGTTGCAGGAACCCCCAGAGGATTTCGGCCAGGTAGCGCCGCTCGACCGCGCCAAGCCGGCCGATGATCCCGAAATCCACCGCCTGCAGCCGGGCCGGCGCCGCGGCGAACAGGTTCCCCTCGTGCAGGTCGGCGTGGAACACGCCGTGGTCCAGCGCCTGGGCCAGGAACGCCCGGGTGAGGTTTTCGGCCAACACCTTGCGGTCCAGGCCCGGCTGGTTAAGCGCCGCAGGGTCGGACAGGGCCACGCCCTCGGCCCAGCCCAGTGTCAGGACCCGCTTGCCGACCCCCGTCCAATGGACCGCCGGCGCGGACATGTAGCCGTCCTTGGCCATCACCTCGGCGAGTTCATCGGCGCCGGCCGCCTCGAGGCGCAGGTCCAGCTCAAGTTCGGTCGCACGGATCACGGTGTCGGCGAAGGACACCGGTTCCAGGCGGCGCAGCGGCTGCGCCCAACGCGCGGCCAACCGCGCCGCCAGGGCCAGGACCGCCGCATCGGCCGCGACCCGCCGCTCGATGCCCGGCCGCAGCACCTTCACCGCGACAGCGCGTCCGTCGTTGAGCGTCGCGGGGTGGGCCTGGGCCAGCGAGGCGGCGGCCACGGGCTCGTCCAGGCTGGCGAACACCGCCTCGACAGGCCGACCCAGCTCCTGGGCGATGATCGCGCGGGCTTGGGCGGTCGGGAACGCCGGCAGCCGGTCCTTCAACCGCCCCATGTCCTCGGCGAACACCCCGCCGAAGATGTCGCCCCGGGTCGAAAGCAGCTGCCCCATCTTGATCGCCACCGGACCAAGGCCTTCCAGCGCCCGCGCCAGGCGTTCGCCCGGGCGTCCGTCGCGGCGTGTCGCGAAAATCCTCAGGGCGTTGGCCGCGGCGCGCACCGCGGGCGAATAGGCCCCGTCCAGTTCGCGCGGCAGCAGCGCGTCGTTGCGGACCAGCGTCCACCCGGCCCCCAACAGCCGCAGATAGGCGCCCAGCGAGGCCATGGTCGCCTAGATCGCCCGCCCGGTATGCAGGGCGGCGACGCCGCCGGAGAAATTGGTCCAGCCCACCTGGCTGAAACCGGCGTTGCCGATCATCGCCCCGAAAGTCTTCTGGTCGGGAAACCGCCGGATGCTCTCGACGAGATATTGGTAGCTTTCACGGTCGTTGACGACGCGCGCGCCGATCTCGGGAATGACCTTGAAGGAATAGGCGTCATAGGCGGCGCGCAGGGCCTCGGTCGTCGGGCGCGAGAACTCCAGGCACAGGAACCGGCCGCCGGGCTTCAGCACCCGCCGCGCCTCCCGCAGGGCCGCCGGGATGTCGGTCACGTTGCGAATCCCGAAGCTGATCACATAGGCGTCCGCCGCCCCGTCCGGCAGCGGCAGGCGTTGCGCATCGCCGACGGTCCAGGTCATTTCCGGCGCCGAGCCCTTTTCGCGCCCGGCCATGATCATCTCGGCATTGTAGTCGACGACGAAGATGCGGGCGTCGTCGCCGCCCCGGCGCATCTGCGCGCGCCGCGTCATCTTCGCGAACCGTCGCGCCATGTCCCCCGTGCCGCCGGCGCAGTCGACGATGGTTTCGCCCGGCTGGGGATTGAGGCGCGCGGCGACCGCGTCCTTCCACAGCCGATGGACGCCCACGCTCATCAGGTCGTTCATCAGGTCGTAGCGCTTGGCGACCCGGTCGAACACGCCGCGGACGAGCCCGGCCTTCTCGGCGGCGTCGACATCGCGGAAGCCAAAGGTGGCGGAAGGTCCGGTCATGAGGCGGTCTTTAGCCTCCAACCCCTTGGCGCGCCAGCGTGGGCGTGCCAAGCCCGGCTCATGCCTGAACTGCCCGAAGTCGAGACCGTGCGCGGCGGCCTGGCGCCCGTGCTGGAGGGCCGGCGTCTGGCCCGGGTGGAGGCCCGGCGTCCGGACCTGCGCTTTCCCTTCCCCACAGGCTTCGTCCAGATCCTGACCGGCGCCACGATCGTGAAGCTGGAGCGGCGGGCGAAGTATCTGTTGGCCCGTCTGGACCGGGAGGACACCCTGGTCATGCACCTGGGCATGAGCGGCCGGTTCGAGATCGCCCGCCACGAGGGCGAGAGCCGCCCGGGGCGGTTCCACTACGCAACCGATCCCAATCCGAAGCACGCGCACGTGGTGTTCGAGACCGATGACGGGACGCGGGTCACCTATTACGATCCGCGGCGGTTCGGCTACATGGCGCTGGTGAACACGGCGACCCTGCAGCTTCATCCCTGGTTCGCCGGATTGGGGCCCGAGCCGTTGTCCGACGCCTTCGACGCCGCGCACCTGAAACGTGCCTTCGCAGGTCGCAAGCAGGGCCCTAAGACCCTGCTGCTGGATCAGAAGGTCGTTGCGGGCCTGGGCAACATCTACGTCTGCGAAGCGCTGAACCGCGCGCGCATCTCGCCCTTCAAGCCGGCGGGCGGGATTTCCGCCGCCCGACTGCGCAAGCTGGTTCCCGAGATCAAGGCCGTGCTGGGCGAGGCGATCGCCGCTGGCGGCTCGACACTCAGGGACTTCGCCCAAGCCGACGGCGCCCTGGGCTACTTTCAGCATCGGTTCCGAACCTACGACCGCGAAGGCGAGCCCTGTTGCAACAGCGGTTGCAAGGGGATCATCGATCGCCAGGTGCAGGCGGGGCGATCCACGTTCTTCTGTCCGGTGTGCCAAACATGATGCGTATTTTCGCCGGCCTCGCCGCCGCCTTCGCCCTCGCCACGCCGGCTCAAGCCGAGCCGCCGGTCTGGGTGGTGCGCGACCGTGACTCCGAGATGGTGCTGTTCGGCTCCATCCACGTGCTGCCGCCGGGCCTGAACTGGCGGCCCGCGGTCCTGGACGCCGGTCTCAAGCGCGCCGACGACCTGTGGTTCGAACTGCCGCCAGGCCCGGCGGCAGAGGCCGAGATCGCGCGACTCGCCGCCACGACCGGCGTCCTGCCTGTGGGCCAGTCGCTGTTCACCCTGCTGACGCCGGGGGACGCCGAGCAACTGATGCGCGCGGCCGACAGCGTGGGGCTGGACAAGACGACGCTGGATCGGCTCGAGCCCTGGCTGGCCGAGGTGGCGCTTGCGGGCGCCGCCTATCGCGCCGCCGGCGCCGACAGCGAGCATGGCGTCGAGAAGTCTGTCGAGACCACGGCGCCGGCCAAGGCCGAGCGCAGGGCTTTCGAGACACCGGCCGAGCAACTGCGCCTGTTCGATCAGTCGCCTCGGGCGGAACAGATCGCCTCGCTGAACCAGACGGTTCGCGAGCTGCAGGAAGATCCGGACGCCTTCAACGACCTTGTCCGCGCCTGGATGGCGGGCGACGCCCAGACCCTGGACCGTGAGGCGCTGGGTCCGCTGCGCAAGGCGTCTCCCGGCGTGTTCCGGCGGCTGGTGACCGAGCGCAACGCGCGCTGGACCGTGGCCTTGGACGCCCGCCTGAAGGGCAAGGGCCGGACCGTGGTCGTCGTTGGCGTCGGCCATCTCGTCGGGGCCGACGGGCTGCCGGCGCGGCTGCGGGCGCTTGGCTATTCCGTCACCGGGCCGTAAGTCGCCCCCCAAGGAACGTGGAGCGCCCCATGAGCTATGAGACCCTGATCGTCGAGACCCCCAGTGCCGGGGTCACCCTGATCCGCCTGAACCGGCCCGAGGCCCTGAACGCGCTGAACAGTCAGCTGCTGGGCGAACTGGGCGCGGCGCTGGACGTCGCCGAGGCCGATGAGGCGGTGAAGTGCGTGGTGCTGACCGGCTCGGACCGCGCGTTCGCCGCCGGCGCGGACATCAAGGAGATGTCGGACAAGTCCTACGCCCAGATGTTCGCCACGAACTTCTTCGGCGCCGCCGGACAACGGGTGGAGCGGTTCCGCAAACCCATCATCGCCGCTGTCGCCGGCTACGCCCTGGGCGGCGGCTGCGAGCTAGCCATGCTGTGCGACTTCATCATCGCCGCCGAGACCGCCAAGTTCGGCCAGCCCGAGATCAACCTGGGCGTCATGCCCGGCATCGGCGGCACCCAGCGCCTGCCGCGCGCGGTGGGCAAGGCCAAGGCCATGGACATGGTGCTGACCGCCCGAATGATGGACGCCGCCGAAGCCGAGCGCGCGGGGCTGGTGTCGCGCATCGTGCCGGCCGACAAGCTGCTGGACGAGGCCCTCGCCGCTGCGGCCAAGATCGCCGCGCAATCGCCGCTGGCGGTAATGATGAACAAGGAACTGGTGAACGCCGCCTTCGAGACCACCCTGGCCACCGGCGTCGCGGTGGAGCGGCGCCTGTTCCACTCCCTGTTCGCGTTCGACGACCAGAAGGAAGGGATGGCCGCCTTCGTCGAAAAGCGGAAGCCCGCGTTCAAGGGCCAGTAGTTCGCGGCAGGACGGCGTCGAACCGGCATTGACCCGCCGGGCCTGTTTCAGTATATCCGCGCCTCCAATTTCGCCCGCCGGCCAACCGGCGGGTGTTACCCGTTTCGAGAGCAGTTCCGAATGGCCAACACGCCCGGCTCCAAGAAGGCGGTCCGCAAGATCGCCCGCCGCACCGAAGTCAACACCGCCCGTCGTTCGCGCGTGCGCACGTTCCTGCGCAAGTTCGAAGAGGCTGTGACCTCGGGCGACGCCGCGGTCGCCAAGGACGCCTTCGTAAAGGCGCAGTCCGAACTGATGCGCGCCGTCACCAAGGGCGTCGTGCACAAGAACACCGGCTCGCGGAAGGTCTCGCGCCTGGCCGCGCAGCTCAAGAAGATGTCGGCGGCCTAAGGGTCCCGACCGCGGCGCCGGATGGGGTCGCGACCTGCTTGAGGGGGAACCGCGTTCCCCATCTTTGCCTCTAGGAATTCTAATCAGCGGCGCCCTTCGGGGCGCTGCTTTTTTGTGCGTGGTTTTTGCCGATGCAAAGTCGCCCCTGCGACCAATTTGCTCAGGCGCCGGACTCGGTTTTTGGCCTTTCCCTTGGACTGAAAAGGGTACCCGGTGAGTCAACAGAAATAAGTCTCGACGGAAAAAAGAATCACCGTTGACCCCCTAGGCCCCCCCATTAGTGTCGGTCCTCTTACAGGCGTCTTTGACTTGATCCCGGCCGAAACCGGGACAGCGGCTAACCACATGTGTTCGCCGAATAAGGGTCTGTTTGTGTTGATTAAATTGGGTAGTCAGGGGGTTCGGGGCCCTGGCTTTTCCGTGGCAGTTCGATGGGGTTACAAGGAATGACGAGCGGGGGGGCTGCGGGAGCTATGGCAAGCACGCCGGCAATGGCCGTGTGGAGCAAGACGTGCCTGGTTCTCAAGCGCGAACTGGGCGATGCGACGTTCGGGTCCTGGCTGGGTCAAGCGGCGCTGCGCGAGTCCGGCGACGAGGTTTGCGTGGTCGCCGCGACGGGTGTCGCCCGCGATTGGATTCGGAATAACGCCTGGCGTCGGATCGGCGAAATCTGGGCGCAGAACGACCCGCAGGGCCGGCGTCTGGACCTCAAGTCGCGCATGGACGTCGAGGCCGCCACGATGAGCGTGCGTCCGGTGGCCGCCAATGCGTCCGGGAGCACCCCCACGGCTTCCGTCATGGCCTCCCCGATGTCGACGTCCGGCGGCGCGGCCACGGCCGCCGCACGGGCCCCGGCTGTCTTCGAGATCGAGGCGGAGACCGTGGCCCCCGTCGCGGCCCGCCAGGGCCGCCTCCAGGGCCTCCAGGAACGCTATTCGTTCGACACCTTCGTTCCGGGCCCCGCGAACGAGTTCGCCTTCGCCGTCGCGCGCCGCGTGGCGTCGTGGGCGGACGGTCACTTCAACCCGGTGGTCTTCCACGGCCCCTACGGCTTCGGAAAGACCCACCTGCTGAACGCCCTGGCCTGGGAGGCCCTGCGCAGCAGCCCCGAGAAGCGCGTGGTCTATCTCTCGGCCGAGCGCTTCACCTCGACCTTCGTCAAGGCGATCCAGGACAAGCAGACCGCCGCCTTCAAGGACGAGCTGCGCAACGCCGACCTCCTGCTGATCGACGACGTGCATTTCGTGGCCGGCAAGACCCAGACGCAGGAAGAGCTGTTCCACACCCTGATCGCCCTGGTCGAGGATGGCCGTCGCGTCGTGCTGACCGCCGATCGCTCTCCGAACGAGCTGTCGGAGATGGAACCGCGCCTGCGCTCGCACCTGCAGGCCGGGCTGGTCTGCGGCATCGAGCCGGCGGACCGCGCGCTTCGCCTGGGCATCCTGGAGCGCAAGCTGCACACCCTGGCCCATCAGGGAAGCTTCCACCCGGCCGCACGGCCCGATGTGCTGCAGTTCCTGGCCGACCGCTTCACGGACAGCGTCCGCGAGCTTGAGGGGGCCTTGAACACGCTTGTGGCCCGTGTGGGCGGCGATATCGCCCGACTGACCCTGGACGAGGCCCAGGCGATCCTCAGGCCCCACCTGTCCGTGAACGAGCGGAAGGTGACGGTGGACATGATCCAGAAGACGGTCGCCGAGCACTACGCCCTGAAGCAGGCGGACCTGATCTCGGAGCGCCGCGCGCGCGCCGTGGCCCGTCCGCGCCAAGTGGCCATGTGGCTGGCCAAGCAGATCACCACCCGGTCCCTGCCCGACATTGGCCGGCGGTTCGGTGGCCGCGACCACACCACCGTCCTGCACGCGGTCCGTCGCATCGAGGCGCTGAAGGCCGAGGATCCGGTGATCGCCCGCGACGTCGACGTGCTGCTGCGCAAGCTGCGGGGCTGACGGCCGACAACGGCTGACGCACGCCCGCTGAAGCCCCCGTTTCCCGCCAGCCGGGACGGGGGGCCGGAAATCCCGTAGGGTCGCGACAGCCGCGCACTCGCGGCTTTTCCGAAAAGACTCTGATGAGAGATGTGAAGGGCTCGACCCTCACCGACCGGCTGGCCGCCGCGGCGGACGCTAAGGCCGCGCTTGTGGCCAAGATGAAGCCCCGAGCCACCGTCGTGGATCCGCTGTTCGACGAGCGGGCCGCCATGAAGGCCGCCGAGCTCAAGGCTGTGCGCGAGGCGCGCGAGGTGGAAAAGGCCGAGGCCCGCCAAGCCGCCCTGGATCGCGTCGCGGCGGCGGAGGCGGAGGTGGCCGCCACCGAGGCGGCGGAGCTGGCCAGCAAGCGCGGCGCCCGCAAGGAGCGCAAGCAGCTCAGCAAGGAAGAAGCCAAGGCCAAGCGCGACGCGAAGTACGCGGCCCGCAAGGCCCGCTAGAACCTTTCGCAGCGACCCAACGAAAAAGGGCGGCCGCATCGCTGCGGCCGCCCGATCTTCAACGGTGTCCGTGACGCTTAGGCGTCTTCGGATTCCGCTTGCTTGGACGACAGGTCCTCACCGGTCTCCTGGTCGACGACCTTCATGGAGAGGCGGGTCTTGCCGCGGTCATCGAAGCCCAGGAGCTTCACCTTGACCATCTGGCCTTCGCTCAGCACGTCCGAGACCTTGTTCACGCGCTCGTTGGCGATCTGGCTCACGTGGACCAGGCCATCCTTGGCGCCGAAGAAGTTCACGAAGGCGCCGAAGTCCACGACCTTGACGACCTTGCCGGTGTAGATCGCGCCGACTTCCGCTTCCTGGGTGATCGACTTGATCCAGGTCTTGGCCGCGTCGATCTTGCCTTGGTCGGCGGCCGCGATCTTGATCGTGCCGTCTTCGCCGATGTCGATCTTGGCGCCGGTTTCGGCGGTGATCTCGCGGATCACCTTGCCGCCCGTGCCGATCACTTCGCGGATCTTCTCGACCGGAATCTTGATCGACTCGATCTTCGGCGCGAACTCGCCCAGCTCGGCGCGGGGCGCCTCCATGGCCTTGTTCATTTCGCCGAGGATGTGGTCACGGCCACCCTTCGCCTGGGCGAGGGCCTGCTTCATGATCTCCTCGGTGATGCCGGCGATCTTGATGTCCATCTGCAGCGACGTGATGCCGTCGGCGGTGCCGGCGACCTTGAAGTCCATGTCGCCGAGGTGGTCTTCGTCACCCAGGATGTCCGAGAGAACGGCGAAGCCGTCCGATTCCAGGATCAGGCCCATGGCGATGCCGGAAACCGGCTTCTTCAGAGGCACGCCCGCGTCCATCAGCGCCAGCGACGAGCCGCAGACCGAGGCCATCGACGAGGAGCCGTTGGACTCGAAGATCTCGGACACCAGGCGGATGGTGTAGGGGAACTCTTCGTAGGCCGGCAGCATCGGACGGATCGCCCGCCACGCCAGCTTGCCGTGACCGACTTCACGACGGCCCGGCGCGCCCATGCGGCCCGTTTCCCCGACCGAGAAGGGGGGGAAATTGTAGTGCAGCATGAACTTCTCATAGTACTTGCCCTCGAGGGCATCGATGAGCTGTTCGTCGTCGCCGGTGCCCAGGGTCGCCACGACCAGGGCCTGGGTTTCGCCGCGGGTGAACAGGGCCGAGCCGTGGGCGCGGGGCAGAACGCCCACTTCGCCGACGATCTGACGGACCTGATCGACCTTCCGGCCGTCGATGCGGATCCCGGTGTCCAGGATCGAGCGGCGGACGACGTCGGCCTCCAGTTCCTTGAAGACGCCGCCCAGCTTGTCGGCGGGGTAGCCGGCCGGGTTGGTGTCGGACTTCGCGAACTTGGCGACGGCCTTTTCCTTCGCGGCCGACAGCGCGGCGTGGCGCTCGGTCTTCGCGGTGATCTTGTAGGCGGCGGCCAGATCCTTGCCGATGGCCTTCTTCACTTCGGCCTTGATGGCGTCGGTGTCGTCCGGCTGGAAGTCGAAGGGTTCCTTGGCGGCGTGCTCGGCCAGTTCGATGATCGCGTCGATCACCGGCTGCAGGCCCTTGTGCGCGAAGGTGACGCCGGCCAGCACTTCCTCTTCGGACATTTCCTGGATCTCGGACTCCACCATCATGACGGCGTCCTGGGTGCCGGCGACCACCAGGTCCATCCGGCTTTCCTTCATCTCGTCGAGAGTCGGGTTCAGGATGTACTGGCCGTCCACGAAGCCGACGCGGGCGGCGCCGATCGGGCCCATGAAGGGCGCGCCGGAGATCACCAGCGCGGCCGAGGCGGCGACCATGGCGACGATGTCGGGATCGTTCTCGAGGTCATGCGCCAGCACGGTGGTGACGACCTGGACTTCGTTCTTGAAGCCCTTGACGAACAGCGGGCGGATCGGACGGTCGATCAGACGGCTGGTCAGCGTTTCTTTCTGCGAGGGCGCGCCTTCGCGGCGGGGGAAGCTGCCGGGGATCTTGCCCGCGGCGTAGAACTTCTCCTGATAGTTCACGGTCAGGGGGAAGAAGTCCTGGCCCGGCTTCGCGCTCTTCGCGAACACCGCGGTGGCCAGCACCATCGTCTCGCCATAGGTGGCAAGCACCGCGCCGTCGGCCTGACGGGCCATGCGGCCGGTTTCGAGCGTCAGCGTCTTGCCGCCCCACTCGATGGTCTTGCGTTTGATATCGAACATGTCTGCTTCTTTCTGGTCCCGCGGGCGTATTCCCGTCGGGGGCGGACAGGGGATCGGTCTTCCGAATCCTCTCCAATGGCACAGGCGGTGAAGACCCCATGGGTCCTCGGCGTGTTGGGACGGACTTGCCCCGGTCGCCGCATGGGTCCCCCGGCCTGTGACGGGGGAGCGGCCCTGAAACCCTCTGGTTCGACTGAACCGGAACGGCGGGCTTCAGCTTGATCGTCGGAGCGCGACGCTGGCCAGGACAGGCCCGGCACGTCGGCGCGCTCGATATGAAACGGACCCGATCCCCTGTCGGGAAGCGGGTCCGTCCGGAAACCTTAGCGGCGCAGGCCGAGCTTCTCGATGAGCGCCTGATAGCGAGCCGCGTCGGACTTCTTCAGGTGGTCGAGGAGCGACCGGCGGGCGGAGACCAGCTTCAGCAGGCCCCGGCGCGAGTGGTTGTCCTTCTTGTGCGTCTTGAAGTGGTCGGTGAGGTTCGAAATCCTTTCGGACATGATCGCCACCTGGACTTCGGCGCTGCCCGTGTCCGCGTCGCCGCGGGCATGGGTCTTGATGACTTCGGCTTTACGTTCGGCCGTGATCGACATCGGATGTCTCCGCTCTAGAGATTGAAGACACGCGAGGGTTCGAGCCGTCCCGCACGCATCTCGCAGAGCGCCACCATCGATCCGCCCGTCATGGCTGAAACGGTTCGTGAGCCCGGCTTGAGCCTGGCTTTGACCGCTTCCACCTGTCGGGGAACGAGAACGACCGATCGTCCCTGCTTCAATCGGAAGGCGTCTTCTTCGGTCACGGCCAGCACCGGGATGTCGTCCAGTGCGGTCTCGACCGGAAGCAATGCCTCCGACAGACGGGCCTCATAGCTCAAATCTTCCAGCATTTCCAGTGCGACCGCCGATTGCTCGGTGAACTGGCCGACCCGCGTGCGGCGAAGGGCGCTGACGTGGCCGCATGCCCCCAGTGCTTCCGCAATGTCGCGGACGATCGCCCGGACGTAGGTGCCCTTGCCGCACTCGATCTCAAGCGTGATGTGATCGACGTCCGGAACATCCGCCACGCGGGCGTCGAAGACATTGACCTTGCGCGACGCCAGCTCCACCGCCTCGCCCGCCCGGGCCAAGTCATAGGACCGCTCGCCATCCACCTTGATCGCCGAATAGGCCGGCGGCACCTGGTCGATCTCACCGATGAAGCGGGGCAGCACCGCCTCGACCTCGGCGCGCGTCGGGCGCACGTCGGACTGGGCGATGGTTTCACCCTCCCGGTCATAGGTGGCCGTGGTGCGGCCCCAGGCGATGGTGAAGCGGTAGGCCTTGTCGGCGTCCACAAGGAAGGGAACGGTCTTGGTGGCTTCGCCCAGGGCGATGGGCAGGATGCCGGTCGCCAGGGGATCCAGGGTGCCGGCGTGTCCGGCCTTCTGGGCGTCGAACAGGCGCCTCATTCGGCCGACGGCGTGGGTCGAGGTCAGATCGTAGGGCTTGTCGAGATTGATCCAGCCGGAGATGGCCTGGCCCTTCTTGCGGCGGGCCATCAGTCCTCGTCCTTCCAGGAGTCCGACGGCGCATCCGGCGTCAGGTCCTGGCGCACGCGCGGGTCGTCGAACAGCGCGGCCATCCTCGCCGCCTCGGTGAAGCTCTCGTCGTGCCGGAAGTGGATGTCGGGCGTGAAGCGCATGTCGATCAGCCGCCCCAGGTGACCGCGGATGAATTTCGAATGCTTGTTCAGCGCCTTGACCACCTCGCCGGCGTTCTCGCCGCCCAGGGGCTCGACGAAGACATTGGCGTGTCGCAGGTCGGGGTTCATCCGCACCTCGGTCACCGTCACCGAGACGCCGGCCAGCACAGGATCGTTGATCTCCGCCTCGCGGAAGATGTCGACCAGGGCGTGACGCACCAGCTCGCCGGCGCGCAGCTGGCGCTGGGTCGGGCCTGCGGGGATGCGGGGCTTTGGGGGCTTGCGCGGCGGCATGGTCTGAACCTCGTCACCTGAGGGGCGGATCGGACGCCCCGTTCAGGAAAGCGGCGGCTTCTAGTCGTCGGACGCGGTGGTGTCCACCCCACCCAATTCCTCCCCATCGGGGGAGGTGGCCCAAAGGGCCGGAAGGGGTCCGCTCAGATGGCGGAGATGCGGCGGGCGCGCCCCCAACCAGCCCCTCCACCGCTTCGCGGTCCCCCTCCCCCAACGGGGGAGGAACTCACGCCCCGGTCCGGTCCTTGAAGAACTGGATCACCCGTTGCTCCGCGACCTTAGTGGGCCCCTCCTCCTTCAGGTGCAGGGTGAGCACCGAGTGGGGCGGGATGAACGCCGGCTGGGCGTCCTCGTCCTTGAGCTCGATGGCCTCGAAGCGATCGCCGAGTTCCCGGCGGTAGGTGTCGAAGCGGGCGTCCGGCACAAGCTCGTCGCTGGTGAAGCGCAGCCCCATCACGGTCAGATCCTCCGTCTCCAGCCGCCCCTTCACGCAGGCGAGTTCGGCCGGCGACACGCCGATCTGCGCGGCGCGCTTGGGATTGCCCCGGGCCAGCGGGAGCGAGGGTTGAGACAGGGCCGGCGCCACGACCGACGGATCCGTCATCATCGCCAGGGCGAAGCCGCCGGTGAAGCACATGCCGACAGCGCCCACGCCCTTCCCGCCACAGTCCGAATGCGCCTTGCGCGCCAGGGCGCGTAGCCAATCGACCACCGGGCTCGAACGGTCGCCGCGCCAGACATAGAACTCGCGCCGGATGCAGAGGACGCCCAGGGCCGTGGTCAGCGCGTAGCCCTTGGAGACCGGCTTGCCCGGTTTTCCGAACAGGCTGGGGCAGTAGACGGTCATTCCGGCCGCAGCCACCCGGTCGGCGAAGCGGATCACCAGCGGATGCAGGCCCGGCATCTCGTGCATGATGATCACCGCCGGACCGGCGCCGCGACGATAGACCGGAAAGGTCCGCCCCTCGTGCGTGAAGTCGAAGGTCTCGTAGTCCGCCAGCGCCGCTTCGTAGCCCATGCCCGTCCCCCGGTGTGAAGGCGCGAGCTTAAGCCGATCAGCGCTTCAGGCGCAGCATCTTCAGATCGCCTTCGAAGCCCGACAGCTTCCAGCGTCCGTCCGGCGCCTTGGCGAAGATCAGCAGGCAGGGCCCGTCCTTCTTGGTGACGGCGCAGACCCGCTGGTCCGGCAGCTCGCGCAGCATGGTCGAGATGCCGATGGGACCGGGGATCTTCATGTCCTGGCGATAGCCGTAGTACTCGGCCACCGACCGGAAGACCTGTGGCTGCACCAGGGTTTCGCCAGCCAGTTCGGCCAGGCCAGGCGCGAGGATGGCGGCCAGGCCGGCGGGGACGCGGCTGTCCCGGCTGGCCTCGGCCACCAGGCGGTTCTGAATCTCACCCTTCAGCGCGCGTCGATCAACAAGGCTGTCGAACGTGGCGCTGTCGCCGTCACGGATCGCGATCAACAGGGCGTGCACATCACTGGCCGCGTCCAGCTTCTGCACGGTGGCGCAGGCGGAAAGCGTCAGGGCTGTCAGGGCGAGGAGCAGGGTTCGGAACATGGCGAGCCTATATCACGGCGGCGCAGATGGCCGGGCAATGAACCAACGCGCGGATCGACGATCCGACCCGTCGCGCGATAGCGAAAGGGCCCCCTGCGGTTCCGCAGGAGGCCCTTCCAAGTTCGGTGTCGCGCGACGGCGCTAGAGCGAGCGCTTGACCTCTTCGAGGTTGAAGCACTCGATGACGTCGCCGGCCTTGATGTCCTGGAAGCCCTGGAACGCCATGCCGCATTCCTGGCCGGAGGGCACTTCGTTGACCTCGTCCTTGAAGCGCTTGAGCGTCTGCAGGGTGCCCAGTTCGAGCACGACGATGTCGTTCCGAACGATCCGGACCCGCGCGCCCTTGCGGACCACGCCCTCGGTGACCTTACAGCCCGCGACCCGTCCGACCTTCGAGATGTCGAAGGCCTGAAGGACCTCGGCGTTGCCGAGGAAGGTTTCGCGCTGGATCGGCGCCAGCATGCCCGAGAGCACGCCTTTGATGTCGTCGATCAGGTCGTAGATGATCGCATAGTAGCGGATCTCGACGCCTTCGCGCTCGGCCAGCGCCTGCGCCTGCTTGGAAGCGCGGACGTTGAAGCCCAGGATCGGCGAGTTGGCGCCCTTGGCCAGCATGACGTCGCTTTCGCTGATCGCCCCGGCGCCCGACAGGATGATCCGCGCGCGGACCTCCTCGTGCGCCAGCTTGTCCAGCGAGCCGACGATCGCTTCGGCGGACCCCTGCACGTCGGCCTTGATGATGACCGGCAGCTCGGAGACCTTCTTGTCGGCGAGCTTGGCCATCATGTCGGCCAGGCTGGCGCCCTGGACCGGCGAGCCGGTCTTTTCGCGCTTCTGACGGATACGATAGTCGGTCAGCTCCCGGGCGCGGGCGTCGTTTTCCACGACCGCGAAGGGTTCGCCGGGGGCCGGCGTGCCGTCCATGCCGAGGATTTCCACCGGCACGGAAGGACCGGCTTGATCCAGCTGCTCGCCGCGCTCGTTGAGCAGCGCGCGAACCCGGCCGAACGTATCGCCGGCGACGACGATGTCGCCGCGCTTCAGCGTGCCGCGCTTCACCAGCACGGTGGAGACAGCGCCGCGTCCGCGGTCCAGCTTGGCCTCGATCACCACGCCGTCGGCGGTGCGGTCGGGGTTGGCCTTCAGATCGAGAACTTCGGCCTGCAGCAGGATCGCTTCGATGAGGTCGTCGAGACCCATCTTCTCCTTGGCCGAGACCTGGATCGCCTGGGTGTCGCCGCCGAGGCTTTCGACCACGATCTCGTGCTGCAGCAGCTCGTTGATCACCCGCGTCGGGTCAGCGCCTGGTTTGTCGATCTTGTTGATCGCCACGATGATCGGCGCGCCGGCGGACCGGGCGTGATTGATGGCCTCGATCGTCTGCGGCATCACGCCATCGTCAGCCGCGACCACCAGGATCACGATGTCGGTCGCGGTGGCGCCGCGCATCCGCATGGCGGAGAAGGCGGCGTGGCCAGGGGTATCGAGGAAGGTGACCTTCTCGCCGTTTTCCAGACGGACCTGATAGGCGCCGATGTGCTGGGTGATGCCACCGTGCTCGCCCGACACGACGTCGGTCGAACGCAGCGCGTCCAGCAGCGAGGTCTTGCCGTGGTCGACGTGGCCCATGATGGTCACGACCGGCGGACGCGGCAGCAGGTGATCGTCGACATCCTCGGCGCCGATGAAGCCTTCTTCGACGTCGGCCTCGGACACGCGCTTCACGGTGTGGCCGAATTCGGTGGCCACCAGCTCGGCGGTGTCGTTGTCAATGACGTCGTTGATCTTCAGCATCACGCCCTGACGCATCAGGAACTTGATGATCTCGACACCGCGCGTGGCCATCCGGTTGGCGAGCTCGCCCACGGTGATCACGTCCGGGATGACGACTTCGCGGGCTACGCGGGCCTGCTCCTGGACGCCGCCCTTGCGCTTCTCGCGTTCACGTTCGCGAGCACGGCGCACGGAGGCGAGCGAACGCATCCGCTCGGCGCCCTCGGCGTCACCCGCGACGGTCTGGATGGTCAGGCGGCCTTCGCGGCGCATCGGCGCGCCCTTGGCGCGGCTGATGGCCTTGCCCGGGCCGGCGTCACGACGACGATCATCGTCATCGGGACGGCGGTCCATGACGGCGCCGCCGGGACGCGGCGCCTGACGGGCGGCGCGCTGGACCTCAGGCGTGGCGGGCGGAGCCGCCGGACCCGTGCCCGGGCGACCCGGACCGCGAGGGCCGCCGGGACCCGGACGGGCGCCCGGCGCGGGGCGCGGAGCCAGAGCCGAATAGCGAACAGTGCCGCCGGATTCCGGACGCGGCGCGCCACCCTGCGGCGGACGGTCGTCGCGACGTTGCGGCGGACCCCGGTCGTCACGCGGCGGACGCGGACCATCGGCGCGCGGCGCACGCTGGCCGAAGTTGGCGTTCTCGAAGCGACCCGTCGACCGCTCGGGACGATAGGTGGTGGTGGTGGGACGGTCGTCGCGACGCTCGTGCGACGGCTGATAGGTGCGGGTCTGACCCGCCTGAGGCGCCGAGGACGGGGCGGCCGGACGCGGCGGCGCGGCGGCCTGCGACGGCGGACGCGGCGCGGGCGGAGCCGCTGCGGGCGCAGGCGCGCTGGCTTGGACCGGCGGTGTCGGTGCGGCAGGGGCCGCCGCGGGGGCGGCCGGAGCCGGCGCCGGAGCCGCGGCCTGAACCGGCGGGGTCGGCGCGACTGGCGTGGGCGCTGGCGCGGGCGGGGCGGCGGCCTTCGCGGCCTCCGCGGCGGCGCGAGCGGCTTCCGCCTGAGCGCGGGCCTGCTGCTCTTCACGGGCGCGGCGATCGGCTTCGGCCTGCGCCTGCTGGGCGCGAGCGGCCTCGATCACGCGCTGGCGGGCGGCGCGCTCTTCGGCGGACAGCCCGTCGTTCGGCTGCGGGGCGGAGCGTTGGCCCTGCGGGGGAGCGGCGGGTCGCGGCGCGGAATCGAAGCCGCGGTTCTCGCGATTGGACGGCGCAGCGAGGTTGCCGCCGGGCGTCCCATGGGGCCTGGCGCGCTTGGTCTCGACGACCACAGTCTTCGTCCGGCCGTGGCTGAAGCTCTGCTTCACCGTGCCCGAGCTGACCGACCCGCCGGTGCGGGGTTTCAGAGTCAGGGGCTTACGGCCGTTGTTGTTCTCGTCGCTCATTCGCTCGCTTTACTCGTCGACCGGGCGGATCCCAGCCTTGATCCCTTAACGTCGCCTGCCTCAAACAAGGACGGGCGGAAAGCCTTATGGCTCCCGCTTCGCCTCGACAGGCTCCTCGCGCCAATCCTCAGGAAGGAGCGGACTGAACCCCGCCAGGCGTCGGACATCTTCGGCCCAATGCTCGGCGGCTCGCCCCGCAAGGAAGGCGGTGTGTATCACATTCTCGCCGCCTAAGGCCAAACTCAATTCGGCGCCGTTGAATAGACCGATCAGGCCCGGCGGGCGGGGCTGTTTCCGGGCCAGGGCCCAGAGCTTGCGACGTCCGTCGGCCGCACTGTCGGTGGCCTCGATCAACCAGGCGGCCTTGCCAGCGGCGATCGCAGCATGAACTTTCTCGAAGCCCGAAGTAAGATCGCCGCCGCGCCGCGCAAGGCCCAGGGCGGACAAAAGACGCGTTTTCAGAAGGGCTTCGACCTGATCCGCCAGATCGGCGGGGGCCGTGACCTTGGCCTTGGCGGAGCGGGCGAACAGCCCCTTTTTCGCCGCGGCGGTCACCGACGCGCGGTCGGCCGCCACCCACATGCCCCGGCCCGGCAGCTTGCGCGCGAGGTCGGGGACGGCCTGGCCGTCGGGACCGACCACGAAGCGGATCAGCCGCGCCTCCTCCATCACCTCGCCCGACACGATGTCGCGCCGTTCGCGCGACGCCGCGGCGAGAGTGGGATGGGGCCTAGCGGCTGACTGCTCCATGGTAGGACACCTCGCCCAGCCTTAGGCGTCTTGAGCTTCGCCGGCGGCTTCCGCCTCGGCGACATGCTCTTCGGAGGGCTCAGCGTCGGCTTCGGCGAAGGCCTCTTCGGCCGCCTCGTCCTCGACCGCTTCGTCTTCCGGCGGGGCTTCGACCCAGCCCATGACCACGCGGGCGCGCATGATCAGGGTCTCAGCGTCAGCCGGCTCCAGGTTGAAGGACTCCAGGATCCCGGCCTCGCGCACGCGCTCGCCGTTCTTGTTCTCGAACCAGCCGCGCAGGTCGTCCGGGACCAGGTCGGCCAGATCCTCGACCGACTTCACGCCGCCGGCGCCCAGGGCCACGGCCATGGGCAGGGTGACGCCTTCGATGGCCAGCAGACCGTCCTCGACGCCCAGCTCCTTGCGCTTGGCGTCCAGCTCGGCCGCTTCCTTGTCCAGATACTCCTGGGCGCGGGCCTGGATCTCGGCGCCGGTGTCCTCGTCGAAACCTTCGATCGAGGCGACTTCCGACACATCGACGTAGGCCACGTCCTCGACGGTGGCGAAGCCCTCGGTGACCAGGAGCTGGGCGATGACCTCGTCCACGTCCAGGGCTTCCTGGAACAGGGCCGTACGCTCGGCGAACTCGCGCTGGCGGCGCTCGCTCTCCTGGCTTTCGGTCATGATGTCGATCTGCCAGCCGGTGAGCTGCGACGCCAGGCGGACGTTCTGGCCGCGGCGGCCGATCGCCAGCGACAGCTGCTCGTCCGGCACGACCACTTCGACGCGCTCGTCCTCTTCGTCCATCACCACCTTGGAGACTTCCGCAGGGGCCAGACCGTTCACGATGAAGGTCGCCTCGTCCGGGCTCCACTGGATGATGTCGATCTTCTCGCCCTGCAGCTCGGCCACCACCGCCTGCACGCGCGACCCGCGCATACCGACGCAGGCGCCGACGGGGTCGATGGAGCTGTCGTTGGAGATGACCGCCATCTTGGCGCGGCTGCCCGGATCGCGGGCCACGGCGCGGATCTCAATCACGCCGTCGTACACTTCCGGCACTTCCTGGGCGAACAGCTTGGCCATGAAGCCGCCGTGCGCACGGCTCAGCAGGATCTGCGGGCCCTTGGTTTCGCGCCGGACGTCGTAGATGTAGCAGCGGATCCGGTCGCCGATGTTGAAGTTCTCGCGCGGGATCGACTGGTCGCGGCGCATGATGCCTTCGCCACGGCCCAGGTCGACGACGACATTGCCGTACTCGACGCGCTTGACCGTGCCGTTGACGATCTCGCCCACGCGGTCCTTGTACTCTTCGAACTGGCGCTCACGCTCGGCGTCGCGAACCTTCCCCATTACCACCTGGCGGGCCATCTGGGTCTGGACACGGCCGAATTCGAACGGCGGCAGCAGCTCTTCGTAGGTGTCGCCGACCTTGGCGTCCTTGGTCCGGCGCTTGGCCTCGGCCAGGCGCATGATGCCCGGAGGCTCTTCCAGCGGAAGCTCCGCGCCGGTCTCGTCCACCCCGCCCCCGAACACGGCGTCATCGGCCACCACGGTGATCACCCGCTTGATGGTGGTTTCGCCGGTCTTGGAGTCGATGTGGACCCGGATGTCGTGCTCAGCGCCGTAGCGCGAGCGCGCGCCCTTCTGGATCGCCTCCTCGATCGCCTCGATGACGATCTCCTTGTCGATGGACTTCTCGCGGGCGACTGCCTCGGCGATCTGCAGGAGTTCGAGCCGGTTGGCGGAAATGCCGGTCACGCTCATAGGGTTCTTCCCTCTAGTCGGTCGTCTGTTGTTCGGATGCGAGGCGGGCGGCCCTGCTTTCGGCCCCCCGCTTCATGAGTTCGTCGTTGAGGACCAGCTTGGCCTCGATAATCCAGTCGAAGGGGATCATGGCCGTGGCCTCCTCCCCCTCCAGGTCGATGCCGACCTGGTCGCCTTCGACGCCGGCCAGCACGCCACGAAAGCGCTTGCGCCCCTCGGCCAGGCGATCCAGTTCCAGCTTCACCTCGAAGCCCTCGTGGCTCTCGAAATCGGCCAGGCGGGTCAGCGGCCGGTCGATCCCGGGCGAGGACACCTCCAGCAGGTATTCCCCACTGATCGGGTCGGCCGCGTCCATGACCTCGGAGATCGCCCGGCTGAGCCGCGCGCAGTCCTCGACGTTCATGTCGCCGTCGGACGGCCGCTCCGCCATGATCTGCAGCTTGCGGCGCTCGACGCCGCCCATCAGGCGCACGCGCACGATGGCGTAGCCAACGGACTCCGCCACCGGGTCGAGCAGCTCCAAAAGCTTCAGATCTTCTGCGGTCTTCCCACGCACGGGAACCCAGGCCTCCGGCAAAGAAAAAAGCGGTCGGGCCGGAGCCCGCCGCTCGTAGGCGCCATACAGCGCAAACGGACGATGTTGAGCCATATATAGCGACGGATCAGACGCTTGTCAGCCCTCTTGCGACTCGGCACTTCCCTAGCGCCGCTGGATAGGCCACACACCGCGCCTCCCGTTTGTGTGTCTCGCGAAAGACCCTCCCATGGACCTCTCCAAGATTCCCGTCGGCAAGAACCCGCCGTACGACGTCAACGCCATCATCGAAATTCCGCAGGGCGGCGAGCCGGTGAAGTACGAGCTCGACAAGGACTCGGGCGCGATCTTCGTCGACCGTTTCCTGCACACCGCGATGTTCTACCCCGGCAACTACGGCTTCATCCCACACACCCTGGCCGACGACGGAGACCCGATGGACATCATCGTGGTGGGACCGACCCCGGTGGTGCCCGGCGCGGTGATCCGGGCGCGGCCGGTGGGCGCGCTGATCATGCGCGACGAGGCTGGCGGCGACGAAAAGATCCTGGCGGTGCCGGTGGACGCCCTGCACCCGTTCTACGCCGGCGTTGACAGCTGGCGCTCGCTGCCGGCGATCCTGACCGAGCAGATCGCCCACTTCTTCAAGCACTACAAGGACCTGGAGAAGGGCAAGAGCGTCGACATCATCCGCTGGGCCGATCCGGAAGAAGCCGGGGATCTGATCCGCCAGTCGATCGAAGCCTACAACGCCAAGTCGGCCGGCTAACGCCGGACGAAATCGAGGAAGACCGGGGCGCAGTCGCCCAGGCGCTTTTCCTCGTATCGGGTGGTGATGTGGTCGGCTGGCGGGACCCGCCAGTCGTCCGCACGCTCCGCCTGCCAGGCGAACGCCGGGTTCGCCATGAAGCGCTCCAGGGCGCTGTCCACATAGCTCATCACATCGCTGGCGAAACGCAGACGGCCGCCGGGCTTGAGCGCGCGCGCCAGGTCGGCGACCAGCGGCGGCTGAACGAGGCGCCGCTTCTGCTGACGCGCCTTGGGCCAGGGATCGGGGAACAGGATGAAGACGCGGCTCAGGCTGGCGTCCGGCAGGCGGGCGATCAGCTCGCGGACGTCGTTGTCGTGCAGGCGCACATTGGCGAGGGCCTGCTCGTCGATGTGCCGGACCGCGCTGGCCACCCCATTGGTGAAGGGCTCGGCGCCCAGGATCAGAACATCGGACGCACGGGCGGCCTGGGCGGCCATGTGCTCGCCGCCGCCGAAGCCGATCTCCAGCCAGGTCTCCCGCGCCCCCGGCATCAATGCGTCGGGCGAGACCGGACCGTCAGGTATGCGCAGCGCCGGCAGGCGTGCGTCCATGAGCGCGGCCTGACGCGGCTTGATGGGACGCGCCTTCAGCCGGCCGAACGACCGGAGCGGGGGATGGATCTCGGACATCTCGGCTCACTACGCCGCGGCGGCGGCGTGAGCCATCCCGCCGCGACCCGACGACACGGATTTTAAGCGACGGCCGCCTTCAGCGCGGCGGCCAGGTCCGTCTTCTCCCACGAGAAGCCGCCCTCGTTGTCGGGCTGACGGCCGAAGTGACCATAGGCGGCGGTGCGGGCATAGATCGGGCGGTTGAGCTGCAGATGCTCACGGATGGCCCGCGGCGTGGCGCCGCCGATCATCTCCGGCAGGAGCAGCTCCAGCTTCGCGGGATCGACTTCGCCCGTGCCATGCAGGTCGACGTAGAAGCTCAGCGGATTGGCCACACCGATGGCGTAGCTGATCTGGATGGTGCACTTGCGCGCCAGGCCCGCGGCCACGACGTTCTTGGCCAGGTAGCGGCAGGCGTAGGCGGCCGACCGGTCGACCTTGGTCGGGTCCTTGCCCGAGAAGGCGCCGCCGCCATGCGGGCTGGCCCCGCCATAGGTGTCGACGATGATCTTTCGGCCCGTCAGGCCGGCGTCACCGTCCGGACCGCCGATCTCGAAGCGGCCGGTGGGGTTGATGTGCCACTTGGTCTTCTTGGTGATGAGGCCCGTGGGGATGACACCCTCGACGTAGGGCTTGATCACGGCTTCCAGGCGCTTCGGCGTGGCCATGTGCAGGCCGATCCGCTTCTTGTGCTGGGTCGAGACGACGATCTGCAGGATCTCGACCGGGCGGCCGTCTTCGTAGCGAACCGTGACCTGGCTCTTGGCGTCGGGCTCCAGCACCGAGCATTCGCCCGAGTGACGGACCTCGGCCAGCTTCTTCAGGATGTCGTGGCTGTACTGCAGCGTCGCCGGCATCAGGGACTCGGTCTCGTCGCAGGCGTAGCCGAACATGATGCCCTGGTCGCCGGCGCCTTCGTCCTTCTTGTCGGAGGCGTCGACGCCCTGGGCGATGTGGGCCGACTGCTCATGCAGATGGCAGGCGTACTTCGCCTTGTTCCAGTGGAAGCCCTTCTGCTCGTAGCCGATGTCCTTGATCGCGGCCCGGACCTTGGGCTCGAGCGACCGGACGATCTCCTTGGTCAGGGCCTTGTTCTCGGCCTTGGAGGCGCCGGGCTTCCCGGCGCGGACTTCGCCCGCCAGCACGATGCGGTTGGTGGTCACCAGGGTCTCGCAGGCGACGCGGGCCTGCGGCTCGACGCTGAGGAACGCGTCGACGACGGTGTCCGAGATCCGGTCCGCGACCTTGTCGGGGTGACCTTCGGACACGCTTTCGCTGGTGAAGATGTAGCTGGAACGGCTCAAGGGCTAGGCTCCGAAGAGGGGGGAAGCGAGGATCGTGGCCGGCGAGTAGGCAGACCGCCTATAAAGAAACCCTTATGTGGCGCCAAGCGGGGGTGCGGCTAATCAGCCGGGGGCCGACGGCGACGGCGACGACCGGCGAACCAGGCGCCCGCGGACAGCAGCAACAGACCGGCGAACGGACCGTCTCCCAGCCGGCTGTACAGGGTGGGCGGCGCGGGCGACGGCAGGCGCGCATCGATCACGCCGAACGCGCCCAGTCCGAGGCGCTTGCCGGGCAGGATACGTCCCTGGGCGTCGATCATCGCGGAGACGCCGGTGGGCGTCGAGCGGACGATCGGGACGCCGGCCTCGATCGCGCGATAGCTTGCGATGTTCAGGTGCTGCCAGGGACCGCTGGTGCGGCCGAACCATGCATCGTTGGAGACATTGAGGATCCAGGCCGGCCGCTCGGGACCACGCCCAAGCCCGGGGAACAGCGCCTCGTAGCAGATCAGCGGCTGAACCGGCGGCATGCCGGGGACCACCAGCGGACGCGGCGGCGGGCCAGGCGTGAAGTCGTCCGGCATATGCACCAGGGCGCGGATGCCCAGGCGCCCCGCCAGATCGCCCAGCGGCATGAACTCGCCGAAGGGGACCAGGCGGTACTTGTCGTAATAGCCGCCGACACGCAGCGCCTGCGCCTCGCGACGGAAGGCCACCAGGGTGTTGAAGTAGCGATAGCCGCCCCGGCCGTCCGGCTCGGCGCGATTGGCCCCCATCAGCAGGGTCTGACCCGGCTGGACCGCATCGCGTAGCCGGGGCGCATAGGGCGAGCCCGCCGCGACGATCTCGTCGATCACCGCGGGCAGGGCCCCCTCCGGCCAGATCACGACGTCGGGACGCTGGCGCGCGGGACGGGCCGTAAGTTCCTCATAGGCCGAGAACACCAGATCCAGGTTCTCCGGCTTCCACTTGTCCTTCTGGTCGATGTTGGCCTGGACGACCCGGACAATCGGCGCGTCCTTGGCGTAAACCGCCTTGGCCGAGGCCGCGAGGCGGCCCGCGCCCCCAGCGTACAGGGCGGTCAGGCCAATGCCGGCGGCGACCATCACCCCGGCCTGTGCGGTGCGGCGGACATCCAGCATCAGCACCGCGGGCGCCGCGACGATCGCCAGGGTGATCCAGGTCAGTCCATAGGCGCCCACGATGGCGGCGGCTTGCGACGGCGCGCTGCCGGCGCGCCAGGTCTCGCCCACCAGGTTCCACGGAAAGCCCGTCAGGACGTGGCCACGCAACCACTCCGCCGCCGCGAACACGCCCGCGAAGACCAACACCTTCCAGGCGCTGCGGGGCCGCAACGCCCGATAGGCCAGCCCGGCAAGACCCCAGAACAGCGCCAGCCCGCCCCCCATCAGCACGATGGCGAAGGGCGCCATCCAGCCATAGGTCGCGGCGTCGACGAGGAAGGGTTCGCCGATCCACCAGGTGGACACGCCGAAGTAGCCCAGGCCGGTCAGCCACCCGAGAACGAAAGCTTGGCGCAGGGGCCTTGCCCCCTGGATCGTCTCCAACCGCAGCAGGAGAAGGCTGAAGCCCAGCAGTCCCGGCAGCAGGCCGAAGGGCGGATGGGCCAGGCCGGCCGCGATGCCCCCGACCAGGGCGGTCAGGGGGCCATACCAACGAGGTCGCGCCACTCAGACCTCGGCAGCCGCTTCGGCGACAGGCGCCCGACGGACCCGCACCCGCTTCACCCGGCGTGGATCGGCGGCGAGCACCTCGAGCAGGTAGCCGTCCGGATGCGGGATCTGTTCGCGCTTCTGCGGCACGCGGCCGGCGAGCGCGTTCACCAGGCCGGCGACGGTTTCGATCTCCTCGTCCAGGTCTTCCGGCGCCAGGTCGGTTCCGTCGCCGATGGCGTGTTCCAGTTCCTCAAGCGGAGCGCGGCCGTCGACGATCCAGCCGTCATCGTCGGTGACGATCGGCAGGTAGGCCTGATCGCCCTCGTCGTCGTGCTCGTCGTCGATGGCGCCCACCAGGGTTTCCAGCAGGTCCTCAAGCGTGACCAGCCCATCCACGCCGCCGAACTCGTCGATCACCAGGGCCATATGGATCCGCTTGGCCCGCATGTTGGTCAGGAGCTGCGCCGCCGGCATCGAGGGCGGCACGTAGAGGACCTCACGGACCAGGTGGTGGCGACCGGACAGGATATGGTCGTCGGGCTTGGGCTGGCGCGTCTTACGGGCCAGCAGCTTGAAGACGTCCTTGACGTGGACCACGCCCACAGGCTCGTCGAGCGTCTCCTTGTAGACCGGCATCCGCGAGTGCTCGGCCTCCACGAAACGGGCGACAACCTCGGCGAAGGTGCAGCTGCGCTCCACGCCGACGATGTCGGTGCGGGGCTTCATTACATCCTCGACGCGCAGATCCTGGAAGGCGCGCGCCTGGCTGACGAGCTCGCCGCCAGCCTCCGAAGAGGGTTCGAGGACTTCGTCGGCGGCCGCCTCAGCGGAGCGCCGGAAAAGATCGAATAGGCCGAGGAGCCCGCGCCGCTGGCGCGAGCTCTTTCGACTAGGAGGTTCCGGGTCGTTCATGCTCTCCCTCGCCGGCCGCATAGGGGTCTGGAACACCCAGCCCGGCCAGCACCGCACGCTCGAGGCCTTCCATGGCCTCGGCCTCATCATCGCCGATGTGATCGTATCCGAGAAGATGCAACACGCCGTGGATCGTCAGGTGTTGCAAATGATGGCTGAGCGGCTTGCCCTGTTCGGCCGCTTCGCGCGCGCAGACACCGTAGGCCAGGGCCACATCGCCCAGGTGATCCTCGGGGTTCGCCGGCGCCGGAAACGACAGAACGTTGGTGGCGGAATCCTTGCCCCGGAACTGGCTGTTCAGCGCTCGGACGCTCTCGTCATCGGTCAGTAGCAGGGTGACGCCGCCGGCCACCCCGCCACGCGCCAGAGCGGCCTCGGCGGCGACGCGCACGAGCGCCTCGGCCTCCGGCAGGGCCGACGTCCACGCGTCGTCCTCGACCTCGATGTCGATCAAACGGTCCGCCCGTGCTTGGCCGCGTCGGCGTCGTAGGCGCGCACGATTCGCTCGACCAGGGGATGGCGCACCACGTCCTCGGCGGTGAACCGGGTCACACCGATCCCCTTCACACCCTCCAGCAGACTGACCGCATGGGCCAGGCCGGAATCGCGCGGATTGGGCAGGTCGATCTGGGTCGGGTCGCCGGTGACCGCCATGCGGGCGCCTTCGCCCAGGCGGGTCAGCACCATCTTCATCTGGGCCCGGCTGGCGTTCTGGGCCTCGTCGACGATGACGAAGGCGTGGCTGAGCGTGCGGCCTCGCAGGAAGGCGATCGGCGCGACCTCGATCTCGCCCTTCTCGCGCCGCCGCCGCAGCTGCTCGGCGCCCAGGATGTCGGTCAGCGCCTCCCAGACCGGCGCCATGTAGGGGTCGACCTTCTCGTTCATGTCGCCGGGCAGGAAGCCCAGGCGTTCGCCCGCCTCCACCGCGGGACGGGCGACGATGAGCCGATCGACGGCGCCGCGTAGCAGCAGGCCGGCGCCGTGCGCCACGGCCAGGAAGGTCTTGCCGGTGCCGGCCGGGCCCAGCCCGAAGACCAGCTCGCACTGGCCCAGAGCCTCGAGATAGCGCGCCTGGGTCGGCGTCTTGGGCGCCACCTGTCCGCGTCGACCAACGGGCAGGGCCGAGCCCAAGCCGGTTCCAGACGATCCGCCGCCGCCGGAGCGCGCCTGGCCGATGGCCACGCGCACGTCCGCCTCTACGATCTCCAGCCCCTGGTCGGCGCGCTGGGCGATGGCCTGGACGGTCTTCTTGGCTTGCCCGCGCGCCTTGGCGTCCCCGGACAGGGCGACGCCGCCGCCAGGGGTTTCGACCAGCACGCCGAAGGCGTCTTCGATCAGGGCGGCGTGACGGCTGTTCGCGCCGGCGACCGCGCGAACCGCGGCGTCGGAGAGGGCGATGAACTCGGGTGCGCGGCTCAAGCGGTTTCCATTTCCAGCACGCCGCCCAGGCTATTCTGTGCGGCGCTTTCGATCTTCACCGGAACGATCTGGCCCAACATCCGATCCGGCGCGGTGACGAAGACCGCCTGCAGATAGGGACTCTTGCCGATCAGCTGTCCGGGGTGGCGGCCGGCCTTCTCAAACAGCACGCCCAGGGTGCGGCCTTCCTGCGCCCGATTGAACGCCATCCGCTGCTCGTCCAGCAGGGCGTTGAGCCGCGCCAGCCGCTCGGCCTTCACCTCTTCCGCCACCTGGCCGGGCATGGCCGCCGCCGGCGTGCCGGGCCGCCGCGAATACTTGAACGAGAAACAGCTGGCGTAATCGACCTCGCGGACCAGCTGCAGGGTCGCTTCGAAATCGGCGTCGCGCTCGCCCGGGAAACCCACGATGAAGTCGCCGGAGATGGCGATGTCGGGCCGCGCCGCGCGGACCTTCTCGATCACGCGCAGGTAACTCTCGGCCGTGTGCGCCCGATTCATCGCCTTCAGGATCTTGTCCGACCCCGCCTGCACCGGCAGGTGCAGATACGGCATCAGAGCCTCGACCTGGCCGTGGGCGGCGATGAGGGCCTCGTCCATGTCGCGGGGGTGGCTGGTGGTGTAGCGGATGCGGTCCAGGCCCGGGATCTTGGCTAGCCGCCGGACCAGCCCGGCCAGGCCGACGCCCTCGCCGTTCTCGCCATCGTAGGCGTTGACGTTCTGCCCCAGGAGGGTGACCTCGCGAACCCCCTGCGCGGCCAGGCTACGCGCCTCGGCCTCGATGTCGGCGGCGGGCCGCGACCACTCGCCCCCGCGGGTATAGGGCACCACGCAGAAGGTGCAGAACTTGTCGCAGCCTTCCTGCACCGTCAGGAACGCCGACACGCCCGTGGGTCGCCGCGTGGCGCTAAGGACGTCGAACTTCTCATCCGGCGCGAAATCCGCCGACAGCCGCTCGCCGCGGGCGCGGTGGGTGCGGGCGATCAGCTCGGGCAGCTGGTGATAGGCCTGCGGACCGACGACCAGGTCCACAGCGGGCTGGCGGCGCATGATCTCTTCGCCCTCGGCCTGCGCGACGCAGCCGGCCACCGCGATGGTCATGCGCGAACCGCCGTCCGCCAGGCGCTCGTCGCGCATCTCGCGCAGCTTGCCGAGCTCGGAATAGACCTTCTCGGTCGCCTTCTCGCGAATATGACAGGTGTTCAGCACCACCAGATCGGCGCCGGCCGGATCGTCCGTCATGCCATAGCCCAGCGGCGCAAGGACGTCGGCCATGCGCTCGCTGTCGTAGACGTTCATCTGACAGCCGTAGGTCTTGATGTAGAGGCGCTTCTTGGGCGCGAGCTCGGACATGGCCGGGGTTATGGGGTTGCGGACGATGCGGCGCAAGTTTCGCCGCCGACCGGACCACGCTGGGCATGACAGGAATTTAATCGTCTGAGCCGCCTCCGACGGGCCCGACCGCAGCCTCTTAAGGTCGACACCTGGGGAGGTTCGGGATGATCAAGCTCGGTTTTGCGCTTACGGCCATCGCGGCCCTCACAGCCTTGGCGGGGTCTGCAACCGCCCAGCCGACGCCGCCCCCGGGCGCCTGTCATTTCGGGGCCTACCGCCAGCCGGACGGGACGGCGCTGATCATCGACTCCAGCGACGAGCCCAACCTGCGCTACCGGCGCCTGGACGGCGTGAGCGGCAAGCTCTTCCAGGTCGGCGAGGGCCAGTACGAGGGCGGCGTCGGCTGGGCGGTGCGCGAACCCGTCGCCGTGCGCGCCCGGTTCGGCGCCTGCGGCGAGGGACGGCTGACGATCCAGCAGGGCTCGGGTCCGGAGACCGAAGCGCGACGGATCTCGCTGCCGACGGTTCCGATCACCTTCGCCAGCGGCGCCGAGCGGCTCTACGGCGAACTGGTCCTGCCAGTGGACGGAAAGCCAAAGGCCGCCGTGGTGCTGCAGTACGGGTCTGGCCGGGAGTCGGCGGTCTACAACAACTATCTCCAGCATCTGCTGCCACTGAAGGGCGTGGCGGTGTTCGTGTTCGACAAGCGCGGGACGGGGCGCTCCACCGGCGGCTACAGCGCCGACTTCCCGGCGCTTGCCGACGACATGGCGGCCGCGGTCGACGCGGTGCGGGCACGGCCGGAACTGGCCGGCGTCCCACTGGGCGTAATGGGCGAGAGCCAGGGCGGCTGGGTCGCGCCCCTGGCCGCGCAGCGCCGGGCCGTGGATTTCGTGGTGGTCAGCTACGGCCTCGCCGTCAGTCCGATCGAGGAGGATCGGTCGGAGGTCGCCCAGAGCGTCCGCGCCTTCGGGCCGGCCGCCCTCTCAAGCGCCCAGGCGCTGCATGAGGCGACGACGCGGGTGCTCCTCAGTGGCTTCCGCGAAGGTCTGCCAGAGCTTGAACGTTTGAAGGCCCTCTACGCCGGCGAGCTTTGGATCGGCAAAATCGGCGGCGACTACACCGGCCCCCTGGTGGCGACGCCCGCGGCCCACATCGACAAGGTGCGGGCGGCGTTCGATTTCCCCATTTCCCTGGCCTATGAGCCCCGACCCGTCCTGGCGGCACTTCGGACCCCATCGCTCTGGGTGCTCGCCGGCCGCGACACCGAGGCGCCGCACGACGTCACGTTGGCCGTCCTGCGCCAGCTGCACGATCAGGGATCGCCCCTCGACATCGCGGTCTTCCCACAGGCCGACCACGCGATGATCGAGCGGGAGCGGGGGCGCATTTCGCCAGGCTACTACGACCTGCTGGCCGACTGGATCGCAAGCCAGCGGCTGACGCGCGCCTATGGCGACGCCGAGCTGATCAGGCGGCGTTGACCGTAGATCAGTCCTCGATCGGCATGCCGTAGAGCTCGAGCCTGTGATCGACGAGGCGGTAGCCGAGCTTCTTGGCGATCGCCACCTGCAGCGCCTCGATCTCCTCATCCACGAATTCGACGACCAGGCCGGTCTTCATGTCGATCAGATGGTCGTGGTGATCGTCGGAGTGTTCCTCATACCGCGAGCGGCCATCCCGGAAGTCCAGACGGTCGATGATGCCCGCCTCCTCGAAGAGGCGGACGGTCCGGTAGACCGTGGCGATGGAGATATGCGGGTCCACGGCATGGGCGCGCCGGTGCAGCTCCTCGACATCGGGATGGTCACTGGCGCTGGACAGCACGCGGGCGATCACGCGGCGCTGCTCCGTCATGCGCATATTCTTCTCGAGACAAAGTCTCTCGATGCGATCCGACACGTGGGCCTCTCTTCAGTTCACGCAAGGATAGGTCTAGTCAGGTCCGGCTGTCAGGTCGAGACGCATGACGAGCGCATCGGCCCGTCCCTGTGCGCCACGATCGTAGTAGTCGCGCCGAAGGCCCGCTCGGGTGAACCCGAGGCCCTCGTACAACGCCACAGCGCCCGCGTTGCCGACGTCCACCTCCAGGAACATCGCCTGGGCGCCCGTCTCGCGCGCGATGCCGATGGCCGCCGTCATCAGCGCCTGTCCCACGCCACGGCGGCGCGCCCACGGGGCGACACCCACGGTGAGGATCTCGGCCTCGCCCGCGATGGTGCGGCAGATCAGGACGCCGGCCGGGTCCTCGTCGCGCACGACGAACCCGAAGACGCCGACGCCATCCAGCAGATCCTCGAAATCGGTCTCGTCCCAGGGCGTGTCGAAGGCCTGGGCATGTGCCGAGGCCATGGCGGGCGCGTCGGCGGGCGTGGCGGCGGTCAGCTTCACAGGCTGATCCCGCCGGGCAGCTTGGCGTCCGGCGCGCGCAGATACAGCGGACGAATAGGTGTCGGCGACTTTGACCCGGCGAGGCGCGCCACGGCGCGCGCATCGCAACCCTCGGCGGTCAGGATCGCCGCGCCTGGCGCGGCCTCGGCCAGCAGATGCGCGCCGGGACCGACCAGCGTCAGCGTCCGCCCCATCGTGAGTTCGGCCAGGCGCGCGGCCGCCGTGCCGACCGGCAGGACGTCGGGCGCCATCAGCGGGTGACCCTCGTCGAACACCTGCAGATACAGCTGGTCGCGGCGGGCATCGATGACCGCGGCGACCATGCCCGAGCTCCCCGCCGCCAGGGCTTCAAGGGATCCGACGCCGACGGCCGGCACGCCAAGCGCCGAGCCAAGGCCCTTGGCGAAGGCGACGCCGACCCTGAGGCCGGTGAAGGAGCCCGGGCCAACGGTGGCGCCGATCCGGTTGAGCTGGGAGAACGGCAGGCCCGCCTCGGCCATTACGGCCTGGACCATCGGCGCCAGCCGCTCCTGGTGCCCGCGCGCCATCGGCGCGCTCGCGTGGGCAAGAACGGTCGCGCCGTCCAAAACGGCGACCGAGCAAGCATTGAGGCAGGTGTCGAGCCCGAGGACGATCATCGCGCTCCCGGGTAGCCCGTTAAGGCCTCGGTTCAAAGCGCCTGTTCGACGGCGGTGACTTCCGGGACGTAGTGCTTGAGCATGTTCTCGACCCCGGCCTTGAGCGTCGCCGAGGACGACGGGCAGCCCGAGCAGGCGCCGCGCATGTTCAGCCAGACCACGCCGGTGTCGACGTCGAAGCGGTTGAACAGGATGTCGCCGCCGTCCTGGGCGACGGCGGGACGAATGCGGGTGTCCAGCAGATCCTTGATCTCGGCGACGATCTGGGCGGTTTCGCCCTCGTAGACCCCCTCGTCGTGGCCGCCAGCGTCGCTGTCGCCTTCGTCGGCGAACAGGGCCTGGCCGGACGTGAAGTGATCCATGATGGCGGCCAGGATCGGCGCCTTCAGCAGCGGCCAGTCCACCGCCTCATGCTTGCCCACCGTGATGAAGTCCGGCCCGTAGAACACGCGGTTGACCCCGGTGATCTCGAACAGCTCCGCGGCCAGCGGCGAGGCGGCCGCCTCTTCCGGAGTGCGGAAATCCCGCGTGCCCTCGCCCAGCACGGCCTTGCCGGGCAGAAACTTCAGGACCTCGGGGTTCGGCGTGGGTTCGGTCTGGATGAACATGAGCGAGATGTGGCCTCCGGGCGGGCGAAGCGCAAGCTGTCACGCCAGATCGGCGATCTCGTCGTCGGTGAGGTCGCCTGGCACGATGGTGATCGGCACCTTGCGGCTGCCGAACTTGACGCCGTCCTTCGCGATGGCCGTGACCAGGGGACCGGGGCCGCGCCCGCCCACAGCGGCGGCCAGCACCATGATCTTGATGTCCGGATCGTCGGACAGCACCTGTTTCAGGGCGGCGCGGGTGCTGTCGCCCTCCTTGATCAGGAACTCGGGCGGCAGGCCCGTCTCGGCTTGCACATACTCGGCGCTGGCCTGCAGCGAGGCTTCGGCCTCCTGACGCTGCTGGCGGGCGATCTCCTCACGGACGCCGGACCAGTGCTCGAACACGGCGGGCTCGATCACCTTCAACAGGGCGACATAGCCGCCCGTGGACCGCGCACGACGGCAGGCGAAACGGAGCGCCACCTGGAACTCCGCCGTATCGTCGGCCACCACAAGGAACTTGCGCCGGGTGCTCATGACCCGAGCGTGGCCCGGCGCAACGTCATCCGCAAGTCAGCCCGCCCAGAAGCCGACCAGCTTCTTGACCTCGGCCACCGTCGGGGCGGCCAGTTCGCGCGCCCGCACCGCGCCGTCGGTCAGCACCCGATCGATCTCGCCCGGGTCGGCCAGCAGCCGGCGCATTTCGCCGCCAATGGGGCCCATCACAGAGACCGCGAGGTCGGCGAGCTTGGGCTTGAACGCGCCAAAACCCTGGCCCGCGTACTCGGTGAGCACGTCCGCCTCGGGCTTGCCGGACAGCGCCGCGTAGATGGCCACGAGGTTCTTGGCCTCGGCGCGTCCTTCGAGGCCCGCCACCGTTTCCGGCAGCGGGTCGGCGTCGGTCCGGGCCTTGCGCACCTTCTGGGCGATGGCGTCGGCGTCGTCGGTCAGATTGATCCGCGAATTGTCCGACGGGTCGGACTTGCTCATCTTGGCCGTGCCGTCGCGCAGGCTCATCACCCGCGCGCCCGGTCCCTGGGTCAGCGGCTCGGGCAGCGGAAAGAAGCCCGGAGCCGAGAAGTCGTTGTTGAACTTCTGGGCGATGTCGCGGGTCAGCTCCAGGTGCTGCTTCTGGTCGTCGCCGACCGGCACCTTGGTGGCCTTGTAGGCCAGGATGTCGGCCGCCTGGAGCACCGGGTAGGTGTAGAGCCCGACGCTCTCGCGCTCCTTGTGCTTGCCGGCCTTGTCCTTGAACTGGGTCATCCGATCCAGCCAGCCGAGCCGGGCCACACAGTTGAACACCCACGCCAGTTCGGCGTGCTCGGGCACCGCCGACTGGGCGAAGATGGTGGCGACCTTGGGGTCCAGGCCGGTGGCGAGGTAGGCCGCGGCGATCTCGCGGACCTGCTGCTTCAGCTTCGCCGGCTCCTGCCAGGCGGTGATGGCGTGCATGTCGGCGACGAAGATGAAGGTCGGAATCTCGTGCTGCAGGCGCGAAAACTTCACCAGGGCGCCCAGGTAGTTGCCGAGATGCAGGTCGCCGGTCGGCTGGACGCCGGACAGCACACGTTCGGGGCCCGCGTACGGGGTCGGAGCTTGGTCGGTCATGATGGTGGCTTCTCTAGGGAACAGGCAGGCGGGCGCAAGGCCCGAATGGACGGGTCAGCGGATCAGCGCCATCGCCAAGTGTTGCGGTTCAGAGCCATGGGCGAGCCGATAGCGCCGGACGCGCGTCAGGGCAAGTCGGCGGACGGCGCGGCCACGTCGCCCTTGCGTCGACGGAAGGCGGCCTTGGCCTCGGCCGGCGTGACGCCGCCGAACGCGAACAGCAGCACGGGATAAAGGGCCGCGCCGGCCAGGCAGACGAGGATGACCGTGACCTCCTTAGCGCCCCCGCCCCCGGTGAGACTGGCCACCGGCGTCTCCAGCAAACTGCGGAAATGGGAGGCCAGCGCCACGGCGGCGCCCAGACCGACGCTGGCGAGGGTGACGCGGATGATCTTGCCGGTGGCGCGGCTGGAGGGCGTCCAGATCGCCTTGCGGCGGAGATAAAGCAGCATCTGAAGGACGGTGATCCACGAGGCGGCAGCCGTGGCGAAGGCGATCCCCTGGAAGCCCAGGGTGAAGAACAGCGCGACGCCGAGGGCGATGTTCACCGCCACCGACACCAGCGAATAGACCATCGGCGTCTTCGTATCGCCGCGGGCGAAGAAGGCGGGCTGGAGGATCTTGATCAGCACGAAGGCCGGCACGCCCCAGCCGTAGTGGAACAGCAGCTTGGCCGAATCCAACGCATCGCTGCTGGTGAAGGCTCCGCGGGCGAAGAAGCCATCGGTCAGGTAGAACGGCATGCCCATCAGGGCCGCCGCCGCCGGCAGGCTGAGCGCCAGGCCGAAGACCACCGCCTGATCCATGGCGGCCTGGGCGTCCGCCCGGTCCTCGATCTGCAAAGCGGTCGACAGACGCGGCAGCAGGGCCACACCGATCGCCACGCCGACCAGGCTGAGCGGCAACTGGTAGAACCGCTCGGCCACGTTCAGCCAGACGCGCATCCCCGCAACCTGGCTGGCCAGCATCGCGGAGATGAACAGGTTGATCTGGGTGGCGCTCGACGCGATCACGCCGGGCACCATGCGGCGCACCAGGGCGCGGATTTGGGGCGTGAACTTCAGGTGGCGCGGGTGGATCCGGGCCCCGCTGCGATGCGCGCCCCACCAGCAGAGCGCCGCCTGACTGACCCCGGCGATCAAGACCCCCCAGGAGGCGGCGTAGGCGGCTTCGGTCGGGTCGTGCTGCGGCAACACGACCGCCAGCATCACGACGTTCAGAACCGTCGGATAGAAGCCGTAGATGATGAAGCGGCCCCGCGCCTGCAGCGTGCCGGCGAACAGGGCGGCGATCACCATGCATGGCAGGTAGGGCATGGTGATCTGGGTCAGGATCACCGCCAGCTTGAACTTCGCCGGGTCCTCCAGGAACCCGTAGCTATAGACCGTCATGATCCATGGCATCGCCAGCTGGCAGACGATGGTGATCACCACGGTCGCGGCCGCCATGGTCGCCAGGGCGTCGGCGGCGAAGCGATCAGCGGCCTCCTGCCCCTCCGCCACCAGCCGCTTGGAATAGTCCGGCACGAAGGCCGCGGCGAAGGCGCCCTCCGCGAACATCCGCCGGAACAGATTCGGGAAGGTCAGCGCCGTGTAATAGGCGTCGGCGGCTATGGTCTGGCTGGCGCCCAGCTTGGCCGTGATCACCAGGTCGCGGGCCAGGCCGAGGAACCGGCTGACCAGCGTCAGGCCGGAGAAGATCGCGGACGATCGGATCAGCCCGCCGCTCCGGGCCGGGGGTTTCGTATCAGGCGAGGTGTCGGTCACGGGGCCTTAGGAGCGCTGCGTCGGGAGGCGCGTCAACCTAGCCGCGGGGTCGCGCCGGGGCGTGTGGAATCTTGATGCAGGATCGCGGACGTTCGTTAGGGTTCTAACAACTGCGCTTGGGAGGGCGTCATGGCGTTGAAGGTCATCGGGTCGGGCCTGGGCCGCACGGGCACACTGTCGACCAAGCTGGCGCTGGAAGCCCTGGGCTTCGGGCCGGCGCACCACATGGTCGAAGTCTTCATGCACCCCGAGACCGTGCCGCTGTGGGTGGACGCCTGGGACGGCCGGCCGCAATGGGATGCAATCTTCGGCGGCTACGGCGCGATGGTGGATCATCCCGGCTGCAGTTTCTGGCGCGAACTGATGGCGCACTATCCGGACGCCAAGGTGCTCCACACCGTTCGCGACCCCGACCGATGGTTCGACTCGACCCAGGCGACGATCTTCAACCCCGACCGGCCTCCGCCCCCGGAAGGCACGCCGATGCGTAGCTTCTTCGACCGGCTGGTCGGCTGGTACGGCGGCGACATGCACGACCGCGTGTTCATGACGGATTTCTTCCGCCGGCACACCGAGGCGGTGGTCGCCGGCGTGCCCGAGGACCGCCTGCTGGTCTTCGAAGTCGGCGACGGCTGGACGCCGCTGTGCGACTTCCTGGGCGTGCCGGTCCCGGACGCGGACTTCCCGCGCGAGAACAGCACCGAACAGTTCCAGTCGAACTTCGCCGCGCCCCGCGGGTCGGACGATATCGCCGGCGTGATGCAGGCGATGAAGCCCGCCTAGTTCGGCTTGCGCTTGCCCTTGGGCGGACCCTTGCGCGGCGGTCCATCGTTGCGCGGACCACCCGGCTTGTAAGGCGGGCGTGGGCCATCGGCGCGGGGACCGCCCGGCTTCGGGCCACGCGGACCGCCGCCACCACCCTGCGGGCGCGGTCCCAATCCACGATCGGCCCGCGACGGCGGCGCGGCGCCCGGCGCGCTCGCCGGGTTGATCCGGATTTCGCCCGCGTCGGAGGCCGACTTGATCGCCTCGAGGAAGCGCGGCTGCGCCTCGCCGCTGATCTCGAACTTGGTCTCGTGATCGAAGATCCGGATGACCCCGATGTCTTTCTTGGTGACGTGCCCGAGGCGACAGATCAGCGGGACCAGCCACTTGGGGTCGGCGTTCTTGGAGCGGCCGACCGGCAAGCGGAACCAGTGGGCGTCGCCCCCGGCGCCATGTTCGATGCGCGGCCCGGTTTCCAGTCGCGGACCCCTGTCGGGGCGCTCGCCGCGCTGCGGGCGCGTATCGGGCGTGCGGTCGCGGACATCGTCGAACATATCCTCAGGCGCCGGCAGCCGCGAGCGATGCAGGCGGATGAGGGCCGCGGCGACCGCCTGCGGTGAACGGTCGGCCAGCAGGCGTTCCGCCAGTTCCAGCTCCTCGGGCGACGGCTCCTCGTTGAGAAGCGGGTCCTCCAGCATCCGCACCTGATCCTTGGCGCGGATCTCTTCGGCCAACGGGGGGCCAGACCATTCCACGTCGAGGTTGGCGGTCGCGAACAGGCGCTCGGCGGGCCGGCGCTTGGTGTAGGGCACGATCACCACGGAGACGCCCTTGCGCCCCGCCCGACCCGTCCGGCCGCTGCGGTGGAGAAGCCCCGCGGTATTGGTCGGCAGGTCGGCGTGGATCACCAAACCAAGCTCGGGCAGATCCAGGCCGCGCGCCGCCACGTCGGTGGCGATACAGGCGCGGGCATGACCGTCGCGCAGCGACTGCAGCGCGTCCGAGCGCTCCTTCTGCGACAGCTCGCCGGACAGCTGGACCACGGCGAAGCCACGTTCCCGCAGGCTGCCGTACAGGTGGCGGACCCGCTCGCGCGTGGCGCAGAAGATCAGCGAGCCGGGGCTTTCGAAATAGCGCAGCAGGTTCACCACCGCGTTTTCGATCTCGTTCGGCGCCACGCGGACCGCGCGATACTCGATGTCGCCGTGGGCCTCGTCGCGGCGGATGGTGTCGATCCGGACCGCGTCCTTCTGGTAGCGCTTGGCCAGGGCGGCGATGTCCTTGGCGATGGTGGCCGAGAACAGGAAGGTGCGGCGGCCAACGGGCGTGGAGTCGAGGATTTCCTCGAGGTCCTCGCGGAAACCCATGTCCAGCATCTCGTCGGCTTCATCCAGCACCACGACCTTGAGGGCCGTGAGGTCCAGGTTGTTGCGCTCGATGTGGTCGCGCAGACGACCCGGGGTGCCGACGACGATGTGCGCGCCCGCGGCCAGGGCTCGCTGCTCCTGCCGCGCGTCCATGCCGCCGACGCAGGTGACGACCCGCGCGCCGGCGGCGGCGTAGAGCCAGGTCAGTTCGCGGCTGACCTGCATGGCCAGTTCACGGGTGGGGGCAATGGCGAGCAGCAGCGGCGCCTGGGCGCGGTCGAACCGCTCGGCGTCCCCCAGCAGCGGGGTCGCGGCGGCGAGGCCGAAAGCGACGGTCTTGCCGGAGCCGGTCTGGGCCGAGACCAGCAGGTCGCGGTTCGGTTCAGCGGCCAGCACGGCCTCCTGGACAGGAGTCGGCTCAAGATAGCCTTGGGCGCCGAGCGCCTTGGCAAGCGCCGGATGGGTGGGCGGGAATGGCATGGGAAGTCCTTAGTCGCGCTTCACGCGCGAAACGGCGGTTCTTGGACGCCTCATCGCGCAGAAACGCAAGCCGAATCGTCAGCGTGCGACGCTGGCGCGCGCCCTGGACAGGTTCCCACGCCGGCTTTGACCGGCCTCGGCCTCGCTGTCGTTCAGGGCGGAAAGCAGGGCCGCCTTGAGGGTGTTGCCCTTCCGCACGTCGGTGATCTTCTGGCCGTCCTCGTCGACCACATAGAAGGCGTCGACGGCGCGCTCGCCATAGCCGTCGATGTGGGCGGAGATGATTTCCAGGCCGGCGTCGGACAGGGTCCGGGCCAACGCGGCCAGCAAGCCGGGCCGGTCACGGCCCGAGGCTTCCACCACCGTCGAGGTCTCGGAGGCGTCGTTGTCGAGCATCACCGCCGTGGTGATCGCGAACGCCGCGGCGCGGCCCAGATCCTGCCGACGCGGCTCGCGGCCATGCGGCTCGCCCCGGGCGGCGCCCGCGAGGCTTTCGGCCAACCGGGTCAGGACGCGGCTGTCGGTCTCGCCGAAGGGTTGGCCCGTCACGTCCTGCACATAGAAGACGTCCAGCGCCTGACCCTTGTTCGAGGTGAAGACCCGCGCGCCGACGATGTTGGCGCCGGCCGCGGTGATCGCCTCGGCCACGTCGACGAACAGGCGGGGCCGGTCGGTGGCGGCGACCACGACTTCCGATGCATTGAGGTCGGCGCGAATTCGGCATTCCGCCGCCCCGCCGCCGCCGGCCGCCGCCGCCTTGGCCAGCCGCGCATGCAGCTGCACCTCCTCGTCGGTGAAGGCGGTGAAATAGGCGTCCTCCATGGCGTCGCCCCAGGCTTCAGCCCCGGGCTGAACCTTGGCGAGCCGGACGCGCGCGTCGTAGGCGGCGTTCTCCTGATAGCGGCGCAGGGCGGCGGCGGCGTCGGACCCGCGCCCCCCGCGGAACACGGCCTCTGTGGCGTTGTAGAGCTCGCGCATCAGCTGGCCCTTCCAGCCGTTCCAGACCCCCGGCCCCACGGCCCGGATGTCGGCGACCGTCAGCACCAGAAGCAGGCGCAGGCGCTCGGGCGTCTGCACGATCTGGGCGAAGTCGGACACGGTGCGGGGGTCGGAGACGTCGCGCTTCTGAGCGTAGTCGCTCATCACCAGGTGATGCTCGACCAGCCACGCCACCAGTTCGATCTTCGAGCGCTCCACGCCCAGGCGCTCACAGGCCTGGCGGGCGGCGCGGGCCCCGGCGACCTCCTGGCCCCCGGCCCCGCCCTTGCCGGTGTCATGCAGCAGCATGGCCAGGAACAGGGCCTCGCGGTCCACGATCAGCGGCATGACCTGGGTGGCCAGAGGATGGTCGTCCTGCAGCCGGCCCGCCGCGATGTCGGCGATCACACCCACGGCCCGCAGGGTGTGCTCGTCCACCGTGTAGGAGTGGTACATGTTGAACTGCATCTGGGCGACGATCCGCCCGTACTCCGGCAGATAGCGCCCCAGCACCCCAGCCTCGGTCATTAGGGTCAGGGTCGTCCGCGGATCGCGGCCCCGCGCCAGGATGTCCAGGAAGACCTTGGCCGCGTGGCGGTCGCGGCGGACGGCCGAGGTGATCAGCTGGATCGATCGCGAGGCTGTCGTGAAGGCGTCGGGGTGCAGGTCCAGGTTCCGCTGGTCGGCGATCCGGAACAGCCGCAGCAGATTGATCGGGTCGTGCTCGAAGATGTCGGGATCGACGTCCAGGCGCCCGCCCACCTCGTGGAAGCCAGGCTCGGCCAGCGGCTTGCGCTTGACGCTGCGGCCCGGGATGAAGCGGCTGATGCCCTTGGGCGCCATCTTCACCTGGTCGGCTTCCAGCTTGGCGGCGAACACCCGGGTGAGCGCGCCCACGTCCTTGGCGATCAGGAAATAGCGGCGCATGAACCGCTCCACCGCCGGGGCGTCGCCCCGGTCGCCATAACCCATCCGCCGGGCGATCTCCGGTTGCAGGTCAAAGGTCAGCCGCTCCTCCGGCCGACCGGTGGTGAAGTGCAGGTGTCCACGCACCGCCCAGAGGAAGTCGGTGGCCTGGATGAAGGCGCGGACCTCGCGGCGCGCGAACATCTCCAGCTGCAGCACTTTCTCGATCGACTGGCCGGGGTGCAGGTACTGGGCGATCCAGAAAAGGGTGTTCAGGTCGCGAAGTCCGCCCTTCCCCTCCTTGATGTTCGGTTCGACCATGTAGCGGCTGGCGCCCGCGCGCGCGTGGCGTTCGTCGCGTTCCTTGAGCTTGGCGGCGACGAACTCCGCGCCGGTCCCTTTGACGACATCGTTCTGGAAACGGCGGATCAGGTCGTCGGCCAGCTGCTCGTCGCCGATCAGGCGGCGGGCCTCCAGGATCGATGTCCGGATCGTGAAGTCCTCGCGCGAGAGCTTGATGCACTCCTCGACGGTCCGCGACGCATGGCCGACTTTGAACCCCAGATCCCAGAGGGCGTAGAGCATGAACTCGATCACGCTCTCGGTATGGGCGGTCTGCTTGTAGGGCCGGACGAACAGCAGATCGATATCGGAGAAGGGCGCCAGCGTGCCCCGGCCGTAGCCGCCCACAGCCATCAGGGCGAGGCGCTCACCTTCCGTCGGGTTGCGCGCCCGGAAGACGTGAACGGTGGTGAAGTCCCAGAGCGCGGTGATCACTTCGTCGGTGACGCCGGACAAGAGGCGCGCGGTTTCAATGCCGCCTGCACCGTTCTCCAGCCGCTCCTTGGCGATCATCCGCCCGCGGAACAGGGCCGCCTTCAGGACATCGAGGGCGGCTTTCCGTTGCGCCGCCGCGTCGCCCAGGTTCTCCAGCGCGGCGGTCGAGAGCTGGGCGCGCAGGCGCACGCCGTCGACGACGTATTCCAGGCGGGTCGGTTTGAGACGGGTGACCATGGCGGCCTAGGCATATAGGCGACTTCGTTAACAGGCGCAGGAGGCTCGCGGATTTCCTCGCGTCTTTCAGGTCAGGCCGGGGGGCTTTCCGCGTCGAAGGCGGCCACGTCCTGCAGTAGGGCGGCGGCTGCGGTCTTCACCAGCTCGCCACCCTTTTCCGGCGTGGCGAGGCCCGGATCGGAGCCCATGCGGCCATCGGCGAAGCGGCGGCGGAAATCCGTCGCCTCCCGGATCGGACCGGTGGGTGCGATCTGCGGCGCGTAGTTGGCGGTCTTGATGCTCTCGGGGTAGGCCCACTGGGTCACCGCGATCTCGGACGGGGTCGCGTGGCTGCCGTGGCCGACCGGGAACTGGCGATTGGCCAGCGCGGTGACGCCGGCGAGGTCCCACCAGTTCTTCAGCTTGCACGCGAAGCCGCGCTTGCGGCCGGCATAGCTGGCCTCGGCGTAGAGTTCCGAGAACGCGGCCTCGATGGTGGCGACATTCCCACCGTGACCGTTCAGGAAGTACAGCTTCTCGAAGCCCGCATGGCTCAGGCTGCGGCACCAGTCGCCGATCGCCAGCATGAAGGTCGAGGGGCGCAGCGCGATCGTGCCCGGGAAGTCCAGGTGATGTTGGGCCATGCCGATGTTGAAGGTCGGGGCGACGATGATGTCGCCGCCCTTCTCCGCCTCATGGGCGATGATCTCCGGACAGAGCCAATCCGTGCCCAGCAGGCCGGTCGGGCCATGCTGCTCGTTCGAACCGATCGGAATGACAACCGTCTTGGAGCGACCGAGGAACGCCTCGACCTCCGACCAGGTGGAAAGATGCAGCAACATGGGCCAAACCTTCGGTGCAGGACGTGATTGGCGAAATCCATAGGGTCATCCGACGGACGCCGTCACGCCCAACTTCGCTCAGGGGGCGGCGGCGGCGACCTCGATCCGCAGGTCCAGCGCCCGCATGCCTACCAGCCGCCACTTCGGCGCCTTGCCCCGAGCGAAGGTCAGGACGCAGTTCTTGGGCGACTCGGCGTCGCGCAGGCAGGCGTGGTCGGCGTCCACCGACTTCATCAGCCGGGCCACCTGTTCCGGCGTCGGCGGCGCGGTGATCCGCGCGCCGCGGGCGTCGACGAGGCGCAGCGCATCCGGGCTGATCATCCGGTCGAGGACAAATTCGGAGGGGCCGCCGTCCACCTCAAGCGCCTTGGAGCGCGCCATCTCGTTCACTTGGCGTCGAACGTCCTCGCGCACCGCGGCGCGATCGATCTCGGCCTCGAACGCTACACGGTCATTCTCATAGGCGGCGGTCAGCAGGCGGCTGGCGGCCTCGGCGGCGCCTTTCGGCGGGGATCCCCCGCAGGCGGCCAGGGTGAGGCTCGCAAGGCCGAGGACGATAGGACCGAGGACAGGACGCAGGCGAAGCATCCGGATAAATCCCTCCGGCCGCGAGTCGCCGCAAGGCGCCAATGGTGCGGCGTGTTGCGCCCGGCGCCTGACTGCGGTTACTGCGGAGCCACATCTTCGGAGGTTCAGTGGTGTCCGACGGCGAGGTTTTCCCGGTTCCCCAGGAATGGGCCGACAAGGCCATGATGAACGCGGACGCGTACGACGCCGCCGTCCGGCGCGTGGACGCCGACCCGGAGGGCTACTGGGCCGACATCGGCCGGCGTCTCGACTGGATCAAACCCTTCACCGAGGTGAAGGACGTCTCCTTCGACAAGGAGACCTTCCGGGTCCGCTGGTTCGCCGACGGCGTGCTCAACGTCTCGGTCAATTGCCTGGACCGCCACCTCAAGTCGAACGGCGACACCGTGGCGCTGATCTGGGAAAGCGACGACGGCCAAACCTACGACGCGCTGACCTATCGCCAGCTCCACGCCGAGGTCTGCCGCTGGGCGAACGTGCTGAAGGCCAAGGGCGTCAAGAAGGGCGACCGGGTCACCATCTACCTGCCGATGATCCCGGCGGCGGCGGCCTCCATGCTGGCCTGCTCGCGGATCGGCGCGATCCACTCGGTGGTCTTCGGCGGCTTCTCGCCGGACAGCCTCGCGGGCCGCATCCAGGACTGTGATTCCAAGATCGTCATCACGGCCGACGAGGGCCTGCGCGGCGGCAAGATCGTGCCGCTGAAGCTGAATGTCGACGAGGCGCTGCAGGCTTGTCCCGGCGTGACCGACGTGATCGTGGTCAAGCGCACCGGCGGGTCGGTGCCCATGACCGCTGGGCGCGACGCCTATTTTTCGGACCTGAAGCAGACGGTCTCGACCGAATGCGAGCCGGAGCCGATGGGCGCGGAAGACCCGCTATTCATCCTCTACACCTCCGGATCGACGGGGAAGCCGAAGGGCGTGCTGCACACGACGGGCGGCTACCTGGCCTGGGCGTCGTGGACGCATGAGGTCGTGTTCGACTATCGCCCCGGGGAGGTCTTCTGGTGCACAGCCGACGTGGGCTGGGTCACCGGCCACAGCTATGTGGTCTACGGCCCGCTGGCCAACGGCGCGACCAGCCTGATGTTCGAGGGCGTGCCGAACTTCCCGACCTCGTCCCGCTTCTGGGAGGTCTGCGACAAGCACAAGGTCGAGATCTTCTACACCGCGCCCACGGCGCTCCGGGCCCTGATGCGCGAGGGCGACCTGCCGGTGCAGCGGACCTCGCGCAAGTCGATCCGCCTGCTGGGCACGGTGGGCGAGCCGATCAATCCCGAGGCCTGGCTCTGGTATCATCGCGTGGTCGGCGAGGCGCGCTGCCCGATCGTGGACACCTGGTGGCAGACCGAGACGGGCGCCTGCCTGATGAGCCCCCTGCCCGGCGCGCACGCCCTGAAGCCAGGCTCCTGCGCCAAGCCGCTGCCCGGCGTCCTGCCGATGCTGGTGGACGCCGAGGGCCGTGAGCTGACCGGCGCCGTGAACGGCAATCTCTGCATCACCGACGGTTGGCCCGGCATGATGCGCACCGTCTACGGCGACCATCAGCGGTTCATCGACACCTACTTCTCCACCTACCCCGGCAAGTACTTCACCGGCGACGGCGCGCGCCGCGATGCGGACGGCTACTATTGGATCACCGGGCGGGTGGACGACGTGATCAACGTGTCGGGCCACCGCCTGGGCACCGCCGAGATCGAGAGCGCCCTGGTCAGCCATCCCGCGGTCGCGGAAGCCGCCGTCGTGGGCTACCCGCACGACATCAAGGGCCAGGGGATCTACTGCTACGTCACCCTGAAGGTGGGGATCGATCCGACCGACGCCTTGATGGCCGACCTGCGCGGCCACGTGCGCCATGAGATCGGTCCGTTCGCCGCGCCGGACGTGATCCAGTTCGCGCCGGGCCTGCCCAAGACCCGATCCGGCAAGATCATGCGGCGGATCCTGCGGAAGATCGCCGAGGACGACCTCTCCAACCTGGGCGACACCTCGACCCTGGCCGATCCGGCGGTGGTCGACGATCTGGTCGAGAACCGCGCGGCGCGGAAGGGCGACGACGAGGTCGTCGTGGGCGGCCACAAGCTGTCATGCGCGGCGATCGAAGCCGTTCTGAAGACCCACAACGCCGTGGCCGAGGTCACGGTCGTGGGCGTGCCGCACCCAGGCCAGGGTGAGAGCCTGTGGGCCTTCATCACGCCCGATCCTGAGATCATGGCGTCCGACGTGCTCGCCGCCGAGCTGAAGGGCTTCCTGCGCCGCGAGATCGGCGAGCCAGCGGCGCCGGCCCACGTGATTTTCGGCCCGCTGCCGAAGACTCCCTCTGGCGAGGTCGTTCGTCCGTTGCTGCGTCGGATCGCAGAGACCGGCGACACCGGCGACGTCACGGGCCTGGCCGACCGCGATGTCGCCGCGCACCTGGCGAAGCTGCGGGCCGACGCGCTCAACGGATGACGTCCGAGCTCCCGCCCGGCCTGCGGGCCGCCATCGACCGGGAGCTTTCGGGCGCATCCCGCCGCGACCTCGCCGACCGCACCGCCGCCACCACGGCCGCCTATCGGTCGGGACGCGGATCGGCGGCGGTGATCAAGGGCCGTGACGACGCCCTGGCCTATGCCCTTGCGCGACTGCCCGCCACCTACGCCGCCAGCGCGCGGGTGTTCGACGAGGCCCTGGCCCGCGCCCCCGACTTCCAGCCGAAGACCTTGCTGGACGCCGGCTGTGGTCCGGGAGGTGGAAGCTGGGCGGCCGCCGAGGCCTGGCCATCGCTGGAACGGATCGTCTGGTTCGACGCCAGCGCGCCGTTCCTCGACTTGGCGAAGCGGCTGGCGGCCGGTGCGCCAGAGGCCATTCAGAACGCCGAGGCCACGCGCGGGGATCTCACCGCCGGGGCCTTCGCGAAGGCCGACCTGGTGATGGCCAGCTATGCCCTGGCGGAGATCGCGCCCGCCGCCCAGGCCGATCTGGTCGAGCGTCTTTGGGCCGCATGCGACGGCGTTCTGGCGCTCATCGAACCGGGGACTCCGGCGGGTTACGCCCGCACCCTCGCGGCGCGCGACGTGCTGATCGGAGCCGGGGCGCAGATCATCGCGCCGTGTCCCCACGCCGCCGCCTGCCCGCTCGTCGCTCCAGACTGGTGCCATTTCAGCGTGCGCCTGCCGCGCAGCCGGGACCACCGCCTCGCCAAAGGCGCGGATGTCCCGTTCGAGGACGAGAAGTTCGCCTACCTTCTCGCCGCTCGTCCCGCGCTGGGGGCTCAGGCCGCGTCGGCGCGGATCCTCGCGCGCCCCAAGGCGGGCAAGCCCGGTCTCACCTTCAAGCTCTGCGGGGCCGAGGGGGTGGAGACGCGTTTCGTGGCCAAACGCGACAAGCCCGCGCACGCCGTCGCGCGGCGGCTGGATTGGGGCGAAGCCTGGCCATAGGCCATGTTTTGGCCCCGTCGGTGCGTCAGGGCAGCGGGTTCGGAATTGACGCACAGACGGAGTTTCATGCGGCAAGGTTCAACGCTGGCGGTCGGCCTTCGCCGACGGGAGCTGATCGCCATGGCCCCGGCCGCCCTGCTGTCCGCGGGCTGGGCGCCGGCGAACGCGACGGGCGATTTGGTGCGCAATCGGGCGCGCGAGCTGTCACGCACGCCCTACCATCCGGTCGATCGTCCACTGCCGGCCAGTCTGGCAAACCTGAGCTACGACGCCTACCGCGACCTGCGCTTCAGCCCGGCAAAGGCGATCTGGCGCGCCGAGGGCCTGCCGTTTCAGCTGCAGATGTTCCATCGTGGCGGGCTCTTCCGCGATCCGGTCGACCTGTTCGAAACGACCCGGGGCCAGGCGCGACCGATCGCCTTCTCCGAAAGCCTGTTCACCTACGGGGCGCAGCGGCCGGGCGCCCTGCCCGCTGACCTGGGCTTCGCCGGCTTCCGCGTTCACACGCCGATGGAGGTTCCCGGCCGCTTTGACGAAGTCGTGGCCTTTCTGGGCGCCAGCTACTTCCGCGCCGTGGCCCGCGGCGTGGACTACGGCCTGTCGGCCCGCGGCTTGGCTCTCGGGGCCGGCGAGCCAGGTGAGACGTTCCCGGCCTTCCGCGCCTTCTGGATCGAGCGTCCGGCGCCCAACGCCCGAAGCCTCGTCATCCACGCGCTGCTGGACAGCGCGGCGACCACGGGCGCCTTCCGCTTTGAGGTGACGCCCGGACCCTTGACGGTCATGGACATCGAGGCACGCCTCTATCCGCGACGTCCCCTCGACGCGGTCGGGATCGCGCCCCTGACCAGCATGTATCTGTTCGGACCGGAGCAGCCGCGCCGATACGACGACTTCCGACCCGAGGTGCACGACAGCGACGGCCTGCTGACCGACGACGGGCGAGGCGGGCGGATCTGGCGGCCGCTGGTGCATACGCCGCGCACGCGGATCACCGACCTCGACGCCGGCCCGCCGCGCGGGTTCGGCCTGTTGCAGCGTCAGCGCGCCTTCGCCGCCTATCAGGACCTGGAGGCCAACTATCACCGACGGCCTGGCGCCTGGGTGGAGCCGCTCGAAGGCTTCGGCCGCGGCGGGGTCCGGCTGGTGGAACTGGGGGCGCGTAGCGAGGCGGAGGACAACATCGTCGCCATGTGGCGCCCCGCCGAGCCATTGGCGGCCGGCCGCGAACATCGGCTTCGCTACCGGCTGAGCTGGGGCGCTTCGCCCGAGCCTCGGACGTCGCTGGCGCAGGCCGTCGCTTGGCGCGGGGGCGCCGGCCACGATCCACGCCGCCGTCGCTTCCTGGTGGACTTCGCCCCGCTGCCCACTGGCGGCCTGGAGGGGCTCGACGCGCAAGTCAGCGCCACCCGCGGGAGCACCCGGGTGGAATCCGTGCAGCCGAACGCCTCAATCGGCGGCGCCCGAGTGAGTTTCGAACTGGACCCCGCCGAGGCCGCGACCAGCGACCTGCGGCTCACGTTAGTTCGGGGCCGGACGGCAGTATCCGAAATGTGGATGTATCGATGGCTCGCGTAACCCGGCGTACCCCAAGACCTGCCCCCGCCATGGCCGCGCCCCGCCCAAGGATCGAACCGTTCCTTCAGTCGGTCCCGAGGGTCACCCCGCTCCCCATGCCGGAGCAGGACCTGCAGGCCTGGCCCGGCGGGCTGACCACGTTGCTGGACGTTCGGGCGCGGCGCATCGCGATATTCGGCGCCACCCTCGCGGCGACCGCCATCGCGTCGGTTGTGATGGCGCGGCTGTTGAGCACGGCGGGCTTCACGGTGTTCGACGCCGTGGCGCTCGCGCTCTTCCTGGTGCTGTTCGGCTGGACGGCCTTCGGCTTCGCCAGCGCAACCGCGGGGTTCCTCGTGCGTTGGCGGACGGCGCGGCCCCGGCGGCCCGCGCCCCAGCCCGTGATCCTGACCCGCACGGCCCTGCTGATGCCGACCTACAACGAGGATCCCGGGCGCGTGCTGGCGGCGGTTCAGGCGATCCGGGAGGATCTCGTCCGCGCCGGCGTGTCCGAGCTCTACGACCTCTTTCTGCTCAGCGACACGCGCGACGAGGGCATCGCCCGCGCCGAGGTCGTGGGCATGCTGCGCGTCCGCGCGCGGTTGGGTCCCGACGCCCGCATCTTCTATCGGCGGCGGCCCCAGAACACCGACCGGAAGGCCGGCAATGTCGCCGACTGGGTCCGCCGGTTCGGCGGCGCCTACGAGGCGATGATCATTCTCGACGCCGACAGCGTCATGAGCGCCGACACCATCGTCCGCCTCACCGCGGAGATGGAGGCGGACCCGCGCCTGGGGCTGTTGCAAACGTCGCCCACCCTGATTGGCGCCGAGACGCTGTTTGCGCGCCTGCAGCAGTTCGCGGCGCGGACCTATGGCGGGATGCTCGCGGCCGGCCAGGACTGGTGGTCGGGGGCCGAGGGCAACTACTGGGGCCACAACGCCATCATCCGGGTGAAGGCTTTCGCCGCCTGCGCGGGCCTGCCCCACCTGCCGGGACGCCGGCCGTTCGGCGGCCACATCATGAGCCACGACTTCGTCGAGGCGGCGCTGATGCGGCGCGGCGGCTGGTCGATCCGGCTCAACGCCGCGCTCGGGGGCAGCTACGAGGAAGCGCCGCCGACCCTTGTCGACATGGCCCGTCGCGATCGTCGCTGGTGCCAGGGCAACCTCCAGCATCTGGGCGTGGTCGGCGCCGCCGGCCTGCACTGGATCAGTCGCCTGCATCTGGCGCGGGGGGTGCTGTCCTACGTCACATCCCCGCTCTGGCTGCTGCTGGTGGGCTTCGGCGCGACCGCATGGCTGGGCCAGATGGGCGCCCCGGTGCGGATGCACGGCGACGCCGCCGTCTGGCTGTTCGCGGTGACCATGGCGATGCTGCTGGCGCCGAAAATCATGGCTGGCGCCCTGGCCCTGCGCGAACGGACGGCGAAGGGTCCCGCGAGCATCGCAGGCCTGTCGGTCGGCATCGTTCTGGAGGTGACGCTGAGCGCCCTTGTCGCGCCCGTGCTGATGCTGATGCAGAGCGCCGCCGTGTTCGATGTCCTGATCGGCCGGGACTCCGGCTGGAACGCGCAACAGCGCGATGCGGGCCGGCTGTCGCGCAAGGAGGCTTGGCGCTCGCACCGCGGCCACGTGGCGATCGGCGTCACCGGCGCGGCCATCGCCTGGCTGCTGGATCCGGCGATCTTCTGGTGGACCAGCCCCGTGTCCCTGGGCCTGTTCCTGTCGGCGCCGCTCTCGCTGCTGATGGCCCGCACGGACCTGGGCGGCCTATGCCGCCGCCTGGGGCTGTTGACGACGCCGGAGGAGCGGACGGTTCCCTCGGTCGTGGCGCGCGCCGTCGAACTCCGCGCGCTTTATGATGCGGAACAGGGCGCGCGGCTGCGGATCGATCGGCTCATGCGCGCCGAGGTGCCGGTCCATCGGCCCGAAGCCCGCGCCTTCGAACGGGCGGCCGCGACGCCTCGCGCCCAGGCCGCCTAACCGGCGCTCTGGCTGGGGAAGGGGACGACAGTGGCTGCGTCAGCGGCCAGCCGCAGGCGGCCGCTCTCCTCCGCGCGCCGATTCTCGCGTTGCAGGTGTGGGACCATGAAGTCGATGAAGGCCCTGACCCGCGGCGCGTCCTTCAGTTCGCGCCGGGTGACGATCCAGGACGTAACGCGGCCCTCGGGTATCAGGTCGGAACACCGGACGAGATCGGGATCCACGTCGGCGATCGTGCTGGGAAGCGCCCCGATGCCGAGCCCCGCCTTCACGGCATAGACGAGACTCCCCATGCTGTTGGAGCGGGTGATCGGCGATTTCCCGCCCGCCTGCTGCATCATCCAGCTGGCGCCGGGCGACTCACCCATGTCCACGGTGACGTCGATAAGATCATGGTCCTTGAGCGCCGCGGGCGACGCCGGCACGCCCCGCTGGCTGGCGTAGTCGCGGCTGCAGTAGAGCGCCATGTCGTGGTCGCAGATCTTCCGCGCCATCAGGTCGGATACGGGCAGAGCCTTGGTCGTCCGGATCGCCAGATCGGCCTCGCCGGCCGCCAGATCCAGATTGCGATCGGTGATGATGAGGTCGACCTGCACATCCGGGTGAAGCTTGCGAAACTCCACTAGCCCCGGGATCACCATGGTTTTGGCCACCAGCTCGTTCGTGGTGAACCTCAGCGCGCCCGATATGCCGCGCATCTGGGTCGCCGCCAGGTTGGCGAAGCGGATCGCCGCGCGCTCGACGGTCTCGGCCTCGGCGATCAGCGACTGGCCGCCCTCGGTCAGGCGGCTGCCGGTCTGGCCGCGCTCGAACAGCTTGAAGCCGAGGTCCGCTTCCAGACTCTCGATACGTCGCGCCACCGTCGTTTGGTTGACGCCCATGGCTTTCGACGCCGCCAGCGTCGAGCCCCCGCGGGCGACGGCCAGGAACGCCTTCAGGTCATTCCAGTCGAACATGCCGCCATTCTGGGGGCGCCGGAGCCGAACCGGCAACAGCGGTGTTCGGCGAACAACCGGCCGCAGCGCCGTTCTGGCCTGTCCGACCGAGAGCATAGGCTTGCATGAATTCGCCGTAAGCTTTCCCCGCCCCGGTTGAGTGCTATGGAGGTCGCACCCTTTCCCCAACCGGGTTGCCCCATGCTTCGCACCGTCCGCGCCGCCGGTCTCGCGCTTCTGCTGACCACCACCGCCCTCGCACCGGTCACCCTGGCCACGCCCGCGGCGGCGGCCGACGTCCCACCCATCGCCTTCAAATCCCGCACCCTTCCAAACGGCCTGAAGGTCATGACCTCGCTGGACCGCAGCACGCCCAACGTGTCGGTGCAGGTCTGGTACGGTGTGGGCTCAAAGGATGATCCGCAGGGTCGCTCCGGGTTTGCTCACCTCTTCGAGCACCTGATGTTCAAGGCGACGCGGAACATGCCGTCCGAGCAGTTCGACCGCCTGACCGAGGACGTCGGCGGGTTCAACAACGCGTCCACCGCCGACGACTTCACGGACTACTATGTGGTGGTGCCGGCTAATCACCTGGAGCGCCTGGTCTGGGCCGAGGCGGATCGGATGAGCACGCTCGTGGTGGACGAGGCCGTGTTCAAGTCCGAGCGGGACGTCGTGAAGGAAGAGCTGCGCCAGCGCGTGCTGGCCTCGCCCTATGGCCGGCTCATGGCGCTCTACCTGCCGCAGGCCAGCTACACGACCCATCCCTACAAGCGGCCCGGGATCGGCTCCATCGAGGAGCTGGACGCCGCGACCGTGGATGATGTGCGCGCCTTCCACCGGACCTTCTATCGGCCCGACAACGCCGCCTTGATCATCGTCGGCAACTTCGACCAGGGCCAGTTGGACGCTTGGATCGACAAGTACTTCGGCGTCCTCACGAACCCCGCCGAACCGCTGCCGCGGGTCACCGTCAAGGAGCCGCCGCGCACCAAGGCCGGGGTGTTCGACGGCTATGGTCCGAACGTGCCGCTGCCGGCGGTGGTGCTGTCGTGGCAGGGGGCCGCCGCCTCGGATCCTGACGCACCAGCCTTGAAGGTGCTGGACGCCATCCTGTCCGGGGGCAAATCCTCGCGCCTCTACAACAGTCTCGTCTACGACCAGCAGATCGCCGTGGAGGCGTTCTCGCAGGCCGACCTGCCCCAGGACCCGGGGCTGTTCATGGTCGGGGCGATCATGTCGAACGGCAAGACGATCGCCCAAGGGGAGGCCGCCCTGCTGGCGCAGGTGAAGCGCTTGCGCGACGCGCCGCCGACGGCCGCCGAGCTGGCGGAAGCCAAGAACGAATTGCTGACCGGCGCTCTTCGTGAGCGTGAGACCATCGAGGGCCGGGCCAGCGCCATCGGCTACGCGCTGCGGGTGGATGGCGACGCAAACGCGGTGAACACCGAACTGGCCAAGCTGCAGGCGGTGACGGCGGCCGATGTCCAGCGGGTGGCGGCCAAATACCTGGCTGAGGATCGCCGCATGACCATCCGCTACCGCGCCGAGAGCGAGCGCCCGAAGGGCGAGGTCGCCGCCGCGCCGCCAGCTCCGCCCAAGACCGTCGCCAGCTACAGCGGGCCCGTCTTCACCCTGGCCCCGGAGGCCGAACGGGTGAAGCCCCCGGCGGTCGGGGAACCGATCCAGCCGATCCTGCCGCAGCCGGCCGAGAAAACCCTCGCCAACGGCCTTCGCGTCATCGTCGCCCGCTCTTCGGACCTGCCGCTGGTGACCGCCGACCTGACGGTAAAGACCGGGGCCTGGGCCGACCCGCAGGGCCTGGCCGGTGCAGCCTCCATGATGGCCGGCATGCTGACCGAGGGCACCAAGACCCGCTCGGCCCAGCAGATCGCCAGCCAGACCGAAAGCCTCGGCGCCAGCCTGGCGTCCGGCGGCGGTCTGGAATCGTCGTCGGTCACCTTGAGCGCCATGCCCGACACCCTGCCGGCGGCGATGGCCATCATGGCCGATGTGACGCGGAACCCGGCGTTCGCCGCCGAGGAGCTGGCCCGACAGCGGGAACAGGCGCTGGACGGTCTGCGCGTGGCCTACCAGCAGCCCGGCTCCGTCGCGGGCTTCGCGGCTGGGCCTGTCGTGTACGGCGGCACCCCGTTCGGCCACGTGCCGCAGGGCACGCCGGCGTCGCTGCAGCGGCTAAAGCCCGAGGATCTGTCTCGGCTGCACCAGACATGGTTCCGACCCGACAACGCTGTGCTGGTGCTCACCGGTGACATCAGCGCCGAGCAGGGGTTCGCTCTGGCGCAAACCGCCTTTGGCGACTGGAAAGCGCCGGCCATGCCGCTCACCCCGCCCCCCGCCATCGCCCCGACCAACCGCCCCCGCGCCGTGGCGATCGACATCCCAGGCACCGGCCAGGCCTCGGTCAACGTCATGAAGCCGGCCATCGCCCGTAACGATCCCGACTACTATCCGGGCGTGGTGGCGACGACCGTTCTTGGCGGCGGCTACTCGGCGCGCCTGAACCAGGAGATCCGGATCAAGCGCGGCCTCTCCTACGGCGCCAGCGCCCGGCTCTCGCCAGCCCGCACGACGGGCGCATTCCGGGCGAGCGCCCAGACCAAGAACGAGTCCGCCGCCGAGGTGCTTGGCCTGATCAACGCCGAAATGGTCCGCCTGGGGTCCACGCCGGCAGGCCCCGACGAGCTCAAGGCGCGCAAATCGGTGCTGGTGGGCGGCTATGGTCGCGAATTGGCCACCTCGGGTGGGCTGGCCGACATTCTCGGCAATCTGGCCCTCTATGGCGTGCCGCTGGATGAGGTCGGTCGCTACACCGCAAAGGTCGAAGCGGTCGACGCGGGCCAGGTCCAGGCCTTCGCCAAGCGGGTGCTGGATCCGTCCCAGGTCAGTGTCGTTATCGCTGGCGACGCCAAGACCTTCGCTCCGGCGCTGAAGCCGGTGCTGCCGAACCTCGAGGTTATCCCGGCCGACCAGCTCGATCTCGACAGCCCGACCTTGCGGAAGAAGTAGCGCGCAGACGGGCGCCGATCAGGCCGAACCCCAGGATCAACAGCGCCCATGTCCCGGGCTCCGGCACCGGCGTGACCACCGGCGGTGTCACGATCGGCGGCTCAACCGGCGGTCCCGGAGGAGGCCCCGGCGGCGGACCGATAACCGGGGGTTCGCCCCCGGGCGGCGTGATCGGCGGATCCACCCCCGGCGGCACGACGACCGGCGGCTCTGTGATAGGCGGCACGACGACGGGCGGCTCAGGGGTCGGAGGCTCGGTGATCGGTGGCGTGACGACGGGCGGCGTCACCACCGGCGGCTCCACGCCGGGACCCGTCGGCGTTCCGGGGCCGCCGGGCGAAATTCCGCCGTCGGGGAAATCGGTGTCGGGGAAGCCAGGGCCACCCGTGACCGGGAAACCGGTTCCGTTGTCCGGCGTCAGGGCCGCGGCTGGCGGCTCATCCACCCGCGCCATCGACAGGCGGGGTGCGGCGGCGTCCAGCACGCCAGGCCCGGTTTCGCAGACCGTGGACTCGACCAGGGCGTAGGACAGCGGCGTCGCGAGCGCGCGTTCGGCGACCGGCATGGGCGTCGGGGCCGGGAAGGCGCGCGCGATCGGCGCCGCGGCCGCGATGCGTCGCGTGCTCGGCGCCTTCTTCCGGATCTTGCGATGGACGGCGACCTTGCGGATCGACCTGGGCTTGTGGGCTGACGCGACCTTCATGGCGCGCGGACGGGCCGGCTTGGCCGCCGGTCGCGCCACCCGCTTAGCGCGCGCCATGTTCGCCCGGTAGACGGGCGCCTTGACTGCGGCCGGGGCCGCCACGGGGATGCGGCTCATCTGCTGAACGCAGTTCGCGAACGACACGCCGGGCGTCACGACCAGCGCCGCGAGCACCGACAACGCCAGCGCCCGAGACCGGACGGCCGACCGCCAGAAATCCGAAAAACGACCGAAGTGACCCGACATTACGCTAAGCGGAAACCCCCGCACACGCGACGGTTCCCTCGGCGCGGCCGAGTTCGCCTTTTATTTTCGCCAGAGAAACCCACAGCGTATTTTGACAGTTGGGGAATGTTGAGACCACCGGAAACTCACCGCCCGCGCGAAAATGCCTCAGATCGCACGCCCGCCCTCAACCAAGGGGCGTGGTCCATCGCGTGAGGTCCGCCTCGCGCCCCATGAGGGCCAGACCCGAGGCGATCGATTCCAGTTCGGCGCCCGTCGCGATTTTTTCCGGTGCGAAGCGTCGCCCAAACACCGCGCGCACGGCCGGCACCAGGGAGGAGCCGCCGGTCAGAAACACCCGATCTACGCCGGCTGGCGAGAGGCCGGCGTCGGCCAGCGCGGCGTCGACCGCACCCTCGATCTGACCCAGCTCCGGCGCGATCCAGCCCTCGAACGTCTCGCGCGCGACGGCGCGCGCAATGGCGATCGACCCCGCCTCGAACCGGAACTCGGCCGTGTCTTGGGTCGATAAGGTCTCCTTCAGCCGGGAGACCGCGCGATAGAGATTGTAGCCGTAGTTCTCATCGAGGATCTCCACCAGTCGGGCGATCTTCTCGGGCTCCACCGCATCGCGTTCCAGCTTGCGGATTTCGCGCATGTCGCGGCTGGCGCGGAGCATGGCCAGCTGGTCCCAGCGGGCGAAGGCCGAATAGTAACGGTTGGGGACCGGCAGCACCTTGCCCAGGCTGGTGTAGCTCGAGCCCTTGCCCAGGTCGGGCGAGACCAGGTTGTCGATGATCCGGTAGTCGAAGGCGTCGCCAGCGACCCCCACCCCGGCCCGGCCCAGCGGCGTCGCCTGCATCGCCCCGTCCCGACGTTCGAAGCGGATGACCGAAAAGTCGGATGTGCCCCCGCCGAAGTCGCCCACCAGCACGGTGGCGTCCTGGGTCAGCTCGCGGGCGAAGAAGAAGGCCGCCCCGACGGGTTCGTAGGCATAGAGCACCTCGCGTACGCCCATGCGCTTGAACGCGGTTTCGTACCGGGCCAGGGCCAGCGCTTCGTCGGGCGACCCACCGACGAAGCGGACCGGCCGGCCCACAATGACCCGGTCCGGCAGGTCGCCCAGCTCGCGGCCGGCATAGTCGCGGACCTTCAGCAGGAAGGTCGAGAGCAGGTCCTCAAAGCGGTAGCGCCGATTGAGGATCTGGGTCTCGGTGAAGCTCGCCTGTGCGGCGAAGCTCTTGAAGGACTGCAGAAAACGCGTCTCGGCCGGGTCTTCGGCATAGGCCTCGATCGCCCAGGGTCCGGCCGCGATGGCGCGCTCGGTGGGGTGATCGCCAGGCGCCTGGAACGACAGGCACGAGCGGAAAGCGAACAAGGCTCCGTCATCCGGCGCCGGAAAGGTCACAAGCCGTGCGGGCCCGGACTCATCAGCCAGGCTGAGCACCGTATTGGTGGTCCCGAAATCGATGCCGAGGCTGTAGGCCACGAGGGTGCTCCCAACCCGCTCCCCGCATGGGGGAGAGGGCTTTTAGGAGCGAACCGCGATCATTGCAAAAGCCGCTACTCGGCGATCTCCACCAGCGGCCGGTCGTAGGCGCAGACCGTCGCGAGCTGCAGGATCTTCGACACCGAGGCGCCCAGGGGGCAGATCTGCACCGGCTTTTCCAGACCCAGCAGCAGTGGCCCGATCACCTCGGCGCCGCCCAGAGACTTGATGAGCTGGGTGGAGATCGCCGCCGAATGGATGGCCGGCATGATCAAGACGTTGGCCGGGCCGGTCAGGCGCATGAAGGGATAGGCGCCGCGGCTCTCGGGCTCCAGGGCCAGCTCCGGGGGCATCTCGCCTTCGTACTCGAAGTCGATGCCGTCCATCTCGTCCAGCATGGCCACCGCGTCGCGGACCCGCTCGGAACGCTCGCCCATCGGGTTGCCGAAGGTCGAATAGCTCATGAACGCGACGCGGGGCTCGTAGCCCAGGGTGCGGACGGCCCGGGCGGCTTCGATGGCGATCTCGACCAGCTCCTCGGCCAGCGGCATCTCGGTGATGTTGGTGTCGGCGATGAACAGCGTGCGGCCCTTGGCCATGACCACGCTCATGCCGATCACCCGGCCATCGGGCGCCGGGTCGATGACGTTCAGCACCTCTTCCAGCACCTGGTCGAAGTTGCGGGTGACCCCCGTCACCATGCCGTCGGCGTGGCCCAGGGCGACCAGGGCGGCGCCGAAGCTGTTGCGATCCTGGTTGATCAACCGCTGCACATCCCGGCGCAGGTACCCCTCGCGCTGCAGGCGCTCGTAGAGGTAGTCGACCGAGGCCTCGTTGTGGTGCGAGACGCGGGCGTTCATGATCTCGATGCCCGCCTCGGCCGGCTCCAGGCCGGCGGCGCGCATGTTTTCGTGCACCAGCTCCTCACGGCCAACCAGGATCGCCTTGCCCAGGCCCTGGGTCTGGAACGCGTAGGCGGCGCGGATCACCGACTGCTCCTCGCCCTCGGCGAAGACGATGGTCTTCTGCGGGGCCGACAGCACCGCGCCCTGCAGCTTCTGGGAGAACGCCGCGGTCGGATCAAGCCGTTGGGCCAGCGACGCGCGATAGGCGTCCATGTCGGGGATCGGCTTGCGCGCCACCCCGGTATCCATCGCCGCCTGGGCGACGAAGGGCGGGATATAGGACAGCAGCCGCGGGTCGAACGGCGTCGGGATGATGTAGGTCGGGCCGAACTTCAGCTGCGCCCCGTGATAGGCGGCCGCCACTTCGTCCGGCACATCCTCCCGCGCCAGCATCGCCAGGGCGTTGGCCGTGGCGATCTTCATTTCCATGTTGATCTGCCGCGCCCGGACGTCCAGCGCGCCGCGGAACAGATACGGGAACGCCAGGACGTTGTTGACCTGGTTCGGATAGTCGCTGCGCCCGGTGGCCACGATGGCGTCGGGCCGAACCTCGAACACCTCCTCCGGCGTGATCTCCGGGTCGGGGTTGGCCATGGCGAAGATGATGGGCTGCGGCGCCATCGACTTCACATGCTCTTGCGTCAGGGCGCCCTTGGCCGACACGCCGATGAAGACGTCGGCGCCATCGAGCGCCTCGGCCAGTGTGCGCTTGTCGGTCTCGATGGCGTGGGCCGACTTCCACTGGTTCATGTCCTCGCCGCGGCCGCGATAAAGGACGCCCTTCCGGTCGACGGCGATGACGTTCTCATGCTTCACGCCCAGGGCCTTGATCAGACCCAGCGTCGCAATGCCGGCGGCGCCGGGGCCGTTCAGCACGACCTTGATCTCGGACATCTTGCGACCGGTGATCTCGCAGGCGTTGATCAGACCCGCCGAGCAGATGATCGCCGTGCCGTGCTGGTCGTCGTGGAACACTGGAATATCCAGCAGTTCCTGCAACTCGGTCTCGATGCGGAAGCAGTCCGGGCTCTTGATATCCTCGAGGTTGATGCCGCCGTAGGTGACGCCGATGTTCTTGACGACGGTGATGATCTCATCGGGGTCGGTGCAGACCATCTCGACGTCGATGGCGTCGACGTCGGCGAAGCGTTTGAAGAGAACGCCCTTGCCTTCCATCACCGGCTTGGAGGCGAGCGCGCCCAAGTCCCCCAGACCCAGGATCGCCGTGCCATTGGAGATCACCGCGACCAGGTTGCCCTTGGATGTGTACTCGTAGGCCAGCTCCGGATCCTTGGCGATCGCCAGGACGGGCACGGCCACGCCAGGGGAATAGGCCAGCGACAGGTCCCGCTGGGTGCTCATGGCCTTGGTCGCGTGGATACCGATCTTACCGGGGGTAGGGTAGCGGTGGAAACTCAGCGCTTCCTCGTCCGTAAAGGTGCGCTTCTCGACTTGATCCATACGTGTTCCGCCCCATTCCCTAGGCACAGTCATCTGGGAGGCGGCCAACCTATAGGGCCGCGTGCACAGGGACAACGCTTGCTGCGACCAGGGCTCACCCTGCGGACGCCGCCGCGGTCGGAACCTTCCCGGATACCGCGGGTTCTGCTTGGCCGGGCGGGGGCTAAAGCAGATGGGAGCATGCTGCAGATGAACAAACGCCTCACCTTGACGGCCGCCGCCGTGATCGCCCTGAGCGCGGCGCCGGCCCTGGCCCAGACGCCGTCGACGACCACGGCCCCGATGCCCGCGACCGCGGCGACGCCGCCGGCCAACACGCCATCCACCGGAACGCCGACGGGCACGACACCCCCCGCCGCTGACCCTGGCGCCGAAGCGCCGGCGTCGAGCAGCGACACCACCGGCGCGGCCAGCGCCGCCGCCAGCGGCGCCGACACGAGCGTCATGGCCGGCATGGCGGTGAAGGACAACACCGGCGCAACCATCGGGTCGATCTCCGATGTGAAGACGGGCGCCGACGGCAAGACCACCGCGACCATCAAGATGGGCGCCGACACCTTCGCCGTGGACACCTCCGCCCTCGCGGTCGCCAGCGGCGCGGCTACGGTCAACGCCAGCCAGGCCGAGATCAAGGGCATGCTGAAGAAGAAGTAGTCCGCTTCAGCCGACACCAAACGAAGGGCGGTCCTCGGACCGCCCTTTTTCATGCGCTCGCTCAACGAAAAAGGGGCCCGACCGCCGTCGAGCCCCTTTGACGATCGATCCGACGTGCGGGCTTAGCCCAGCATGTCCTTGATGGTGTCCCGCTCACCGACCAGTTCGTCGTTGGTGATCTTGATCTTCGACTTGGCGAAATCGTCCATTTCGTAGGACGTGATCACCTCGTACGAGCCCGGCGTGGTGGTCTTCACCGGCATGCCCGCCCAGACGCCGTCGGCGAAGCCGTAGCGGCCTTGGCTTTCCACCGCCACCGAGTGGATGGCGCCGGGCGTCACCAGATCGCGCACGTGGTCGACCAGGGCGTTAGCGGCCGAAGCGGCCGAAGAAACGCCCCGGGCCTCGATGATCGCCGCGCCGCGCTTGCCCACCGCGGGCAGGAAGTCGTTCTTCAGCCAGGCTTCGTCACCGATCACCGAGGCGGCGTCCTTGCCGCCGATCTTGGCGTGGGTGAAGTCCGCGAACATGGTCGGGCTGTGGTTGCCGTAGATGAACAGGTCGGTGACCTGATCGATAGAGACACCGGCCTTCTGGGCCAGCTGCGCGCGGCCGCGGTTTTCGTCCAGGCGAACCATGGCCGTGAAGCGATCCTTGGGCAGACGCTTCGCCTGGCTGGCGGCGATCATCACGTTGGTGTTGCAGGGGTTGCCCACCACGGCCACGCGGCAGTCGTCGGCGGCCACCTTGTCGATGGATTGGCCCTGGGCGATGAAGATCTTGCCGTTGTCCTTCAGCAGGTCGGCGCGCTCCATGCCGGGACCGCGGGGCTTGGAGCCTACCAGCAGGGCCCAGTTGGCGTCCTTGAAGGCCACGTCGGCCTCGCCGGTCAGGACCATGCCCTGCACCAGCGGGAAGGCGCAGTCGTCGATCTCCATGGCCACGCCCTTCAGCGCCTTTTGGGGGCCTTCGACCGGGATTTCGAGCAGTTGCAGGATGACCGGCTGGTCCGCGCCGAACATCTGGCCGGACGCGATCCGGAACAGCAGGGCGTAACCGATGTTGCCGGCCGCGCCAGTGACCGCCACGCGAATGGGCGTTTTCGCCATGATACTGCTCCTTGGAGATCTGGTCTTGAAATGTCGCGGGTGCGTACCGCGTCGTGTGGGGAAGTGGAAGTCGGTTCCCAGCCCCGATAGCGCCGGATCGTAAAAATTCGAGGTATCTCAGGTCGATCTGCGCGGCGCCGGTTGACGGCCCCCGGGCGATGCCGCACCGGCTGGAAACGATGTTCGCCCTCCATTCCGCCTTTCCGCCGACGTCCGAGCCCCTGGGTGACCTGAGGCTGAGCCACGCCCGGCTGCAGACCGACGCGCGCTATGCATGGATCGTCCTTGTCCCCCGGATCCCCGGGGCGAGAGAGATCGAGGACCTGTCCACCGCCGACCGGGCGGTGCTTACAGAGGAAATCGTGCGGGCGGGCCAGGCGGTGCGCGCCATTGGCGCGGCGCTGGACCGCCCGGTTGAAAAGCTGAACGTGGGCCAGCTGGGCAATCTGACGCCCCAGCTGCATGTGCATGTTGTGGGACGGCGCGCCGATGACCCCGCCTGGCCCGGGCCGGTCTGGGGCGTGGGCGCAGCGCAGCCCTACCCGTCGGGGGCGCTAGAACGGGCGATCGCGGCGGCGCGGACGGCCCTCGGTCTCTAGGGCGCGCGCCGCGTGAGGCTGACGGGTTCCTGGCGGCCCGCTTCGGTGAGTTGGCCGGTCCATCCGCCGCCGTCCGGCCGCAGGGTGGCCGCCACCCCGTCGGCGAAGTGGAACGTCAGAGTCCCGCCCGCCCGGTCGATCGACTCGAAGAACCCCGAGGCGTCCAGCGCGCCGGCGCGCCGCAGGTCACGCCAGGCGCCCTCGACGGCGCCGTTGCGATCGGTGAGCTGCACCGCGTAGAGCGCCTGGCCACCGGCCGCCAGCGTCCACCCGCCGTCCAGCGGCCCGAGGAAGCCCTGCACCGAGGCGGCCGACGACCGCAGGCGGCTGTCATAGGCGGCCTCGGCGGGTGTCGGCGGCGCATCCGGACTCTTGCCGGCCTCGTTGATGAACACCGGCGCGGTCAGGGTCGGGCGCGCCGGAACGGCGGGACGGGGGGCCTGCGCCTCGGCCGGCAAAGTCGGGTCGGGCTCGACGGACGCGCCGGCGGCGGCCGTGTCAGGCTCCTCCAGATCTGCGTCCTTCGGCAGCGGCCGCAACAGGGCGTCGATCGGATCGGCCGGGGGGCGGGACCGGGCGGGCGCTTGCGCCAAGGCCGGCGTCGCGACCAGCGCGGCCAGGATCAGCGTGGCCGCACGACGCCTCATGCCGCCTCGCGCGCGGCGATGGCGTCCGCCACCGCCAGCAGCCGCTTGGCTTCCGCAAAATGCAATCTCTCGACCATGCGGCCTTCCACCTTCAGCACGCCCTTGCCGGCGTTCTCGGGCAGGTCAAACGCGTCGACCACCGTCCGGGCCCACGCAATGTCCGCTGCGGCGGGCGTGAAGGCGTTGTTGGCGGCCTCGACTTGACTGGGATGGATCAGCGTCTTGCCATCGAAGCCGAAGGCCGCGCCCTGGGCGCACTGCCGCGCCAGGCCCTCGGCGTCAGCGATCTCGTTGAACACGCCGTCCAGGATCGCCAGCCGGTGCGCCCGCGCCGCCATCAGGCTCAGCGAAATTGCGGTCAGGAGCGGCTCACGGTCCACGGTCAGGGCGCAGCGCATCTCCTTGGCCAGGTCGTTGCAGCCCAGGACCCAGGCCGTGACGCCGACGTTCACCGACTCGGCCCCCAGTTCGTCCAGGCGGAACATCGCCGCGCAGGTCTCGATCATGGCCCAGATCGGCAGATGGTCGCCCAGTCGCGCGCGGGCGGCCGACAGGTCCTCCGGCGTCGAAACCTTCGGGATGAGCACGGCGTCGGGCCGGGCCCTGGCGGCGGCGGCGAGGTCGTCGGCGCCCCAGGGGGTGTCCAGGCCGTTCGTCCGGATCACCAGCTCTCGCGTTCCGAAACCGCCGGCGGCCACCGCGGCCACCGCCGCCGCCCGCGCCTCGACCTTCGCGTCCGGCGCGACGGCATCCTCCAGGTCGAGAATGACCACGTCGCAGGCGAGCGCGCGCGCCTTGTCGATCGCCCGGGCATTGGACGCGGGCAGATAGAGGGCGCTCCGGCGGGGACGAACAGGCGCGGTCATGTCGATTCGGCTCCCTCGCGCATTGGCGATCCTTGAATCTTAGCGTTTAGGATGGGCCCATGGCCACACGCTCGATCCGCTACGACGCCGACGCTCGCAATGTCCTGGGCGGAGAGCTCGTTCCCTGTTCGCTGGATCCCGTGACCGGGTTCTTCCGCAACGGCTGCTGCGAGACCGGCCCCCATGACACGGGCCTCCATACGGTCTGCGCCTTGATGACCGCCGCGTTCCTCGACTTCTCGAAGCGCGCGGGGAACGACCTTTCGACGCCGCGCCCCGAGTATGGCTTTCCCGGCCTGAAGCCCGGAGACCGCTGGTGCCTCTGCGCGCCGCGCTGGAAGGAAGCGCTGGACGCCGGCGCGGCCCCGCAAGTCGTGCTGGCGAGCACGCACGAGGAGACCCTGGCCATCGTGCCGTTGGGCGTCCTGAAGGACTATGCGATCGACGCCTGATCGAGCGGATACTCCGCCTCCAGGCGGTAGTGCGAGCCGTCCTTGGTCTGGAAGCTGGCGTAGAGGCCGAAGCGATCCACCGTGATCGGCGGCGACTTCAGCAGGTTGTTGGCCTGGATCCAGGCCGCCACCTGGGTCGGGTCGGGCCGCCGCAGGTAGGCCAGGGTCACGTGCGGCCGATAGTTGCGCGCGTCCGGCTTGAGACCCGCCCGGCGCGCAGCGCTTTCGCAGGCCCCGGCCAGGGTCCGAAGCGCCGGACTCTCCGCGACGCCGGCCCACACCGCATGGATCCCATCGCCATCGTCGAACGCCCCGGCCCCGGCGAGCATGATCTCGAACGGCCGGCGGGTGACCGTGAGCAGCTCAGCATCCAGGTCGCGGGCGATGTCCTCACGGATGTCGCCGAAGAAGCGCAGGGTGACGTGCAGCGCCTCCAGCGGACGCCATCGGGCGCCCTCGATCCCGACTTGCCGGGCCTGCAGGCCGCGGCCGATTTCCGGCGGAATTGACAACGCCGCGAAGAGACGAATCATACATGTATCCTAACGCGTTCACCGTATCGTGTGTCTTGGGCCTTGCTTCCGGCCCATTGCGAAACGATATTTCACCTGCGTCCATTGGGGACGCGCTTCATAGGGCCTTGCTCAAATGAGCGACTTCAACCGCGGCTACGCGCGCCCGATCCCGGCGGATCGCGCCGACATGTCGGTGGACGCGGGCCTCCGCACGTTCATGCTCGGCGTCTACAACAAGATGGCGCTGGGCCTCGTTCTCTCGGCCGGTCTGGCCTACCTGACCAGCTCGGTGCCCCCGGTTCGGGACATGCTGTTCACCGTGGCCAACGGCCGCGTGGGCTACAGCCTGCTGGGCATGGTGGTGGCCTTTGCGCCGCTCGCCGTCCTGCTCTTCTCCGGCTTCGCCATGAAGAACCAGAACCCCCGGTCGGCCAGTATGGTCTACTGGACGGTGGTCAGCCTGATCGGCGCCTCGCTGGGCGTCGTGGCCCTGCGTTACACCGGAACCTCGATCGCCTCGACGTTCCTGATCACCGCCACCGCCTTCGGCGGCCTCAGCCTCTTCGGCTACACCACGAAGAAGGACCTGACCGGCTTTGGCAGCTTCCTGATCATGGGCGTCATCGGCCTGCTGATCGCCAGCGTGGTCAATATCTTCCTGGCCAGCTCGATGATGCAGTTCATCATCAGCGTGCTGGGCGTACTGATCTTCGCCGGCCTCACCGCCTACGACACCCAGCGTCTGAAGATGCAGTACTACGAACTGGGCGGCGACCAGGCGGCCATGGGCATCGCCACCAGCTACGGCGCACTCAGCCTGTACCTGGACTTCATCAACATGTTCCAGTTCCTGCTGGCCCTCTTCGGCGACCGCCGCTAAGGGCTCCGCGCCTCGAAACGACGAACCCCGGCGGGCGACCGCCGGGGTTTTTCTTTTGGGGTCCCGCCCCCGTTGGCGGCGCACGTCTAGTCGACGACTGAAAACCGGCCCTTGTCGAAGAAGCGCAGAACCTGCTCCAGCTCGTGCCCGCGCTTCAGCACGTGCCCGCCCTGGCCGACGATCGCCCACGCGCCCTGTTTGCGCGCCAGAGCCGGATGCTTCTCGATGCGGTAGAGCGGGGCCTCGGCGCTGCGGCGGAAGACGGAAAAGACGGCGGATTCACCCAGGCTGTCCATGCCGTAGTCGCGCCATTCGCCCGCGGCGACCATCCGGCCATAGAGCCGCAGAAGGCGCTCCAATTCGCGCCGCTCGAAGAACACGCCGACCTGCCGAGGGGCCGCGGGGCTGTGGTCCAGTGCCATTGGCCTGAGCGTGAGCGAATTTTCGGGGTTGGGCCACCCCGAAATCGCAGATCGGCAGAAAGTCGGCTCGCCTAGAAATGACCTCATTTCGGCCCAGCGCCCGCCTGATGCGCCTCCGATATTCGCATTGTCGGTTGGTCAGAGACGGCTGGTCCCGGATCCTGAACAGCCCCCCCAGCCCCCCTGGGATCGGCGATTGGCCAACCGACACTCTAATGCTTTCCCCAAGCGTAAGCCCGTGCGGTCACTCTCCAACCGCACGGGCTGACGCATGTGTGGGACCGGCCGTTTACGGCTTCCGCTGGGCGACAGCGATGATCCGGCCCCCGCGCGGCGCCTGAACCACGACCACCGTCCGCAAGCCGTCTTCCGCCTGGGCGGGGGCGCGATAGGCCTGCGGCTTGCCGCGCCAGGCGCCCAGCCGACGGATCTCGCGCACCACGTTCTTCTGAATCACGATCTCGCCGCGGTTGTCGCCGGCCTTCACCGGCACTTCGACGGTGCGCGGGTCATAGCGGATCAGCCAGACGTCGGCCCCGCCGCGCGCCACCCGGCCCGAGCCGACATCCACCCGCCGGGTCCCCACGAAGCGGACGTCAGGGGGATTGTGCGGGGCCGCCGCGGCCGCGCGCACCAGACGATCGACCTCGGCGGTCTTGAGACCCTGGGCTTCCTCCTGCCCATCCACCACCACCTGGGGCGTATAGGGCTCGCGCAGCTTCAGACGGCTGACATACGCTTTCTGACGCTCGGCGTACTCAGGCTTGGCGAAGGTGTCCGTCCAGCCAAGGTAGTCCCAGTAGTCGACGGAAAAGGTCAGGGCCAAGACCCCGGGGCGCTCGGCCAGCTTGGCGAGATAGCCGTTGGCGTCATTGCACGAGCCACAGCCCTGCGCCGTGAACAGCTCCACGAGCACCGGGGGCTTGGCCGCCGCGCCCGCCGGCCAGGCGAGCAGGAACAGGCTGATTAGCGCGGCCTTCCGCATCGCCATGGACTTAGGGGGTGTTCCGGGGGCTGTAAATCTCAAGAAGCCGTGAGCGGACATTGCGCCATCGCGAAACGCAGAAGGGGCCGCGGACCATGGCCCCCGACCCCTCCTCGATCTTGCCATTCAGGACGGCGTCCTCCCGCTGGAAGGACGCCCGCCAGAGGCCTTAAGCCTCCGGCTTGGCCAGGCTGCGCAGCACGTAGTTCAGGACGCCGCCGTGCTTGAAGTATTCCAGCTCGGTGGGCGTATCGATGCGGCAACGCACCGGGAAGCGCGCGATGCGGCCGTCCGACGGACGGTACATCTCGACGATCAGCTGCTTGCGCGGGGCCAGTTCGGTCAGGCCGCGGATCGTGACGATCTCCTCGCCCGTGAGACCCAGCTTGTGCCAGCCTTCCTGCAGGAACTGCAGCGGCAGCACGCCCATGCCCACCAGGTTCGAGCGGTGGATCCGCTCGAAGCTCTCGGCGACCACGGCGCGGACGCCCAGCAGCTTCGTGCCCTTGGCGGCCCAGTCACGCGACGAGCCGGTGCCGTATTCCTTGCCGGCGAACACCACCAGCGGGCGGCCTTCGCCCTGGTAGCGCATGGCCGCGTCATAGATCGACATCTGCTCTTGCGACGGGAAGTGCTTCGTCACCCCGCCTTCCACGTCCGGGGTGATCCGGTTGCGGATGCGGATGTTGGCGAAGGTGCCGCGCATCATCACTTCGTGGTTGCCGCGACGGGCGCCGTAGCCGTTGAACTCGGACGGCGGCACCTGGCGGTCGATCAGGAACTTGCCCGCGGGCGAGGTGGCCTTGATCGAACCGGCGGGCGAGATGTGGTCGGTGGTGATCGAGTCGCCGAACACCGCGAGGACGCGGGCCTCGACGATGTCGGTGACCGCCTTCGGCTCCATCTCCATGTCTTGGAAGTAGGGCGGGTTCTGGACGTAGGTCGAACCCATGTCCCAGTCATAGGTCTGGCCGCCTTTGACCTTGATGCCCTGCCAGTTCTTGTCGCCCTTGAAGACGTCGGCGTAGCGGGTGGCGAACATCTTGTTCGTCACGTGCTTGCGCTGCAGGGCGGTGACTTCGGCGGTCGTCGGCCAGATGTCCTTCAGATACACCGGCTTGCCGTCCTTGCCTTCGCCGAGCGGCTCGTTGATCAGGTCGATCTGCATCGAACCGGCCAGGGCATAGGCGACCACCAGCGGCGGCGAGGCCAGGTAGTTGGCGCGGACGTCGGGGTTCACGCGGCCTTCGAAGTTGCGGTTGCCCGACAACACCGAGCAGGCGACCACGTCGTTCTTCTGGATCGACTCGGAGATGGCTTCCGGCAGCGGGCCGGAGTTGCCGATGCAGGTGGTGCAGCCGTAGCCGACCAGGTTGAAGCCCAGGGCGTCCAGGCTTTTGTCCAGCTTGGCGGCCTTCAGATAGTCGGTGACCACTTGGCTGCCGGGCGCCAGCGAGGTCTTTACCCAGGGCTTCACCTTCAGGCCCTTTTCGACGGCCTTCTTGGCGACCAGGCCGGCGGCGATCAGGACCGACGGGTTCGAGGTGTTGGTGCAGGAGGTGATGGCGGCGATGACCACGTCACCGTTGCCGATGTCGAAGTTCTCGCCCTCGACCTTGAACCGCTCGGCCAGCGAGTCCGGCTTGCCGAAGGTCTCGCCGGTCAGGGCCGACTTGAACTCGGGCGCGGCGTCGGACAGCAGCACGCGGTCCTGCGGACGCTTCGGGCCGGCCAGCGACGGCAGCACGCCCGACATGTCCAGTTCGAGGGTGTCGGTGAACACCGGATCCGGATCGGTCGGCTCGCGCCACAGGCCCTGAGCCTTGGCGTAGGCCTCGACCAGCGCCACGCGTTCCGGCGTGCGGTTGGTGGCGGCCAGGTAGTCGATGGTGGCGCGGGTGACCGGGAAGAAGCCGCAGGTGGCGCCGTATTCCGGGGCCATGTTGGCGATCGTGGCCTGGTCTTCCAGGGTCATGTTCGCCAGGCCGGGGCCGTAGAACTCCACGAACTTGCCGACGACGCCCTTCTTGCGGAGCATCTGGGTCACGGTCAGCACCAGGTCGGTCGCGGTTGCGCCTTCGGGCAGGGCGCCGTCCAGGCGGAAGCCGATGACTTCCGGGATCAACATCGGGATCGGCTGGCCCAGCATGGCCGCCTCGGCCTCGATGCCGCCGACGCCCCAGCCCAGAACGGCCAAGCCGTTGATCATGGTGGTGTGGCTGTCGGTGCCGACGACGGTGTCCGGATAGGCGACTTCCTGGCCTTCGTCCGAATTCGTCCAGACGGTCTGGGCCAGGTACTCAAGGTTCACCTGGTGGCAGATCCCGGTGCCGGGCGGCACGACGCGGAAATTGTTGAAGGCCGACGAGCCCCAGCGCAGGAAGTTGTAGCGCTCGATGTTGCGCTCATACTCGCGGTCGACGTTCGCGCCGAAGGCCTTGGACGTGCCGAAGTAGTCCACCATCACTGAGTGGTCGATCACCAGGTCGACCGGGTTCAGCGGGTTGATCTTTTCCGGGTTGGCGCCGAGCTTGGTCATGGCGTCGCGCATGGCGGCCAGATCGACCACCGCCGGCACGCCGGTGAAGTCCTGCATCAGCACGCGGGCCGGCCGGAAGCTGATTTCGTGCTCGACCGAGCCGCGATTTTCGACCCAGGCGGCGACCGCCTTCAGGTCATCTTCGCTGACCGAGACGTTGTCCTGGTTCCGCAGGAGGTTCTCGAGAAGCACCTTCATCGAGATGGGCAGGCGCGAAACGCCCGAAAGTCCCGCTTCCTCCGCAGCCGGGAGGCTGTAGTAAGCGTAGGTCTTATCGCCGACCGTCAGAAGACGGCGGGTGTTGAGGGTGTCCACGGACGCCATAGTCAGGAGATCCTTTCTGCTCGCTGCCGACCGGACGCCCCAAGGGGATCGCGCGCTCTTTCAGAGACGGACACACAGCGTTCGTCCCCGCGCGGCGTTGGTTCCCCCCAAGCGTCGGCGGCCGCCGCTTCATAGACCCGACCTATGCCGCCGTCCATGCACGCGCCCAAGAACGTTCCCAAAAGCCCGGATGACCGATTGATAACGCAGCTTTTGCTCAAGGACGCCGCCGTCAGGCGCGGCGGGCGGCTGTTGTTCGAGGGCGTCTCGCTGCACCTCGCCGCCGGCGAAGCCTGCGCGCTGACCGGTCCGAACGGCTCGGGCAAGACCAGCCTGCTGCGCGCCGTGGCCGGGTTGGTGCGCCTTGAGGCCGGCGAGATCGCCTTCGGCGACGTGGATCCCGCCGATGCGCGGGGCGCGGGCCTGCACCTCGTGGGTCACGCCGATGGCCTGAAGGCGGCGCGCACGGCCCGCGAGGAGCTGACGTTCTGGAGCCGCTGGACCGGCGGCGGCGGCGCTGCGATCCATGAGGCCGCCAAAGCGCTGGACCTGGTCCCCCTGCTCGACCTTGAGGTCCGTCGTCTGTCGGCGGGTCAACGTCGTCGCCTGGCTCTGGCCCGCATGCTGGCCGCCCCGCGCCCGCTCTGGCTGCTGGACGAGCCGCTCAGCCCCCTCGACGCCCGCTGGCGCGAGGCGTTCGGGGCCGTGATGGCGCAGCATCTCGCCGGCGGGGGCATGATCCTGGCCGCGGTCCACGACCCCCTGCCGATGGCGACGCGCAGCTTGGAACTCCGCCCATGAGCCGGCTTGGCGCCCTGATCGCGCGGGAGACGACCCTGGCCTGGGGCCGCGGCGGCGGACCGCTGGTGGCCCTGGGCTTCTACGCCGGCGTCGCCACCTTCCTGCCCCTGGCCATCGGCCCGCAGCACGAGCGGCTGGCCGGCATCGCCACGGGCGCCGCCTGGGTGGCGCTCACCCTGGCCTCCCTGCTGTCGCTGGAGCGGATGTTCGAGCGTGACTACGAGGACGGCGCCCTGGACCTGCTGCTCCTGTCGCCCGTGCCGCTGGAGCTGACCTGCCTGGTGAAGTGCCTGGGCCAGTGGCTGGCCGCCGGCGCGCCGCTGGCCCTGGCCGCCCCCGTCGCCGCCATCGCGCTCGGCGCCAGCCCGGCCCTGGCGCCCCTGATCTTCGCCTGCGCCCTGCTGGGCGGGCTGGCCTTCGCCTTCATCGGCGGGATCGGCGCGGCCCTGAGCCTGGGGGCCCGGCGGGGCGGCTTGTTGACCGCGGTGATCGTCCTGCCCCTGTTCGTGCCGCCGGTGATCTTCGGCGGCGGCGCACTGGCCAATTTCGCAGGCGGCCTGCCCTGGACCGGCGGCTTCGCCTTCCTGGGCGCCTATGCCGCCGCGGCGGTGGCGTTCGGGCCATTGGCGATGGCCGCTGCCTGCAGAAACGCCCTTAGCTGACGGCGGCGAGGCCGAGAGCGCCAGCGTCACTTGCGGGGCGGGCGCGCGGACTCTATGCCGGACGGATGAGCTGGGCGCCCGCCTTCCTGTCGAATCCGGATCGCTTCATGGCGTTCTCCCGCTGGGCGGCGCCGATGTTCGGCCTCATCGCGCTGGGCCTGGCCGCCGCCGGCCTCTACTTCGGCTTCACCGCGCCCGAGGACTATCAGCAGGGCCAGACCGTCCGGATCATGTTCATCCATGTGCCGGCCGCCCAGATCAGCATGTTCGCCTACCTCTGCCTGGGCGTGGCCAGCTTCCTGGCGCTGATCTTCCGCCACACCCTGGCCGACTGCGCGGCCCAGGCCGCGGCGCCGCTGGGCGCGGCCTTCACCTTCCTGGCCCTGGTCACCGGCTCGCTCTGGGGCCGGCCCATGTGGGGCACCTGGTGGGAGTGGGACGGCCGCCTGACGTCGGTGCTGGTGATGTTCCTGCTCTACATCGCCTATATGGCGCTGCGGGCGTCGATGGACGACGAGGTCAAGGCCGCGCGGGCCGCCGCGATCCTGGCGCTGGTGGGGTCGATCAACCTGCCGATCATCCATTTCAGCGTAGAATGGTGGAACTCCATCCACCAGGGCTCGTCCATCTTCCGCGAGGGCGGGCCGGCCATGCCGCCGGTGTTCTGGATCCCGTTGCTGCTGATGTCCCTGGCCTACATGTCGGCCTTCGGGTCGCTCTGGCTGGTGCGGATTCGCGGCGAGGTCTGGCGCCGACGCGCCGAGATGGCGGCTCAGCGTGCGGCTTATGACTGAGGCGCAGAGCTGATGTTCGACTTCAAATACGCCGAGTTCATCGTTCCGGCCTTCGTGATCTCCGCCCTGGTCTTCGCGGGCATGATCGGCTTCTCGCTCAACCACGCCCGCCGCTGGCGCAAGCGCTACGAAGAGCTCACCCGCAAATGAGCCGCTGGCTGGCGTTCCTGCCGATCGTGGCGCTCGTGGCCCTGGGCGGCCTGTTCTACTTCTACGCCCTGCAGCGCTCCGACTCCCAGTATCAGCCGCGGGCGCTGGTCGGCCGGATGGTCCCCGACGTGACCCTGCCCGCGCTCGCCGACGGACAGCCCGTCCGCCTGCGCGAGGCGGCGGCGGAAGGTCCGATGGTGGTGAACTTCTTCGCCTCCTGGTGCGCCCCCTGCGAGATCGAGCATCCGATCCTCATGTGGATGAAGGGCTCGGGCGCGCGGGTGATCGGTGTCGCCTACAAGGACGCCCCGCCCAACACCCAGGCCTTCCTCGCCCGCCTCGGAAATCCGTTCACCAGCGCCCTTGTCGACCGCGACGGGCGCGCAGGCGTGGAATTCGGCGTCACCGGCGTGCCCGAGACCTACGTCGTGGGCCGCGACGGCACAATCCTGGCGAAACACACAGGCCCCCTCACGGAGGCCGAAGCCGAACGGCTGGCGAAGCTGGCGCGTTAACCCTGCGTTGAGACGGACGCGGCAGGTTGGGGCCATCGCCCGTTAACCATGTTGGCCGTCCGTGACCACGATCCGCCCCAACCTCTATCCGCAGACGCAGGCCCGCCCCCAGCCCGCGGACAGTGGAAAGCTGGCCGCCCAGCGGGCGTTCTTTGACACCCTCAGCCAGGCCCGCGGACAGGCCCAGGCGACCAGTTCGACGACAACGACGTCCGCGCCGGCGGCCGCGGCCCCGACGCAGCGCGCGGCGCCCGCAACGTCCGGCGAAACCCCGACCAAGATTCTGCGCCCCGGCTCGCTATTCGACATCAGAGTCTAAGACCGCGCGGCCGCATTCAAGGCTAAGCCTCGAAGTTAACTCTTATTTCTCCGGAACGCTGCGCCCCTTGAACGGGTTTGGTCGGTGTAACGAAGAGTAGATGGTTATGAACCGGGAAGATCGCGTCTACGAGGAGGCTGTCGCCCTGTGGCGTCAACTCTACCGCGACCCGCCGCCCGCGGATGCGTGCGGCGCGGAAATCCTTGGCATGATTGTCGGCGGTCTGGCGGACGCGGATTACAATCGCCTCAAGACGCCACACCTGCGGCCGAACACCGTCACCTTCCCGAAGTAGCGGCGAACGCGGCTACTCGGTTGGCGGCGGGGGCAGTTCCTCGGCCTTGACGTACTTCATCAGCAGCGGGGCATGGGCGATGGAGAACACCACCGTCAGGATCATCAGGCCCGGAAACCGGAAAAACACCCACGTCTCGTCGGTCTGGGTGCGCCAGACGACCTCGTTCAGCGCCGCCAGCGATATGAAGAAGGCCGCATAGTTGATCGTCAGCCGTCGCCAGGTGGCGTCGGGCATGTCGAAGGCGTCGCCCAACACGAGCTTCAGCGGGTGCTTCTTCATCGCCAGCCCCACCAACAGACCCACCCCGATGGCGGTGTTCACGATGGTCGGCTTCACCTTCAAGATCCGCGGATCGTGGAAGAACAGGGACGCCCCCCCGAACACCAGCCCCGCGGCGCCGACGAACAGCGGTAGGGGCGCGATGCGCCGCTCGACCGCGAAGCCTACCCCGATCGCGACGACCGACCCGGCCACCAGACCCCAGGTGGCCGTCTGCATGTTGCGGGTGACCAAGAACGTGGCGAGGAACGCCACGAGCGCGGCGTAATCGACGAAATACCGCACCCAGTGCCGATTGTTCTCCGCGCTCATCGGATGGGTTCCTCAAGGCCGACCAGCGAACGGGCGAAGGCCCGCGCATCAAAGGGTTGCAGGTCGTCGACGCCCTCGCCGACGCCGATCAGCTTGATCGGACTGTCCGACGCCTGGGCCACTGGCACCAGCACGCCGCCCCGCGCCGTCCCGTCCAGCTTGGTCATGACGATGCCGGAGACGCCGATCTGATTGCCGAAGATGTTCTCCTGGGCCAGCGCGTTGCGGCCGACGGTGGCGTCCAGCACCAACAGCGTCTCGTGCGGATAGTCGGGATCGACCTTCTTCACGACACGGATGATCTTCAGCAGTTCGTCCATGAGGCCCTGCTTGTTCTGCAGCCGCCCGGCGGTATCGATCAGCACGACGTCGTAGCCCTCGTCCCGCGCCTTGGTCACCGCGTCGAACGCCAGTCCCGCGGCGTCGGACCCCGTCGGCCGGCCCAGGAAGTCGGCGCCGGCCCGCTCGGACCAGACCTTCAGCTGTTCCACCGCAGCCGCGCGGAAGGTGTCGCCCGCCACCACCAGGACCTTCGCGCCCTGACGGGTGAGGTCCGTCGCGATCTTGCCGAGGGTCGTGGTCTTGCCGGACCCGTTCACGCCGATGAACAGCACCACATAGGGCTTGGCGCCCCCCAGCGGTGCGAACGTCCCCTGCCGGCTCGACAGCTCGTCGCCGATGGCCACCGACAGGGCCTCGCGGATCTCCGCCTCGTCCACGTCCTTGCCGAACTTTTCGGCGGCGAAGCGTTCGGTGATACGCGCGGCGGAGTGCGGACCGAGGTCGGCCTCGATCAGCATCTCTTCCAGCTCGTCGAGCTTGGCCTGATCCAGGGGCTCCTTGGCCACGAAGACCTGGGCGATCTGCTCGCCCATCTGCTTCGAGGATTTGGTGAGCCCCTCCGTGAGCCTGGCGAACCAGCCGCGTTTGGGTTCTGACATGGAGGCGGCTTCTAAAGGCTGGCGGAGCCCATGGAAATGGGCAGTGCGGCGGTCAGGCCGACCCCACCGCCCGAGTCCGCAACGCTGACAACCCTCAGGCGAGAGGCCTGGCCGAGGCCATGACCGCCTCAACCTCGGGAAGCGACGCCTGGAAGTAGTGTTCCCCAGGCGCGAGATAGATCACGAAGTAGGACTTCCCGTTCACCTCCGCCGCGAGAGCTGTCCCCTTCACATCGAGCCCGTCTTCAGTCCGCGCCGAGACGTCGAACCGTACGCCTGTCTGGGTGCCGAACTTGGCCGGGCGCGGCCGTGAGGTCTCGACCCGCAGATAGCCCGCCGCCGCGATGCTGTCGGCCACAAACTCCATGCGCTCTGAACTGTTCATGCCGGCCCGCAGCTTGGGCGTCGGTTTTTCCTTGGTCAGCGCCTTCACAAGCGGATCGCCGACCAAGAGGCCATCGGTCACGTAGAGCCGGTTCAGCAGGGGTCCGTCGATCGACAGCACCCGGACCTTTTTGTTGGCGCCCTGCAGCAGCGGGCTGACGTCAGCCCATTGCCGGCCCAGTGTCATCTCGGCAGATCCGAGCTTCAGGGGCCCCGCCGGCACCGCGGAAATAGACTGGCACGCTGCGAGACCAAGCAGGGCTCCGACAACGAGTAAGCGGCGCAGAATGCGCATATCAGGCACCTTTCGAGAGAGATTCGAGCGTTTCCCGCACCATCCACGCGTCTTCGGCGTCCGGTGCGCGAGCGAGATAGGTTTCCATGGCGTCGCGGGCGGCTGTCCGGTCTCCGCTCTTGCGGAGCGCTTCGCCCAGCTCACGCCACGCAGCGACTGGTGCATCGGGGTGGCCAGTCGCATCACGATAGGCTGTCGCCGCCCGCGCGAGATCGCCCTCTTTGGCGCGCTGGCGATACGCTTCACCCCGATAGAAGTTGAGGACGCCGAGATCCTCGCGGGACTGCGCGAGCCGCTCGATGATGTGCAGGGTCTCGCCGAAGTCGCGGCGCCGCAGATCGTCCTTTAGCCAAGCGCCGAGAAAGGGGCGGATAGCCGCGCGGTGGCGGTCCTGAACGGGTTTTGCCGCGGCTGTGAGCTTGGCCGCCTCGACCTCGAGCCTCGCCGCGCGTTCAGGGTCCAACGGGTGACTGTCGAAAATGCCTAGCCGGGTGTTCTGCTTGCGAACCCGGTCGAAGTCCGACTGGGTCGACTCTGCGATCATGCCCCGCCAGATGGTCGCGGATGCGTCTGGACGATATCCGGCAGCCGCCAGGCGGCGAACACCCTGCAGATCCGCCTCGGTCTCCTGTTCCCGCGAGAAACGGAAAAAGGACGCGATCGACGCAAGGTAGATCGCATCGACCAGCCCGCTGGTCGCGTCGTTGATCGACTGGGCGCTCTGGTAATCGGTCGATCCCGCCGTCGCGACGGCCCCCACGACGGCCACGCCCACCATCAGCACCATGGCCGTGTTGCGGCGGGTCTTCTCAGCGCGAAACGCTTCGATGGTGTGGTTCTCGACGAAGTGGGTGACTTCGTGCCCCAAAACAAACGCGAGCTCCGCTTCGTCTTCACAGCGCAGCAAGAGGCCCGACCACACCTCGGCGTAGCCGTTGGGGGCCATCTGCGCATTGAAGAAAGGGCGGTCCATCACATACAGGCGGATGTCGCCGCAGTGCTCGCCCGCCATCTGGCAGATGAGGTCGCGAACGTAGGCGTTGAGCGCCGGATCGGTGTTGAGCTCCGCCTTGCGACGCGCTTCGCGCTCGGCCTTATCCATTACGCCCCAGAAGCCGGCCTCGGCGCTATCCGGCGCCGGCTTCAGACCGGGTGTCCGCGGCTGGGCCTGGGCTGCGGCCGCGCATGCGAGCAGCGCTGCGGCCAACGCCGCAGAGATGGCCCGGGGCCTGCGAACCAACATCAGAGCGGGATGTTTTTCAGAAGCGATTCAGCGAGCGATTTGGCGCCCTGAGGTTCACGCATGTCGGCATTCGGTCCGGCGACCGCCACGTTGAACCACGCGACCTTGCCGGTCTTCAGGTCCACTAGCGACGCCATGACCTGTTGTTGGCCGAGCGGCACCGAGACCCCCAGCATCGCCATGCCGATGGACGTGGCGACCCGTCCGCCGCTCGCGTAGTTGCCCTTAGCGTTGACGAACAGCGCGTACTGCGCGCCGTGCTGGTCGGCGAGCGCCTTAACGCCCTCTCCGAGCGTCCAGTCGAAAGCCTTGCCCTTCGTCGGCAGGGTCATGCCGCTGTAGTTGAACAGAATGATCGACTGCCCGACTGCGCCGTTCAGCAGCAGCAGCTGGCCGGTGCGACCTTCCATGGCGGCCTCAGGGTCGATCATCTTGAACCCGTGGGATCGGGTCTTGAGCTGGGCCTCGATTTCCTGCGCGAGGTTCGATTTGGCGGTCTTGCTCCAATCGGCGCGGGGTTCGGTCAAGCCGCTGGCGGTCAGGAGGCCCAGCTCCACCTTAGGTTCCAGCAGCAGGATTTGAGAGCCGGCCGGGGGCTTATTTTCGGTCGTGTCGGCGACACGCGTGTTCGTGGTCGTGCACGCAGCAAGCCACACGCACGCGAGTGCGATCGGAAGAATCCGCTTCAAGATACAACCCCCCAGGTCCGACACGCGATACGCGAATCTCAGCTCCCCACGCGCTATGCTACCTTCACCGTAAGGGCAGGCAAGAGCCTTGCGCCCTCTCAAGCGCCACCGCATCAAGGGCGACATGGACCCGCTCGCCGCAACGCTGACCGTGCTGGACTACGCCGCCGTGGCGGTCTTCGGGGCGTCGGGGGCGCTGGCCGCGGCGCGGCGCAAGCACGACATCATCACCTTCGGCTTCTTTGCCGCGGTCACCGGCGTTGGCGGCGGGACGCTGCGCGATCTGCTCATCGATGCGCCGGTCTTCTGGGTGGCGCGGCCCGAGTACATCGTCGTCTGCCTGGTCGCCGCCCTGGCGATCTGGGTGCTGGGCTGGGGACAGGGGCGCGAGCGGCTTCTGCTCTGGCTGGATGCGCTGGGCATGGCCGCCTACGCCGTCGTGGGCGCGCTCAAGGCCACGTCGCTCGGCGTGCCGCCGGTGTCGGCGATCATCATGGGGGTCCTGACGTCGACCTTCGGCGGGGTGACCCGTGACGTCCTGGCCCACGAGCCGTCGATCCTGCTGCGGCGGGAGCTCTACGTGACGCCAGCCCTGATCGGCGCGGGCGTGTTCGTGGGGCTGAACGCCCTGGACCTGTCGCTGTTCGTCAGCGGGATCATGGGCTTCCTGGCCGCCTTCACGGTGCGGGCCGGCGCGATCCTGTTCGGCTGGCGGATGCCTGGCTTCCCCGGACGCGCCCCGCCGGACACCTGAGCGCCGACATCAGGCGAGCACCGTCTCCGCGATCAGCCGCTTGCCGTCGTGGCCCGTCACGCGCATCGGCGCCACATGGCCCACCGTCGCCTCGCCGGCGAAGGCGATCTCGGTGAAATCTTCGGCGCGCGCGACGCCGGCGCGCTCCACCAGGCCCGAGAGCGTCCGGCCCACCTGAAGGTCCAGGTGCCGCGCCAGGCCCGCCTCGCCGGCCGCGCGCAGGCGGGCGGCGCGCGCCTTCACCACATCGCGCTTCACCGCCGGCATCCGCGCGGCCGGCGTCCCGGGGCGGGGGCTGAAGGGGAAGACGTGCAGAAACGCCAGGCCGGCCGCCTCGACCAGCTCCAGCGTGTTCTCGAACATCGCGTCGGTCTCGGTGGGAAAGCCGGCGATCAGGTCGGCGCCAAAGGCGGTGTCGGGGCGTGCGGCGCGAACCTCGGCCACCAGCTTCAACGCGTCGGCGCGGCTGTGGCGACGCTTCATCCGCTTGAGGATCATGTCGTCGCCGGCCTGCAGCGACAGGTGCAGGTAGGGCATCAGCCGCGGCTCGTCGCGCAGGCAGCGCATCAGGTCGGGGTCGATCTCGGCGGCGTCGATGGACGAGAGCCGTAGGCGAGGCAGCTCGGGGACTAGCTTCAGGATACGCGCCACCAGCTGGCCCAGGGTTGGCTGGCCGGGCAGGTCGGCGCCCCAGCTGGTCACGTCCACGCCGGTCAGCACCACCTCGCGGTAGCCCTCGGCGGCCAGCCTCTGGACCTGGGCCACCACCTCGCCGGCGGCGGCCGACCGCGAATTCCCCCGCCCGAACGGGATGATGCAGAAGGTGCAGCGATGGTCGCAGCCGTTCTGGACCTCGACATAGGCCCGCGCCCGGTCCTTCAGCCCGTCGATCAGGTGACCGGCCGTCTCGCGGACGCTCATGATGTCGTTGACGCGCACCCGCATGGGCTCGACCTGCTCGGCGTAGGCGCCGGCCTGGCTCTTTTCCGCGTTGCCCAGGACGAGATCGACCTCGGGCATGGCGGCGAAAGCGGCGGGGTCGATCTGAGCCGCGCAGCCGGTGACGATCACCCGCGCGCCCGGCCGTTCGCGCCGCGCCTTGCGGATCGCCTGCCGGGCCTGGCGGACCGCCTCGTTGGTGACGGCGCAGGTGTTGAACACGATGGCGTCGGACAAGCCGTCCTCGGCCGCCCGCTTGCGGATGACCTCGCTCTCGTAGGCGTTCAGCCGGCAGCCGAACGTCACGATGTCCACGCCATCCGTGGGCGCCGGAGTCGTCTGGACGTCAGGGGCGTCGGCCGACACGGCTCTGATCCTTCGCATAGACGATCTTCAGGGCGACCGCACAGACATCCGCCGACGGCACGGGGCCAATGACGCGGGAGTCCTCGGCGTTGTCGCGATTGTCGCCCATCAGATACCACGCACCGGCCGGGACCGTCTTCTCGGGCACATCGTCCAGCGGACCCTCCGTCCCGGTGTCCAGGATCCGATAGCGCGCGCCGTTCGGCAGGGTCTCCTCGACCTCGGTGGCGCGGACCGGGCTGTCGGACAAGGGGACAGACCCCAGGGCGCGGCGCACCACCGGCTTACCGTCGATCATCAGCAGGCTGTCGGTCACAGCGACCCGTTGTCCAGGACCCGCCACGACGCGTTGGACAAAGGGTGCGGCGGACCCCGCCTTGCGGAAGACGACCACGTCGCCGGGCTTCACGGCGGGATGCCCGCAGCGGGCGCGGGCGCCGTCGACCATGACGATGTCCTCGGCGCGCAAGGTCGGCTCCATCGAACGCGCCGTGATGTTGTACGTCGGGTGCGGGCCGTAGGCGCTGTAGAGCAGGTTGGCGACGAACAGCAGCGCCCAGGGCGCGATATACAGCAGGGCCAGCTTGCTGGGCCGGCCGCCGCGCGGCGGCGCGCGCCCGGCCAGCCAGGCGGCGTGCTGGCCAAAGGCGGCCGCCAGCACGGCCGCGCCCACCAGCAGACCGTTCGTCCCGTAGGCATAGACGCCGGGGGGCGAGGCCAGGGTCCATTCGTTCACCGCCACCGAGCCGGCCAGGGTCGCGACCACCGTCGCCACCACCATCCGCCACGCGCCAGCATAGGCGTAGCCGACGGGCGGAAACAGGGCGTTCAGGATCAGGGCGATCCACCAGCGGCGAGGCCGGGGCGGATACGTCGTCTCGCTCAAGGCAGTTCGCCCATGAAGTCGACGGCCGCCGGGCCGGTCATGATCACGTGGCCGTCCTCGCGCCACGCGATGTGCAGCTCGCCGCCGTCCAGCTCCAGGGTAGCTTGACGGCCGACCAGATCGCGGCGCGACGCCGCCACCAGGGCCGCGCAGGCGCCCGTGCCACAGGCCTTGGTCAGGCCGGCGCCCCGCTCCCACACCCGCAGGCGGATGTAGTCCCGCTCGACGATCTGGGCGAAGCCGACGTTGACGGCTTCGGGGAACAGCGGGTGCTTTTCGATGGCGGGCCCGATCTTGGCGATGGGCACCGCCTCCACGTCCGGCACGAAGAACACGACGTGCGGATTGCCCATGGACACGCAGCCCGGAGGCGCCATCAGCGACGCGTGGTCGTAAAGCGCGACGTCCAGAGCGGCGGTGTCATGTTCCGCGGCCAGGGGAATATCCTGCCAGCCCAGGCCGGGCGCGCCCATGTCGACGCTGACCAGCCGGTCGCCGGCGCGGGTGGCGATCAGCCGCCCGGCCTTGGTCTCGATGACCACCTCGTCCTTGCCGGACGACTGCATCAAGAGCCAGCCCACGCAGCGGGTGCCGTTGCCGCAGGCCGAGACCTCCTCGCCGTCGGCGTTCCAGAACCGGACCGTGGCGTCGGCATCCTCGGCCTTCCCCACGACGATCAGCTGATCGCAGCCGACGCCGGTCTTGCGATCAGCGATGGCGCGCACCTCATCTGCGGTCGGCGAGAAGGGGGCGGTGCGGGTCTCGACCACGACAAAGTCGTTGCCGAGCCCGTTCATTTTCAGGAACGGACGGCTCATGGCCGCCGCATATAGGCGAGAACGGCCGTCGAATCACGCTGCCGGGCGGTTTCGCTTACCCAGAGGTTCAAAGGTCGCCTTCGCTCGGGCGAACCGGGCGGCCATGTCAGCCATGACGTCCGGGTGCAGACTGGCCAGATTGTACGCCTCGGACGGATCGGCGCGGACGTCGAACAGGCCCACGCCGTTCACCGCCGAAAGGGGCAGTTCGATGGTGCGATAGTAGCTGCGGGCCACATACTTCCAGCGGTCGGTGCGGATCGCGGCGACCTGCTCGTTGTTGAACAGCACCAGTTCGTCGTGCGGGCTGCGCGCGCCGCGGGTCAGCACGGCGGTGAGGTCGCGGCCATCCAGTTCGGCGGCCGAGGGCGGGCGGCCGGTCATCGCCAGGATCGTGGGCAGGATGTCGGTGTTCATGGCGATCTCGCGGTTCACCTTGCCGGCGGGTACGCCCGGCCCGGCGACGATGAACGGCACGCGATACCCGCCGTCCCAGCCCGCCCCGCCCTTGCGATCCCGCAACGGCCCAGACGACCCCTCGAACCACGGGCCGTTGTCGGAGGTGACGATGATCAGGGTGTCCCGATCCAGGCCCAGGCGCTTCAGATGCTGGGTGAGGCGGCCGAGCTGGACGTCCACCTCCTCGACCACGTCGCCATAGGCCGCGGCGGAGGAATGGCCGGCGTGATCGGGGTGAGGAACCAGCGGCAGGTGCGGCGCCGTCAGCGCCAGCATGAGGAAGAACGGCTTCTCGCGGTTGTCCTCTACGAACCGCCGGCCGCGATCGAAGAACCGCTCGGTCAGCTTCGGGAAATCCACATCCTCCCGGGTCAGCTCGACGCCCGGTCCCGAGGTGTAGAGACCGAGCGGCTTCATGTCGTGGCTGTACGGGAGGCCTAAGAACAGGTCGAAGCCCTGAACCGTCGGCGGCCAGAAGGGCGCCACGTGCCCCAGGTGCCACTTTCCGATCAGGGCGGTGGCGTAGTCGGGTTTCAGCGCCTCGGCGATGGTGATCTCCGACAGCGGCAGGCCGTTGGTGTCCGATTGGCGGATCACGTCCTGGGCCAGGCCCGTGCGGATCGGATAGCGCCCGGTCAGCAGGCCAGCGCGGGACGGCGTGCAGACATTGGCCGACGCATAGAAGTCCGTCATGCGCACACCCTGGCGCGCCAGCCGGTCCAGGTTCGGCGTCTTGATCAGGCGGGACCCGTAGCTGCCGAGATCGCCATAGCCCAGGTCGTCGGCCAGGATGACGATGACGTTCGGCGGGCGCTTGCCGACCGCCTGGGCGCGGCTCGCCGCGGCCATGGCGCCCAGCCCCGCCAGAACCTGCCGCCGCTGCGGCCTAGAACCCCTGGTCATCCTCGCCCCCGCTATTTTGCCTTCCGGCGTTTTTGCGGGGGCAGGAGGTCGGTGTCGAGGTTTAGGTGCGCTCGATGGCGGCGGCGGTGTCGTCGATCATGGCGACGATCCGATCCAGCTCCTCGGGACTGACCGGGCGGCCCATGCGGTTCTTCAGGGCCATGCCCAGGTTCATCATCGCCCGGCCGATGCGGGGGCGACCCGGTCCGGCGCTTTTCGAAGCGTCTTCCATCCGGGCGAACACGGCGTCCACGCCGGGGCGGTTCCGCTCCAGCTCGGCCTTGCCCTCGGGCGTGATCCCGAAGTGCTTGCGGCCGGCTTCGCCATCCGCCTGCCGAATGAACCCCTCGTCCTCAAGCATGGCCAGCGTCGGGTAGACCACGCCGGGCGACGGGCGATAGGCGCCGCCGGTGCGCTCTTCCAGCGCCTTGATCAGCTCGTAACCGTGGCGGGCCTGCTCATCCAGCAGCGCCAGCAGAACGAACCGCAGGTCGCCGTGGCCGAAAAACCGGCCGCCACGGCCGCGGCCATGCTCCCGGCCTTCGCCGTGATGGCCCATCCGGCCGCCCCAGCCGTGCCGGCTGCGATGCAGTCCGCGCTCGCCGTGATCATGAAAGTGTCTATGCATTCTGAATTAGATCCTGTTTCGATATGTCTAAAATTTAGATACATCGAAATACGACCATGCGGCAAGCTATTTTTCGATACAGTCTAAATACGCTCGAAACCGCTCGTCGGATCAGGCGTCCTTGAGGACCTCGGCCAGCAGACGTCCCTCGGCGCGCCGGTTCGACCCGGACCGCCAGGCGACGACGATCTCGCGGGCGGGATTTTCGGCGTCGATGGGGCGGATGGCGATCTGCGCCGCGTCGGTCAGACCGGCGCTGACCGCCATGCGGGGCAGAAAGGTGACGCCCAGGCCCGATCCCACCATCTGCACCAGGGTCGGAAGTGAGGTGGCGGCGAAGGGCTCCTCGCCGGTGCCCATCCGGGGCGGGTTGAGCCGGCAGGCGGACAGGGCGTGCTCGCGCAGGCAGTGGCCATCCTCCAGCAGGATCAGATTCTCCTGCTCCATCTGCTCGGGCGAGGCGGACTTAAGCTTGGCCAGCGGATGGTCGGCGGGCAGCGCGGCCAGCAGCTCATCGTCCGCCACGTGCGCCCACTCCAGGCCGCTCATGTCGTAAGGCAGGGCGATCAGGGCCGCATCCAGCCGTCCCGCCTTCAGTTCAACGATCAGGCGCTGGGTCAGGTCCTCGCGCAGGAACAGCCGAAGTCGCGGAAAGCGATCGCGCAGCAGCGGCAGGGCGCCTGGCAGCAGAAACGGCGCGATGGTCGGGATCACGCCCAGGCGGAAACGTCCGGTCAGGGGCTGGCCGGCGTTCTTCGCGGCCTCGACCAGTTCCTCGGCCTCGTTGAGGATGACGGTGGCTCGGCGCAACGCCTCCTCGCCAACCGGCGTCAGGATCACCCCCGTGCGCGCCCGATCGACGACCGGGGCGCCCAGGGTGCGCTCAAGTTCCTGGATCCCTGCGGAGAGCGTGGGCTGGGTGACGTGGGCGGCGTCGGCCGCCTTGCCAAACGCGCCGTGCTCGGCCAGCAGCTTGAGGTATTGCAGTTGACGGATCGTCGGCAGCATCGAACGCACCTCCGGGTCCGGGCCACCATAGATTGTCTCTATACCTGGTGCAAAAACAATCGATTTGAACGGGCCGCCGCGAGCCCCTATCTGGCTGCCGTGGCGCACGCGGTCCCGCAGTGCGCCAAAAGCTTTTCATGGAGATACGTCATGCTGGGTGTTGGCCAGACGCTGCCCGATTTCAAGGTTGTGGGTGTGAAGCCCAAGTTCATGCGCCACGAGGAAAACGGCGAGAGCGCGTTTGAGACGCTCACCAAGGACAGCTTCCCCGGCAAGTGGAAGGTCATCTTCTTCTACCCGAAGGACTTCACCTTCGTGTGCCCGACCGAAATCGCCGAATTCGCCCGCCTCGGCCGCGAGTTCTCCGACCGTGACGCCGTCGTCCTGGGCGGCTCGACCGACAACGAGCACTCCAAGCTCGGCTGGCGCCGTGAGCACCCGGATCTGCACGAGCTGCCGATCTGGAACTTCGCCGATAACTCCGGGAAGTTCGCCACCGCCCTCGGCATTCTCAACGAGGAAGAAGGCGTTGCGCTGCGCGCCACCTACATCGTCGACCCCGACAACGTGGTGCAGCACGTCTACGTGACCAACCTGAACGTCGGCCGGAACCCGCAGGACACCCTGCGCGTCCTCGACGCCCTGCAAACCGACGAGCTCTGCCCGTGCAACCGCTCGGTCGGTGGTGAGACCCTGAAGGCCGCGTAAGCACACCCCGCGGACTTTAAGGCCCGGCCCGGGCGGCGTCGCCCTTCTCCCCCAGACGCCGCCCGGGCCTTTTCATTTTCTGGAGATCCCTCGATGTCCCTCGATACTCTTCGCGACGCCCTGCCCGCCTACGCCAAGGACATCAGCCTGAACCTCGGAAGCCTGGCCTCCGAGACTGTCCTGACCGACCAGCAGAAGTGGGGCGCCTTCGTCGCCTCGGCGCATGCCGTCGGCACCCCGGCCGTGGTCAAGGCCATCGAAGCCGCCGCCGATGCGGCCGGCCTCAGCGCCGAGGCCAAGACCGCCGCCAAGGCCGCGGCCGCCATCATGGCGATGAACAACGTCTACTACCGCTCGCTGCACCTGCTCTCGAACGCCGAGTACCGCACCCTGCCGGCGCGCCTGCGGATGAACATCCTGGCCAATCCGGGCGTGGAAAAGGTCGACTTCGAGCTGTGGTCCACCGCCGTCTCGGCCGTGAACGGCTGCGGCATGTGCCTCGACTCCCACGAGGCCGAGCTGAAGAAGCACGGCGTGCCGACCCAGAACATCCAGGCGGCCCTCCGCATCGCCGCGGTGGTCAACGCCGCCAGCCGGGTGATCGCGGCCGAAGCGGCCCTGGCGGCCTAGGCCTCCAGCGCCTCGGCCAGCCGCGCCACCCCCGGCGCCATGGCCGCCGGCGGAAAGCCGGTGAACCCGAGGAGCAGGCCCTGCCGCGGCGGGGCCTGATGATAGAGCGGGCTGATGGCGCGGGTGAGCACACCCTTGGCCGCAGCCCGCGCCTCGGCCTCCAGATCCGATCGCCCCGCGTTGAGATAGGCGATCAGATGCATCCCCTGGTCTGGGACATCCACCGTCAGCACGTGTCCCAGCCGGCTCTGCAGCGCAGCCGCCAGGGTGTCCCGCTGGGCCTTGTAGGCGAGGCGCCGGCGACGGATGTGAGCCGCGAACTGACCGCTCTCCAGGAAGTCCACGGTGATCGCCTGGGTCAGGCTGGGCGGCTGTCGGTCGGCCAGCCGGCGCAGGGCGGCGAAGGACGCCACCAGTGACCGCGGGGCCACCAGGTAGCCAAGTCGCAGGCCCGGAAAGAGCGACTTGTTGAACGTGCCGACGTAGATCACCCGCTCGCCGCCATCCAGCCCCTGCAGGGACGGCAGCGGCGCGCCGGCGTAGCGGAACTCCGACGCGTAGTCGTCCTCGACGATCCAGGCGCCCGCCGCCCGCGCCCAGGCGATCAGCTCCAGCCGCCGGCCCATCGACATCGCCACGCCCAGGGGAAACTGGTGGGACGGGGTCACGAACACCGCCCGCGCGTCCGGCGCCGCGGCGATCCCGGCCTGGACCACCAGCCCGGATCGGTCGACGGGAATGGCCCGCCCCTCGGCCCCGGCGGCGAGCAGCGCCTGCCAGGTGTTGGCATAGCCGGGATCGTCCAGCCAGACGCGGTCCCCCGGCCGCAGCAGCAGGCGCGCAGCCAGATCCACCGCATGCTGGGCGCCGGACGTGACGATCACCTGCGCCGGGTCGCAGACCACGCCGCGAGCCGCCCGCAGATAGTCGGCGATGGCCGCCCGCAGCCTCAAGTCGCCCGCCGGCTCGGAATAGCCGAAGTGTGACGGGTCCAGGGTTCGCAACGCCCGCCGCGTGGACGCCGACCACGCGTCCTGCGCCCGGGCGTCCATCAGGGTCCGGCCGTTCGAGAAGGTCAGCGCCTCGGGCGACGCGGCCCGGCCCTCATGGGCGGACGACGCCGGCTCAGACGATGCCGCCCCGCCGAGCGAGGCCTCGGCTGCGGCGACGTCCAGCACGCCCGACAGGTCCAGCGACACGTACGTGCCCGATCCGGTGCGCCCCTCCGCATAGCCCTCCGCCAGCAGCTGATCATAGGCCGCCACGACCGACGCCCGTGCCACCCCGAGCCTGTGGGCCAGGTCGCGGCTGGACGGCAGCCGCCCGCCCGGCTTCAGAGCCCCCGCATGGATCGCGCCGCGCACCTGGTCGTACACCTGGCGGATGACCGGCCGGCCCGCCTGGGGCGCGGACCACGGATAGATGTCGGCCCAGCTCATGGCGCCCTCAAGTGGTCTGACCGGATTGTCCGAAGTGGCCCTATTCAGCAGACCACGCAAGGCCTAGCTCGCGTCCTGAAAGGACTGCGCCATGAGCCCACCCGCCGATGGAACCCCTGCCGCCTTCAATCCGACGGACCGCTCCCAGGTTCGACGGCGGCCCCAACGCGCCCACTACGACGAGGCCACGGTCTACGGCGTCCTCGACGCGGGCGTCATGGCGCACGTGGGCTATGTGATAGACGGCCAGCCGTACGTCACGCCCACCGCCTACTGGCGCGAGGGCCGCCGCCTCTACTGGCACGGCGCGGCGGCCAGCCGGATGCTGGCCACGGTGGCCGAGGGCGCGCCGGTCTGCGTCACCGTCAGCTTCCTGGACGGCTTCCTCGTCGGTCGCTCGGGGATCACCCACTCGCTCAACTATCGCTCCGTGATGGCCTTCGGCCGCGCTCGCCTGATGACAGACCTGGGCGAGGTCCGCGCCGCCATGGACGCCTTCATCGACCGGCTCTACGCGGGACGGCCGCTCAAGCTGCGCCCCACAACCGACGACGAACTGCGCCGGATCGCCCTGGTGGAAATGGAGATCGAGGACGCCTCGGCCAAGGTGAAGGACACGGGGGTGACCGACCTGCCCGCCGATGACGGCTGGGCCGCCTGGTGCGGCGTCGTTCCCGTTGAGACGCGCATCGGCGCGCCTTTGCCGCAACCGGGGATGAGCGATGGCGGACCGCCGACCCCTGACCTCGCGCCCTATCGCGAAGGCGCCCGCCTGGACGACGCCCTGGCGCTGGCGAGGGCTTACGGCTTGCCGTAGCAGCGGCTCAGGCAGCCTCGAAGCTCAGCGGCCCGCCCCAGAACGTCTCGACCAGGGTGTTCTGCGCGCCCGGCTCGCCGGTGGTCAGGAACCGGCGAACCGCGCCCGTCCCGGCGTCGAACTCCGGATGCCGGGCGAAATAGCGCTCCAGCGCGTCGGCGGTGGCGTCCGGCTGGCGGATGAGCGGCGTGCCGGGGGGCAGCGCGGCCTGGAACAGGTCCGCGACGATCTCGTAGTGCGTACAGCCCAGGATGGCCCGGTCCGGCGCCCGGCCGATGCGTGACCCAAGCGCCTTCACGTGCCCCTGGATCACCTCGGCGAGGGCGTCGCGCGGGGCGTTTGCCTCAATCATCCGCGCCAGCTCGGGACAGGGCTCGGAGAAGACCGCCACGTCCTGCCGCCGCTTGTCGATCTCGATCTCATAGACCCGGCTGCGCGCCGTGGCGGGGGTCGAGAACACGCCCAGGATTTCCAGCTTCTCGGCCTTTTCCTCGCGCCACTGGGCCTCGTGCTCCCAGGGCAGACCCGTGGCCGCTTCGATGGTCGGCACGACGATGCCCAGCACATTGACCGGTCGCCCAAGCTCGCGCCGATACTCCGGCAGCCAGGTCTGCTGCAGGCGTCGCAGGGCCACGCTGGCGGCGGTGTTGCAGGCCAGGACCACCAGGCCGCAGCCCTCGTCGAACAGCCGCGCGCAACCGGCCTTGGTCAGCTCGACGATCTCTTCGCCAGGCCGCCCGCCATAGGGGGCGTTCGCCTGGTCGGCCAGATAGACGAAGTCCGCCTGCGCGAACCGCTCCACCAGCCGGTGGTGGACGGTCAGGCCGCCGACCCCGGAATCGAACACGCCGATGCTCATGCCCCGGTGTTAGCGACGGTCGCGACGCCTGTCACCGCCGGGCTGTCGGCCGCCCCTCAGGCGAACAGGTCCGCCTGGGCCGCGGCCGCGGCGCCTTCGATCGCCAGCAGCTTCAGCTTGGTGTTGACGCCGCCACGGGCCGAGAAGCCGCCGGGCTTGCCGCCGGCCGCGGTGATCCGGTGGCACGGCACCACGATGGGCCAGGGGTTCTTGCCCAGAGCCTGGCCGACCTCGCGCGCCAGCAGCTTGTCGCCGAGCCGCACCGCGATCTCGCCATAGGTCAGAGTCTGGCCGGGCGGAATGGCGCGGGCGATCGCATAGACCCGGGCGTGGAAATCCGGCGTCCGGGACGCGTCGATGGGCGCATCCAGCAGGTCGGGCTTCTCGCCCCGCAGCAGGGCCCGGATGTCCTCCACGGTCTTGTCTAGATGCGGCGGGACGGGCGTCTCCGCCGCCTCCGGGAACCGGCGCAGGAACGACTGGCGCGCGGTCGCGGGATCGGACTCGGGCAGCTGCACGCCGACCAGACCCAGGTCGCCCCAGGCGAGGCCGGCCCAGCCGATGGCGGTGTCGAACAGGGCGTAACAGATCATGGACCGACGATATGACAGACTGCGCCGCGGCGCTGGCGGTTTTCGGACGCAGTCTGGCTAGTCGGCCGACGCCATGGCCGGCGTTGCCGCAAGAGGCATGCGTAGGGTGAACCGGGTCTCCTGCGCGTCTGATGCGACGTCCAGCGCGCCCGCGTGCGCCTTGGCGATCTCGGAGGCGATCCACAGCCCCAGGCCCAGGCCCTGCTGCTTGGGACGATAGAGCGCCCGCGTGAACGGCTGGAAGAGCTGGTTGCGCGCCGCCTCCGGGATCGGGTCGCCGGCATTGGCGACCGAGACCTCCAGGTGGTCGCCGTCGGCGAAGGCGCGCACCGTGATGGGCATGCCGTCCCGGCCATGCGCGATGGCGTTGGCGATCAGGTTCGACAGCAGCTGCGCCAGCCGCCGACCGTCGGCATAGACGGCGCGATCGAGGCGGATCTCGGCCTCGATCCGTCGATCCGGGTGCGCGAGCCGCAGTTCGGCGATCACCTGCTCCAGGGCCTGTCCCAGCGCCTGATCGTCCCGGCGCTCGGCCACGAAGCCGCCGCCCAGCCGGCCGCGGGCAAGATCCAGCACATTGTCGATCAGCCCGGCCATGCGATGGACGCTGCCCTGGATGGCGCCGACCAGCGACTGGGCGCGCGAGTCCAACGGGGTCTTGCCGATGAGCCGCCCCGCCGCGTCGATGGAGGCCAGCGGATTGCGCAGGTCGTGGCCGAGGACGGCGATGAACTGCTCGCGTAGTTCCGCGGCTTCCTGTTGGTCGAGCAGCGCCGCCTCGCTCACAGCAAGCCGCCGCTCGGCGTCAAGGTGGGCGGCGATCAGGTCGGCGAACAATTCGAAGGTCGCCAGCGCATGGCTGTCCTTCAGGCGCGCCGGACGCGGATCGAGGGCGCAGAGCGTGCCGAAAAACTGCCCGTTCAGCCGGATCGGCGTCGAAATATAGCTCTGGAATCCGTACTGCGCCGGGGTGTGGTGGTCGCGGAACGTCTCATCCTCGGCGACGTGATCGATGACCACCGCCTGGCCCGACGTGCGCACCTCGTCACAGATGGTCGTGAGGATCGGCAGCTCGTCGCCGGGCGCCATGCCGAAGTCGATCTCGTCGCGGACGGCGCAGGCGGTCCAGCTGTCCGCGGTGACCCGGGCGACGGCGGCGAAGCCCATCCCCGTCGTCCGGCAGATGACTTCGAGGATCCGCGGGACGGCCTCGATCCGGCCGATGGCCGCAACGTCGTCTGCGATGGAAGGAAGTATGGCGGCGCTCCGGGGGCCCGCGCGGCCCATTGGCAATCTAGGCGGCCGGCCCACCCTGAGTCACTGTAATTCCTACCCTTTCGTCGAGTTCCCGACAGATGCGCCAGTACGCCGCGGCGGCGGCGCTTGACGGGCGCGGCGGTGCGGGCGCGCATCGAGACCTCCACGCCGAGGGTCCTTGAATGCCGCGCCTCTCCTACGTCAACGACCAGTCCATAGAGAGCACGCTGCTGATCAAACCCTGGGCCTATGCCGCGACCGTCGCGCCCGGCGGACGCATGGACATCCTCTTCGAAGTCCGCGGCGTCGAGAAGCCCGAGATCGTCATCACCCACCGCGACGGCGGCGAGGTGGAAATCAGTCTGTCCGTCGACCTCGTGTCGATCTCCGGCGACGGCGTCGAGGGTCTCACGGCGCGACCGGATGAGGCGGTTCCTTGACCTCCGCCCCCCTTTGAGCGCATAAGCGCGCCCTTCCGGCGCAACCTCGGTCAGCGCCCTCTACCGCTACGACCCCCAGGCCTTATTTGGGACGAGAGCGGCGAGGCCCCCCGTCCACGCAATCGTGCACGGGGGTCGACTGCGTTTGGGCCATAGGTGATTGAATGTTCGACGCACTTACAGATCGGCTGACAGGGGTTTTCGATCGGCTTTCCGGTCGCGGCGTGCTGTCCGAAAAGGACGTCGCCGAGGTGATGCGCGAGATCCGCGTCGCCCTGCTCGAGGCTGACGTCGCGCTTCCGGTCGTCCGGGACTTCATCGCCAAGGCTACTGAGGCCGCCACTGGCGAGGCGGTCATCCGCTCGGTCCGGCCCGCCGACCAGGTGGTCAAGATCACCTATGACGGCTTGGTGGAGATGTTGGGCGGCGAGGGCGAGGCCGAGGGCCTGAACCTCTCGCTGAACCCGCCGACCGTGATCCTGATGGCCGGCCTCCAGGGCTCGGGCAAGACCACCACCGCCGGCAAGCTGGCGCTGCGCCTGGTCAAGGAGCGCAAGAAGGTCCTGCTGGCCTCGCTGGACACCCGCCGTCCGGCCGCCATGGAGCAGCTGGGCATGCTGGCCGAGCAGGCCGGCGCCAACTTCCTGCCGATCGTCGCCGGTCAGGCCGCCCCGGACATCGCGCGGCGCGCCATGCAGGCGGCGAAGCTGCAGGGCTTCGACGTCCTGATCCTCGACACCGCCGGCCGCACGACCATCGACGAAGCGATGATGGCCGAGGCGTCCGAGATCGCGAAGATCGCGACCCCGTCCGAGACGCTGCTGGTCGCAGACGCGCTCACCGGTCAGGACGCCGTGCGCACCGCCAAGGCCTTCCACGAGCGCCTGCCGCTCACCGGCCTGGTGCTGACCCGCGCCGACGGCGACGGCCGCGGGGGCGCCGCGCTCTCGATGCGCGCCGTCACCGGCCTGCCGATCAAGTTCCTCGGCGTCTCGGAAAAGATCGACGGCCTGGACGTGTTCGACGCCCAGCGCGTGGCCGGCCGCATCCTGGGGCGCGGCGACGTCGTCGCCTTGGTCGAGAAGGCCGCCCAGGAACTGGACATGGCCCAGGCCGAGGCCACGGCGCGCAAGCTCGCCAAGGGCCAGTTCGACCTGGACATGATGGCCGACCAGCTCAAGCAGATGAAGCGCATGGGCGGCATGGAAGGCATGATGGGCCTGCTGCCCGGCGTGCGGAACATGAAGAAGCAGATCAGCGAGAGCGGTCTGACGGACAAGACCTTCGACCGCCAGGTGGCGATCATCTCCGCGATGACCAAGGCCGAACGGAAGAAGCCGGACATCCTGGCCGCCTCGCGCAAGCGCCGTATCGCCGCCGGTTCCGGGGTCGACGTGGCCGAGGTGAACCGGCTGCTTAAACAGCACCGCCAGATGGCAGACGCCTTCAAGTCGCTGAGCAAGAACGGCGGCAAGGGCTTCGGTCAGATGGCCAAGATGCTGGGCGGCGGCGGCATGGACATGTCGAAGATCGCCCAGATGGCGGGGGGTCAGACTCCCACGCCCGAACAGCTCGAAGAGATGCAGGCCAAGCTGAAGAGCATGCCCGGCGGTCTCCCGAAACTTCCCGGCCTCGGCGGCGGCCTGCCGCCGGGCTTCAATCCCTTCAAGAAATAATCTGAAAGACCAAGGACTTATACAATGCTGAAGATCCGTCTCGCCCGTGGCGGCGCCAAGAAGCGCCCCTACTACTCGATCGTCGTCGCCGACAGCCACTCGCCCCGCGACGGCCGCTTCATCGAGAAGGTGGGCACCTACAACCCGCTGCTGAAGAAGGACGATCCGAACCGCGTCGTTCTGAAGGTCGAGCGCATCCAGGAATGGATGGCCAAGGGCGCCCAGCCGACCGACCGCGTCGCTCGCGAACTCGGCAAGCTGGACATCGTGAAGTGGGAAGCCGGCAACAACCCGAACAAGGGCAAGCCGGGCAAGAAGGCCAACGAACGCGCCGAGGAAAAGGCCCAGAAGGAAGCCGACCGCGCCGCGGCGGCCGCCGAACTGGCCGCCAACCCGCCGGTGGTCGAAGAGCCCGTCGCCGAGGAAGCTCCGGCCGAAGTCGCCGCTGAAGCCGCCCCGGAAGCCGCCGCCGAAGAGGCCCCGGCCGCCGAGGCCGCGCCCGAAGGCCAAGAGCAGGCCTAAGGATCTCGACGGATGAGCGTCGATCTCATCCAGGTGGGCCGGGTCGCGGGCGCCTTCGGGGTCCGCGGCGAGGTCCGCATCACCAGCTTCACGGGCGATCCCCTGGCGCTGGTGGACTACAAGATGCTGCAGCGTGAGGACGGCTCGCCCGCCCTCACGCTCACCGCCGGGCGCGCCGTCAAGGGCGGCGTCATCGTCCGCGCGAAGGAAATCGAGACCCGCGAACAGGCCGAAGCCCTGCGCGGCCTCAAACTCTTCATCGCCCGCGACCGCCTCCCCGAGCCCGAGGAGGACGAGTTCTATGTCACCGACCTGATCGGCCTTTCGGTCGAGACGGCCGAGGGCGAAGTCTTGGGCCGCGTGAAGGCCGTGCAGGACTTCGGCGCCGGCGACCTCCTGGAAATCACCCCCACCGAAGGCGGCGCCACCTGGTACCTCCCCTTCACCCGCCAAGCCGTTCCCGACGTCCGCCTGGCCGACGGCGTCGTCGTGGCCGTGAAGCCGGACGAGGTGGAGTGATTGATTTTCCCTCCCCTTCATGGGGAGGGTGGCTGGCGCGCAGCGACAGTCGGGTGGGGATCTCGCGCGCAAGAGCGCAGGCTCGTCAGGTTTCCCCACCCTGACCGCTACGCGGTCTGTCCCTCCCCATAAAGGGGAGAGAAAGTCACCCCTTCGGCTTGCGCATCCGCATCAGCCCCTCCTGGGCGCAGCTTGCGACCAGGGCGCCGTCCGAGGCGCGAAAGATGTAGCCCAGGTTGAAGCCGCGCCCGCCCGAGGCCGAGGGGCTTTCCTGGTGGTACAGGTGCCATTCGTTGAAGTCGGTCGGCTGGTGGAACCACATGGCGTGGTCCAGGCTCGCCGACTGAAAGCCCGGCGTCCGCCAGCTCACCCCGTGCGGCCGAACCGCCGTGCCCAGCAGGCTCATGTCCGACGCATAGGCCAGGATCACCTGGTGCATGTGGGCGCCGGCCTCGATGGGGTCCTTCGCGCGGAACCAGACCTGCTGGTTCGGCTCCCGCGGCTCGGGCTTGCTGATGTCGAAGCGGCCGCCGACGGTACGCATCTCGATCGGCTGCGGCCGGTCCAGCCAGGCACGCGCGGCGGGCGGCGCATCCTTCAGCATCCGCCGCTGCATCTCGATGTCGCTCTCCACCTCGTCGGGCGCCGGCGCGGCCGGCATGTCCGACTGGTGCTCGTAGCCGTCCTCCGGCACCTGGAACGACGCGGCCAGGTTGAAGATCTGCTGCCCGTGCTGGATCGCCACCACCCGCCGGGTCGTGAAGCTGCCGCCGTCCCGCGACCGGTCCACCTCGAAAATGATCGGGATGTTCGGATCGCCCGGCCGGATGAAATAGCAGTGCAGCGAGTGGCAGACCCGCTCTTCCACCGTCTGGTAGGCGGCCAGCAGCGACTGGGCGATCACCTGACCGCCATAGATCCGCTCGCGCGACTCCTCGGCCGGCGTCACGCCGCGGAAGAGGTTCACCTCCAGGCGCTCGAGCTTGAGCGTCTCGACCAGGGTCTTGATGTCCATCGTGCCGACTATGCTGCAAATGCGAGGTCGGCTGGCTTACGCCTCGGAAGCTGCGGTGGAAAGACCCGGCCTACTTCGGCGGCTTCATCCGCAGCAGCCCTTCCTGGGCCACCGACGCCACCAGCGTGCCATCCTCGGCAAAAATCTGGCCGCGGATGAACCCCCGCCCGTCCGACGCCGAGGGGCTGTCGTGGACATAGAGGTGCCACTGGTTGAAGTCGGTCGGCTTATGGAACCACATGGCGTGGTCCAGGCTCGCCGACTGCAGGCCGGGCGTCTGCCAGTGCACGCCATAGGGCCGCATCGCCGTCGACAGCAGGTTCATATCGGACGCGTAGGCCAGGATCACCTGATGCATGTGCGCGTCGTCGCCGATCGGCGTGCGGCAGCGGAACCAGTTCTGCGCCACCGGCTCCTTCGGCCCGTCCATGAAGTAGGTCCGCGCGTCCTTGGACCGCATCTCGATCGGCGGGGTGCGGCTGAGCCATCGCTTGGCCTGGGCCGGCGCGTCCTTCATCAGCTCGCGCATCACCTCGGCCTGGTCCTTGAGCTCGCTCCAGTGCGGGCCCTCGGGCATCTGGGCTTGGTGGTCGAACCCCTCTTCCGGGTCCTTGAACGAAGCGGCCAGGTTGAAGATCTGCTTGCCGTGCTGCACCGCCACCACGCGCCGGGTCGTGAAGCTGCCGCCGTCCCGCGACCGGTCCACCTCGAAGACGATCGGCACGGTCGGATCGCCCGGTCGGATGAAATAGCAGTGCAGCGAGTGCGCCACCCGGTTCTCGACCGTCTCGTAGGCGGCCAGCAGCGACTGGGCGATCACCTGACCGCCGAAAATCCGGCCCGGCGAGGTGTCCGGCGATGTCCCCCGGAACAGGTTCATCTCGATCCGCTCGAGCTGCAGGGTCTCGACCAGGGTCTCGTCCTGGCCCTCGGATTCCGGTGCGACGGTGTCGTTCATGCGGCGGCGATACGCTGCACGCACGCCCGGAGCAAGATGCGTGGCCTTGCGCACGCTCCGCGAGCACCGTCATCTACGCGCAATGGGAGAGACGCCGTACATTCGGCCCGTATGGCGCACGCCGCTGGCGGCGGTCCTGGTGGCCTGGATGGCCCTGGCGACCGCGGCCACCCTCGTGGCGCCGCGCCTGATGGAGCTGACGCCGCCGGCCGCCGGCCCCCTGCTGATCGCGGCCGTCTACGTCGTCCCGCCGCCCATCCTGCTGGTCTGGAGTTTCTGGAGCATGCTGCGCGAGCCGATGACCGGCTGGCTGGCGCCCACGGTGCTGATGGCCTTCATCGGCGGCTTCGTCCCCCTGGCCTACCCCCTCTACCAGACCGGTGTGCGTTTGAACTTCGACGAACGCCGGCCGGTCTACGAGGCCATCGCCGCCGAGGTGCGCGCCGGAACCGTGGGCGGCCTGCCCAGCGCCCGCGGCTGGATCGAGGGCGTGCGCGACGGGGTACGCTTCCGCTACCGCGCCGCCGACCCGGGCATGGTCGACTTCCCCTGGACCCAGGCCTACGGCGTCCGGGCCGGCGTCCGCTACGACGACACCCCCTGCATCACCCGCCCCGGCGCCCGCTGCATCGACCAGGGCGAGCCCCTGGCCAAGGACTTCACCTACTATCAGCGGGTGTTCTGAGACTTGACGCCGCGCCTCTGAGCAGCGCCTTCACCGCCCATGTCCTTCGACTGCACCGTCCTGACCATGTTTCCGGAGGCGTTTCCGGGCCCGCTGGGGGTTTCCCTGATCGGCACGGCGTGGCGAGAGGCCGCGCTCTGGTCCTTGGAAACAGTGGACATTCGGGGCTTTTCCACAGATAAGCGCGGCTTCCTCGACGACACCCCTGCGGGTGGCGGCCCGGGACAGGTGATGCGAGCGGACGTCATCGCCTCTGCGCTGGACAGCGTGGAGCGGCGGGGGCGGCCGCTTTTGTACATGAGCGCCCGGGGTCGGCCCCTGACCCAAGCGCGTGTTCGTGAGTGGTCTGCCGGCCCGGGACTCATCGTCCTGTGCGGGCGGTTCGAGGGGGTGGACCAGCGGGTGCTCGACGCCCGGGGGTTCGAGGAGGTCGCCGTCGGCGACGCGGTCCTGGCCGGTGGCGAGGCGGCGTCCATGGTGGCGATCGAGGCTTGCGTCCGGTTGGTGCCAGGGGTCCTGGGACAGGCCGAAAGCCTCGCGCAAGAAAGCTTCGAGGACGGGCTCCTCGAGCATCCGCAGTACACGCGACCGCGGACGTTCGAAGGGCTGGACATCCCCGAGGTCCTGCTCAGCGGGCACCACGCCGAGATCCGGAAGTGGCGCGAAGCCCAGCGGGAAGAGACGACGCGCAGACAGCGGCCCGATCTATGGGCCGCGGCGAGCGCCAATCAACAGGCAAAGGGCGATAAAGCCCGGTAAGGATTGAAGATTATGAACGTTATCGAACAGCTCCGTAAGGAAGAAGCCGACCGTCTGCTGGCCGTCCGCCAGATCCCCGAGTTCCGCCCTGGCGACACCGTCCGCGTGAACGTGAAGATCAAGGAAGGCGAGCGCGAGCGCGTCCAGGCCTACGAAGGCGTCTGCATCGCCCGCGCCGGCCAGGGCGTCGACGAGAACTTCACCGTCCGCAAGATCTCCTTCGGCGAAGGCGTGGAGCGGGTGTTCCCGATCCTCTCGCCGAACATCGAATCCATCGAAGTGAAGCGTCGCGGCGTCGTCCGGCGCGCCAAGCTGTACTACCTGCGTGATCGCCGCGGGAAGTCGGCCCGGATCGCCGAGCGCTCCATGGGCGGCGCCCGCACCGTCGCCGACACGGCCGCCCCGGCCGGGACCGAAGAAGCCTAAGCGCTTCCACGTCAGAGACGTTCAGAACGGCGGCCGGAGCGATCCGGCCGCCGTTTTCGTTGTCCGTCAGTCCCCCATCGCCGCGTAGGCGCCCAGCTCCTGGGCCAGGTGGTCGAACATCAGGCGCATGCGCGGGCTGCCGCGCAGGGTCTCGTGCATGCAGATCCAGATATCCAGCTTGAACGAGAACAGGTCCGGCATCACCGGCACCAAGTCGAACCGCTTGCCGATCTGACGCTGGCAGGCGCCGATGCCGAAGCCGGCCTTCAACGCCGCCAGCTGCGCCACATCGTTGTCCGTACGCAGGGCGAAGAGGTCGCGGGTCACCGGCCGACCGATGCTGAGGTCCGACACCAGTTCCGGCAGATTCCGGTCGAAACCGATCAGGTTGTGCTCGACCAGCTCCTCGAAGGTGGTCGGCAGGCCCTTGCGGGCCACGTAGTCGGGCGAGGCGTAGAAGGCCAGGGTGAGCTCGCCCACCTTCTTCGCCACGAGGCTGTTCTGGGTCGGGCGAGCCATGCGCACGGCGATGTCCGCGTCGCGCCGGGTCAGATCCTCGATCTTGTTGGACAGCGCCAGCTCGACGTCGACGCCCGGATTGGCCTGGCGAAAGCTGGTCAGGATGCCGGGCAGCACCTCGATGCCGATCACATCACTGGCCGCCACCCGCACGACCCCGCCGGCGCCGTTGGCCACGCCTGAGGCGTCGCGACTGGCCGCCTGCGCCGCCGCCGCCATGTCCGCCAGATGCGGCCGGAACGACAGCGCCAGGTCCGTGGGTCGCAGGCCTCGGGGGCTGCGCAGGAACAGCGGCGCGCCCAGTTGCCGCTCCAGCTGGTCGATGTGCCGGCCCAGCGTTGGCTGGGTCAGACGTCGCAGCCGTGCGGCGGCCGAAAAGGTCCCCGCCTCCAGCACGGCATGGAGGCTCTGCAGAAGGTCCCAGTCGGCGCGCCCTGTCATACGCCTATGAATAGCGGTTTCGGCGCCGCCGGCAATTCTAAGGCTCGTCGTAGATGATCAGGCCGCAGCCGTAGCGAAGCGCGCTGGCCATGGCGCCGGCGAAGTCCTCGGGCAGGGCGGCGGCGTCGATCACCTCAGCGGTGCGCAGGACCTGGGCGTCGGGGAAGCCGTCCCGGCCGGCTTCCACCACCGCCACCGCCTCGGCGTCGCCCTCGGTGTCCGCCCGCACGAACGCCAGGATCGTCAGCGCCGGCGGCTGGCCGCCCTCCAACCCCTGCAGGGTCACCACGAAGACGCGGGCCGACGGCTCTTCCATGCGTCCCTATCCCGCGATCCGCCGCCGGGCCAAAGGGTCAATTTCACCTCAATTCCTTAGCACACTAATGAATATCGGCATGCCGGCACTAGACGCGCCCGCCTCCGGCGACCTACATGCGCCCCATGGCCGGCAAGACCCTCTACGACAAGATCTGGGACGCGCACGTCGTCGATACGCAAGACGGCGAGTCGATCCTCTACATCGACCTGCACCTCATTCACGAGGTGACCACGCCCCAGGCGTTCGCCGGGCTTCGCGCCAACCGCCGCGCCGTGCGCCGGCCGGACCGCACGCTGGCGGTCGCCGACCATAATGTGCCGACCGAGGGTCAGGCCCTGGGCGTCGACGCCGTGGCCGACGAGGAGGCCCGCCTGCAGCTGCAGACCCTGGGCAAGAACGTCGCCGAGTACGGCATCGAATACTTCCAGATGGGCGACATTCGGAACGGCATCGTCCACGTCGTCGGCCCAGAGCAGGGCCGGACACAGCCGGGCATGACCATCGTCTGCGGCGACAGCCACACCTCCACCCACGGCGCTTTCGGCGCGCTGGCGCACGGCATCGGCACGTCCGAGGTCGAGCACGTCCTCGCCACCCAGACCCTGCGCCAGAAGAAGGCCAAGAACTTCCGCGTCCGTATCGAGGGCGAACCAGCCCCGGGCGTGGGCGCCAAGGACTTCGCCCTGGCCGTCATCGGCGAGATCGGCACCGCCGGCGGCACCGGCTACGTCATCGAATACGCCGGCTCCGCCGTCCGCGCCCTGTCGATGGAAGGCCGGATGACGCTGTGCAATCTGACCATCGAGGGCGGGGCCCGCGCCGGCCTCGTCGCCCCCGACGAGACCACCTTCGCCTACCTCATGGGCCGGCCCGCCGCGCCCAAGGGCGGCGCCTGGGAAATGGCGCTCGCGCACTGGAAGACCTTCTTCACCGACGACGACGCCGTGTTCGACCGCGAGGTCGTGCTGGACGCGTCGACGATCGCGCCCACCGTCACCTGGGGCACCAGCCCCGAGGATGTGGTCCAGATCACCGGGACGGTCCCCGACCCCGCCGCCATCGCCGCGCCCGACAAGCGCGCCGCGGTCGAACGCGCGCTGGACTACATGGGCCTCACCCCCGGCCAGCCGATCACCGACGCCAAGGTCGATGTCGTCTTCATCGGCTCCTGCACCAACAGCCGCATCGAGGATTTGCGCGCCGCCGCCAAGATCGCCGAGGGGCGCAAGGTCGCCGAAGGCGTCCGCGCCATGGTGGTCCCCGGCTCCGGCCTGGTCAGCGCCCAGGCCGAGGACGAAGGCCTGGATCTGATCTTCAAGGCCGCCGGCTTCGAGTGGCGCGAGCCCGGCTGCTCGATGTGCCTGGGCATGAACCCCGACCGGCTGACCAGCGGCCAGCGCTGCGCCTCCACCTCGAACCGCAACTTCGAGGGCCGCCAGGGTCGCGGGGGCCGCACCCACCTGATGAGCCCCGCCATGGCCGCCGCCGCCGCCATCGCCGGTCACATCGCCGACGTGCGGAACTTCCTGTGATCACCGGCCTCGACCACGTCGCCTGGGCCGTCCGGGACCTGGACGCCGCGGTCGAGGGCTATTCGCGCCTGTTCGGCGTGACCCCCGACTGGATCGGACGGGGCGGCGGCGTGCGCCAGGCCTGGTTCCAGTTCCCCAACATGGCGCTGGACCTGATCGCGCCCGAGGGCGACGGCGCGTTCGCTGACGGCGTGCGCGCCCAGCTCGACGCGACGGGCGAGGGCCTCTGGGCTCTGGCCTTCGCCAGCAATGACATCGCCGCCGACGTGAAGCTGCTGAACCGCCGCGGCGTCCCGACCAGCGAGCCCGCGCCGGTCAGCACCCGGGCCGACGACGGCCGCACCCGTGAGTGGATCGGCGCGGGCCTGGCCCCCAAGGCCACCGGCGGCCTGCGCCTCCTGCTGATGGCCGAAGCCTCGCCGCCCTGGCCCCTGGCGACGCTCGCCGCCGAAGCGCCGGTGACCGAGCTCGATCACGTGGTGGTCATGACCCCCAACGTTGATCGCGCCCTCGCCATCTACGGCGCCAAGCTCGGCCTCGACCTGCGGCTCGACCGCGAAAATCCGAAGTGGAACGCGCGCCAGCTGTTCTTCAAGGTCGGCGGCACGGTCATCGAAATGGCCGCCAAGATCGGCGGCGCCCCGACCGACGAGCCCGACCGCTCCGGCGGCCTGGCTTGGCGCGTGGCTGAGCCGCACGCCGCTCAGGCGCGCATCGCCGCCGCCGGCTTCGACGTCTCCGAGGTCCGCACCGGCCGCAAGCCCGGGACCCACGTCTTCACCGTGCGCAACGCCCCAGCCGGCGTTCCCACGATCCTGCTCAGCGCCGAAGCGCCAGAGTCGGCGGCGTGATGCGCTTGGCGCTCGCCCTGGCGGTCGCGCTCGCGCCGGTCGCGGCGCAGGCTGTCGATCTCCCGGTCAAGCTGCGGGACGGGGCCTCCTGGACCCAGACCAGCGTCCACACGCGCGCCGACGTGCGCGATGGCGCAACCCGGTCCTCGAAGGCCACCAGTGTGATCAAGGCGACCTGGCGCAAGGATGGCGACACGGGCCTGCTGCGGCTGGACTTCGTCTCGTTCGCGGTCGAGGGCGCCGACGCGGCCACGCAGCAGGCCCTGACCGACAAGGCGAAACTGGTCTATCCGGCCGTTCTGGAGGTCAAGGACGACCTTACGCCGGTCCGCGTCCGCGACTGGGACAAGATGCGCGAGACCATCTTCAAGGCCCTGGCGGATACGATTCCCGACGATCGCGCCGTGGAGTCGGCGAAAACCATGTTTGGCGGCATGGACGCCGCGCAGGCGGCCTCGCTCTTCAAGGAGCAGGGCCTGATCGCCGTCGGCCAGGGGTCCGCCCTCGAGACCGGCAAGCCGGCGCCCTACGACAGCGAAATCCCGAACATCCTGGGCGGCCCGCCGATCAAGGCCTCAGGCGCCTTTCGGCTGGAATCGGTCGACACCGCGAAGGGTCGCGCTGTCGTCACCTGGGCCCAGACCCCCGATCCGGCCTCGCTGGCGGCAAGCCTGAAGGTCTCGATGGAGGCCATGACGGCGCGCTTGGCTCCCGAAAGGCAGGCTGAGGCCAAGACCCAGTTCGCGAAGCTGACCCTCGAGCGGAGAGAGGGCTGCCGCTACGAGGTCGACATGGCGACGGGCCTCGCGGCGACGACCGACTGCACGGTCGAGATCGTCGCCGGACTGCCGCCGCAAACCGGCCAGCGCACCGAGCGCTGGGTCATCACCCAATCTGCACCGGAACCCCGTTGATGGAAGCCTTCACCCGCCTCGACGCCGCCGCCGCGCCCCTGCCGCTGGCCAACATCGACACCGACCAGATCATCCCCAAACAGTTCCTCAAGACAGTGGAGCGGGCGGGTCTGGCCAAGGGGCTGTTCTACGAATACCGCTTCGACGAGCAGGGCCGTGAAAAGCCCGACTTCGTGCTGAACCAGCCGGCCTACAAAGGCGCGGGCGTTCTGATCACCGGCGAGAACTTCGGCTGCGGCTCCAGCCGCGAGCACGCGCCGTGGGCGCTGATGGACTTCGGCATCAAGGCCGTGGTCGCCACCAGCTTCGCCGACATCTTCTACAACAACTGCTTCCAGAACGGCCTGCTGCCCGTGGTCCTGAAGACCGCCGAGGTCGCCCAACTGATGGACGAGGCGCGCGGCGGCAATCACGTGGTCTCGATCGACCTGGAAAGCCAGACGGTCACCTCGCCCTCCGGCGCCGTCTTCACCTTCGAGATCGACCCCCAGCGCAAGCAGAAGATGCTGCAGGGCCTGGACGCCATCGGCGAGACCCTGCAGGCCGCGCCGTCTATCGATCTCTACGAGCAGAAGCGGGCGCTCGACCGGCCCTGGCTGGAACGCGCCTGAGCTGCAAGCTGACGGTTCAACATCGAGCGGAACGCGCTATGCTGCGCGCTGACGGTTTTGAGGGGACTAAGACGATGAACTTGCGGACTCTGATCGTGGCGGCCGGCGCGCTGGCGGCGGTTTCGCCGGCGGGCGCGGCCTATGCACAAGGTCGCCCGGCCAAGCCCTCCAACGCCCAGACGATGCAAACCCAGGCGATGAACGACATCCCGCGCTGCACGCGCAAGCTCGGGACCCTGTCGATCACTGATGGCGACGATCCGCGCGGCTGGAACCAGTACAATCTCGCACCGCCGCAGAAGCTGCTGCGGGTCATCGTGCAGCGCTCGGGGTGCTTCAACCTCGTCGACCGCGCCGCCGGCCTGAACGCCGCGACCACCGAGCGCAACATCGGAAGTTCGCTGGGTCTGCAACGCGGCTCGAACGTCGGCATGGGCCAGATCAAGGCCGCCGACTATGTGCTGGTGGCCGAGGTTCAGGCCAGCAACTCGAATTCAGGCGGCGGGGCTCTCGCGGGGGTCGCCGGCGGCCTGATCGGTGGCCGCGTCGGTGGCCTCGTCGGCGGCATCAAGACGCGCAAGCTCGAAGCCAACACGGTGCTCTCGCTCACCAACGTCCGCACGACGGAAACCATCGCGGTGCAGGACGGCTACGCCGTGAAGAACGACGTCAGCTTCGGCGCCGGCGGCGGCATGGGCGGCTTCGGCGGCTTTGGCGGTGTCGTGGGCGGCGGCTACGAGGACACCGACATCGGCCGGATCGTCACCCTGGCGTTCATCCAATCCTACGCCAAGATGGTCGGCGACCTGGGCTTGCTGGGCGACGGACGGACGGCCGCGGAGGCCGCGCCGGCGAAGACCTTCGTCGCCACCGGCGCCTTGAACATGCGCCGCTCGCCGGACGCCAAGGGCGCGATGATCCGCACCCTGCCCGTCGGCGCCACCGTCTATCCCACCGGCCAGAAGAACGGCCTCTGGTGGGAAATCGCGGATGAAAACGACAACGTCGGTTGGGTGCTGAACACCAAGCTCGAACCCAGCCGTTGAGCCTGATCATCGCGGGCACGGTCCGGGCGCCGCCAGAGAACATGGCGGCGCTCAGGCCCCACATGGACGCGATGCTGACCGCCAGCCGGGCCGAGGATGGCTGCATCGCCTATTCCTACGCCGTCGATGTCCAGGATCCCGGCCTGATCCGGGTGTTCGAGGCCTGGCGCGACCAGGCGGCCATCGACGCGCATTTCCAGGCGCCGCATATGGCGGCGTGGCGGGCGGTCTGGCCGCAGTTCGGGGTTTCCGATCGCCGGCTCTCGCTCTACGAGGTCGCCTCCGAGCGCGCACTCTAGCTTCCAGGGACTTGCCATGACCGACCTCCTGCTCCTGCCCGGCGACGGGATCGGGCCCGAAGTGACGGCGCAGGTGCGTCGCGTGGCCGAGGCCCTGACCCCCGATCTCGCCCTGGACGAGCGGCCGTTCGGTGGGGTCAGCTACGATCTGCACGGCGTTCCGCTGACGGATGAGACCCTGGCCGCCGCCAAGGCCGCCAAGGCCGTGCTGATGGGCGCCGTCGGCGGTCCGAAATGGGTGGACGCCCCGCGCGACAAGCGGCCCGAGGCGGGTCTGTTGAACCTGCGCGCCGGCATGGGTGTGTTCGCCAACCTGCGTCCCGCCCTGTGCTTCCAGCCCCTGGCCGACGCCTCCAGCCTCAAGCGCGAACTCGTCGAGGGTCTGGACTTCATGATCGTCCGGGAGCTGACCGGCGGCATCTACTTCGGCGAACCCCGCTTCATCGAGGACCTGCCGGGCGGCGGCCAGCGCGCCGTGGACACCCAGGTCTACACCACCATGGAGATCGAGCGCGTCGCCCGCGTCGCCTTCGAGCTGGCCCGCGGCCGGCGCAACAAGGTCCATTCGGCCGAGAAGTCGAACGTGATGGATTCGGGCCTGCTGTGGCGTCGCGTGGTCACCGACCTCCACAAGCGCGAGTACGCCGACGTCGAGCTGGAGCACATCCTGGCCGACAACGCGGCGATGCAGATCGTCAAGAACCCCAAGCAGTTCGACGTCATGGTCACCGACAACCTGTTCGGCGACATTCTCTCTGACGCGGCCGCTCAGCTCACCGGCTCGCTCGGGATGCTGCCCTCGGCGGCGCTGGGCCTGGCGGGCATGCCCGGTCTCTACGAGCCCATCCACGGCTCCGCGCCGGACATCGCCGGCCAGGGCGTCGCCAATCCCCTCGCCGCGATCCTCTCCTTCGAGATGGCGCTGCGCTGGTCCCTGGATCGGCCCGCGGAAGCCGACCGGTTGTTCGCGGCGGTCGAAAAGGCGCTGGCGGCCGGCGCCCGCACCCGCGACCTGGGTGGGACGCTGTCCACCGTCCAGATGGGCGACGCGGTGCTGGCGGCCCTCTAAACGGCGCCGCCCTTCGGCCAGCGTGTCGGGCTCCAATTCCGCTTAGGCGCCCGTTAAGGTCGTGAAGCTAAGCTTGGCGACCTTGAGTTCCTTTTGCTGACGAGGTCGACGTCGATGGCCGACGACGATGACGCCCCGAAGAAGCTGAACCGGCGCGCCGGCGACGCGGCCGTGCTGGCCCTGTCCGAGGGCCTGCTGGCCGGTTTCGGCCAGACCGCATCCGCGGCCGACCTGAAGATGCTGCGCGACGTGGTCGAGACCTATCCCGACGATGGCCGCGACGGCGCGGGCGATGTCGTCGCCAGCCTGCTGGGCCTGCTGGATGACCTTCTGGCGACCGGGCAATCCGACCGCGAGGCCCTGGCCGTCCACGTCCGCGCCTGGCGCTTCATGGTCTCGCGCAAGCCCGACCGGAAGGAACGCGCCCAGGTTATGATGGGCCTGCAGTCGGTCCGCGAACTCTACGCCCGCTCCGAGGCCGCCTAGCCCCAGGCGTCGCCGCCGTGCCATGCTCCGCCGGAACAGGGAGCGCGCGCATGGCGAACTATTGGCTCGTGAAGTCCGAACCGGGGACCTACGCCTTCGCGGACCTGCAGCGCGACGGCCGCACCGTCTGGGACGGCGTCCGCAACAACGCCGCGGCCCTGCATCTCAAGGCCATGAAGGTCGGGGACGAGGTGCTCTACTACCACTCTCAGGACGGCAAGGCCGTGGTCGGGATCGCCGCCGTGGCCCGCGAGGCCTATCCCGACGCCTCCGACCCGGCCGGTCGTTTCGTGGCCGTGGACCTCACCCCCGTCCGACCGCTCGCCCGCCCCGTGACCCTTCAGGACATGAAGGCCGCGCCTGCCCTCGCCGGCATGGAGATGATCCGCCAGAGCCGCCTCTCCGTGTCGCCGGTCCGCCCTGACGAGTGGACGACGATCCTCAAGATGGCGGAGGCCTGAGATGGTCGCCCTCCGTTTCGCCGCCGCCCTCGCGCTCCTGGCCCTCGCCGGCCCCGCCTGCGCCCAGAAGCCCGAGGACACGGAACAGGCCGGTCCCATCCCGCCGGTCGTGACGCCCGCCGCCACGCCCGGCGGCCCGCCCTCCGACGCCATCGTGCTCTTCGGCGGCCAGGACGCGACCGAGTGGGTCTCGGTCCGCGACAAGGGGCCCGCCGGCTGGGCGGTCGAGGACGGGGCCCTGGTGGTGAAGCTGGCCGCCGGCAACATCGAGACCCGCCGCACCTTCGGCAGCTATCAGCTCCACCTGGAATGGCGCGTCCCCGCCGGCGTCGGCGGATCGGGCCAGCTGCGCGGCAACAGCGGCGTCTTCCTGGCCTCCATCGGCCCGGGCGACGCCGGCTACGAGCTGCAGATCCTCGATCCCAAGGACAACCCCACCTACGTCAACGGCCAGGCCGCCAGCATCTACAAACAGGCCCCGCCCCTGGTGAACGCCGGCCGACCACCCGGCGAGTGGCAGGTCTACGATATCGTCTGGACCGCGCCGACCTTTGGTCCCGACGGCGCGATGAAGACCCCCGCCCGGGTCACCGCCTTCCATAACGGCGTCCTGGTGCAGAACGATTTCACCCTGGCCGGCCCCACCCGGTTCATCGGCAAGCCCGCCTATGGCCCCGCCCACGGGCGCGCGCCCATCAAGCTCCAGGCCCACGCCGGCGGCGGTCCGGTCAGCTTCCGCAATATCTGGGTCCGCCCGCTGGACTGAAGGCCGATCGCGTCGGTTGCCTTGGCCCGCCCCAGGGCGTAACGGGACGCTCCCTCAAGTTCTAGGAGACGACCAATGGGTTACCGGGTCGCCGTCGTTGGCGCCACGGGCAACGTGGGCCGTGAAATGCTCAACATCCTCGAGGAAGTGAAATTCCCCGTGGACAAGATTCACGCCATCGCGTCCCGCAAATCCATCGGCCTCGAGGTCGCGTTCGGCAATCAGATCGTCAAATGCGAGGACGTCGCCCAGTTCGACTTCTCCACCGTCGACCTGGTCTTGATGAGCGTGTCCGGGTCGTTCTCCAAGGAGTGGTCGCCCAAGATCGGCGCCGCCGGCCCGATCGTCATCGACAACTCGTCCGCCTTCCGCATGGACCCCGACGTGCCCCTGGTGGTGCCGGAGGTGAACCCGGACGACGTGGAATGGGCGAACAAGAAAAACATCATCGCCAACCCCAACTGCTCGACCGCCCAGCTGGTGGTGGCCCTGAAGCCGCTGCACGACCGGGCGCGCATCAAGCGCGTGGTGGTCTCGACCTACCAGTCGGTCTCCGGCGCGGGCAAGGAGGGCATGGACGAGCTCTTCGACCAGACGAAGAACGTCTACGTCCTGGGCGCGACCCCGCCCAAGAAGTTCCCCAAGCAGATCGCCTTCAACGTCATCCCCTTCATCGGCACCTTCCAGGACGACGGCTACACCGACGAGGAGGCCAAGATGTGGAACGAGACCCACAAGATGATCGACCCGGCCATCAAGCTGACGGTCACCTGCGTGCGCGTCCCCGTCATGGTCGGCCACTCCGAGGCCGTGAACATCGAGTTCCACGACCCCATCGACGAGGACGAAGCCCGCGACCTGCTGCGCGAGAGCCCCGGCCTGATCGTCATCGATAAGCGCGAGCCCACCGGCTACATGACGCCGAAGGAGGCCCAGGGCGAGTTCCCGGTCTACGTGAGCCGCATCCGCAACGACCCGACCGTCGAGCACGGCCTCAACATGTGGGTGGTCGCCGACAACCTGCGCAAAGGCGCCGCGCTCAATGCGGTCCAGATCGCCGAGCTGCTGCACGAACGCGGCCTGATCGGTCAGAAGACCCTGGCCTAAGGCATGCCCTCGCCGAAAGCGTCCGGCGGAGATCCCCGTCTGGCGCTGTCGGCGGGGGTGCTCTGCTACCTCATCTGGGGCTTCGTGCCCCTGGCCTTCCAGGCCATCGGCCGCCACGGCGTCGGCCCCTGGGAGATCCTGGCCCAGCGCATCGTCTGGAGCGTCCCCGCCGCGGCGGTCTTCGTCCTGCTGGCGGGCCAGGCGCGCCAGGTCGCCGAGGTCCTTCGCCGCCCGCGCGTCCTCGCCTGGCTGGCCCTGTCCTCCCTGCTGATCTCCATCAACTGGGTGGTCTTCATCTCCGCCGTCACCGACGGTCGCCTGCTGGAGACCAGCCTCGGCTACTACATCAACCCGCTGGTCAACATGGCGGCCGGCGCCCTGCTGTTCCGCGAGCGCATCGATCGCATTGGCTACGTCGCCATCGCCCTGGCCCTGGTGGGCGTGGTGTTCCAGGCTGCGGCCCTGGGCCATCTGCCCTGGGTCTCGCTGATCCTGGCGTTCAGCTTCGCCGGCTACGGCGTGGTGCGCAAACAGGTGGCCGCCGACGCCCAGACCGGCCTGCTGGTCGAGTGCCTGATCTTGAGCGTGCCCAGCCTGGCCTTCATCGGCTGGTTGCACATCCAGGCCCAGGGCCACTTCACCCAGGACCCGACCACCACGGCCTGGTTGATCGCGTCCGGCCCGATCACCGCCCTGCCCCTGGTGCTGTTCTCCTGGGCCGCCCGCCGCATTCCTCTGTCGGCCATGGGCTTCCTGCAATTCCTGGCGCCCACCATCAGCTTCGGCATCGGGCTCAGCCAGGGCGAGGCCTTCACCACCGCCCGCGCCGTCTCGTTCGGCTTCATCTGGTGCGGCGCCGCGGTCTTTCTCTACGGCGCCTGGCGCCGCTCCCGCGCCGTCATGCGCGCTCAAGCCCTAGTCGACGCGCCCCCCACCTAGGACTAGACAGACCCGCGTTGTGCGAAAACGCATAGCTGGTGTGTGAAATCGCTGATCTGTACATCGTTCAGATGGTGCTATCTAAACAGTGTCCAGACGGACAGCCCCGCTCCCCCGGGGTCTCCTCGCAAACTCAAGGTGTGTGTCATGACCTTCTTCGCCAACCTCGAACGCCAAGCCGATCGCTTCGCCCCCCTGGCCCTGCTGGTCGTCGGCATGCTGACCGCCATCGCCACCGCGGGCCTGGGCGCCTAAGCCTCTCCCGCCCCCAACGTCGGATGAGGGCTCCTTCGGGAGCCCTTTTTCGTGCGCCCGCGTCGCCAGGGCGCCTATTCCCCCACGCACCCGGACCATGCCTCCGGGCTTCTGGCGCAAGCGTCGAAAAACAAGGTATTTCTGGATCAACAGGAGTTCGGGGGAACGCTGATGAAGATCCGCAGCAACGTGGCGCGCTATGTCATTCCGGCCGCCGTCGTCGGCGTCCTGATCGGCGGCACGGCCATCGGGGCCCAGGTGGCCCAGCAGAAGACCGCGGCGTCGGCCGCCCCCGCCCCGACCCCGCCAAGGCCGAAGGTCGCGCCCGCCGCCGCTCCTGCGCGCCTGCCCGGCTACAGCGCCGACCGCAACGCCTACTTCGGCGACCTGCACGTCCACACCTACCTGTCCTTCGACGCCTATATCTTCAACGTCCGCAAGACGCCGGACGACGCCTACCGCTTCGCCAAGGGCGAGGCGATCGGCCATGCCGCCGGCTTCGACATCCGGCTGCGGGGCGGCCCGCTGGACTTCGCGGCCGTCACCGACCACGCCGAGTTCATCGGCGCGATCCGCGAGGCGAACGATCCCCACAGCCCGCTCTCCAAGCTGCCGATCACCCAGGGCCTGTTCTCCGCCGATCCGAAGGAGATCAACGCCGCCTTCACCCGCGTCGTCACCGGCTTCCGCGACAACACCCTGCCGGCCGAGTTCAGCGCGCCCGAGGTGGCCTCGCGCGCCTGGCGTGAAGTGCAGGACGCCGCGGCCCGCAACAACGCGCCGGGCCGCTTCACCACCTTCGTCGGCTACGAGTTCACCTCCGCCCCCGACGGCCGCAACCTGCACCGCAACGTGATCTTCAAGGGCTCGAAGGTCGCCGACCTGCCCTACGCCGCCAACGTCTCCCGCGACCCGGAGACCCTGTGGCGCACCATGGACGGCTGGCGCGGCAAGGGGATCGAGGCGCTGGCCATCCCGCACAATTCCAACGGGTCGGACGGGATGATGTTCGACACCCAGCGGATGAACGGCAAGCCGATCGACAAGATCTACGCCGACCTCCGCGCCCGCAACGAACCCCTGGTCGAGATCACCCAGATCAAGGGCACGTCCGAGACCCACCCCTCGCTGTCGCCCAACGACGAGTGGGCCAATTTCGAGATCATGGAGAGCTACATCGGCTCTGCGACGAAGATCACCAAGTTCGCCGGCGGCTATGTCCGCCGCGCGCTCCAGGACGGGATCATCTATCGCGACAAGATCGGGTCGAACCCGTTCAAGATGGGCTTCATCGGCTCGTCCGACACTCACAACGCCGCCCCCGGCAGCGTCGAGGAGCCGAACTACTTCTCCAAGACCGGCCGCCCGGACTCGCGGCCCGAGCTGCGCGGCTCCATTCCGCCGGACGGCAAGACGAGCTGGGACGGCATCGACCCCTCGGCGGCCGGCGGGCGCTACCAGGCCTGGGGCGCGTCGGGCCTGGCCGGCGTCTGGGCCGAAGAGAACAGCCGCGACGCCATCTACGCGGCCATGCGGCGCAAGGAGACCTTCGCCACCTCGGGTCCCCGCATCAAGGTGCGCTTCTTCGCCGGCTACGACTTCCCCGCCGACCTGCTGACCCGCCCCGACACCGTCCGCCAGGCCTACGCCCACGGCGTGCCCATGGGCGGCGACCTGCTGTCGGCTCGGGGCCGCGCGCCCAGCTTCCTCGTCTGGGCGGTCCGCGATCCGCGCGGCGGCTATCTCCAGCGCGCCCAGGTGGTGAAGGGCTGGATCGAGAACGGCCAGGCCAAGGAAAAGGTCTTCGACGTCGCCTGCTCCGACGGCCTGAAGATCGGCGCCAACGGCCGCTGCGCCGACAACGGCGCGGCCGTGAACCTGAAGACTTGCGAGCCCGACCCCTTCAAGGGCGACGTCGAGCTCCGCACCGTCTGGCGCGACCCCGAGTTCAACCCCAAGCAGCGGGCCTTCTACTACGTCCGCGTGCTGGAAAACCCGTCCTGCCGCTGGTCCACCTGGGACGCCCTGCGCAACGGCGCGCCGCCGAACCCGAAGCTGCAGCCCACGATCATGGAACGCGCCTGGTCCTCGCCCATCTGGTTCGAGCCGACGGCGTGAGCCAAGGCCGCGTATCGTCCGGCCTCGCGCGGCTCCTGCGCGAGCCGCTGGTGCATTTCCTGTTGCTGGGCGCGCTGCTGTTCGCGGGCATCGGCCTGGCTCACCAGCTGAAGCGGCCGGTCGTGCGCATCGACGCCCAGGACATCGAGCAGCTCGCCACCTACTGGGAGATGCAGAGCCAACGGCCCCCGACCCGCGCCGAACTGTCGGCGCTGATCCAGGAGCGGGTGGACGAGGAACTGCTGTCGCGCGAGGCGATCCGCCTGGGTCTCGACAAGGGCGACATGATCGTCCGCCGCCGGCTGGCCCAGAAAATGGCCTTCGCCAGCGACGACATCGCCGACCTGCCCGAGCCCGACGACAAGACCCTGCAGGCCTATTACGACGCCCACCGCGACCGCTACGCCACGGCGGGCCGGGTGGCCCTGCGCCACATCTACTTCAGCCGTGACCGGACGGGCGAAAGCCCGGAGGCCGCCGCGGCCGAGGCCCTGGCCCGCGTGAAGGCCGGACAGAGCGCCGCCAGCGATCCGTCGCTGCTGCCGCTGGCCTACGCCGACGTGGCCGAGGCCGACCTCGACCGGGACTATGGCCCACAGTTCGCCGCCGCCGTGCAGGGCGCCGCCGTGGGCGCCTGGATCGGCCCGGTTCCGTCCGCCTACGGCCTGCACCTGATCCGCGTCGAGCGGCGTCTGCCCCCGGTGATCCCGCCGCTGGCCCAGGTGCGGAGCGAGGTCCGCGAGGCCTGGCTGGCCGAGCGGCGGCTGGAGCAGAACCAGGCGTTCCGCGCGTCCCTTCGCCAGCGCTACAAGGTCGAGATCGCGGGCCTGCCCCAGTGAGCCGGTTCCTGGCGCTCTGGCTCGTCCTGGTCGCCATCGTCGCGGGCGCACCCCCGGCGCTGGCCCATGAAGTGCGCCCCGCGCTGGTGCAGATCCGCGAAACGGGCCCCCGCGCCTATGAGGTCGTCTGGAAGCGGCCCGTGGTCGGCGACATGGCGCTGCGGCTCGTGCCCCACCTGTCCGGCGGCGCGCTCGAGAAACCCGCCGAGGTCGAGCAGGCCGCCCCGGGCTACGTCACGCGCGTCTGGCGGGTCCGCGACGGCCCGCCGCTGGCCGGCCAGACTCTCGAGATCGAAGGCCTCTCCCAGAGCGTCACCGACGTCATCGTCCGCGTGAGCACCCTTGACGGCGCAACCTCGGACCACGTCCTCAAGCCCGCCGCGCCGCGCCTGAACCTGGGCCCATCCCGGCCCGCGGGCGTCGCCGTGCCGGCCTACCTGCGCCTGGGCGTCGAGCACATCCTGGCGGGGATCGACCACCTGCTGTTCGTGCTGGGCCTGCTGCTGCTGATCGGTCCCAACTGGAAGCTGGTGAAGGCGATCACCGCCTTCACGGTCGCCCACAGCCTCACCCTGGCGCTCGCCGCCATGGGCGTGATCCGCTTCCCCGCCGCGGCCATCGAGGCGCTGGTGGCGCTCAGCATCCTCTTCGTCGCCCTGGAGCTGACGCCCGCCCGCCGCGCCGCCGGCGGCCTGGCCCAGCGGCGACCCTGGCTGATCGCCTTCACCTTCGGCCTGCTGCACGGCATGGCCTTCGCCGGCGTCCTGGCCGACATCGGCCTCCCCGCCGACGCCGCACCCCAGGCCCTGCTGCTCTTCAATCTCGGCGTGGAAATCGGCCAACTGGCCTTCGTGGCCGCCGTCCTGCTGGTCCTGGCCGCCGGCCGCCGCCTCCTCCAGGCCAGCCACCGAACCCTGCCCCCCTGGACCGCCCTCGCCCCCGCCTACCTCATCGGCAGCCTCGCCGCCTACTGGCTGATCGAACGCACCGTCGCCGCGATCTAACCACCCCATTTCACCTGACACTCTGCAAGTTCGTAGTCGCGCGGAAAGGGGATGCCAGCGTTTGCCACCTCTCCCCCCGACCCCGGCCTTGGGCCGGGGGAAGAGTGGGGAGAGGGTAGGGAGAGGGGCGACGCAGGCCTCGACGCTTGCACGATGGTCCAGCCATGACCCACCATCGGCGCCATGGCGACTTTCAAGACGCTCAAGGACACCACGCCGCGCGACCGCGCCCGCGCGCTACGTCGGGACGATACCGACGCTGAGGCGCGGCTTTGGAACGCCCTCCGCGCCCGACGCTTGGGCGGGTGGCGATGGCGGCGTCAGGTTCCGAAAGGGCCTTTCATTGTCGATTTTCTCTGCGTCGAAGCGGGGCTTGTCGTCGAGTTGGACGGCGGCCAGCATACGGAGCAGGTCGCGTATGACGAGCGCCGGACCGCCGACCTTGAAGGGCTCGGGCTGCGGGTCATCCGCTTCTGGAACTCCGCTGTCCTGACGAACCGCGAAGGCGTGTGCGACACCATCCTAGACGCCTGCGGCGGCGAGCATCCTTCCCAGGGTTCTGGCTGAACCCTGAGCGGCGGCGGCGAGGCCTGCGTCGCCCCTCTCCCTACCCTCTCCCCACTCTTCGCTTCGCTCGGGGGGAGAGGAGGTGGGCTCAAAGTCCGATTAGGGTCGACCCCGGAAATTGGCTCCCTCCCGCGAATCGGACGCTCAGCGAAAGTCTTGATCCGGGCGGGAAGCCAAAGACCTCATCCGACCCCTAGGCGAAGTTGACACGCTCGGCCAACGGTGAACACGGGTCACAGCGGGCTGTGCGGCCGGATCGGCGCACACCTATGGGGCACTCAATGCGCAAAAAGTATTTGTCCGCCATCATAGAGCGGTACCCGATCTTTTTCGCCTCAGCATGGTTTGGCGGCGTAACTACGCTCGGGTATTTTCGCCCGTCAGAGCCTACTGGGGATTATGAGAACCGGTACAAGGGGTTCGTGAGTACATACTACGTCTCAGATCTCGACCTTATTGTAATAAGGTCTGCGTTTATATTGATGGCCGCCGTCGCCCTCATTTGGCTCGCTTGGGTGGTTCGGCACAGGAAGCGGTGATGATTTATCGTGGCCACCTGTGCGCCGAACGTCCGCAATCCACCCCCTGGCGACGTTGGCGGCGTCCGCTCCCGGGCAACTCGGCGAATTTCCGGTTTGTGGCGCTGCGCCGAAGACCGTGTCCGACCCTTAGCGGACTAACCAGTTCCAGACCGCAAGCCCCAAGGGGATGAGGAGCGGGATGATGAGGAGTTGGTTCAGCCGGATGTCCCAACGAACTGACGGCAAGTTATGTTCGGGGTATCGCAGGGGCAGTGCTTGGTTTCGATGGCCTCGACCAGCGTGGCTGTCGTGACGGGGATGCGTTTCACTCGGCGATACGGTGGACGAAAGAAGATGCCGCCCAGATTCCAGCCTTCTTCGCCGTGGTGGAAATACCAGCGGTAATTGTCAGCAATAACGCCAAATCGCGCGGTGAACTGATCCATGAACTCGAAGGCGTCATCACCATCTATGCCAAGAGCGTCGAATACGTCGGCATCGAAGGACGGCGCTTGGCCGCCAGAATACTCCGCGAGGAATCTGGCTAGGTCGGAATGTGTGTCACTCACACCGAAAGTCTATTCGGCCTGATGTCCGCCATCCACCCATCTCAGACCTTGAGAAGGTCGGCTTGCGAGCGTCACGGGGCTGCCGTGGTAGTCGACCTGGCGGGGGTCCGGGGTCGGTTGTGCGGGCAGAGAGTCATCCGGCTGGCGGCGTCCTGCTTTGCCGACAGCTCCCCCCAGCATCAGCCCCTCACACCCCCGCGTAGGCCGCCTCGATCAGCCGCCGGGGCCGGGGATCGCCCATGAGCGCCACGCCCTGCTTGTTCATCACATAGGCCCCGCCCAGCTTGCGCTCCGGGTCGGCGAAGGCGCAGGCGCCGCCCCAGCCGGAGTGGCCGAAGGTCTCGGCGCCCGGGCCCCAGGGGAAGGTCGGCGCGTTGCGCATGACGCCCGCGCCCCAGCTCATCACGAAGGGCAGCACCAGGTCCTGGCCGTGGATGCGCTCGCGGGTCATCTCGGCGATCAGGGCGGGGGACAGGATCTGTTCGCCGTCCAGCCAGCCGTCGTCGGCCAGGGCGCCCATCAGTTTCGCCAGGGCCAGCGAGGTCGCGTAGCCGTTGGTGGAGGGCACCTCCATCCGCCGATAGTCCGGTCCTGCCTTGCCGGCGGCGGACGACCAGGGCGCCAGGAAGGCCGCGCGGGTGGCGTCGTTGATCTCGCCGAACTCGGGCAGGGCGCTGGGCCGCTGAAGTTCGGCGACGCGGGGCTGAAGCGCGTCCTCCAGTCCGATCCAGAGGTCCAGGCCGAAGGGCTCGCCCAGGTCCTCCCGAAACGCCGTGCCGATGGTGCGGCCGTCCACGCGGCGGAAGATCTCGCCCACGATGTAGCCCACGGTCACCGGGTGATAGCCGCTGGCCGAGCCCGGCGGCCACATCGGCGCCATCGCCGCCAGCCGGTCGCAGATGGCGTCCCAGTCCGCCCAGAGGCCGGGGTCCATGGCCTCGGGGAAGCCGGGCAGTCCCGCCTGGTGCGAGATCACCTGTTCGATGGTGATCGCGTCCTTGCCGGCCTGGCCGAACGCCGGCCAGACGCTGGCGACGGTCTGGCGGTAGTCAAGCTTTCCGGCCTCGACCAGCCGGGCGATCATCAGGGCGGCGACCGCCTTGGTGGTGGAGAAGATCGGCGCCAGGGTTTGGTCGTCCCAGGGCGCGGTGCGTTTGCGATCCGCCCAGCCGGCCCAGAGGTCCAGCACCACCTCGCCCGCCTCCACCAGGGTGAAGCGCGCGCCCAGCTCCTCGTCCGCCGCCAGGCTCGCGGCGAACGCATCCTTCACCTGGGCGAAGCGCGCCGGGGCAAGGCCCGAGATCTCGATGGTCATAGGCGTTCAATCCGCACGTGGGCGGTCGGGTTCACGATCCGGTCGGCCATGGCCACGATCGGCAGTTCGGTGGCGTTCCACGCCTTGGCCAGCGCCACGGCCTCGGCCGCCGCCCGCGCCGCGCGTTCGGCGGCGTCGCGCGGGTCCTTGCCCTCGACCAAGCCCGCGCCGAAGCTGGCGGTCACCAGGTCGCCCGTGCCCTTGGGCGCGGTGGGCAGGCGGGGATGGGCGAACAGCACCGCCTCTTCCTTGTCCACATAGAGCAGGCCCACCTCGCCGTCGCCGGCCGGGGCCGAGGTGACCAGGGCGCAGCGGCCCAGCGCGCGGACCGCGTCGCGGGCCTGTTCGGCGGTGTCGATCTGCTTGTCGGCCAGGAAGGACAGCTCCCACAGGTTGGGGGTGATCCAGTCGGCCTGCGGGACCAGCCGCGACTCCACCGCCTCGGCGACCTCGTATTTCACGTAGAGCCCCGCTGGCGCGTCGCCCAGGACCGGATCGACCAGCACCAGGGGCCGGGCGCCCCAGGCGTCGCTGCGGTCGGCGGTGCGCACCCGCTCGATCACGCCGGCGGCGATCTCCACCTGTTCGGGATCCGAGAAGTGACCGGTGATGATCAGGTCGACCATGCCGAACAGGGCGTCGGCTTCGATGTCGCCGAGCATCCGGCGGAAGACATCCGGCGAGGTGACCTCGCCCTGGCCACCTCGGGCGGGGGTGCGGCCGAACATGACCGTGGGCGCCAGGACCGGGTCGATCTTGTGGGCCGCCAGGACGTACTGCTGGGCCGCCCCGCCGATGCGCGAGGCCGCCACGAACGAAGAGAGGATCAGGGCTAGAGGCACGCTAACGCCCCTAGCCCAATCCAAATTGCGGAACCAGCTTTCTTCTACCTAGGAAGGTAAACGAACACGGTTTCTAATAACGGTAGTGTTCCGGCTTGAACGGCCCTTGGGTTGTGACCCCGATGTAGTCGGCCTGTTCCGGCGACAGCTTGGTCAGCTTGGCGCCCAGTTTTTCGAGATGCAGCATGGCCACCTTCTCGTCCAGGTGCTTGGGCAGGGTGTAGACCTTGGTCTCGTACTTGTCGCCGTTCTGCCAGAGCTCGATCTGGGCCAAGGTCTGGTTGGTGAAGCTGGCGCTCATCACGAAGCTGGGGTGGCCGGTGGCGTTGCCCAGGTTCACGAGGCGGCCTTCCGACAGGACGATGATCTTCTTGCCGTCCGGGAATTCCACGTGGTGGACCTGCGGCTTGATCTCGTCCCACTTGAAGTTGCGCAGGCCGGCGATCTGAATTTCCGAGTCGAAGTGGCCGATGTTGCAGACGATGGCGTTGTTCTTCATCGCCCGCATGTGGTCGACGGTCAGCACGTCCTTGTTGCCGGTGGCGGTGACGAAGATGTCGCCCTTGGCGGCCACGTCTTCCATGGTCTGGACGTCATAGCCTTCCATCGCCGCCTGCAGGGCGCAGATCGGGTCGATTTCGGTGACGATCACCCGGGCGCCGCCGTTGCGCAGCGAGGCGGCCGAGCCCTTGCCCACGTCGCCGTAGCCCAGGACGACCGCGACCTTGCCCGACAGCATCACGTCGGTGCCGCGGCGGATGGCGTCCACCAGGCTCTCGCGGCAGCCGTACAGGTTGTCGAACTTCGACTTGGTGACGCTGTCGTTGACGTTGATGGCGGTGAAGGGCAGCTCGCCCTTCTTGTGCATTTCGTAGAGACGGTGGACGCCCGTGGTGGTCTCTTCCGACACGCCCTGGATGGCGTCACGGATGGCCGAGTAGAAGCCGGGCTTCTCCTTCAGGTAGCGCTTCATCACGGTGAAGAGGGCTTCCTCCTCCTCGTTCTGCGGGTTGTTCAGGACGCTCGGGTCCTTCTCGGCCTTGGGGCCCAGCACGCAGAGCAGGGTGGCGTCGCCGCCGTCGTCCAGGATCAGGTTCGGGTAGCCGCCGTCGGACCACTCGAAGATCTTGTGGGCGTATTCCCAGTACTCGATCAGCGTCTCGCCCTTGATCGCGAACACCGGCGTGCCGGTGGCCGCAATGGCGGCGGCCGCGTGGTCTTGGGTCGAGAAGATGTTGCAGGACGCCCAGCGGACGTCGGCGCCCAGCGCCTGCAGCGTCTCGATCAGCACCGCCGTCTGGATCGTCATGTGCAGCGAGCCGGCGATCCGGGCGCCCTTCAGCGGCTGCGACTTGCCGAACTCGGCGCGCGTGGCCATCAGGCCCGGCATCTCGGTTTCGGCGATGTTGATTTCCTTGCGACCATAGTCGGCGAGCGACAGGTCCTTCACGACATAGTCGGTCATTTTCAATCCTGGGGCGGAGAGTCTGTGTTGCCGCTCTCTTACCGGCGCGGCCTTAACGGATCAACAATCGCATAAAGAATCCTTTATGCGAAGGTTACCGCAAGGTGTCGTTGCCCCCCGTAGCGTGACCGGTCTATCGGGGGCGCCGTCCGCCCCGGAGACCCCGCATGAACGCCCCCCTCGTCCATGTTGACGACGAAGCACAGCCCCGCCACGACTGGACCCTCGACGAGGTCGAGGCCTTGTTCGACCTGCCCTTCACCGAGCTCGTCTTCCGCGCCGCCCAGGTCCACCGCCGCTGGTTCGACCCCACCGAACTCCAGCTGTCCCAGCTCCTGTCGGTGAAGACCGGCGGCTGCCCGGAGAACTGCGGCTACTGCAGCCAATCCCAGCACTTCAAGACCGCCACCGCCGCCTCCAAGCTGCTCGACGCCGACACCGTCATCGCCGCCGCCAAGGACGCCAAGGCCGGCGGCGCCCAGCGCTTCTGCATGGGCGCGGCCTGGCGCGACGTGAAGGACCGCGACCTGCCCAAGGTCGCTGCCATGATCTCCGGGGTGAAGGCCCTGGGGCTGGAGACCTGCGCCACGCTGGGCATGCTGACGCCCGATCAGGCCAAGGCGCTGAAGGCGGCCGGCCTCGACTACTACAACCACAACCTCGACACCGGCCCGGACTACTACGACAAGGTCGTCACCACCCGGACCTATCAGGACCGTCTCGACACCCTGGAAGCCGTCCGCGACGCCGGAATGTCCACCTGCTGCGGCGGCATCGTCGGCATGGGCGAGACCCGCCGCGACCGCGCTGGCCTGCTGCACCAGCTGGCGATCCTGCCCAGCCATCCCGAAAGCCTCCCGATCAACGACCTGATGCCGATCGAGGGCACGCCGCTGGGCAAGTCGGACCCCGTGGACGGCCTGGAGTTCGTGCGCATGATCGCGGTGGCCCGCATCGTCTGCCCCAAATCCATGGTCCGCATCGCCGCCGGCCGCGAGCACATGTCGCGGGAGCTTCAGTCCCTCTGCTTCCTGGCCGGGGCCAACTCGATCTTCGTCGGCGCCCGCCTGCTGACCACCAACAACCCGGGCCGGGACAACGACGACGCCCTGCTCGCCGACCTGAAGATGCGGCCCATGGGGAGCTGTGCGTCGGGACAGGCCTAGCTCAGCCGTCCTAAGCACCCTATCTGGGGGAACCGCCGAGGAGCCCGCGTGCAGCCGATCATTTCCATCAAGGGCCTGGCGAAAACGTACGCCGGCGGCTTCCAGGCCCTGAAGGGCGTCGATCTCGAGATCCGCAAGGGTGAGATCTTCGCGCTGCTGGGCCCGAACGGCGCCGGCAAGACCACGCTGATCGGCATCGTCTGTGGCCTGGTCCGGATGACCGCAGGAACGGTGACGGCCGACGGCCACGACATCGTCCGCGACTTCCGCCCGGCCCGCACCAAGATCGGCCTGGTGCCCCAGGAGATCTCCACCGACGCCTTCGAGAAGGTGTGGGACACGGTGAAGTTCAGTCGGGGCCTGTTCGGCAAATCCCCGAACGACGCCCACCTGGAGAAGGTGCTCAAGGACCTGAGCCTCTGGGACAAGCGCAACGAGAAGATCATGGCGCTGTCCGGCGGGATGAAGCGCCGGGTGATGATCGCCAAGGCGCTCAGCCACGAGCCCACGATCCTGTTCCTCGACGAACCCACCGCCGGCGTCGACGTCGAGCTGCGCCGGGACATGTGGGAGATGGTGCGGGGCCTGCGCGAGCAGGGCGTGACGATCATCCTGACGACCCACTACATCGAAGAGGCCGAGGAGATGGCCGACCGCATCGGCGTGATCTCCAGTGGCGAACTGATCCTGGTGGAGGACAAGGACGTCCTCATGCGCAAGCTGGGCAAGAAGCAGCTGACCCTGCAGCTGCAGGAGCCGCTGACCGCCATCCCGCCGGGCCTTGAGGCCTACCAGCTGGAGTTGGCCGCCGAGGGGGCTGAGCTGGTCTACACCTTCGACGCCCAGGCCGAGACCACCGGCATCGCCGACCTGATGAAGCAGCTCGCCGCCCGCGGGCTCGACTTCAAGGACCTTCGCACCGAGGAGAGCAGCCTCGAGGACATCTTCGTCAGCCTGGTGAGGACCCGCGCATGAACCCGCACGCCGTCCGCGCCATCTATCTGTTCGAAATGCACCGCTGGATCCGGACCATCGTCCAGAGCGTCGCCGCCCCGGTGATCACCACCTCGCTCTACTTCATTGTCTTCGGCGCCGCGATCGGCAGCCGGATGCCCGAGATCAACGGGGTCAGCTACGGCGCCTTCATCGTGCCGGGGCTCTTGATGCTTTCGATCCTGACCGAGAGCATCTCGAACGGCTCGTTCGGGATCTACATGCCGAAGTTCGCGGGCACGATCTACGAGGTGCTCTCGGCGCCGGTGTCCGCCGCGGAGGTCGTGCTGGGCTATGTGGGCGCGGCGGCCAGCAAGTCGTTCGTGCTGGGGCTGGTGATCCTCGCCACGGCGCGGATCTTCGTGCCCTACGAGATCAACCACCCCGTCGTGATGCTGGCTTTCCTGGTGCTGACCTCGGTGACCTTCAGCCTGTTCGGCTTCCTGACCGGCATCTGGGCCGACGGGTGGGAGAAGCTGTCGATCATCCCGACCTTGGTGATCACGCCGCTGACGTTCCTGGGCGGCAGCTTCTACTCGATCGACATGCTGCCGGGCGTCTGGAAGACGATCGCCCTGTTCAACCCGGTGGTCTACCTGGTCAGCGGCTTCCGCTGGAGCTTCTATGGGGTGTCGGATGTGGGGGTCGGCATCAGCCTCGCCGCGACCCTGGGCTTCCTGGCGCTATGCCTCGCCGCCGTGACCTGGATCTTCCGCACCGGCTGGCGGCTGAAGACGTAGCGCGGCGGCCTTACTCGTCTTCCTCGAACCGGGCAGCCACCAGGTCTGCGAGAGCGCTGACGGCTTCCTGGGCCTGCTCGCCGTCGGCTTCGATGTCGATGCTGCAGCCCGGGGCTGCGGCGAGCATCATCAGGCCCATGATCGAGCGCGCGTCGACGGTCTGGCCGTCCTTGGAGACCTTCACTTCGGCTTCGAAGGTGGCGGCCAGCTTCACGAACTTCGCCGAAGCGCGGGCGTGCAGGCCCCGCTTGTTGACGATCGCGACGGTGCGGTTGGCTTCGCTCAGCTCACTTCTCTCCGGCCAGGACATAGGAGGCCACGGAAATGTACTTTCGCCCAGCTTCCTGCGCCGCCGCAACTGCATCTTCAAGACTGACCCGGTTCCGCAGGCTGGCCAGCTTGATCAGCATAGGCAGGTTTAGCCCCGCGATGACCTCGGCCTTTGTCTGTTCCATCACCGAGATGGCGAGGTTGGACGGCGTACCGCCGAACATATCGGTCAGCAGGATCACCCCGGCGCCGGTTTCCACGCGACCGCAGGCGACCAGGATGTCCTGACGCCGCCGCTCCATATCGTCTTCGGGTCCAATGCAGATGGCTTCCACGGCGGCTTGCGGGCCGACCACGTGTTCCATGGCGTACACGAACTCTTGCGCGAGACGGCCATGCGTGACGATCACGAGGCCGATCATGCCCGACAATCCAAGGGTATCCCCACCCGTGATGACGCCTGAGGAGAGGCGCGAGCCGAGCTAGATACGCTTCTTGTGCGCCGCGTCAAAGACCTGCATCGCGCGGCCGAGTTTCACAGGGGCCGAGATCTCGAACGGATCCACCGCCAAGAGTGGAACGGAAACCTCAAGGATCGTCGAGGTTGCGACGTCCGGGATCCGGTCCGGGCTACCGAGTTGCACCACCAGTCCGATCTCGCAATACGGCAGCACCTCCACCGCCAGAATGTCCAGACCACGCACCTCGATGAGGCCCCTCAGGGTGTCCGGGGCGCGGCCGTACAGACGACCCTCCGACGTCCAGACCAGCACCCGGTCGTCGGCGACCAGCCGAAAGCCGCAGTCCAGCGCCCGCAGGGCCAGGTCGCTCTTTCCGGATCCGGAGGACCCCTCGATGAGGGCGCCCCGCCATGCGCCGCCCACCCGTCGGGCGATCAGGCCCGCATGCAGGATCACGGCGCGACGTCGGGAAGGGTCAGGGTGAACATCGCGCCCAGGATCCTGTTCTCCGCGCCCGTGCGGTTCTCGGCGCGCAGGGCCCCGCCATGGGCCAGAGCGATCTGGCGCGCGATGGACAGGCCCAGACCCGAGTTGCCGCCGAACGCCGCGCCCTTCGGCCGCGATGTGTAGAAGCGCTCGAACACCGTCTCCAGGTTTTCCGGCGGAATGCCCGGTCCGTTGTCCGACACGGTCACGATCGCCTCGCCCGCCACGCGCAACAGCCCCACGGTCACCTCGTCGCCCGCCGGACTGAAGGATCGGGCGTTGTCGATCAGGTTGCGCACGATCTGGCTCAAGGGCCCCTCGCGGCCAAGGACGGTGATGGCCTCCATCCCCTGGTAGGGCAGGAAGCGCACCTCGACGTCCCCTGGCTTCGCGGTCGCCTGATAGAGGGCCACGATGTCGCCGATCAGGCGCCCCAGGTCGATGATCCGCGGCTGATCGCGGGATAGTTCGGCGTCGAGACGCGACGCGTTCGAGATGTCGGTGACCAGCCGGTCCAGCCGTTGGACGTCATTCTTGAGGACGTTGAGCAGCCGCTCCCGCGCCGTCGGATCGCTGACGATGTCGAGCGTCTCGACGGCGGAGCGCAGCGAGGTCAGCGGATTTCGGATTTCGTGCGCCACGTCGGCGGCGAAGCTCTCGATGGCGTCCATTCGTTCGGAGAGCGACTGGGTCATGGACTCCAGACTGCGGGTCAGGTCGCCCACCTCGTCGTCGCGCTTCGCCAGGTCCGGCAGCGATATGGCGCGCGCCCGAGCCTGGCGCACCCGGTCGGCGGCGCGCGCCAGGCGCAGCACCGGCTGGGCCACAAGGCTGTTTAGCAGCAGCGACGACGCCACGGTCACGGAAATAGCGATCAGGATGAACGGGATGAGCGCGCGGCGCTCGTCGGCGATGATCTTGTCGACATCGCTGGCCTCGAGCGTCACGACGCCCAGCACGGCGCGGACGTGCTGGATGGGGATCGAGACCGAGACCACCTGTTCGCCGTTCTCGCCGCGGCGCTTGTGCGCGGGGTGTCCGCCCTGAAGGGCGGCGGCGACCTCTTCGGCCAGCGCCTGGCGGGCGTCGGGCTGAGCGGGGCGCAGGCCCTGCGGCAGCCAGTCGAAGCGCGTGGAGGCCTCGTCGCGTCCGCGGGCCGGCGGCAGGTCGCGACGCACCACCTCGTCCGCCATCCAGTCGCTGTCGGCCACCAACCGGCCGCGGCTGTCGAACAGGCGCGCGCGCTGGGCCTTGGGATTGGACAGGGTCTGCAGCAGCTCGGTCGCCAAGGCCGCATCCATCTGCGGCTCCGGCTCACCAACCGTGGCGGCTTGGTTCAGGATGCTGGCGATCAGCTCGCCCTGGGTGGTCAGGCTGTCGATACGCGCATTGACCAGCCCCTGGCGCACCTCGTTGAGGACCAGGGAGCCCACGATGATCACCGCGAGGCCCAGCAGGTTCAGCGCCAGGATCAGCCGGCCGAGGCGAGATCCCGGCAGGCCGCGATAGCGCGAACGGCGGCGCGGCCGCCCGACCGCCCCGCCCTCACGCTCCCCTGACGGCTCAGGACTCCCGGTAGCGGTAGCCGACGCCATAGAGGGTTTCGATCGCGTCGAACTCAGGATCCACCTCGCGGAACTTCTTCCGCATACGCTTGATGTGGCTGTCGATGGTGCGGTCATCGACATAGACCTGATCGTCGTAAGCCGCGTCCATCAGGTTGTCGCGGCTCTTAACGAAACCGGGGCGCTGGGCCAACGACTGCAGCAGCAGGAACTCCGTGACCGTCAGCTTCACCGACTTGCCGTCCCAAAGGCTTTCGTGGCGGGCCGGATCGAGGGTCAGCTTCCCGCGCTTAACGGCCCTTGCGGCGACATCGGCGGCCGCCATCGGCGGGCCTTCCGCGCCGTCGGTTTCACCGCGGCCCGCGCGGCGGAGCACGGCTTTCACGCGCTCGATCAGCAGGCGCTGACTGAACGGCTTGTGCATGTAGTCGTCGGCGCCGAGGTTGAAGCCAAGGATCTCGTCGATCTCCTCGTCCTTCGAGGTGAGGATGATGACCGGCATGTCCGAGGTCCGGCGAAGGCGCCGCAGCACCTCCATGCCGTCCATGCGCGGCATCTTCACGTCGAGGATCGCCACGTCCGGCGGGTCATTCTCGAGCGCGGCGAGACCTGAGGCGCCGTCGTAGTAGGCCTTGACGGTATGCCCGTGGCTCTCCAGCGCGAGGCTGACGGACGTGACGATGTTCTCGTCATCGTCGACGAGGGTGATCTTCGCCATCTGAGGTGGAACTCTCCTTAACCAGTCGTGCGCGAAGGTATTGAGCCTTCACAGTGGCCTCAATGGGGCCGTTTGAACACGGCAAACAAAGTCAAGACAGCCTTAAGGTTGTTGAGAGAACGTCATTCCTCGCAATGGGGATGCGTCGATGAATGGGTCGAAAGTGCACTTCGAAGTGTTCATCCGGAAGCTCGCCGGCGCCGCATGGACGCTGGACATCGCCACGGAGAACCGTGCGACGGCCCTCAGCACGGCCCAGGACCTCATGGCCGCCGGTCGGGTCGCCGCCGTCAAGGTGACCAAGGAGGTCTTCGACGAGGAACTTCGCGAGTTCCAGTCGATCGTCATCCAGAAGCTGGGCGCCGCCGAGGTGGTCGCGAAGTCCAAGCCACAGTCCGAAGCCCAACCGCTGTGCGTCACCCCGCAGGATCTCTATACCCTGCACGCCCGGGAGCGGATCGGCCGCCTGCTTGAGACGTGGTTGGAGCGCAACAGCGCCACGCCGTTCGAACTGCTGCACCGTCCCGATCTCGTCGAGAAGCTGGAAGCGTCCGGCATCGACCTGCAGCACGCCATTCAGAAGATCGCCATTCCCGAGGCCCACGCCCGGTCGATGTCGGTCCACGAGCTGATCCGGGTCTTTCACACGCTGATCGAGCGCGCTGTCGAGCGCCTGCTGAAGGATCACCGCAAGGGCGTGCTGCCCAATCTGGACAAGGAGAAGTTCGCCTCAGCCGCCGAACGCCTGGTCCAGGACCCGGAGCGCAGCTACCTGCTGGGCGCCGGCGTCGCCGCGGCGATCGCGCCGGCCAAGACCTGGTCCGACAAGGTCAACCGGCTGCTTGACCTTGCCGACGCCGCCCCGGAGACGGGCGCCGGCCGTGGCCTGGCGCTGAATGTGATTCAGCAGCCCTTGGCCGAGATCCTCGAGGCCAAGCCGGGCATCACAGATGTTCTCGGGAAGGGCCGCGACCTTGGCGCCAACCTGGCCGCCATGACCCGGCTCGCCGCCTACGACTCCGTCGAGCGCCTGATGCAGGTCGAAGCGTCGGTGGCGAAGGTCATGCCCGAGCTGTCGCCCCAGGCGACGCGGCTGGCGCAATGGCTGACCGGCGACCACTTCCAGGAAACCCGCGCCGCGATCGGCCGCCGCATCCTGCGCGAGCTGGTCGGCCCGCGCCGCCTGTGTCCGGGCGAAGCAGCCCGCGAGATCGATGTGCTGCGCGCGCTGGCCATGTCGCTCACCGCAGCGGCCGGCAAACTGCTCCCCTTGGAAGAGGTTCAATCCGCCTTCGTGGCCCGGTCCAAGATGCTGGTCACCGGCGACTTCGTGGAAGCCTACCTGGGCTCCGGCATGACCTCCCGCCAGGAGGTCGAGGCGCTGATCTGGCTCACCGAGAACGTGATCGGCGCGGCCAACAAGCGGCAGGCCAGCGGATGGCTGAAGGCCGTGGTCGCCTCCCTCCGCTTCGAAAAGGAAATGACCGCCGCGCATGAACAGGCCGGCGCCCGGCTGGGCGAACTGGCGGCGCTGCACAAGGCGGTGGGACGCTGCGGCCTGGTCCCCGAGGACTTCAAGCCGATCCAGGAGAAGCTGGGCGATCTGGGCGGCCAGGTCGAGGCGGCCGCCAAGCTGTCGCAGATCGTGGCGCGCGCCAACGTGCCGCTGCTACAGCGCCTGACCCTGCTTCTGAAGCTGGCGTCCGGCGAGAACGCCCCGCTGGGACCCGCCGCCAATCGCGCCCGCGCCGAGGCGCTGAAGCTGTTCAAGATGGATGAGACACGCGCCGAGCTGGCGGGCGCGCCCGATCAGCTGCGGCAGGTCCGGGATCTCATCAACCAGGCCGGGCTGGCCGCCTAGGGTTTGAGGGCGTCCGCCAGCGCGTCGACCACCGTCGCGACGTCGCCATCCGCCATGCCCGGATAGAGCGGCAAGGACAGGCAGCGTGCGTACCAGGCGTCGGCGCCCGGTAGATCCAGCGCGCCGTAGCGGTCACGATAGTAGGGCTGGCGGTGCACCGGGATGTAGTGGACCTGGCTGCCGACACCCCGCGCCTTAAGCGCCTCCACGACCTCCAAGCGCGAGCGCCCGACGGCCTCGAAATCGATCAGCACCGTCATCAGATGCAGCACCGGATCGCTCCACGTGGGGCGCGTCGCCGGGCGCACCCACGGCGCCAGAGGCGCTAGCGCGGTCTCATAGGCCGCCGCCAGCGCGCGACGGCGCGCGGCGAAGCGGGGCAGCTTCGCGAGCTGCGACAGACCCAGGGCGCAAAGAATGTCCGGCAGGCGATAGTTGAAGCCCGGTTCGGGCATCTCGTACCACCAGGGCTCGGCGCCCTGCGGCCGAACCATCCCGTGGCTGCGCAAGGTCCGCAAGCGCGCGGCAAGCCCCGCGTCGTTGGTGGTGACCATGCCACCCTCACCCGTCGCGATGGTCTTCACGGGATGAAACGAGAAGGTCGCCATCGCCGAATGGCGCCCGTCGCCCACGGTCTCGGCGACATTGCCGAAGCGCATGCTCGTGCCGAGAGCATGCGGCGCGTCCTCGACCAGCACCGCCCCGGCGCTCGCGGCGAGGTCGGCCAGGGCCGGCAGCTCAGCGACGTCGCCCCGCAAATGCACCGGTAACACCGCGCGCAGGCGGCGCGAGCCCACGCGGGCGATCGCGTCGCTCAGGGTCTGTGGGGTCATCAGGCCCGTATCGGGGTCGACATCGGCGAAGACGACCTCGGCGCCGACATAGCGGGCGCAGTTGGCCGTCGCCAGGAAGGTGACCGACGGCGCGATCACCACCTCGCCCGGTTCGACCTTGAGCGCCAGCATGGCGAGGTGAAGCGCCGCGGTGCCATTCGCGCAGGCCACCGCGTGGCGTGCGCCCACCACGTCGGCGAAGGCCGTCTCGAAGGCCTCGACCATCGGACCCGTGGTCAGGAAATCACCGCGCAGAACCTCGGCCACCGCCGCGATGTCGTCGTCCTCGATGGTCTGGCGGCCGTAGGGCAGCATGTCCGTGGCCTCGCTTAGTCGTCGGCGCGGCGGCGGCGCTTCGGCTTGCCGTCATCCAGCATCGCCAGCAGGCCCGCGCCGTCCAGCCACTCGTCGTTGGTGTCGGAGGCGTAGCTGAAGTCCTCGGCCAGACGACCGCCCGCGAGCGGTGCGCGGGTGTATTCCACGAAGGCCGGCTCGATCGCATAGCGGTCGCCCAGGTCGACCGTGTTTCGCGCGTCATCCTGGCTGATCATCATCTCGTGCAGCTTCTCGCCCGGCCGGATGCCGATGGTCTTCATCGGCAGGCTTGGCGCCATGGCGGCGGCGATGTCGGTAATCCGCATCGACGGGATCTTGGGCACGAACACCTCGCCGCCATGCATCCGGTCCAGGGACGAGAGGACGAAATCGACGCCCTCCTCGATAGTGATCAGGAAGCGGGTCATCCGAGGGTCGGTGATGGGCAGCTCGGTCGCCCCGCGCTGGATCAGCCGCTGGAAGAAGGGGATCACCGAGCCGCGGGAGCCCACCACATTGCCGTAGCGCACGACCGCGAACCGCGTGCCGATGTCGCCGGACAGATTGTTGGCGGCCACGAACGTCTTGTCCGAGGCCAGCTTGGTCGCACCATAGAGATTGATCGGGTTGCAGGCCTTGTCTGTCGAGAGCGCGACGACCTGTTTGACGCTGTTGGCCAGGCATGCCCGCACCACATTCTCGGCGCCCATGATGTTGGTGTGGATGCACTCGGACGGATTGTACTCGGCCGCCGGCACCTGCTTCAGGGCGGCGGCGTGGATGACGATATCCACCCCCCGGAACGCCAGCGACAGCCGCTCGCGATCGCGCACGTCGCCGAGAAAGAAGCGCATCGCCGACATCTTCTCGGGCCCGAACCGCTCGGCGAGATCAATCTGCATCTCGCTCTGCTTCAATTCGTCGCGGGAGTAGACGATCAGTTTCCGGGGCCTGGCGCGATCAAGCACGGTTTCGATGAACCGTCGTCCGAACGAGCCGGTGCCGCCAGTTACGAGGATGACCTTGCCGTCGAGGTCGAGGTTGGTCGGCGCAAATCGGCCCAAGGGGCGCTCCGCAGGAAGCCTTGTCGCGGCGCAGTCTGGCTGCGCCGCGTAAAGAGACCGCTAACCATGATCGGCGATATCCAAGGGATGGACCGTCGCCGTCTGCTCGCCACTGCCCTTTTCGCGACCGTCGCCCCGGCGGTCGCCGCGGCGGCTGAAGAAAAGAAGAAGTCGGGGGGCGGCTCCTACGTCCGCATCCCGACCTTGCTCGGCGCGACCAGCCGCGGGTCGAGCCGCCATGGTGTCATGTCCGTCGACTGCGGGCTGGACGTGCCGGACGAGGCGCTCCGCACCCGGGTCGAGCAGTCGATCCCACGCCTGCGGGCCGCCTTCGTGCAGACGGTCCAGACCTATGCCGCGGGATTGGGCGCCGGCGCGATGCCGAACGCCGACTATCTGGCCCAGACGCTGCAGCGCCAGACCGACAACGTGCTGGGAAAGCCGGGAGCCAAGCTGCTGCTGGGCTCCATCGTCGTCAACTAAGGCGCTTAGACCCCGGCCGCGGCGTCCATGAAGCTCGCCATGCGCACGTCCAGCTCGCTAACGCCGTCGGCGTCATGGGTCGTCAGCACCACCTCCACCCGATTGTAGACATTGAACCACTCCGGATGGTGATCGAGCTTGTCCGCCATCAACGCCGCCCGGGTCATGAAGCCGAAGGCGGCGTTGAAGTCGGGAAACGTGAAGGTCTTGGCGATCGCGTCTCGGTCGCCCGCGACCTTCGTCCAGCCGACCAGCTTCGCCAGCGCCGCATCAGCCCCGATCTTCGCCGGCCGGGTCACGCGGACGGCCCCGCCGCGAAGGTCAGGCCGGTATGGCCGGCCAGTTCGGCCAGCGTCTGGTCCACATTCACGACCTTGATCGCCTTCATGCCCAGGGCGGCGGCCGGCTTGCAGTTGATGCCCAGGTCGTCGAGGTAGATGCAGGCCTCGGGTTTCACGGCGAGCAGGTCGCACATCATCAGATAGATGCGCGGGTCCGGTTTTCGCACACCGGCCTTCGAGCTCTCGATGATTGCGTCGAACAGGGGCATGACCTGGGCCATCGCCCCCGCCGACTTCTGCGTCTCTGACTGGCCGGGACTGTGCATCGAGACGACGTTGTTGGTGATGCAGCCGACCTTGAACTGCGCCTTGCAGGCCTGGAGCGCCGCTACCATCCGCGGCCGTAGCTCTCCGTTCAGACGGGGCAGGACGTCGGCGCCGCGCAGCGGGTGGCCCAGGGCGGTGGATTCCGCCAGGAACATCGCGTCGAAGCCGGCCGCGTCGATCTCGTTCCGCTCGAACAGCGCCCAGGCGTTGGTGTCCGGGTTCATCGAATTCACGCGGCGCACCAGATCCTTGGGCAGCCCGCGCTCTTCCTCTAGGCGATTGAACGCTTCGAAGGGCGAGGAGGTGAACACCCCGCCGAAATCCCAGATCACCGCCTCGACCGCCACTGCACCGTTCCTGAGCCGTTTCTTGAGCGGCCGGACGCTAGAGAGCCACAGTCGGACGTGCAAGTAAGGGCGATGCTTCCCTCCCGGTTTCCGCGACCCGTCCGCCTGGCGCTCTACGCCCTGGCCGTCGCCATCCTGCTGGCGATGTGCCTGACCCCGACCGCGGATCTTCCGGATCCGGGGACCGGAGATCGGTTCGAACACATGGCGGCGTGGTTCATCCTGACGCTGTCGGGCCTGATCCTGTCGCCCCGGCGGACCTTGGCGATCCCCGCGTTCGCCCTGATCTTCGGGGTGATCGTCGAGATCCTGCAGGCGGTCACGCCCTTCGGCCGGCATGGTGACCCGCTCGATCTCGCGGCCGACGTCGTGGGCGTGACCCTGGCCAGCCTGCTGTGGCTCGGCGTGCGCCGGCTGGCGCCTCGGGTGATCGACGCCGGCTGAGGCGCGCCCTATGACTGGGGCCATGTCCGACACGCCCTCGACCTTCCTCTACCTTGCGATCCCCTGCTACGGCGGGAACCTGACCCTGCATTTCGTCAGCTCGCTGTTGAGGCTGCAGGACGCCTGCCGCGAGCGCGGCATCGGGCTGCATGTCGATATGATGGGCGGCGAGGCGCTGATAACACGTGGACGGTCGCGGCTGGCGGCACGCTTCCTGGCGCACGAGGCGGCGACCCACGTCCTATTTATCGATGCCGACATCGGTTTCGCGCCGGAGAACGTCTTCCGCCTGCTGGACGCCAAGAAGGACGTGGTCGCCGCGGTCTGTCCGCTCAAGCGCATCGATTGGGACAAGGTCCGGATCGCCGCGAAGGCCGACGTGGCCGACCTGCAATCGGCGGCCATCGGCTATGTGGTCCGCTTCCTGCCGACCGCCGACAAGAGCGTCGAGGTCGAGGACGGCATGGCCAAGGTCGCCTATGGCGGCACCGGCTTTCTGATGATCACCCGCGACGCCATGCAGCGGATTGTCGACGCTCACCCGGAGCTCCGCGCCAAGATGGGCGACATGGGCGACAAGCTGAACGACGAGGCGGTCATGGTGTTCGAGACCATGATCGAACCGGAGACGGGGCAATACCTTTCCGAAGACTACGCCTTCTGCCGCCGCTGGCGTGACCTGGGCGGCGACATCTGGGCCGATTTCGAGGCCCGCCTGACACATGTGGGGCATGCGGCTTACACAGGCAGCCTCATGCAGGCGTTGCGCGCGGGCTAGACCGCGGGCTTGGGCTGAACCACCACCGGCGGAATCACCGGCGCCGCGGCCGGCGCGACGGCAGCGGCCATGGCGCGCTTTTCCATCAACGCCGCCCGGGTGGTTTCATAGCTGGCCCGCGTGATTCGATAGCGGCCGTAGCAGACCGCGGCGATCAGACCAGGAATGGTCGCCATGACGCCGTCCCAGAAGGCGAGGCTCTGCAGCACGCTGGCCGAAACCGCGCCGGGCGCGGCCTTCTCGGGGAATGCGATCAGCAGCAGGACGAAGCCGGCCAGGGCCGACCCGACGGCCTGGTCGATCTTCGCCGCCAGAGCGCGGGTGGAATAGAGGATGCCTTCCTGGCGCACGCCGAAGCGGAGCTCGTTCTCGTCGGCGACGTCGGCCAGGGCGGACATCGCACCGATCTGCAGCACGCTCAGCGCGCCGTAAGACAGGACCGAGAAGCCTATCAGGATGATAAGCAGGTTGGGTGTCTGCTGGCTCAGCACGCCGAAGAGGCCCAGCACCAGCGGGGCGGCCGTGGTCAGGGCATAGAAGACGCCGCCCCACACCAACGTCGCCTTCTTGTCGAAGCGGCCATGCATGCGCGCGGCGAAGGCGAAAGCGACCGCATAGCCGATGAAGCTGCCGATCACGAACCAGCGCAGGTCCTCGCTGGTGAGGCCCCAATAGAAGGTGCCGGTATAGAGCCGCAGGCCTTCCTTCAGCCCGAGCATCATCGAAAGGAAGAAGTAGCCAATCAGCAGCCAGACGTAGTTCACGTTCCGCATGGCGCGGGCGATGTCGCCGAAGAACTCACCCATGCTGAAGGGTTTGGTGTCGGCGGAAAGCGGCGGCATGAACGGGATGCGGTCGCGGGTGAACCAGGCCGAGGCGAAGAGCACGACCACGATGGTGATCGACATCGAGAGGGCGAAATTGGTCCACGGTTCGGGGTTCAGAAGCCCGCGAGGATACTCCGGCGTCGACGGGAAGAAGTAGGTCAGCGCCACCCAGGTCATGGCCGCGCCGCCGGCCCAGGTGAAGAAGCTGTTGTAGGCCATCACCTTCGACCGCTCGATGTAGTTGGGCGAAAGCTCCGCGCCCAAGGCCAGGTGCGGCGTGTGGAAGAAGGTCATCACCTGCCGCAGCAGCGAGACGCTGACGCCGCACCAGATGGCGAGGGTCATCGGCTCCAGCCCTGCCGGCGGATTGAAGATCGCGAACAGCGAGAGCGCGATGGGGATCGGCGCCGCGAACATCCACGGGTGGCGGCGGCCCCATTTGCTGCGGGTGCGGTCGGACCAGGACCCGACCAGCGGCTCGGTCAGACCGTCGAGAACCAGGCTGGCCGAGATGGCCAAGCCGATCCAGTGGGCCTGCACGCCCAGAATCTGATTGTAGAAGAGCAGGGCGAAGCTGGAGACCGAATAGAGCGCGATGATCTCGGCGGCGCTGCCGATCCCGAAGGCGATCTTGGTCTTGAACGTCAGGCGCTCAGCCGACGGCGCGGTCGTAGTCATGGCGTTCTCCTCCGCCGCGCTCTTCTGGCGCGATCCGGTGTCAGCGAACCCCAAGCCGGACCCTGCGTCAATCGTCCCGTACCCAGTCTTCGATTGCAAAGGTTCGCCCTCGGCGCGGGGGGTTCTCGCTGGCACCGCGGGAGTCCGGCCCGGAACTTCCATCCCCGTCCGTCCGTAACGCGCGCCGACCGGCGGGATCGCGAACGGCGCCGCAAGGGCGACACTGTAGCCGCTCTAACACAAGTATAGACGTGACAATTACATATGTGGATCGATAGGATGCATATGCAGGTCGATGCTTTGATATCCCGTGATCTGGCGGGAGGGGTGGATCCCGCTCACGGCCTGACAACGGTCAGCTTCGCGACATCTAGCGGGCAAGGACTTCACGGCCGTCGTCCCGCTATAACGACGATTGTAACCGTTCTGTACGGCGTGTCCGGCGAAAGGCGCGGTTAAGGTCGCTCGGCACACAGTGGGCTGGCCGAGGAGTTCGACCGATGAAACATCTGATCGCCGTGGCGGCCTGCGCCGCCCTCGTCACCGCCTGTTCGCCTGGCAAGCCGGCAGCCCCCAAGGCCGGCGAGGCCAAGTTCAACACCGACCTGCCGATGTCGGAGTTCATGGGCCATTTCGTCGACCCCGCCGCCTTCATGTACTGGAAGGGCTCCGGCACCATGATCGACGAAAAGGGCGAGCACGACCTGTCGCCGACGACCGACGAGGGCTGGGATGTCCTGGTCACCGGGGCGACCATGCTGATCGAGGCCGGCAATGTCATGCAGTTGCCTGGCCGCACGCGCGCGCCGGAGGCCGACTGGAACAAGTACGCGCAGATGCTGAGCGAACGCGCGGTCATCGCTCGCGCCGCGGCGGAAAAGCGCGACAAGCAGGCGGTCTTCGACGAGGGCGGCAAGGTCTATGAGGTCTGCGTCGCCTGCCACGAACAGTTCGTGATCCAGCCCGACATCAAGGCCAATGGCGTCGCCAAGGGAGATCCGCTGCCGGCCGTCCCAGAGCCGAAAGCGAAATAACTACCAGTCCGAGAGCGGCCGGACGCACCGGCCGTTCGGCCCGCCCATGGTGTCCAGCGGGCGAAGCGCGGTCAGCCCCTCCAGGTCACAGCGCTGACGGTCGGGTCCGGCGCCGATCCCGAGCGGACCGCCGACGTAGCGGCCACCGTAGCCGCGGCGGCCATACCCGTAATAGCCACCCTTGGTGTCCTCGAAGGCGAGGCTGACGCGGGCGTTCTTGCCCACCGCCATCTCGGTTCGGCCGTAGACGCTGCGATAGCCGCCGGTGCCGATGGCGACACCGACCTCGCCGTGCGGCTTACCGTCGTCGTGGGGAACCACGCCATCCGGCGTGTCGTCGCGCCGCGGGTCCGGGACGGGTGTGGTCTTGATGAAGTCGTCGATCTGCTGCGCGGTGCTGACGGTCTCTGCCGGCGCCGCGGCCTGGGCCGGGGCGGTCGTCACAGGGGCGTCCGGCTCGGCGGCCAAGGCCGGAAGCGCGATCATCGCCGCGAACAGAGCCAGACGAGTACGCATCGGGAAGTCTCCTTCGACCCCACTAGGCGCGCCAATTGCGGCGAAGGTGTTGCAAGGTCAGCGAGATCCGATGGTCGGCCGCGCCTGCGCCGCCCGCACGTTGGCGACAATGCCGGCCTCATTGCCCGGCTGACCGGACGGGATGAGGGCGTAGAAGCCCGAGAGTCGCAGCCTCACCACCACCGGCCGGTCGCCTGAATTGGAAAACTGCCAGCCCTGGATCCCGTCGAAGGGCGCGATGAGCGCGCCCTGTTGCTTGAGGCCGAAGCCTTGTTTGTAGGTCGCCACGGTCATCGCCTCGCCGGGCCGGGGCGTGGTGTGTCCGTGCTGATCGAAGTGGACATCGCGCGGATCCGAGGCGCCGATCACCTCCCAAGCGTAGGTGAGCGTGGCGTCCTTGCCCATTCGCACCTTGTATTCCAGCTCGGAGCGGTCGGCGCCGGCCATGAAGTCGCCCAGCGGGATCTCGACGACATCGGTCCGGTACGGAACGTCATACTCCCGGGCCGGCGCGGCACGTGTCGCCTTCGCATCGATGATCTTTTCGTCCGGAGCCCACAGCCGCGACAGGCCCGACAGCCGGCCCACCCCCAGAGGATCGCGGTTGAACTCGGCCGGCAGGATCGCGCCCAGCACGATCAGAACCGCGAGAGCCAGCGCGCCCAGGGTGACCAGGACAAGCCGTCCCCGGGCCATCGCCCGCTGCTCGCTCATGACACGGCTCCATCGAACAGATAGCCCGCGACCTGTTGGCCCGCGAGGACGAAGCCAGCCAGCATCAGCGCGACATTGGCGCCCGCCGCCGTCCGATCGAAATACTGGCTGCGCCGCCAAAGCGTCATGGCGGCCAGGATAAGCGACAGGGCCAGCAGCTGTCCGATTTCGACCCCCAGGTTGAACGCCAGCAGGTTCGCGAGCAGGCCGTCGGGATTGAGGCGCAAGGCCTGCAGCTTGGTGGCCAGGCCAAACCCATGGATCAGGCCGAAGCCCAGGACCGCCACGCGCGGGTCCGGCTGGACCCCGAAGACGGTCCGAAAGCCGCCGAGGTTCTCGAACGCCTTGTAGGCCACCGACAGGCCGATCACGGCGTCGACGAGGTGCGGGTCGGCGTGAATGTCGAACGCCACGCCCGCGAGCAGGGTGATCGAGTGCCCGAGCGAGAACAGGCTGACGTAGAGCGCCACTTGGCGCAGCCGGAACAGGAAGAAGACCACGCCGACCAGGAACAGCAGGTGGTCGTACCCGGTCACCATGTGCTTGGCGCCGAGGTAGATGAAGGGGATGGGATCGGGCCCCCGCGTGGCGGCCACGAACGCCGCATCGGTCCCGCCGATGTTGTGCGCCAGGGCCGAACCGGCCCACGCCACCATCGCCAGTCCGGCGATCAGGCCGGTGAAATCCGGCGTGGCGCGGCTTGTGCCCATCCCGTTGGGATACCGCAGCTTCGAGATCGGGGCGAGGCGTTTCGGCCTCGCCCCGCCCGGATCAGAACGACTTGCGGACCGTCGCCCCGTAGGTGCGCGGCGCATTGGTCAGGAAGCCGTAGCGGGCGCGCAGGCCGCGCTCGCGGTCGATGGAGAGCTTGGCGCGCTCGTCGCCCAGGTTGTTGACGAACGCCGCCGCCTCCCACCCGTCGCCCCGCACCCCGACCCGGAAGTTCAGGACGTCATAGGACGGCAGCTCAAGCGGGAAGATCAGGCTGGTGGCGGTGGTGGCGCCCACGTTCGGGAAGAGCGCCACCGTACGGGGGTTCTGCTCCTGGTCCGAGATCTGGGTATAGCGCTTCCCCACGTGCTGCCAGGTCAGGTTGGAGAACGCCTCCAGCTCGGCCGTGACCTCGCGCTCGTAGCCGACGCTGAACGAGCCCTGGAACTTCGGCACGGTCGGCAGGCGGTTGCCGTCGCGCAGACCCTGGATCGGATTGCCGGCGGCGTCCTTCAGGCTCGAGGTGAGCTGCGCGTCATTGTAGGACGCCGTGGCCGCGACATCGAAGTTGTCGCTCAGGCGATACGCGAACTCGGCGTCGAAGCCGACCGACTTGGCGCTCTTGACGTTGGCGATGATCCGCGAGGAGCACGACCCGGCGTCGATCGTCGCCTGCAGGTTCGAGATATCGGCGTAGAAACCCGCCACCGTGAGCGAGCCGCGGCCGCCGCCCAGCCGCGCTTTCATGCCCGCCTCGTAGTTCCAGACGGTCTCGTTCTTGAAGCTCGGCGAGGACAGAGCCGAGAAGGTGGTCAGGTCCGCCGGGGTGCAGAGCGGCCGGTTCAGCGGATCGTTGATGCCGCCGAGCCGGAAGCCCTTCGACACCTGGGCGTTCAGGGTGATGTCGTCGGTCGCCTTGTAGGCCACGATCGCGCGCGGCGCCCAAGCGTCGGCCTTGGTCTTGCCGGGCACAGCGATGGTCTTGTCGGCGAAGATGCCGTCGAAGGTGAGCGTGCGGGTTTCCTTGTAGTCGGCCCAGCGCAGGCCCCCCGTGACATCCAAGCGGTCGGTCACCGACCAGGTGGCCTCCCCGAACAGGGCGAACTGCTTCTGCTTATACGGAACGGTCGAATAGTAGAGGTGGTCGGTCGGCGCCACGTCGCTGGCGCTGGGGATGCCGCTGGCGGCGCTGAAGCCGCGCACGAACAGGTCCTGGGCGTAGTCGCGGTCGATGTGCGAGTAGAACGCGCCGGCCACCCACTGCAGCGGGCCGTCTCCGGTCGAGCCGATGCGCGCCTCTTGAGTGAAGGTCTTGGCGTCTGTCGTGTCGGCCAGGGGCGAGTTCAGGGTGTAGACCGCCGGCGCGAGACCGATGGACCCGCCGGTGATCGAGCTGGTCAAGGCGCCCGCGTCGCGCAGCACCAGGACGTTGCGGTCGCTGTAGCTGGTGATCGACGTCAGCCGCAGATCGCCGGCGTCATACTGGAGGGTCAGGTCGCCCAGGGTGAACTCGTCCTCGAACTTCTCCTTCAGCTGGGTGAACTGCTTGGTCCCGCCCAGCCGGACGCGCGGGCGCGTGGTGGTGAACTCGTTGCCCAGGATGTTGAACACATCGACCCGGTTGAACCCGTCCACATCGATCTTCTGGTAGAGGATGCGCGGCGTGATCGAGAGCGCGTCGGTCGGCTTGAACAGCAGCGCGGCGCGGACGCCGTAGCGCGTGCCGTCATTGACGTCCTTGTCCACCTGGCCGCCCGGCTGCACCGCGTCGATGAAGCCCGGGAATTTCTCCGCATAGGCCGTGATCCGCAGGGCCGCCTGCTCACTGAGCGGCATGTTCACGGCGCCCTTGAGGTTGCCGCCCGTCGAGCCGCCGGTGACGGTGGAGGCCGTGGCTTCCACCGTGCCCGAGAAGCCGTCCAGCGTCGGCTGGTTGGTGATGTAGCGGACCGTCCCCGACAGGGAGCCGGAGCCGAAGAGGGTGCCCTGCGGGCCGCGCAGCACTTCCACCCGATTCAGGTCGAACAGGTCCAGGTCCGGGGTGAACAGCGACATGGAGATCACGGATTCGTCGAGATAGACGCCGACCTGCTCCTTCACGCCGGGCTGGTCGCGGACGATCTGGCCCGCGGAAATGCCGCGGATTGCGACTTGGCTCTGGCCGGGGCCGAGGTTCTGGACCGTGAAGCTGGCGACGGTGCGTGACAGTTCCTCGACATTGGTGATGCCCCGGCTGCGCATCAGCGCCTCGCTCTGGGCGGCGACCGAGAACGGCACGTCGATCAGCTGTTCGTCACGCTTGCGCGCCGTGACCACCAGCTCCTGGACCTCGGTCTCGCTATCGGCGGCGACCGCCTGGCCGGCTGGCAGGCCGATGACGAGCGCGAGCGCGCTGGCACGCGCGGTCAGTGCAAGCTTACGGGTATTCATAGGGCGCCTCTCCTCAACCGCAGCTTGAATCGCTGCCTGTTTGCGAGGCAGGCGTAGTCAAAAATCTGTCGCAGTGGCAGGTGGGACACGCGGACGCCATCGCTTGAGACGCGAACGTTGCACCAGCGCAACAGAGAACGCCGTTCACCCTGGGGCCGACCAAGGGTCAGCGTCGCCCTATGCGTTTTGGGAGGAGTGGCGCACCCGACACGATTCGAACGTGTGACCTTTGCCTTCGGAGGGCAACGCTCTATCCAGCTGAGCTACGGGTGCGTCTTCAGCGGAGGGTGTCTCTAGCGGAAAGGACGCGCCGCCGCAAACGCCGACGACGGATTTCAGCGAGGCAATTCGCCCGCGATGGTCCGCGCGTAGCTTCCGCCCCGATAAAGTGGTCGAATGACCGGTATGTTCAGGGGGAACGTCATGGGTGTCTGGAAGCCGATCGCAGGAACCGCGTTGGGCGTTGTGATGGCGGGACTGGCGTTGGCCGGGTTCGCCCAGGCCCAGGCGACGGACGACCAGCCCCATCCCGGCAAAGCCGTCTACGACCAGAACTGCGCCGCCTGCCACAATGCGCCGCCAGCCGGCGACCGCGCGCCGCCGGTGGCCAGCCTGCGCAAGATGAGCGCCCAGACCCTGACCGCCGCCCTGACGACCGGGGTGATGAAGGCCATCGGCGACGGCCTCGACCGCCGCCAGCTGCGCGACGTGGTCAGCTACCTGGCCGCGCCGGAGGGCCCGGTGGGCACAGCCTGGCTGGATGACAATCGTTGCGCGGACAGCACCGTCGACCTGACCGCGCCGCCCGCCCAGATCGGCTTTGGCGTGGACCACGACAATTCCCGCCGCATGAGCGCCGCGCAGGCCGGCCTTGCCACCCAGGATCTGGCCAAGCTGGAGGTGGCCTGGTCGTTCGTGATGCCACGCACGTCGGGGCTGCGGGGGCAGGGGGTCGTGGTCGGCTCGACCGTCTTCTACCCCGCGGGGCAGGCCGGCTATGTGATCGCACTGGACGCCCGGACAGGCTGCGTGAAGTGGGCGACGCCGGGCGGCGTGCGCGCCAGCCTGGCCTACGGCCGACTTGGCAAGACAGGGCCCTGGGCCGTAGTGGGCGGCGACGGGGCCGGCAAGCTGACCGCCTTCGACGCCAAGACCGGCAAGGTCGTCTGGTCCGTCGATCCGCGCCACGACAAGACGGTGCCGCTCTCGGGCTCGCCGCTCTTCGCCGGCGACAGGATCGTCGTGCCAATCTCGGCCATCGACGTCGCCAATTCGATGCGGCCCAACTTCGCCTGCTGCAAGGCGCATGGCGCGGTTGCGTTGCTGGACGCCAAGGACGGCAAGCTGCTGTGGACCTGGCACACCATGCCGGACGCTCAGCCGCTGGACCGCAAGAATTCGCTGGGCGTCGAGATGTACGGGCCCTCCGGCGCACCGATCTGGTCCAGTCCCTCGGTCGATCTGAAGGCGGGCGTCGTCTACACGGCGACCGGGGAGAACACCTCGCCGCCCGCCACCGACACCAGCGACAGCTTGGTGGCCATCGATCTGGCCACCGGCAAACGGAAGTGGGTGTTCCAGGCGCTGGCCAACGACGTCTGGAACATGGCCTGCCCAACCGGGACACCCGGCGGCAGTCGCGCGCCCGGACCTAACTGCTTCTTCGCCGGGGAGGGGAGCGTCCTGCGCGACCACGATTTCGGCGGTGGGCCGGTGATCTGGCGCGGGAAAGGCAAGACCCTGATCCTCGGCGGGCAGAAGTCAGGCGACGTCTGGGCCTTGGACACGGCCGGCCGCAAGGTCTGGCGTCAGACATTCGGCAAGGGAACAGCCCTGGGCGGCGTTCATTGGGGCCTGGCGGCGGACGCCACGCGGGTCTACGCGCCCATCGCCGACCCCAACGTGCCGGAGCCGGACAACGCCGCGGGTCTCTACGCGATCGATGCCGCCAGCGGCAAGGTCGCTTGGTCGTGGCGCGCCAAGGCCGACTGCGAGGGGGGTCGCAAGGCCCGCGTGCCAAGCTGCGACGGCAAGTTCGGTCTGTCCGCGCCGCCGCTGGTGATCGATGGGGCGGTGGTCGCGGGCGGCCTGGACGGGCGGCTCTATGTGTTCGAGGCGGCCACCGGCAAGCTGCTGGCGACCCACGATACGGCCGTGCCGTTCCAAGGGGTCAACAAGCTGGCGGGAGTTGGCGGGTCCATCGACGCGGCGGGGCCGTTCGCGGGCGCGGGGATGCTGTTTGTCGGATCCGGCTACGCGTCGTTCGGACAGCAGGCGGGCAACGTCCTGGTGGCCTATCGGCCGAAGGGGAAATAGCGCGGCGGACGGGGCGGGCCGGTCAGGCCTTCCCCGTCACCTCTTCCCAGAACCGCTTCGCCTTGCCGGTAAAGCCGGCGGACTTCGGGTGCTGCTGCTCGCTGTACAGGTCGGAGAGCTCGCGCATCAGTTCCTTCTGCCGGGGCGTCAGGCGCGTGGGCGTCTCGACGAACAGCTCGACGACCAGATCGCCCTTCTCCCGGCCCCGCAGGGACGGCATGCCGCGGCCCTTGACCCGCACGGTCCGGCCGGTCTGAGCGCCCTCGGGCACCTTGACCTCGATCTTGCACTGGCCATCGCAGGTCTCGCCGCCCATCAGGCACGGGGCCTCGATCTCCCCGCCCAGCGCGGCCACGCACATGGGCACGGGCACGGTGCAGAGCAGGTCAAGGCCGTCGCGTTCGAACAGTTCGTGCGGCTTCACCGAAATGAAGATGTAGAGGTCGCCGCGCGGACCGCCGCGCTGGCCGGCGTCGCCCTCGCCCGCCAGCCGGATGCGCGCGCCGTCGTCGACGCCGCCCGGGATGCGGACCGCCAGGGTGCGCTGCCGACGGATGTGGCCCGCGCCGCGGCACTCGGTGCAGGGGTCGGTGACCATGCGACCGGCGCCGCCGCAGCGGGGGCAAGCGCGCTCGATGGAGAAAAAGCCCTGGGAGGCGCGGACGCGCCCCGCGCCGTGGCAGGTGGTGCAGGTGGTGGGGCTGGTGCCCGGTTTGGCGCCCGAACCCTCGCAGGGTTCGCACGTCAGGGTGACCGGAACGGTGATCTCGACCTCGGCGCCGGCATAGGCCTGTTCGAGTGTGATCTCCATGTCGTAGCGCAGGTCGGAGCCGCGGGCCGGACCGCCGCGCTGCCGCTGGCCGCCACGGCCGCCGAACATGTCGCCGAAGACGTCGCCGAACACCTCGTTGAAGATGTCGTTCACGTCGTGGAACTGGCCACCGCCGTGACCACCGCCCTGGCCGTTCACCCCGGCATGACCGAAGCGATCGTAGGCGGCGCGCTTCTGAGGGTCGGACAGGATGGAATAGGCTTCGTTGACTTCCTTGAACCGGCCGGACGCCTCCTCGCAGCCGCCATTGCGGTCGGGATGGTGCTCCATCGCCTGCTTGCGGAAGGCTGCCTTCAGCGCGCTGTCATCGCAGCCGCGCTCGACGCCCAGGATCTCGTAATAGTCCCGCATGGAAACGTCAGAAGCTCAACAGATGTTGTGAGATGAGGTGGGTGGCCCCCCGGCCGTCTGCAAGGCTTAACACAGGGCAGAGACCGGGGGGTATCCCTTCATAGATGCGGCGCGCTTCGGCGCCTGCGTCCCGCGAAGGCGGCGGCGACGACCCCAGGGCCCGGTGCTCGCACGTCACGCGCGCCGGACCCATGGGGCGCGTTGTCACGCCGACTTCTTGCCGTCGCCGTCGACTTCCTCGAACTCGGCGTCAACGACGTCGTCCGCGGCGCCGGCGTTCGAGGCCGTGGCGTCGTCACCGCCGGCTTCGCCCTGCTGGGCCTTGTACATCGCCTCGCCGAGCTTCATCGACGCCTGGATCAGGGTCTGGGTCTTGGCGGAGATCGATTCCGCATCCCCGGAGTCCAGCGACCCCTTCAGGTCGTCCAGCGCCGTCTGAATGGCGTTCTTCTCATCCTCGGAGACCTTGTCGCCGTGTTCGGCGAGGGCCTTCTCGGACGAGTGGATCACGGCGTCGGCCTGGTTCTTGGCTTCCACCGCGGCCTTGCGCTTCTCGTCGTCGGCCTTGTTGGACTCGGCTTCCTTGACCATGGCGTCGATGTCCGCGTCCGAGAGGCCGCCGTTGGCCTGGATGCGGATCGACTGTTCCTTGGAGGTCGCCTTGTCCCGGGCCGAGACGTTGACGATGCCGTTGGCGTCGATGTCGAACGTGACCTCGACCTGCGGCACGCCGCGCGGCGCGGGCGGGATGCCGACCAGGTCGAACTGGCCCAGCATCTTGTTGTCCTGCGCCATCGGACGTTCGCCCTGGAACACCCGGATCGTCACGGCCGACTGGTTGTCGTCGGCGGTTGAGAACGTCTGGCTGCGCTTGGTCGGGATCGTCGTGTTGCGCTCGATCAGCGGGGTGAACACGCCGCCCAGCGTCTCGATGCCCAGCGTCAGCGGGGTCACGTCGAGCAGCAGGACATCCTTCACTTCGCCGCCCAGCACCCCGGCCTGGACCGCGGCGCCTAGCGCCACGACTTCGTCCGGGTTCACGCCCGTGTGCGGCTCACGGCCGAAGAACGCCTTCACCGTCTCGACGACCTTGGGCATGCGGGTCATGCCGCCGACCAGGATCACCTCGTCGATGTCGCCCTTCTTAAGGCCCGCATCCTTCAGCGCCTGCTCGCAGGGGCCGATCGTGCGGTTGATCAGGTCTTCCACCAGGGCTTCCAGCTTGGCGCGGGACAGCTTGATGTTCAGGTGGAGCGGACCCGACGCGTTCATCGAGATGAAGGGCAGGTTCACTTCGTACTGGGTGGTGAAGGACAGTTCCTTCTTGGCCTTTTCGCCCTCTTCCTTAAGGCGCTGCAGGGCCAGCTTGTCCTTGCGCAGGTCGACGCTGTTCTCTTTTTTGAACTCGTCGGCCAGATAGTCGACAATGCGCATGTCGAAGTCCTCACCGCCGAGGAACGTGTCCCCGTTGGTCGACTTCACCTCGAACACGCCGTCGCCGATTTCCAGAACCGAGACGTCGAACGTACCGCCGCCCAGGTCGTAGACGGCGATCTTCTTGCCGTCGTTCTTCTCCAGGCCATAGGCCAGGGCGGCCGCGGTCGGCTCGTTGATGATCCGCAGGACTTCGAGGCCCGCGATCTTGCCGGCGTCCTTGGTGGCTTGGCGCTGGGCGTCGTTGAAGTAGGCGGGGACGGTGATGACCGCCTTATCGACCTTTTCGCCGAGGTGCTGCTCGGCGGCTTCCTTCATCTTCTGAAGGATGAAGGCCGAGACCTGCTGGGGCGAATAGTCCTTGCCGTGGGCGCGCACCCAGGCGTCGCCGTTGGCGCCCTTGACGATGTCATAGGGGACCATGCCCTTGTCCTTCGCGACCACGGGGTCATCGAAGTTCCGGCCGATCAGCCGCTTGATGGCGAAGAGCGTGTTGGTGGGGTTGGTCACAGCCTGGCGCTTCGCCGGCTGACCGACCAGCTTCTCGCCGTCGTCCATGAAGGCCACGACCGAGGGGGTGGTCCGCGCGCCTTCGGCGTTCTCGATCACTTTGGGCGTCTTGCCGTCCATGATGGCCACGCACGAATTGGTCGTGCCGAGGTCGATGCCGATGATCCTGCTCATAGCCTTGGTCTACTCGCTCCTTGTTTGGCGAACGTCGCGGTTGGGCCTTCTAGTCAAGCGCCCGGGCAATTGCGACGCCCCCGGTTCGATTGTCGCTCCGCCGGCGGCCGCTTTCCGTTCGCGGAAGCCGGTGTCGAGTGCCGATATGGGGGAAATTGCCGGGGCTGCAAGAGCGAAAGCCCCTAATCGGATCAAGGGCATCGGTCACGCTTGCCGCCAATGGGCGCTGGCCTCGGCGTAGAGCGCCGGCGGATGCGGCGTATCAGCGCCCCGGGCCGCGAGGAACGCGTGCTCCACCACCATGGCCTGCTGCTCGATGTTCATCGCCGCGAAGGTCCGATCGCCCAGAAGGTCGTAGGCGTACGACGCCGGGCTGTCCCCCGCTTTGATCTTCCCCAAAATCAGCGAGACGCCGCGTTGGGCCTGCCAGACGTGCGTCAGTTCGTGGACGAAGACGGCCTGGAGTCCGACCGGAACCTCCGGGGCGGCGAAGTCCGAGGGCAGGGTCGCGGCGGGCCAGACGATCCAGCGCGGTCCGGCGACGAAAGCGCGGTTCCAGGCGGGGATCGCCAGCAGCCGGATCCGGGCTGCGTCCAGCGCGGCGCCGAACATCTCCGCGGCCAGCGCCCGTTCGCCCGGCGTCAGGACACGTGTGGCGAACGGTTTTGCACGGGGGAAGGTCATGGACGGTTGACGCGGGCCGGAGCTGTGGGTTCCGCTCCTACCCTCACGCCAAATGTCGCAGAAGGAAACGCTCCATGGTCACGCTCACCCGCCCGGACGGCACGCGCCCGGAAGACGTCCATCTGTCGCGACGGGGCCTGACCCTGGCCCTGACCGGCGGCTATGCGCTCGCAGCGTGGTCGGCCCAGGCCGAGCCGATCAAGACCGATGGCGTCAACCTTGTGCAGAGCGAGGTGCAAATTAAAGCGCCCGACCGTGAAATCCCCGCCTTCATCGCCCGGCCGACCAAGGGCGGGAAACACCCGGTCGTGGTGCTGATCTCGGAGATCTTCGGCCTGCACGAGTACATCCGCGACACCGCCCGCCGCCTGGCCAAGGCCGGCTATGTGGTGATCGCGCCCGACTTTTTCGTCCGCGCGGGCGATCCGTCCACGATGACGGACTTTCCAGCGATCATGAAGATCGTCGCCACCGCCAGCGACGCTCAGGTGGCCGGCGATATCGACGCGGCGATCACCTACCTCAAGGCCCAGCCCTGGGCCGACACCAAGCGCATGGCCATCACCGGCTTCTGCTGGGGCGGGGCGGTCGTCTGGGAGACGGTGGCGCGTCGCCCGGACCTCAAGGCCGGGGTCGCCTGGTACGGCCGGATCAGCAGCGGCATGTCGCCCGATCCCGCCAACAAGAACCCGATCGATGTCGTGGCCGACCTCAAGGCGCCGGTCTTGGGTCTCTACGCCGAGAAGGACAGCGGCATCCCGCTGACCGACGTCGACAAGATGAAGGCGGCCCTGAAGGCGGCCGGCAAGACCGCCAGCGACATTGTCGTCTATCCCGGCGCGCAACACGGTTTCCACGCCGACTACCGCCCGTCCTACAACAAGGAGGCGGCCGAGGCGGCGTGGGCCCGGATGTTGGCGTTCTTCAAGGCCAACGGGGTCTAGAAGGGCGGCTCTTCCACCTTGGGCGGCGGCGGGGCCGGGGCGGCTTCCGTCGCGGCCGCTGGAGCGGGTGGCGCGGCCGCCGGCGCGGATTCCGGTCCGGCCGGCGCGCCCTTTTCCGCCTCGGCCTTGGCCAGGGCGGCGGCGTCCGCCTTGGCTTTCTTCTCAGCGTCGAGGGCGGCCTGTTCCTCGGGCGTCAGCTCTTCCTTGTCCTGGGTCGCGCCCACCAGCCGTTCATCCGTGAGCGGAGTGGCGTCTTGCGCCTCGATGACCTGGCCCGTCGCGCCGTCCAGCCGTTCGCCGGGCAGTCGGCTTCGCGCCGGCGCGGTGATCGCCCCCAGCGCAAACGCCCCGAGACACGCCGCGACCAGGGCGGTGGCGACGACCTGCAGCACGGGGCGGGGCATGGACCAGTTCATAGCCGCAAACTAGTGCGGTCACGCGCCGCACGAAAGGCTGATCGCGCACCGGTTCAATCACGGTAAACGCGCGATTAACGGTCCCCGGCCCAAACAGGGGCGAACGACTCGTTTCGGAGAGCTTTGGACGATGGCGCGGGCGGCGCGGAAAACCGGCGGAGAGCTCGCGCTCCACATCGCCAGGCTGACTTGGAACCACCCCGCGACCGCGCGGCTGCGCGGCGGGGTGACCGCGGCGTTCGGGGCCGCCCTGGCCGTGGCCTTCGCCACCTACAGCGCCGCCGATCCCAGCCTGAACGCCGCCGGACCGACGGAGCCGCTCAACGCCCTCGGCGGCGGCGGCGCGGTGCTGGCGGACATCGGGGTGCAGTCGCTGGGCGTCACCGCGGGGCTCGCGGCGCTGCTGCTCGTGACCTGCGGCCTGGCCCGCGTGACCGATCCCGAACCGGATCTTAGCCGTGGGCGGTTGCGCCTGCGCGCCGCCATCGGGACCCTGGGCGTCCTGGCGCTGGCCGGAGCCCTGGCCTGGGCGCCGATCCCCGCGGGCTGGCCCCTGGCCAAGGGTCTAGGCGGCTTCTGGGGCGATGCGCTGCTGGGCGGCTTCGCCGGTCTGATCGCCTATGCGCGCCTGGGGTTCGGAACCGCGATCGCCGGAACGGTCCTGCTGGTTTCCGGCGTCGTGGCCTATGGCTACGGGCTGGGTCTTTCACGCGTCGATTTCAGGGGCTTGGCGGACAGCCTCGCCCATGCCCTGGCGCCCAAGCCCAAGCTGAAGGCGGCCCAGCCCGAGCCCACGGGAGCCGCCAAGGTCGCCCGGCGCGCCAAGGCCGTGGCGCCGGAGCCCGTGGCGGACACCGTCACGCCCGAGCCGCCACCCTTCGCCGAGGACGGGCCGGTCCTGCAGGTCAAGGCGCCGAAGCCCGCGCCGAAGGAAAGCGCCCGCGAGCAGAAGGAAGCCCAGGCCACCTTCTCCTTCGCACAGGATGGCGGTTTCAAGCTGCCGGAACTGTCGATGCTCACCAAGGCGCCCGCCCGCGCCGCCCAGTACGACGAGGGGGCGCTCCGCCAGAACGCCCAATTGCTGGTCAGCGTGCTGGCCGAGTTCGGCGTCCGCGGCCAAGTGGACCAAATCCGGCCGGGCCCCGTGGTCACCCTCTATGAACTGGTCCCCGCCGCTGGTGTGAAATCGGCCCGGGTCGTGGCCCTGTCGGATGATATCGCCCGCTCCATGAGCGTCGCCTCGGCCCGCGTGTCGGTGGTGCCGGGACGCAACGCCATCGGGATCGAACTGCCCAACCAGCGCCGCGAGACGGTCTATCTGCGCGACATGCTGGGATCGGCCGAATACGAACGCGGCGGCCAGTCGCTGCCGGTCGTGCTGGGCGAGACCATCGGCGGCGAGCCCTACATCGCCGACCTGGCGAAGATGCCGCACCTGCTGATCGCCGGGACCACCGGCTCGGGCAAGTCGGTGGGCGTCAACGCCATGATCCTGTCGATCCTCTACCGCCTGCCGCCTGAGCAGTGCCGGCTGATCATGATCGACCCGAAGATGCTGGAACTCAGCGTCTACGACGGCATCCCGCACCTGCTGGCGCCGGTGGTGACGGATCCGAAGAAGGCCATCGTCGCGCTCAAGTGGACCGTCCGCGAGATGGAGGACCGCTATCGCCGGATGTCGAAGATCGGCGTCCGCAACGTGGCGTCTTACAACGAGCGCGCCCGCGAGGCCTTGGCCAAGGGCGAACACTTCGAGCGCACGGTTCAGACCGGGTTCGACGAAGGCGGTCGCGCGACCTACGAGAGCGAGAAGATCCGGCCCGAGCCGATGCCCTATCTGGTCGTGATCATCGACGAGGTCGCCGACCTGATGATGGTGGCCGGCAAGGACATCGAAGGCGCCGTCCAGCGGCTGGCCCAGATGGCGCGCGCCGCCGGCATCCACCTGATCATGGCGACCCAGCGCCCGTCGGTGGACGTCATCACAGGCACCATCAAGGCGAACTTCCCGACCCGGATCAGCTTCCAGGTCACCTCGAAGATCGACAGCCGCACCATCCTGGGCGAGCAGGGCGCCGAGCAGCTGCTGGGGCAGGGGGACATGCTCTACATGGCCGGTGGCGGCCGCATCACCCGCCTGCACGGGCCGTTCGTGTCCGACGGCGAGGTCGAGGCGGTGGCCAAGTTCCTGCGTGACCAGGGCACGCCCAGCTATCTCGAGGAAGTCACTGCCGGGGGCGACGACGACGCGGAGGAGGGCGATCTCGGCTTCGGCGGCGAGAGCGAGAGCAACGACCTCTACGACCGCGCCGTGGCCGTGGTCACCCGCGACGGCAAGGCCTCCACCAGCTACATCCAGCGCCGGCTGCAGATCGGCTACAACCGCGCCGCCTCGCTTATCGAACGGATGGAGCAGGAGGGCGTCGTCGGCCCCGCCAACCACGCGGGCAAACGCGAGATCCTGGTCAGCGCGGCGCCCTAGCGCGCGCGTCGACCGCCCGGCTTGTGGCCCTTGGTCATCGGGTCAGGCTTCTTGGGCAGCGGCTTCGCCGGGTCGGGCACGTAGCGCTCCTGGCTTGAGCCCAGGCCCATGCGACCGGGCCGCTGCTCCACCAGATTGGTGTCGCCGGAGCGGATGCGGGCGATGGCGTCACGCAGGGTGGCGGCGGTTTCGAAGTCGCCGGCCTCCGCCGCCTGCGCCATGCGACGCTCGAGATCCTCGATGATGCTCATGGGGCCACTTTAGACGATTGCGCCGGCTGGCGCGTCTGGCTCTATGCCACCATGCGTTTCGCCCTGCCCCTGCTTGCCGCCGCTATCCTCGCCACGCCAGCGACCGCTGCGTCCGTCTGCCGGTCGCCGTCGGACCTTCGGCCCGCGCCCGTCGAAGACGTGCCGCCGAACGAGATCGTGACCGGCGTCACCACCGCCTACTACCTGCTGGCCATCAGCTGGACGCCGGACTGGCGGCGGATCAACGGTCAGACTAAGGCGACGACGCCGCCGCTGGACCCCGAGCCTCACCCGCAGGGCTTCGCGCTCCACGGCCTGTGGCCAAACGGCAAGGCGCCGCCCTATCCGCGCAACTGCCGGCCAGTGGGGACGATCGACGCGGCGACAGTGCGTGAAATGTATTGCCGCACGCCCTCGGCGGCCCTGCTGCAGCACGAGTGGCAGGCTCACGGGTCCTGCGGCTGGGACACGCCTAGGGCCTATTTCCGCGACGCCGCGCGGCTCTACGATCGGGTCAGGCTGCCGCGGATCGAGGCGATACCGAGCCTCACCGCCGGCCAACTGCGGCGGGCCTTCACGGCGAAGAACCGGTGGCTGCCCGCGGACGCCATCTTCGTGGCCACCGATCCCACCGGCCGCCTGAGCGAAGTGCGCCTCTGCTACGACCTCAAATATGCGCCCGCAGCGTGCCCCGGCGGGATCGGCGCGCCGGATGACCGCGCCCTGGTCCTCACCCCGAGCAGCTCGCGCCGTTTCTAGGAACCTCGCCGAACGTCCGGACGTTGCGCTACGCCCTAATCCAGCCCACGCCGTAGGGTAGCGAACCCCAAATGAAGCCCGCCATGACCCTGACCCGACGCCGCATGACGCTCGCCCTGGCCGCAGCGCCCTTCGCCGGCCCCGCCTTCGCCCAGACCCCGCTCGCCCCGGCGGACCAGGCGTTGGTGGACCGTGCGGTCGCTTATCTCGAAGGCTTGACCGAGGCCAAGGCGCGGTTCGTCCAGACCGACGGACGCGGCCGCGCGACGACGGGTCAGCTCTTCCTGAAGCGTCCCGGCAAGGCGCGATTTGCCTATGATGCGCCTTCGGGCCTGCTGGTCGTCTCGGACGGCGGTGTCGTCTCCGTGCAGGACAAGCGGCTCAAGACGTTCGATCAATACCCGCTGGGTGTGACGCCCCTTTCGCTGTTCCTGGCCAAGACGATCCGGCTGGACAAGGGCGTGACGATCACGCGCGTCGCGCGCCTGGCCGACGGCTTTTCGATCACCGCCCGCGACGGCAAGAAGCAGACCTCAGGCACGATCACGCTCAGCTTCACCGACGCGCCCCTGGCGCTGGCGGGCTGGACCGTCACCGACGCCCAAAACCGCCCCACGCGGGTGGAGCTGGTCGGTCTGGAGCGCGCCACGGGTCTGGACCGCTCATTGTTCGTGCTGAAGGACCCGCGGCCGAAGAACCTGGGCCGCGGAAAGGTCTAGGGTGACGCTAGGGGTGTGCTCAAATCGACACACGCAAGCTCTGCCGCGAAAGACCTTTGACATTCTGTCATAGTGTGGCGATATTATCACTACGTCGATGGCGCGCCGGTCGTGTCATCGAACCCGTGCCGGACTCTATCCCCTCCCGGCGGCGGCATGAGAGACAACTCTTACAGCCCGGGCGCACGCCATGCGCCCGGGCTTTCTTTCGTCTAGAAGGCCCGGATGCGACTGCGACTCTGTACCTGGAACGTCAATTCGGTCCGCCTTCGAGCGGAGCAGGCCGCGCGCTTCGTGGCCGAACAGGCCCCGGACGTCCTGTGCATGCAGGAGATCAAGTGCCAGGCGGGCGAGTTCCCGGCCGACGCCTTTCGCGAAATGGGGCTGCCGTATCTCAAGATCGCGGGCCAGAAGGGCTGGCACGGCGTCGCCATCGCCTCACGATATCCGATCGAGGACGCCCCGCCTCTGGAGGTCTGCCGCGAGAAGCACGCCCGTTGCGTGGGCGGGACGATCGCAGGCGTTGAGGTCCATAACTTCTACATCCCCGCCGGCGGGGACGTGCCGGACCGCGAACTGAACCCCAAGTTCGATCACAAACTGGACTTCTACGAGACGCTGACCGCCGAACTGCGCAAGCGCGACCCCAAGGCCCCGCTGGCCATCGTCGGCGACCTGAACGTGGCGCCCGGCGAGTTCGACGTCTGGAACCATAAATACATGTCGAAGATCGTCAGCCACACGCCGGTGGAGATCGAGGCCTTCCGCAACCTTCAGGGATCGCTGGGCTTCATCGACCTGCTGCGCGAGGCCACGCCCGAGCCTGAAAAGCTGGCGTCCTGGTGGAGCTACCGCGCCGCAGACTTTCGTCAGTCCAACCGTGGCCTTCGCCTCGACCACATCCTGGTGACGCCCGGCCTCAGGGACGCCGCCTATGCCACTGGCGCACCCGCCGGCCGCATCCACGATGACGTCCGGGCCTGGGAACGCCCCAGCGACCACGCGCCGGTCAGCGCCGACCTGGCCCTCTAGGGCGCCAGCTTGTACCCGCCCTGCTCGGTCAGCAGCAGGCGGGCGTTGGCGGGATCGGGCTCGATCTTCTGCCGCAGGCGATAGACGTGGGTTTCCAGCGTGTGGGTGGTGACGCCGGCGTTGTAGCCCCACACCTCGGCCAGCAGCTCCTCGCGCGACACAGCCTTCTCGCCGGCCCGGTAGAGGTACTTGAGGATGTTGGTCTCTTTCTCGGTCAGGCGGATCTTCTTGGCCTTGTCATCCACCAGCAGCTTCGCCGCGGGCCGGAACTCATAGGCGCCAAGCCGGAAGACCGCGCCCTCGGAGTGCTCGTAGTCGCGAAGCTGAGCGCGGATGCGGGCCAGCAGCACGGCGAACTTGTAGGGCTTCGTCACATAGTCGTTCGCCCCGCTTTCCAGCCCCAGGACCGTGTCGTCGTCGGTCGCCGCGGCGGTCAGCATGATCACCGGGGTGGTGACGCCATCTTCCCGCATCCGTTTGCAGGCCAGCCGGCCATCCATGTCGGGCAGATCGACGTCCAGCAGGATGAGATCGGGCTTGGCCTCCCGCGCCTGGCGGATCCCGTCGCCGGCGGTCTCGGCCTCGACGGTGTCGAAGGCCTCGGCCTGCAGCTGTTCGGCGATCGCCCCGCGAAGGTCCTGGTCGTCATCGACGATGAGGAGAGTCTTGCGTTGAGCCATGAGCGGCAACAAACACCATGTGCACGGTCCGCCGCAAAGAGTTTCGAGGTTTCAGTGATCTTCGTCGCGACGTCAGACGGCTGGCTGGACATCGGCGGGCGCAAGGTGCGCTGTGCGCTTGGACCCGCGGGTGTGATCCCGGCGCCGGACAAGCGGGAGGGCGACGGCGCGTCGCCAGCTGGCGTCTGGCCCATCCGCGAGGTGTTCTACCGCCCCGACCGCGGACCGCCGCCCGCCTGCGAGCTGCGGGTCAGGGCGATGGCCGAGGACGACGGCTGGTGCGACGATCCGGCGGACCCGCAGTACAATCGGCACGTCAAGCTGCCCTACCCCGCCAGCGCCGAGCGGCTTTGGCGCGAGGAAGCGGTCTATGACATTGTCGTGATCCTGGGCCACAACGACGATCCGCCCATCCCCGGCCTGGGCTCAGCGATCTTCCTGCACATCTGCCGTCCGGGCTATCCGCCCACCGAAGGCTGCGTCGCGGTGATGCGCGGCGATCTTGAGGAACTGCTGGACGTCGCCCGCCCCGGGGACGCGATCGAGATCCGCGGCTAGGCGTCCCGTGCGCCGAACACCGCCGAACCGACGCGCACGCTGGTAGCGCCGAAGCGTATGGCGGTCTCGAAATCGCCGCTCATGCCCATCGACAGCTTGCTGAGGCCGTTGCGCGCCGCGATCTGGCGCAACAGGGCGAAGTGCGGGCCTGCGGGCTCGTCGGCGGGCGGAATGCACATCAAGCCCTCGAGCTGCAGGCCATAGGTCGTCCGGCATGCGGCGATGAACGCGTCGGCCTCGGCCGGAATGACGCCCGCCTTCTGCCCCTCCTCGCCGGTGTTCACCTGCACATAGAGGCGGGGGCTGCGACCCTGCCGCTGAATTTCCTCGGCCAACACCCGCGCCAGCTTCTCGCGATCCACGGTCTCGACGACATCGAAGAAGGCGACGGCCTCCTTGGCCTTGTTGGTCTGCAGCGGGCCGATCAGGTGCAGCGTCAGGCCCTCGGCGCGGTTCTCCCACCGGGCCATTGCGTCCTGGACCCGGTTTTCACCGAAGACGCGTTGGCCGGCCTCCAGCACGGGTTCGATGGCGTCCCAGGGCTGCTGCTTGGACACCGCCACCAGCGTCACGTCCGTCGGCGCACGTCCGACCGCTTGCGCGGCGCGGGCGATCCGGGCCAACACATCGGCATAGGCGTCGGGAGCGATGGACATTTCGGGGTTCTGGACCTTGCGGCGGACTGCGGCGCTCTTACCGGCGCGGCGACGCCTGCGGAAGACCCTGCCCGCGTTGCTGTTCTTCACGGACCCGGCGCGGACGCCCGATCCCGAGGCCGTTGCGCTGCAACTGCCGCCGGGCAGCGCGATCGTCTACCGCCATTTCGGCGCCCCGGACGCCGAGGTCCGCGCGCGGCGCTTGGCGACGATCGCGCAGGACCGCCGGCTGAAGCTTCTCATTGGTCGAGATGTGGACCTGGCGGCGAGGATCGGCGCGCACGGGATCCATCTGCCCGAGGCTGAGGCCCATCGCGCGCGCGCGGTGCGGCGCGCGCATCCTGGCTGGATCGTGACCTCGGCCGCGCACTCGCTCGCGGCGGCCCGTTCCAGCCGCGCCGACGCTGTCGTCGTTTCGGTGGCGTTTCCCTCGAACAGCGCCTCCGCCGGTCGGGCTCTGGGGCCGATCCGGTTGGCCGCCCTGGTTCGAGCTGCAAGACGGCCGATCTACGCCTTGGGTGGGGTCAACGCAAAAACCGCCCGGCGTCTGCGCGACACGGGCGTTATCGGATTGGCGGCCGTCGAGGGCCTTAGAACTTAAAGGAGGACTCCAGCCGCACCTTCGGCTGGTCGGCGGGACGGGCCGCGTTGCGGCGCGGGGTCAGATCCTGATCGCCCAGCGCCACCGAGCCGCCGACACGCACCGACGGCGTGATGCGGAAATAGGCGCCGGCCGAGACGTCGTTCGGCGTACCAGGGCGACCGTCGGGCTGCTGGATATCGACGGTGAACCCAAAACGGCCCTTGGAAGCGTCGAGCTTGACGTTACGGCCCGGGTTCGGGGCGACCGTCATCGGCTCGGACTTCACCGTGAAGTCCATGGGCTTGGCAGGCGCCTTGTCGGCCGCATGCGCGACGCCGCCAGCAACGCCGATCAGCGAAGCTGCAACAATCACGACGCTCATACGGCGCTTGGACATGACTACCTTAGGGTCCCAACGGTCTGCAAAGGCGACCTGCGCCCGAGGGAACAGCTTCGCGATTGCCATCGCATTAAGGGCCGCGATGTTTTCGGGTCAACGGGACTCACCGCCACGGGGTTCACTTCAGGACAAGTTGCCTGTCTGGTGTGGCGGCAGGGCCACGCGATTCCTGTTTGGCGACGGACTCGGCCTTGTTATAGAGGCGCCCGGCGCGGGGCGGCGCCGTGGCGCTCGCGCTACGGAATATTTTGGAGACGGATACACATGCCGTTTGTGCGCGGTAACCGGATGCGTGGCTTGATGATCGTGGCAGCGGCGCTCAGCGCCGTCAGCCTGTCCGCATGCGGCAGCGTTCCGAATCCTTTCGGCGGCGGCAAGTCCGCCAAGGTCACGTCGGGCGACAACGCCGCGGCGATTGGCGTGAACGGCTATCTGTGGCGCGCCACGCTGGACACCTTGTCCTTCATGCCGCTGCAATCGGCGGACCCCTACGGCGGCGTTATCGTCACCGACTGGTACAGCAACCCGGAACGTCCGGGCGAGCGGTTCAAGTGCACCGTCTACATCCTGGATTCGCGGCTGCGCGCCGACGGTCTGAACGTCGCGGTCTTCAAGCAGACCCGCGATGCGTCCGGCGCCTGGGTTGACGCGCCGACCGCCGGCCAGACGGAAACGGACATCGAGAACTCGATCCTGACCCGGGCGCGCCAGCTTCGACTTTCGAACATCAAGGGCTGATCCGCCCCACCGCCGGCGCGAGCCGGCGGCTCCTTCGGGAGACCCGTTCGTCAGTCGACGCGCCGCGACGCTTGCTAGGCCGTTGACCGGAAGTCCAACTCCAGTCCAAAGGCCCCGTCATGGCCCCCCAGACGAAACGATATAATCCCAAAGAGACCGAGCCGAAGTGGCGTCAGGCCTGGACCGACGCCGACAGCTTCCGCGCGGTCATCGATCCCACCAAGCCCAAATACTATGTGCTGGAGATGTTCCCGTACCCGTCGGGACGTCTGCACATGGGCCATGTGCGCAACTATGCGATGGGCGACGTCATCGCCCGCTTCAAGCGCGCCCGCGGTTTCGCGGTTCTGCATCCCATGGGCTGGGACGCCTTCGGCCTGCCGGCCGAGAACGCCGCCATGGAGCGGGGGGTCGATCCCAAGGCCTGGACCTACGAGAACATCGCCCGGATGCGGTCCGAGCTGAAGGAACTGGGCCTGTCGATCGACTGGTCGCGGGAGTTCGCCACCTGCGACGCGGCCTACTACGGCAAGCAGCAGGCCTGGTTCCTGGACCTGTTCCAGCGGGGCCTGGTCTATCGCAAGGAAAGCGTCGTCAACTGGGATCCGGTGGACCAGACCGTCCTGGCCAACGAACAGGTCGTCGACGGCCGTGGCTGGCGCTCGGGCGCGGTGGTGGAGAAGCGTAAGCTGAACCAGTGGTCCATGCGGATCACCGACTACGCCGATCAGCTGACCGACGATCTGCAGACCCTGGATCGCTGGCCCGAGAAAGTCCGGGTGATGCAGGAGAACTGGATCGGCCGGTCCAAGGGCCTGAAGTTCAAGTTCCATTTCGCCGACCCTGCCCGCACTGACGGGCTGGAGGTGTACACGACCCGCCCGGACACCCTGTTCGGCGCCAGCTTCGTCGGCATCGCCGCAGATCACCCGCTGGCCGCCGAAATCGCGGCCAAAGACCCAAAGGCGGCCGCCTATATCGAGGAATGCCGTAAGGGCGCGGCGACCCAGGCCGAGATCGATACCGCCGAGAAGACCGGCTACGACACCGGCCTGCGCGTGAAGCACCCGTTCGATCCGAACTGGGAGCTGCCGGTCTGGATCGCGAACTTCATCCTGATGGACTACGGCACGGGCGCCATCTTCGCCTGCCCCGCCCATGACCAGCGCGACCTGGACTTCGCCCGCAAGTATGGTCAGCCCGTGAAGCCGGTGGTCCTGCCCCCCGGCGAGGATCCCGCGACCTTCCAGGTGGGGACCGAGGCCTATGTCGGTCCCGGCACGATCTACAATTCCGCGTTCCTGGACGGCCTGGAGATCGAGGCCGCCAAAGCCGCGGTGATCGACCGCATCGAGGCCGCCGGCGACGGTGAGGGCGCGACCGTATTCCGCCTGCGCGACTGGGGCGTCTCGCGCCAGCGCGCCTGGGGCTGTCCAATCCCGGTGGTCCACTGCCCGACGCACGGGGTCGTACCCCTGCCCAAGGATCAGCTGCCGGTCACCCATCCGGTCGACATCGAGTTCGGCAAGTCGGGCAACGCCCTGGAACGGCACCCGACGTGGAAGCACACCACCTGCCCCACCTGCGGCGGACCGGCGACCCGTGAGACCGACACGCTGGACACGTTCGTGGACAGCTCCTGGTACTTTGCTCGCTTCGCCAATCCCGACGCGGCGGAGCCGATCGACAAGGCCGCGGCGGATTATTGGCTGCCGGTCGACCAGTACATCGGCGGCATCGAGCACGCGGTCTTGCATCTGCTGTACGCCCGCTTCGTCACCAAGGCCCTGGCCGACGACGGCCAGCTGAGCGTGCGCGAGCCGTTCGCCGGCCTGTTCACGCAAGGCATGGTCACCCACGAAACCTATCGTCGCCAGAACGGCGACTGGGTCGAGCCGGGCCAGGTCGAGGTGATCGCCGAGGGCGCCACACGCCGCGCGGTCCTCATCGACGGCGGCGAGCCGGTCACCATCGGCGACATCGAGAAGATGTCGAAGTCCAAGAAGAACACCGTCGCGCCGGAGGAAATCTTCGACGTCTATGGCGTCGATGCTGCGCGCCTGTTCGTGCTGAGCGACAGCCCGGCCGAGCGAGATGTGCAGTGGACGTCCGGCGGCGTGCAGGGCTCCTGGCGCTTCGTGAACCGCGTCTGGGACGAGTTCGACAGCCAGCCGGCCGAGGTCTCCACGGCCGAGCCCGACGCGGATCTGCGTCGCGCCACCCACAAGCTGGTGAAGCAGGTGACCGAGGCCATCGACACCTTCCGCTTCAACGCGGGGATCGCGCGCCTGTACGAGTTCCTGAATCTGTTGAAAGCCAACCCCGTCACGACAGCGTCGCCGGCGGTTCTGGCGGCGCGACAGGAAGCCCTGTCGGCCTTCGCCCGACTGATCGCTCCGTTCACGCCACACTTGGCCGAAGCGTGCTGGGAGCGGATCGGCGGGGTCGGCATGGTCGTGGAAGCCGAATGGCCCGCCTTCGACCCGGCGCTGACCGAGGATTCCGTAAAGGTCCTGCCCGTCCAGGTGAACGGCAAGCGGCGCGGCGAGATCACCGCGCCCGCCGGGGCCGAACAGGCCGAGGTCGAGGCGATCCTGAAGGCCGATCCGGAGATCGCGCAACGCCTGGAAGGCCTGACGATCCGCAAGATCATTGTGGTCAAGGACCGGATCGTGAATATCGTGGCCGCATGAGCCGGTTCCTCGCCCTCGCCCTGGTTTCCACCTTCGCCTTGAGCGGCTGCGCCGGCTTCCAGCCGTTGTACGCTCAGCCCGAGGTGGTGCGAAATCTGGCCGCCATCCAGGTTCAGGCGCCGAACGGGCGCACCGGCTACCTGATGCGCCAGCACCTGGACGACTCCTTCGCCAAGGATCATGGGGTCACGCCGACCTACGCCATGGACCTGAGCATCGGCGAGGCGCGCTATCCGCGTGGGGTGCGGATCGACAACGTCGCCACGCGCTACGAATATGTGCTGACGGCGAGCTATGTGCTCCGGGAGATCAAGACCCAGGCCGTCGCCAAGCGCGGGCAGGTCCGCGTCGAGCTCACCTACGACAGCGCCGATCAGCCGTACGCGTCCATCGCGGCCCAGCAGGATGCCCAGGACCGGGCCGCCGACGAGGCCGCGCGGCGGATCGAAGTTGAACTGGCGGTCTGGCTCGCCAATGGCGCGAAGGTGGCCTCGACCAAGTGATCCTCGGCAAGCGTCCGGATATCGAGCGCTTCCTCGGCAAGCCCGATCCGGCGATCCGCGTCGCCCTGATCTACGGTCGCGACGTGGGCGTGGTGCGCGATCGGGGCCACCAGCTGGCCGCGAAGCTGGTTCCAAATCCTGACGATCCCTTCGACGTCGCCCTGCTGACGGAGCAGGACCTGGCGGACGACGGTGGGCGCCTGGAGGGCGAACTGGCGGCCCAGTCCTTGATGGGCGGCCGCCGCCTGGTGCGTCTGCGGCTCACGGCTGAGAAACCCGCGGCCGACAAGCTCGCAGCGGAGGCCCTGGATCGTCACGCCAAGGGCGAGCTCAATCCCGACGCCTTCTTCCTGATCGAGGCGGGAAACCTGGGCCGCGATTCCGCGCTGCGAAAGGCGGCGGAGAAGGCTGCCGCCGCCGCCGCCATCCCCTGCTACGAGGACGAGCCTGGGGATGTCGCGCGGCTGGTGCGGGACCTGTTGGCCAAGGACGGCGTGTCGCTGAACTCCGACGCGCTGCAGGTGTTCGTCGCGCGCCTGCCCAAGGAGCGGGGCGTGGCGCGTCAGGAGATCGAACGCCTGGCGCTCTACCTAGGCCCGGGCAGCGGGGTGACCGCCACGCCGGCGGATCTTGAACCGTTTCTGGGCGTGGAGCCGGAGTCCTCGCTGTTCGACGCCGCCGCCGACGCTTTTGGCGGCCGGTTGGGCGAGGCTCAGGCGGGGCTTCGACGCGCAGCCCAGGAGGGTGAGGCTGGTCCTGCGGCCGTGCGCGCCATCGGGATGCATCTGGCGAAGCTGCGCCGAACCCTGACACTCGCCAAAAACGGCGCCGGCCTGCAGGAGGCCGCCAAGGCCTCGGGCGTGTTCTGGAAACAGGAGCGGGAGTTCCTGCGCCAGGCCCGCACCTGGACCCTGGAAGAGCTGGACCGGATTCAGCCCGAGATCCTCAACGCCGACCGCGCCTGCAAAACGGCCGGCTCTCCCGATCGTCTGCTTGCCGAGCGGCTGGCGCTGACCGTCGCCGGCCGCGCCCGGCGCCTGGGACTTTAGACCGCTAGCGCCGCATCAGGCGGCGGCAGATCTCGTCGAGCTGCTCGAGGTTGGCATACTTGATGCTCACCGTGCCTGCGCCGCCACGGTCGGTGATGTCGACGCTCATGCCCAGCGCGTCCTCGAGATCGACTTCCAGAGAGGCCGTGTCGGCGTCCTTGGATCGGCGCGGCCCGGAGGTCTTCTTGGGCGCGACCGCCTTCTCACGGGTGAGCGCTTCGGTGTCGCGGACCGACAGGCCTTCGGCGACGATCTTGTCGGCCAACGCCTCGGCGTTCTCGGCGGTGAGCAAGGCGCGGGCGTGGCCGGCCGTCAGGCGCTTGGCGATCAGGTGATCCTGCACCCCCGGCGGCAGCTGCAGGAGGCGCATGGTGTTGGCCACGTGACTGCGTGACTTGCCCAGCCGCTTGGCCGCCTCCTCCTGGGTGACGCCCAGTTGGCCCATCAGCGAGGCGTAGGCGCGGGCCTCTTCGATCGAGTTGAGGTCCGCGCGCTGGATGTTTTCGATGATGGCGATCTCGAACGCCTCGAGGTCGCCCAGGGTGCGCACCAGCGCCGGGATCGCGGTCAGCCCCGCCCGCTGGGCCGCGCGCCAGCGGCGTTCGCCGGCGACGATCTCGAATTCGCCATCGCGCGACGGGGACGGTCGGACCAGGATCGGCTGGAGGACGCCCTTGTCGCGGATCGAGGCCTCCAGCTCGGCCAGTTCGGCCTCGTCGAAGGTCTGACGCGGCTGGGCGGCGTTGCGGTGGATCAGCTCGATCGGGATGTCGCGGACACCGGCGGCCGGGTCCGACGCGTGCGCGATCTCCTCGGCCTCGCCCAACAGCGCCGACAGCCCGCGGCCCAATCCTCTGCGGTTCTCCGCCATCAGCTCAGTTCCAGTTGTTGCGTCCGGCGCCGGCGTTCGCGCAGCACCACTTCCCGAGCCAGTTTCAGATAGGCCTGACTGCCCGAGCACTTGAGATCGTAGACCAGCACCGGCTTGCCGAAGGACGGCGCCTCGGAGACCCGGACATTGCGGGGGATCACCGTCTGATAGACCGCCTCGCCGAAGTGGCTGCGGACATCGCTGGCCACCTGCTCCGACAAGGAGTTGCGTCTGTCATACATGGTCAACACCACCCCTTGTAGTTCGAGGGCGGGATTGAGGCTGCCACGCACGAGGTCGATGGTGCGCATCAGCTGGGTCAGGCCCTCCAGGGCGAAGAACTCGCATTGCAGCGGCACCAGCACGGCGTCGGCCGCGGCCATGGCGTTGACCGTCAGCAGGTTCAGCGAGGGCGGGCAGTCGATGAGGACGTAGGTGTAGGCCCCGTTCTCGCGCGCCGGCGCCAGGGCGTCGCGCAGCTTGAAGGAGCGTCGCGCCTGTTGACCCAGTTCGAGCTCGACACCCGACAGGTCCGGATCGGACGGTATCAGGTCGAGACCGGGCACCGTGGTCTTCACCACCGCGTCCATCAGCGGCTGCTCGCCCATCAGCACGTCGTAGAGGGTCTTCTTGCGCTGGGCGCGGCCGACGCCGAGGCCCGTCGAGGCGTTGCCCTGGGGATCGCTGTCGATCAGCAGGACCTTTTCGCCCACGGCAGCCAGGGCGGTGCCGAGGTTGATGGCGGTCGTCGTCTTGCCGACCCCGCCCTTCTGATTGGCGACGACCAGCACGCGTAGTCCTCGGTCAGACCTTGCGGGCACGTCCCAACCTCCTCACACGCACGATCCGGCCGCGCTCGTCACTGAGCGACGGTACGACATCCGCCTCGTATTCCCAATGTCTGGCGGCCTCCGACATGTCGGCCACCACATCCTGACCCTTCAGGAACAGACCCTGGGCGCCATCCAGCAGGTATGGCCGGGCATACCCCAACAGGCGGTGAAGCGGCGCACAAGCCCGGGCGGTGACGATGTCCACATGAAGGGACAGGTTCTCCGCCCTTTCGTTGTGGACCGTGGCCGGGAGGTCGAGCGCCTCGACCACCTGGGAGAGGAAGCGACAGCGCTTGGCCATGCTCTCGACGAGATGCACGTGAAACCCTTCCTGGCCCTTGCCGAGGATCGCCAGCACCAAGCCGGGGAAACCGGCGCCAGCGCCGAGGTCGGCCCAGGTGACGGCGTGCGGGGCCAGGCGGAAAAGCTGGGCGGAGTCCCAGGCGTGGCGGTTCCAGAAGTCGGGAAGCGTCGCGGGGCCCACCAGGTTCATGACCGCGTTGCCGGCGGTGAGCATCTCGAGGAACCAGGACAGCTCCGCGATCTGTTCGGGGGTCGCCTTGGTCGCGCGCGCGAAGGATTGAACGTCGGTGACCGCCACGTCAGGCCGCGCGGCGCCGGACATGGGCCAGCAGGGCCGTGAGCGCGCCGGGCGTCACGCCCTCGATCCGCGCCGCCTGGCCGAGGGTCAAGGGTCGGACATTGGCCAGCTTCTCGCGGACCTCGTTGGAAAGGCCGCCGATCGCGGCGTAGTCCAAGTCGGCCGGCAGGCGCAGATTCTCGTCGCGACGGAAGGCGTCGGCGTCGGCCGCCTGGCGGTCGAGGTAGCCGGCATAGCTGGCGTCGATCTCGATCTGCTCGCGGACGGCGGGGGTCCAGGCGGCGATCTGGGGCCAAATGGCGGCGAGGTCGTCGAAGCCGATGGTGGGATAGGCCAGCAGTTCAACCACATCCCGGCGCTGGCCATCGGCCTTGACTGGCAGGCCTGCCTTGGCGGCGGCGGCCGGCGTGAGGGTGAGGCTGTGGGCCATGGCGCGGGCGTCAGCCAGCTGGGCGGCCTTGGCGGTGAAGGCCGCCGTGCGGCGGGATCCGACGACACCCAGATCGACGCCACGAGCCGTAAGGCGCTGGTCGGCGTTGTCGGCGCGGAGCGTCAGGCGGAACTCGGCCCGGCTGGTGAACATGCGGTAGGGCTCGGTCACGCCGCGGGTCACGAGGTCGTCGATCAGGACGCCGATGTAGGCCTCGTCGCGGGCGAACTGGGCCGGCTCGGCGCCGGAGGCGGCGCGGGCGGCGTTGAGGCCAGCGACCAAGCCCTGGGCCCCCGCCTCTTCATAACCCGTGGTGCCGTTGATCTGGCCGGCGAGGTAGAGGCCGCCCAGCCGCTTGACCTCGAGGGTCGGGTAGAGCTCGCGCGGATCGACGTAGTCGTATTCGATCGCGTAGCCGTGCCGCTTCACCGCGACCTGTTCCAGGCCCGGGATGGTGCGCAGGAACAGGTCCTGGGTCTCGGCGGAGACCGAGGTGGAGATGCCATTCGGATAGACAGTCGTGTCGTCGAGGCCCTCGGGTTCCAGGAAGATCTGGTGGCTGGTCTTGTCGCGGAAGCGGACCACCTTGTCCTCGATCGAGGGGCAGTAGCGGGGACCCCGACCGGAGATGCGACCGCCATAGACCGCGCTTTCGGTCAGGCGCTCGGCGATGATCCGGTGGGTTTCTTCGGTCGTGTAGGTGATGCCGCACTGGATCTGGGGCGTGGTGATCCGGTCGGTGAGGAACGAGAACGGGATCGGCTCGGCGTCGGCGTCCTGCATCTCCAGGCGATCCCAGGCGATGGTGGAGCCGTCGAGACGGGCTGGCGTGCCGGTCTTGAGGCGGCCCATCTGGAGGCCGGAGGCGTAGAGGCGGTCGGCGAGGCCGATGGCGGGGGCGTCGCCGATGCGGCCGGCGGGGATGCGCTGGTCGCCCTGGTGGATCACACCCTTGAGGAAGGTGCCGGTCGTGAGCACGACGCGACCGGCCCGGTATTCGGTCCCGGAGGCGCCGACGACGCCTTCGACATCAACATGGCTGAGGCCTTGGCGGACAATCAGGTCCTCGACCGCTTCGGCGATGACGGTCAGGTTCGGGGTGGTGGCGAGCTCGGCCTGCATGGCCTCGCGGTAAAGGCGGCGGTCGATCTGGCTGCGGGGTCCGCGGACGGCGGCGCCCTTGGAGCGGTTGAGCATCCGAAACTGGATGCCGGCGACGTCGGCCAGGCGGCCCATCAGACCATCCAGGGCGTCGATCTCGCGGACGAGGTGGCCCTTGCCCAGGCCGCCAATGGCCGGGTTGCAGCTCATCTCGCCGATGGTTTCGAGCTTATGGGTGAGCAGCAGGGTGCGCGCGCCGAAGCGCGCCGACGCGGCCGCGGCTTCGCAGCCGGCGTGCCCTCCCCCAATGACGATCACATCCCAGGTCATGAGGCGCTGCATATAGGGGAAAGCCGTCCGGGTTTCACGTGAAACAAGTGCCTGCGGCGATTGAGGTTAGTGGCTCGTCCAGGGTGGTGAGGACCCCCTCCACCGCTTCGCGCTCTCCCTTCTCCGAAAGGGAGGAACAGGGGTGTCACTTGCCGATGCAGAAGGTGGAGAAAATGCGGCCCAGGACATCCTCGGGGTCGATGCGGCCGGTGATACGGTCCAGGGCCCGCGCGGCGAGACGGACGTCCTCCGCCGCAAGCTCGAGGTGTTCGTCCTGGCCGAGCGCCGTGCGCAGACGGTCGGCGGCCTCGGAAAGGAGTTCCTGGTGGCGCAACCGGGTGGCGGCGGGGGGTTCGGCGCCGGCGAGGGCCTCGACGACGCGTTCCTCCAAGGTTGAGCGGACCCAGGCGATGTCGCCGGGCCCCTTGGCGGTGATCTCCGCGATCGACAGCCCGAGCCGCCTCGCCTGCCCGGCCGCCCACGCGCCGGCGTCGCCGTGGGGGAGATCGCGTTTTGTGATGAGGCAGAGATCGCCCGCCCGCAGTTCCATGGGCACGGCCCCCGTCTCGGCGTCCGATCCGTCCACGAGCCAGAGCCGCAGATCGGCCGCCGCGGCCCAAGCCCGCGCGCGGCGCACGCCCTCGGCCTCGATCTCGTCCCCGGTCTCCCGCAGGCCGGCGGTATCGGCCAGGACCGCCTTGTAGCCGGCCAGGACGAGCGGGACCTCGATGATGTCGCGGGTGGTCCCGGGCGTCGCGGTGACAATGGCGGCGTCGCGACCAACCAGGGCGTTCAGAAGGGTGCTCTTGCCGGCGTTGGGCGCGCCGATCAGGGCGATACGATAGCCCTCGCGAACCCGTTCCCCCCGTTCGGCGTCGGCCGTCGCGGTTTCGAGCTCGGCGATCAGACGTTCCAGCGCCGGCCGGGCGCGGGCGGCCACGTCCTGTGGCACCTCCTCGTCCGGGAAGTCGACCGCGGCCTCTAGCATGGCCAGGGCTTCCAGCAGGGCGTCGGTCCAGCGGGCCTGGACGTCGGACAGCCGCCCGCCCAGCTGTTCCAGGGCCTGGCGTCGCTGGGCCTCTGTCTCGGCCTCGATGAGGTCGGCGACGCCCTCGGCCTGGGCCAGGTCCAGTTTTCCGTTCTCGAACGCGCGGCGGGTGAACTCGCCGGGCTCGGCCAGGCGCAGGCCCAAGGCGTGGAGGGCGGAGATGAGGGCGGTGACCACAGCGGCCCCGCCGTGCACGTGAAACTCAGCCGCGTCCTCCCCGGTGTAGCTGGCGGGCCCCTCAAACCAGAGCACCAGCGCCTCGTCGATCGGGGCGCCGTCGGGGGCGCGGAGCGTTCGCAGGCTGGCCTGGCGGGCACGTGAAACACCGCCGGCCAAGGCCTTTAGCGCCGCCCGCGTCCCGGGACCTGACAGCCGGACCACCGCGACGGCGGCACGGCCCGCGGCCGTCGCCGGCGCGTAGATGGTGTCGGTCATTTGCGGGTGGTGGCGGCTTCCATGAACTTGCGGAACTGCTCCTGAGCGCCTGTGCCGAAGGTCATCCAGTTCTTCATGAAGTCCTCCGGATTGAGCATGTTGATATTGGCGTCGATCCGCTTGGTCATCTCGCTGACCAGATGTTCGTTGAGGCCGCTGACATCCGGCAGGCCCATGAACCGGCGCGCCTCTTCCGGGGTGCAGTCGACTTCGATGGTCATCTTCATGACGTCTGGTCCTTCCTACAATCGGTGACCATATGGCCGTGTGCCGGGCTACTACGCTAGTACCTCCGACCAAAGCCAGTAACGAACGAGGACCGAACATGGGCGAACGCATCACCATCACGACGCCGGACGGCGAGTTTTCGGCCTACGTGGCCCGTCCGAATGCCGCGACGGCCCCGGCTGTGGTCGTCATCCAGGAGATCTTCGGCGTGAACCAGGTGATGCGGGACATCACCGACAGCCTGGCGAGCGAGGGCTATCTGGCCATCTGCCCCGACCTGTTCTGGCGGATCGAGCCCGGCATCGACATCACCGACCAGTCGGAAGCCGAGTGGAAGCGCGCGTTCGAACTGTTCAACGCCTTCGACGTCGACCTGGGCGTCAAGGACATCAAGGCGACCATCGCGGCCATCCGCGCGGACGCTGGCTGTAACGGCAAGGTCGGCGCAGTGGGCTACTGCCTGGGCGGCAAGCTGGCGTTCCTCACCGGCACGCGCACCGACGTCGACGCCGCCGTGTCCTACTATGGCGTGGGCCTGGAAGCGCTGGTGGGCGAGGCCGAGAAGCTGACCCGTCCCCTGCTGATGCACATCGCCGAGGAGGATCAATTCGTGCCCAAGGAAGCGCAGGCGATCATCGTGCAGGCGCTGAAAGACCACCCCCAGGTGGAGATCCACACCTACGCCGGCCGCGACCACGCCTTCGCCCGCGTCGGTGGGGAGCACTACGACGCGGCCGACGCCAAGTTGGCCAACGGCCGCACGCAGCAGTTCTTCGAACGGACCCTCCGCTGATGCGCGCAATCCAATTCAAGGCGACCGGGGGCCCCGAAGTCCTCGAAGTCGTCGAGATCGACACGCCGGAGCCGAAGCCGGGCCAGGTCCGGATCCGGCACGAGGCCATCGGCATCAACTTCATCGACACCTACCACCGGACCGGCCTCTATCCGGCCAAGCTGCCCTGTATCCCGGGCGGCGAGGCGGCGGGCGTGGTGGACGCGATCGGCGACGGGGTCACCCGGCTGAAGCTGGGCGACCGGGTCGCCTACTCCGGTGGGTTCGGCGCCTATGCGGAGGCCAATGTGGTCTCCGCCGATCGGGTGGTGAAGCTGCCTGACGGCATCGAGACGCGGGTGGCCGCCGCGGTCCTGCTCAAAGGCATGACCACCGAGGCCTTCATCCGCCGGACCTATCCGGTAAAGGCCGGCGAGACCGTTCTGGTCCATGCCGCGGTCGGCGGCGTCGGCCAGATCATGACCCAGTGGCTGAAGGCGCTGGGGGCCGAGGTAATCGCGACCGTGGGCTCCGAGGCCAAGGCCGCCAAGGCCCGCGCCCTGGGGGCGGACCACGTCATCCTCTACCGCGAGCAGGACGTTGCGGCCGAGGTGAAGCGGATCACCGGCGGCAAGGGCGTGCCCGTGGCCTATGACTCGGTGGGCAAGGACACCTTCGAGGGCACGCTGGCGAGCCTCTCGCGCCGCGGTCTGTTCGTCAGCTTCGGCAATGCGTCCGGGCCGGCGATGCCGGTCGCTCCGGGTCGGCTGGCGGCGGGGGGGTCGCTGTATCTGACCCGCCCCACCCTCTTCGACTACATCGTCACAACGGAGGAGCTCGACGCCTCGGCCGCCGCGGTGTTCGAGGTGATCCAGTCGGGCAAGGTGAAGATCGAGATCGGCCAGACGTTCGCCCTGACCAACGCCCGCCAGGCGCACGAGGCCCTGGAGAGCCGAGCAACGGTCGGCGCGAGCTTGTTGATCCCGTAGAACTGACACTGCTCCCCTTCGGGGGAGCTGCCGGCGAATGCCGACTGAGGGGGGTCATCCATCGCCTGGAAGGACCCTCCTCTACCGCTTCGCGGTCTGCGCCTCCAATGGGTAGGAATTAAGAGGCAGGATAGTCATTCCCGGTCGTGGGATTGACTGGGACGGACCAAAAGGCGGGTTCGGCGACCTGTGTTTCACGTGAAACAGTCAAGCTCGTATGGCCGGTCTGACCTGCGGCACTACCGCGCATTCGCATACCGTCGATATACGCGTCTTACACGGCCAGAACGGCGCTGGGAAGAGCCTGTGTCGCGCAGAGAGCCGGCCCATGGCACGGCGGAAACGGCCCCGTTCGCGACAGGGGCAATTTACTAGCCCGACCGTTGAATTTGCTAGACTATTTCGCGCTGGAATGACCGCCAGTCGTCGGCGGCCCGCGACCGGCAGAGCCTGACGTTACGGCAGTACGGCCGGCCCGTGTCCGGGCCGACCGGCCGTGGATCAGGTGTTCATCGACTGGAAGAAGTCGTCGTTGTTCTTGGACGACCGCAGCTTGTCGAGCAGGAACTCGATCGCGTCCTGGGCGCCCATCGGATTGAGGATTCGGCGCAGGATGTAGGTCTTCTGCAGCTGATCCTTGGGCGTGATCAGTTCTTCCTTCCGCGTGCCGGACTTGAGCACGTCGATGGCCGGATAAATCCGCTTGTCGGCCACCTTGCGGTCGAGAACGATTTCCGAGTTACCGGTGCCCTTGAACTCTTCGAAGATGACTTCGTCCATCCGGCTGCCGGTGTCGATCAGGGCCGTGGCGATGATCGTCAGCGAGCCGCCCTCTTCGATGTTCCGCGCGGCGCCGAAGAAGCGCTTGGGACGCTGCAGGGCGTTGGCGTCGACACCACCGGTCAGCACCTTGCCCGACGACGGGACCACGGTGTTGTAGGCGCGGCCGAGACGCGTGACCGAGTCGAGCAGGATGACGACGTCGCGCTTGTGTTCGACCAGGCGCTTGGCCTTTTCGATCACCATCTCGGCGACCTGAACGTGGCGGGTGGCCGGCTCGTCGAAGGTGGAGGAGATGACCTCGCCCTTCACGGTGCGCTGCATGTCCGTCACTTCTTCCGGACGCTCGTCGATCAGCAGGACGATGAGATAGCACTCGGGGTGGTTCAGCTCGATCGACTTGGCGATGTTCTGCAACATCACCGTCTTGCCGACCCGCGGCGGCGCGGTGATCAGGCAGCGCTGGCCCTTGCCGAGCGGAGCGACGATGTCGATGACCCGGCCCGAGCGATCCTTCAGGGTCGGATCGTCGATCTCCATCTTGAAGCGCTGATCGGGATAGAGCGGGGTCAGGTTGTCGAACAGCACCTTGTGCCGGACCGCCTCGGGATCCTCGAAGTTGGTGAGGTCCACCTTCACCAGGGCGAAGTAGCGCTCGCCCTCACGGGGGGCGCGGATGGCGCCGTCGACCGTGTCGCCGGTGCGCAGGCCGAACTTCCGGATCTGCGAGGGGCTGACGTAGATGTCGTCGGGACCCGGCAGGTAGTTGGCTTCCGGCGAGCGCAGGAAGCCGAAGCCGTCCTGCACCACTTCCAGGGTGCCCGAGCCGGAGATCTCGATCCCCTCCTCGGCCAGGGTCTTGAGGATCGCGAACATCATGTCCTGCTTGCGCATGGAGTTCGCGTTTTCGATGTCGAGCTGTTCGGCGAAGGCCAGCAGGTCGACCGGCGGCTTGTCCTTCAGCTCCTGCAGGCTCATGCGCGTCAGGCCGAGGGAGGCGATCGCCTTGGAGGCCTCGGTGGGCTCATCGTTCTCGGCTTCGGCCGCAGCAGCGGCGGCGGCGTCCTCGGCCTCGACAGCGTCGGCCGCGGCGAGCTGAGGCTCAAGCGTATCGGCCAGGGTGTCGGTTTCGGGGGCGTCGGCCGGGGTGTTGTCGTGTTCGTCTTGCATGGATTTCACTTTTGGCGTCGCGCACGTCGGACGGAATCCGGGCGTGGGCGGTTTGGTCTAAAGACGCTGACCCGTGGTCGGTGGCGGCGTCGTTGTGGTCGTCGTTCTGGGAGCCGGCTCGTAGGCGCGCGAGAACTGCGCGGAGCCGGAGATAAGGCGGGGCGCGCCGGAGTCCGACGCGTACGTGAGGGGAACCACGTCCAGCCGCGTGGGTCAAGCGTGGCGCAATTCCTCACCATCGGGGGAGGCGACGCCGAAGGCGACGGAGGGGTCGCCCGATGCCGTTGAGGACCCCCTCAGTCGGCGTTCGCCGACAGCTCCCCCTACCGGGGGGCAATCTCCGGCGTCACCGCGACCAGAACTGGAGAGTGACGGCCAGGACGGCGACGACGGCGGCGAGGAAGGGAAGTTCGTTGGTGGCGCGCCAGAATTTGGCGGACTTTGGGCGCTGGCCGGCCAGGAACTTCTTGTAGGAGCCCGCGAGGAAGCCGTGCCAGGCGGAGAGGAAGATCACCGCCGACAGCTTCACCATCATCCAGGGCTGGGTGAGGAAGGTCCATCCCTCTTTGGCCGCATAGACGTGCCAGAGGATCAGGCTGATCCCGAAGATCCAGGTGATGGTCATCGCTGGATTGATGATGATCTTCAGGAGCTTGCGCTCCCAGACCAGGAAGTGGCCGTCGAACTCGGTCCCGGCCGGCGCGGTCTCGGTGTGGTAGGCGAAGAGGCGCGGCAGGTACATCATGCCGGCCATCCAGGCGATGACCGCGATGATGTGCAGACCCCGAAGCAGGTCAAAGCTGAGGAAGGTGGGCCAGGTCATGCGGCGGCTCCCAATCGGCAGGGGCACTTGCCGTGGGCCGACGGACAGCGCCAGTCGCCGTGGGGGGCGACGCCCTCACGCGGGAGCGCGCCGACCACGGCCGCGGCCAAGTCGCCGATGAACGGCGCACCCACGCCGGGCGTGCGCGCCCGCAGGTAGGTGGTGACGCCCAGGTCCTGGGCCAGCTCGGCGTATTCGTGATCCAGCTCGACCAGCGTCTCGACATGTTCGGATACGAAGGCGATGGGCGTGATCAGCACCCCCTTGCCGTCGTCGTGGGCCGTCTTGATGGCGTCCTCGGTGGAGGGCTTCAGCCACTGGAGCCGGCCGACCCGGCTCTGGAACGAGACGCGCCAGTCGGTGATCTCGGGCAAGAGGGCGGCGACGGCCGCGGCGGTGGCGTTGATCTGAGCTTCGTAGGGGTCGCCGGCGTCGACAATCTGTTGCGGCAGGCCGTGGGCGGAGAACAGCAGGCGGACGTTGGCGGGTTTGCCACCGGCCTCCCACGCCTTGCGGATCTCGGCGGCATGGGCCTCGGCCAGGCCCGAGGTGGTCGGATAGCAACAGACGGTGCGGGTGCGGCCGGGACCCTTATAGGCGCGGGCCCAGTCCTTGGCCGACGAGCCGGTCGTGGTGGTGGAGAACTGGGGATAGAGCGGCAGGAGCACGATCTCGTCCGGCGCATAGGCGGCGACCGCCTTGGCCGTCTCGTCGGCGAAGGGATGCCAGTAGCGCATGGCGATGAAGACGCGGGCGTCATGACCCTGGGCCTTGAGCTCGGCTTCCAGCGCCTGGGCCTGGGCCTCCGTCTCGGGCAACAGCGGCGAGCGGCCGCCCATGATGGCGTAGTTCGCCTGGGCGGATTTGTTGCGGGTGGTCGAGATCAGGGCGGCCAGGGCGTAGCGGGCCGGGGCCGGCAGCTGGATGATCGCCGGATCTCGGAACAGGTTGAACAGGAAGGGCCGGACGGCCTTGAGGCTGTCGGGACCCCCCAGGTTGAACAGGACGACGGCGAGCCGGCTCATTCAGCGGCCATGGCGTTGGCGGGCTTTCCGGTGACGCGTTCGACGACGCGGGCGATGTGGGCGATCGGGGTGTCCGGCAGGACCCCGTGGCCCAGGTTGAAGATATAGGGACCACCGGACCACTGTTCCAGCAGGGCGTCGACGCGGGCGTCGAGGGCCGGACCGCCGGCGCGCAACAGGAGGTTGTCGAGGGCGCCCTGGATGGCCTGACCGCCGGCCTGGATCCGATGGCCGAGGGCGGCGCTGGCCTGAGTGTCGAGGGCGACGGCCTGGACCGGGACCTCGGCGGCGTAGCGTTCGACCAGGGCGCCGGCGCTGCGCGGGAAGCCGATGAAGGGCGTGTCGATCCCGGCGGCGCGGACCCGCTCGATGATCCGGCGATGCGGTCCGATGACGATGCGTTCGAAGACGTCCTCGGCCAGGTTGTCGGCCCAGCTCTCGAACAGCTTCAGCGCCTGCGCGCCGGATTTCGCCTGCATCACCAGATAGCGGGCGGTGCTTTCGACCAGCACCTCGAGCAGGGCGTCGAGCTCTTCGGGGTGGGCATAGGCGTAGGTGCGGGCGGCGTCGCGCTGGGAGCCACGGCCCTCGAGCATATAGGTGGCCACCGTCCAGGGGGCGCCGGCGAAGCCGATCAGGGCCCGCTCGGGCTCCAGCTCGACGCGGACCCGCGATAGCGTCTCGCCGATATTGGCCAGCTTGGCGGTGGAGCCCTCGATGGCGTCCTGCATGGCGCCGATCGACGGCAGCGGACCGAGGCGCGGCCCCTCGCCCGCTTCGAACCAGACCTCCTGGCCCAGGGCCTTGGGGATCAGCAGGATGTCGGCGAACACGATGGCCGCATCCATGGGGAAGCGCCGCATGGGCTGCAGCGTGGCCTCGGCCGCCATCTCCGGGTTGAAGCAGAAGGCGATGAAGTCGGGCGCCTGGGTGCGCAGAGCCCGGTACTCGGGCAGGGAGCGACCGGCCTGGCGCATGAACCACACGGGCGGCCGATCCAGGGTTTCGCCGGCCAGGACGCGCAGGAGGCGGGGGGTCTCGCTCATGGGCCGACTTAAAGCCTGACCGGACCTTCGGCTCAAGAGCGACGCGCACCGACCCGCCCAGCCCTTCTTCTCTTCAATCTAGAAGAGTCTTGAAATGGATTGGAGAAGGAGGAGTAGGGCCTGTCGGCAATGGGGAAAACCTTGACGATCCATTGACGATCCCCCGCCTGCCCCCGGTTCGTCCCCAGGCCAAGGCACAGGGGATGGCGGCCTGTGAATGACGGGGACAGCCGCTAGAGGCGGCGGAGAGCCTTAAGGTTTCGGTAAGGACTTGGTTAAGAACCGCGGCGCCCGGGTGGAAAACCGAGTTGTCCGCACCCCGGTCCGCGGATCGGCGCCCAGCGGGTCGGACCTGGGGGTTAATAGATGGTTAACGGGGCGATCCATCCTCGTGATCCCCCGGCGCCGACCGACCGCGGGATTCTCACCCGATCTATCCCCATCGTCGTCCAGCTTCGCTAAGAGTGAGTCCACAGGAACCGTCCCCAGGCTTTTTCGCGGAGCCCCCTTGCCCAACGCCCCACCGCCCAGGCTCGCCACCTACTTCCACGTCCATCTGGTCTCGGACTCCACCGGTGAGACGCTGAACGCCATGGCGCGGGCGGTCTGCGCCCGGTTCGAGAACGTGCTGCCCATCGAGCACATCTACGCCCTGGTCCGTTCGCAGCGGCAGCTGGATCGGGCGCTCAGCGACATCGAGGAAGCGCCGGGGATCGTGCTGCACACCATCGTCGACGAGAAGCTTCGCGCGGTGCTGGAAGAGGGATGTCGGCGGATGGACATGCCCTGCCTGCCGGCGTTGGACCCACTGGTCAGCGCGATGCAGCGCTATCTGGGCGCGGCGACCACCAGCCGGGTGGGCGCGCACCTACGGCTGGACAACGACTATTTCAACCGGATGGACGCCCTGAACTACGCCATCGGCCACGACGACGGCCAGGGCGGCCAGGATCTGGACCAGGCGGACGTGGTGCTGCTGGGGGTGTCGCGGACCTCGAAGACCCCGACCTGCATTTATCTGGCGCACCGGGGCGTGCGGGCGGCCAATGTGCCGCTGGTGCCGGGACGGCCGCTGCCCGAGAAGCTGTTCCAGCTGAACAACGCCCTGATCGTGGGGCTGATCATCTCGCCGGACCGGCTGATCCAGATCCGCCGCAACCGCCTGCTCAGCCTGAACGAGAACCGCGAGTCGACGTACATCGACACGGACTCGGTGCGCGAGGAGATCATCGCCGCGCGGCGGCTCTATGAACGGCACGGTTTCCCGACCATCGACGTCACCCGGCGCTCGGTGGAGGAGACGGCGGCGGCGGTGCTGAACCTGCTGTCGCGGGGCCACGGCCAGATCGAGGTGTTGGGGTGACAGTCATACTGGCGTCGAAGAGCGCCGCGCGGCGGGCCGTGCTGGATGGTGCAGGCGTGGCTTACGAGGCGACGGTCGCCGGCGTGGACGAGGAGGCGGTGAAGGACTCGCTGCTGGCCGAGGGACACGGGCCGCGGGACATCGCCGACGCCCTGGCCGAGCTGAAGGCGATCCGGGTGTCGCGGGCGCGGGCCGGGTTCGTCATCGGGGCCGACCAGACGCTGGATCTGGACGGCAAGCTCTACGACAAGGCCGAGAGCGTGGAGGCGGCGCGCGAGCGGCTGAAGCTGCTGCGAGGGCGGACGCACAAGCTCCACTCGGCGGTGGTGGTGGCCAAGGACGGGGGGCCGATCTGGCGCGAGCTGGTGACCTGCACCCTGACCATGCGCGATTTTTCCGACGACTTCCTCGAGGGTTATCTGCAGGGCGAGGGGCCGGCGGCGCTGGGCTCGGTGGGCTGTTACCGGCTGGAGGGGCCGGGGGCGCAGCTGTTCTCGAAGATCGAGGGCGATTATTTCGCCATCCTGGGCCTGCCGCTGATGGGCTTGCTGGACCTGCTGCGCCAGCACCGCGAGCTGCCGGCATGATCACGGGCAAGACGCAGGTGGCGGCGGTGGTCGGCCGGCCGATCGCCCACTCCCTGTCGCCGATCCTGCACAACGCCTGGCTGGCGGCGGCGGAAATCGACGGGGTCTATGTGGCGCTCGAGGTGGACGAGCTGGGGTTCGCCAGCTTCGTCGAGGGGCTGCGAGGCACGTCGTTGTCCGGCGTCAATGTCACCCTGCCCCACAAGGAAGCGGCGCTGGCGGCCGCCCACGAGGCGCATCCCCGGGCGCAGCGGGCGCAGGCGGCGAACCTGCTGATCTTTGACGAGTATGGCGCGATCTATGCCGACAACACCGACGGCCTGGGCCTGATCGCCGCCTTCGCCGAACAGGCGCCGCAGTTCGAGCCGACCGGCGGACCGGTCGTGGTGCTGGGGGCCGGCGGGGCGGCGAAGGGGGCGGTCGGCGCCTTGATCGACGCCGGCTGCAAGGACGTGCGGATCGTCAATCGGACCCTGGCGCGGGCCGAGGCTCTGGCGGCGGAGGTCGGCGGGTCGGCGTTCGAGATGCAGGACGTCGAAGCGGCGTTCCACGGCGCGCGAGCCGTGATCAACGCCACCTCGGCCGGCCTGGCCGACGGCCAAACCCTGGGCGTGCCGTTGGCGGCGACGCCGGACGACTGCGTGGTCATGGACATGGTCTACAAGCCGCTGGTCACGCCGTTCCTGGCGCAGGCGCGCGACCTCGGCCGGCCGACCGTGGATGGGCTGGCCATGCTGATCGGCCAGGCGCGGCCGTCGTTCGAGGCATTCTTCGGTCAGGCGCCACCACTGGAGACGGACGTCCGCAAGCTCGCGTTGGAGGCGCTGGGGCTATGAAGATCATCGGCCTGACAGGCTCCATCGGCATGGGCAAGTCGACGACGGCGGCCATGTTCCGGGAGGCCGGGATTCCGGTCTATGACGCCGACGCCGCGGTGCACGGGCTCTATGACGAGGGTGGCGCGGCGGTGGGCCCGGTGGGCGCGGCGTTTCCCGGCGTCGTCAAGGACGGCCGGGTGGACCGCGAGGAACTCCGCCAGCGGGTGCTGGGCCAGCCGGACGAACTGAAGCGCCTGAACGCCATCGTCCATCCTCTGGTGGGGATGGATCGGGTGGGGTTCCTGAAGCAGGCCGAGGCCGACGGCTGCGACTGGGTGGTGTTCGACGTGCCGCTGCTCTTCGAAACCGGCGGTCACGCCAATGTCGACGCCATCGTGGTGGTGTCTGCGCCGCCGGAGATGCAGCGCGAGCGGGTGCTAGCCCGGCCGGGCATGACCCCAGACCGCCTGGACGCCATCCTCGCCCAGCAGACGCCCGACGCCGAGAAGCGCGCGCGGGCGCATTATGTCGTGGATACGGGGAACGGCCTCGAGGCGGCACGGGCGCAGGTGAACAACATCATCGCGGCATTGCGCGGCAAGAGCTGACGACATCAAGTTGTGGGTTGCGGCGAGGCGTCCGTTGAGACGGGGCGCAAAGCGGGGCATCTAGGGCGGTATGGCGCGCGAGATTGTTCTGGATACGGAAACCACCGGCTTCGACCCGAACACGGGCGATCGACTGGTGGAACTGGCGGCGCTGGAGATCGAAAGCTTCGTGCCGACCGGGCGCAGCTTCCACGTGTACATCGACCCCTGCCGCGACATGCCGCCTGAGGCGCAGAAGGTACACGGGCTGTCGGCCGAATTCCTGCGGGGCAAGCCGCGGTTCGAGCATCCCGAGGTGGTCGAGGGCTTCCTGGAATTCATCGGCGATGCGCCGCTGATCGCCCATAACGCGGCCTTCGACCGGGGTTTCATCAACTGGGAGCTGGCCAACTGCCGGCGAGAGCATCTGCCCGAGCACCGGTGGATCGACACCCTTGCGCTGGCCAAGCAGCGGTTCCCGGGGATGCACAACTCGCTGGACGCGCTCTGCAAGCGCTTCAAGGTCTCGCTGAGCGAGCGTGAGAAGCACGGCGCCTTGATCGACGCCAAGCTTCTGGCGGCGGTCTATCTGGAGCTGAAAGGCGGTCGGGAACGCCGGCTGGAGCTGTCGACCACGGCGATGATCAACGCGGTGGCGGTGGCGTCAAAGGTCGAATACGGCGCGCGGCCGCGGCCGCTGGCCCCCCGCTCGACCGAGGCGGAACGGGCCACCCATGCGGCCTTTATCCGGGGCGTCGTGAAGAGCGAAGATCTCTGGAACAAGTTTGGGTTGTAGTTGGCCGTTTCCAAGAAGCGCGCAGGCGCGGATTGGCCGTTCGGTCACATTTGCCAAATCAAATGTCGGGAATATGTTGGGTTAAGGGGCGGCGGGTAGCTTCGGGAAACGGGGCGATTACCCCGCAGAGAGCGATGTATGCTGTCCCCCAGTCCGCAGGCGTCCCGGCCGCAGACGTCGAAACTGCAGGCGCCTGGTCCTCAGGTGGCTGGTCCTCAGGTTCGCAACCGCGAACCCGGAGCGCTCCGCGTCTGCTTCCCGCTGATCGCCCAATGGCATCAGGCCCTGCATAGCCTGCCTATCGCCGCGGCGCTCTCGCGCCGCGACGGGTTCGAGGTCCATGTTGCGGCGCCGGGGTCGACCCTGGCGGCGGCCCGGGCGCTGCTCGAGACCCTTGGCAGCCGGGACGTTCTGTTCCGCGACCTCTGGCCGACCCCCATCTTTCGGGAAAATCCGCCGAAGATCGCCATGCTAGCGGGCGCCGCACCCTGGCTGGCGGATTTCGCGGCGGTGGTGGCCCCCGAGCGCACCTCCCTACTGCTGAAGCGGTTCGGTGTGACGAAGCCGAAGTTCATCCATAGCGATCATGGGGCCGGCGATCGGGCGGTGGGCTATGAGCCGCGGATCCGCCGGTTCGACGGCGTTCTACTGGCGGGCGCCAAGCAGGAGGCGCGGATGCTGGCGGCGGGCCTGATCACGCCTGGACGCTATGCCATCGTCGGCTATCCCAAGTTCGAAACGGTCACGGCCAGCCGACCGCCCTGCTCGCCCCTGTTCGCGACCGCGCGTCCGACGGTTCTGTACAACCCCCACTTCCGGTCTGACCTGAGTTCCTGGCCTGCGTTCGGGGCGAAGGTGCTGGAAAGCTTCGCCGCCCAGGATCAATACAACCTGATCTTCGCGCCCCACGTGCGGATGGCCGCCGAACGCGCCGCTGAGCTGCGCGCCGTCGCCGCGCGTTACGCTGGAGCGCGTAACATCCACATCGACCTGGGCGGGCCGCGCTGCTGCGACATGACTTACACCGAGGCGGCCGACGTCTATCTCGGGGACGTGAGCAGCCAGGTCTATGAGTTCCTGCGCGTGCCGCGACCGTGCCTGTTTCTCAACGCCACGAAGCGGGACCGGACGGGAGACGAGAACTATGCGCACTGGGCGCTGGGTCCGGTCGAGACCACGGTCGATGGCGTGATCGCGGCGGTTGATCGCGCGAGGGCGTCGCATGAGGATTACCGGCGGGCCCAGGCGGCGGCGTTTCGTCAGACCTTCGATCTGGATGGGCGGTCGTGCGCGGAGCGGGCGGCGGACGCGATCGCGGGGATGATCGGGGCGGGTGCGGTTCGCAACTGCTCCCCTTCGGGCGATCTCTCGGCGCATGCCGACTGAGAGGGTCGCCCAGGGCCGTTGAGGACCCCCACCCACGGCCTCGCGGTCCCCCTCGCCCGATGGGGCGGAATTCGGCGCCTATCCCTTTCGGTAAAACACGCGGAGGTCGTCGGTGGCTTTCGGGCGCGCGGGGATGTCTTCGTAGACGCCGTGGCCGACCGGGTAGATGTGTGTCTGCAGACGGCCGGGCTCGAAGCCGGCGGCGGTCAACGCCTTCAGCGGCGTGCGGTAGGGTACGATCAGGTCGTAGTAGCCGGCGACCAGCAGAACCCGGGGCCTGGACGGCAGGGTGCGCAGGATCTCGGGCGTATAGGCCGGACCGGTCAGGGTCTGGTCCCAGCGGCGGTTGGCTTCCACGGGATCGCGGACGTAGGGGCCGGCGGGTGTGTAGCCCAGCTCGTCGGTGAGCAGGCCGACGATGGCGGCGTGCAGGTCATAGGCGTCGTTGCTGGTGACCACGGTGTCCTGCGACGGCGGCGGGGGAACGCGATGCTCGCGGCCATCGCCGCCGCCCAGCCGCTCACCCTTGTCGGCCAGCAGGCCCAGGCGGAACTGTTGCAGCGTGGGGGCCAGCCGCGTCTCGACGATCATCTGGCGCGGCAGGCCGGTGAAGCCCGTCACCTGGTCGATGAGGGCGTCGGTGACCTCGCCCTTCGCCAGGGCGGCGGCGTACGGACCATCGGCGAAGGTTTCGGCGGCGCGGACGACAGCGGCCAAGGGTTGGCGTGCGCGCAGGCCGCGACCATAGACGTGGGCGACGGCGGCGAGACTGGGCAGGGCCAGGACCGGGGCGGGCGGCGCGGGCGGACCGCCGCTGCCGAGGGTCGGTGAGATCAAGACGACGCCGGCCAGGCCCACCGGCTGCGGTCGGGCGGCCAGGACCTTGGCGATCTGGCCGGCGCGCGTGCCGCCATAGCTCTCGCCGATGAGATAGACGGGCGAGCCCAGGCGGCCGTGATCGGCCAGCCATCCGGCGATGAAATCGGCGAAGGCCCGGCCATCCTGTTCGACGCCCCAGTACTCGGGCTTGGCGTCCTCGGTGAGGAAGCGGCTGTAGCCGGTGCCCGGCGCGTCGATGAACACCAGATCGGTGACATCGATGGGGCTGTCGGGATTGGGGAAGAAGGCGTAGCGGCCCCCCGGCGCGGCGATGGTCATCTTGGGCGAGAGGTGCTCGCGCAGGTGCCAGCTGGCCCCGCCGGGACCGCCGTTCCAGACGAAGCTGACCGGACGGGTCGCCGGATCGGCGCTTTCGGCCAGGTAGGCGACCGAGAAGATGGTTGCCCGGCCCTGCCCCGCCGCATTCCGCATCATCCGCTCGCCGGTCTCGGCGCGGTAGGCGATGGCCTGGCCGCGAACGGTGATCCGCCCCTGGCGGATGGCGGTGGGGATCGCCGTGGGGATGGCTGGGGTCGCCGCGGCCTGGGCCATGGCGGGCGATGTGGCCGAAGCCCAAAGAGCCGCCGTTCCGCCGAGCATCATCCGCCGATCGACCGTCATGCCCGCGCTCCGCAACCTGAGAGATGAACTATGCGCCCAATAGTATTCGCACGACTGAAAGATGCCATGAGAAGCAGCCATACACATAGTTCGAATAAATATTGCGCGGCAGCTGCATTACATTCACGGTTGGGAAGATGCGTCCGCGCGGCGCCGGTGGGGTGTTCCTTATGACGATGTGGCCGACGCGCAGACCCGGGCCTGCGATGCTGTCGTGTCTTGTGACGCTGGCCGCGATGTTGGGCGCGTGCGCGACGCCCGCGACGCCGGCCGGGAGCCCCGCCACGCCCCCTGCCGCCGCGCCGAGGCCATCGCGCGCGGGTCTCGACCCGGCGGCCCGCCCGGACCCTTATCCCTCGACCTACAAGCCGGCGCCCAGCGGTCCCGTGCTGTTCGTGAACGCCACCATCTATACCGCAGCCGGACCGCGCATCGACGGCGGGTCGCTGTTGATCCGCGACGGCAAGATCGCCGGCGTCGGCAAGGACCTGGCCCGGCCGTCGGACGCCACGGTGATCGATGCGCAGGGCCGGTGGATCACGCCCGGCATCGTCGATCCGCACAGCCACATCGGGGCCGGCTCGAGCCCTACGGCGGCGAACGGCGACGGCAGCAACGAGAGCGGCCCCAACCCCGGCGGCGTTTGGATCGAGCACTCGGTTTGGCCGCAGGACCCGATGTTCGAGCGGGCGCGGGAGGCGGGGGTGACGACGATGCAGATCCTCCCCGGGTCGTCCAACCTGTTCAACGGTCGGACGGTGACCCTGAAGAACGTGCCGGCGATCGCGCCGCAGGGGATGAAGATTCCGGGCGCGCCCTATGGGCTGAAGATGGCCTGCGGCGAAAACCCCACCGGTGGCGGCCCCGGCAAGGCGGGAACGCGGGCCGGCGGGATGATGGGCTATCGCAGCACCTTCATCGCCGCTCAGGCCTATGCCCAGAGCTGGGCCGACTGGCGAAAGCGCGGGTCCGGCGATCCGCCGCGGCGAGACCTGATGCTGGAGACGGTGGCCGGGGCGCTGAACGGCGACATAAAGGTCCACATCCACTGTTACCGCGCCGACGAGATGGTGCAGATGATCGACCTGAGTCACGAGTTCGGGTTCAAGATCGCCGCCTTCCACCATGCGCTGGAGGCCTTCAAGATCGCGCCGCTGCTGGCGCGAGAAGGGATCGCGGTGGTGACCTGGGCCGGCGACTGGTCGGGCTACAAGATGGAAGCCTACGACTCGATCATGGAGAACGCGGCCTTCGTCCAGGCCGCGGGCGGGATCGCCACCATGCACTCCGACAATGTCATGCTGATGCAGCACCTGAACCAGGAGGCGGCGCGGGCGATGACGGCGGGGCGCGAGGCGGGGCTAGGCACGACACCTGAGCAGGCCATCGCCTGGGTGACGATCAATCCGGCGAAGGTGATCGGGGTGGCCGACCGCACCGGATCGCTGGAGGTGGGCAAGGCGGCGGACGTGGTGCTGTGGAGCGCCGATCCGTTGAGCGTCTACAGCCTGCCTGACCTGGTGTTCATCGACGGGGCGCTGGCGTTCGACCGGGCGCATCCGGCGACGCGGCCGCAGTCGGACTTCGAGCTGGGCCAGACGAAGCGGCCCGTGTCGCCGGCCCGGCCAGCGCCGCGCGGCCTGGGGGTGAGCCAATGATCCGCGCGCTTGGAGCGACCCTCGCCCTGCTGGCGGCGACGCCCGCGGCGGCCGAGACGGTGGCGATCGTCGATGCGCGGGTGCTGACCCTGAGCGCAGCCGGCGACCTGCCGCGTGGGACGGTGGTGGTGCGCGATGGGACCATCGTGGCGGTGGGGGCCAAGGTGGCGATCCCGGCCGGCGCGCGAGTGATCGACGGGCGGGGCCAGATCCTGACGCCGGGTCTGGTGGCGACGGTCTCGCCCCTGGGGCTGAACGACACCATCGGCAGCGGCTATGGCGGGCGGGGCTCTTCGAATCCGCTGCTCAGCGCTGGCTTCGACGTGGTCGAGGACGTCAATCCGAACTCGCCGCAGATCCCCGAGGCGCGGATCGAGGGGGTGACCCGGGCGGTGGTGACGCCCAACCCGCAGAGCCGGGCGGCCGGCGCACCGGCGCGGATCTTCGGCGGCCAGGCGGCGGTGATCCACCTGGGCGACCTAGGCGTCGGCGGCGGCGACCTCGCGGTCAAGCGGCGCGCGGCGCTCTATCTGGACGCCGGCGAGGGCGGCGCCGGGGCGGCGGGCGGATCGCGCGGGGCGCAGATGACGCTGCTGCGGCAGGCGCTGGCCGACGCGCGGGCCTATGCCCGCAACCCGGCGGGGGTTGATCCGGCGCGGCTGGCGGAACTGTCGTTGTCGCGGGCGGACCTGGCGGCGCTGGTCCCCGTGGTCCAGGGGCGTGAGCCGCTGCTGGTCGAGGTGAACCGCGCGGCCGATATCCGCAACGTCCTGGCCCTGGCGCGGGACGAGAAGGTGCGGGTGATCCTGTCAGGCGGGTCCGAGGCCTGGATGGTGGCGCGGGAGATCGCGGCGGCCAAGGTTCCGGTGGTGATCGACGCCGAGGAGAACCAGGCGTTCCAGTGGGAGAACCTGAACGCGTCGTACGAGAATGCGGCCATTCTGCAGGCGGCGGGCGTGCTGGTGGCCTTCAAGCCCAGCGTGGCGCGGATCGTGTTCCTGATCCGCACGCCGCGGTTCCTGGCCGGGCGGACGGCGCGCTTCGGCTTGACGCCGCACCAGGCCCTGGCGGCGATCACCGTCAACCCGGCGAAGATCTTCGGCGTCGACGACCGCTTTGGGACGATCGCGCCGGGCAAGGACGCCGATCTGGTGCTGTGGAGCGGAGATCCGCTGGAGACGACCAGTGTGGCGCGAATGGTGATGATCCGCGGCGCCGAACAGCCGCTGACGGCCCGGAACCGGGCGCTGCGCGATCGATATCTCGGGACCGTGAGGTAAGGCCCGCCCCCGAAGGGGCGGGATGAACCCTAGGCGTGGCCGACTTGTTCTTCCTGCGCCTTGCGGGCGGAATAGACGCCGGCGAAGTCGATGGGGTCGAGGAGGAAGGGCGGGAAGCCGCCTTCCGAGGTGACCTCGGCGATGATCCGTCGGGCGAAGGGGAACAGGTAGCGCGGGCACTCGATGAGCAGCACCGGCTCCATCTCTTCCGCCGGCACGCCGCCGATCTGGAAGACCCCGCCGTAGAGCAGCTCGACGTGGAACAGCGGGCCGTCGGGGCGGGCGGCGCGGGCGGACAGCTTCAGGTCCACTTCGAACAGGCCATCCTCGCGACCGCGGGCGTTCATTTCGACGTTGAGGTCGATCTGCGGCTGGTCGGCGCTGGGACGCAGGGCGTCGGGGGCGCGGGGGTTCTCCATCGACAGGTCGCGGATGAACTGGGCCAGGATGCGGATGCCGGGCTCGCCGCCCTGGGCCTGGGGCGCGCCGGCGCCGAGGTCGATTTCGCTCATGGTTTGACGGAATTCTCTGTAGGCGGAAACGCGAGGATCGCGCTTGTTCGGGCCCGAGCGGCTATCATGGGGACCTGTCGTATGCAACGCCGCCCCTGACGCCAGCGTTCCTGCGGACTATATGTCGATATTCAGCGTATAAGGTCTCCCGAAGCGCCCCACTCCTGAAAGCCCCGCGTGCAAGTCCTGGAACTGATCATCTTCGCCGGCCTGGCCGTCATCGTGTTGTACCAGCTCTATTCGGTGCTGGGCCGTCGCGTGGGACGCCAGCCCGAGGACCGCCCCGCGGTGGAAGCCGCCGCGACCGGCCCCCGCGCGCCCGACCGCCTGGCCGAGCCGCTGGATGACGGCGTGGAGCTGAGCGGCCTGGCGGCCATCAAGGCCAAGGACCCCGCCTTCGACATGAGCCGCTTCCTGGGCGGGGCGAAGAGCGCCTACGAGATGATCGTCAAGGCCTACGCCGAGGGCGACAAGGCGACACTGGCCAATCTGCTGGCGCCCAGCGTGCTGGCCAGCTTCGAGGCCGCCATCGATCAGAAGGCGGCCGAGGGCCGGAGCGAGACGGTGGAATTCTTCCATGCGCCGCGCGCCGACCTGGAAAAGGCCGATGTTACCCAGGGCGATCTGGCCCAGATCACCGTGCGGTTCCTGGCGGAGTTCCGCAGCCGGTCCAAGGGGCCGGAGGGCGAGGCGGTGGACGATCGCCGGACCGCCGAGCTGTGGACCTTCGAGCGCCGGCTGAAGAGCCGCGATCCCAACTGGACCCTGGTCCACGTCGACGCCGCCGAGGCTTAGGCTCCGTGCGTCTTGGCGGTCTGGCGGCGGTGCTGGCCGCCCTGAGCGTGGCCGCGTGCGCCACCCCCTCCGAGCACGGACCGATCCCGCCCGGCTATTCCCCGCCGCCGCCTGCCCCGCGACCGGTTCCCGCGCCGGCGCCGGAGCCGCCGCGGATGATGGAGCTGTCGCAGCTGCCGGGGTGGGCGACGGAAGACCATGACGCCGCCTTCGAGGCCTGGCGCGCGACCTGTGGGGCGATGCGCGAGCGGACGACGGCCGAGGTCTGCGCCCGGGCCCGCGCGATGGGGCCGATCGCGAAGGGTGACGGGCGCGCGTTCCTGGAGCGGGCGTTCGTGGCCGAGCGGGTGGGGGTCGAGGGCGTCCTGACGGCCTATTTCGCGCCGATCTACGAAGCCCGGCGGCAGCCCAGCGCCGAATTCAGCGCCCCGGTGCGGCCGAAGCCCGCCGACCTGGTGGTGGCCGATGGGGGGATCGTGCTGCGGACCCTGCCCGACGGTTCCGCCGAGCCCTATCCCGACCGGGCGGCCATCGAGGCGACGCCGATCGACAGGCCGCTGGCCTGGATGCGGCCGGAGGAGCTGTTCTTCCTGCAGGTTCAGGGGTCGGGCGTGCTGACCTTCGAGGACGGGCGGCGGATGAAGGCGGCCTATGCGGCGCACAATGGGCGGCCGTTCGCGGGGATCGCCAATCCGATGCGCGATCGGGGCCTGCTGGCGCGGGACAACACCGGCGGCGACGCGATCCGGAACTGGCTGGCCGCCCACCGCGGGCCGGACGCCGACGCGATCATGCGGCTGAACCCGCGCTACGCCTTCTTCAAGCTGGGCCCGGACGACGGTCGTGCGCCGGTGGGCGCGGCGAACATTCCGCTGCCGGCCGGTCGGGCGGTCGCGATCGATCCGGCCTTCCACCCCTATGGCGAGCTCCTGTGGGTGGACGCCGAGGCGCCGCTGCTGGCGGGCGCCTTCCCAGCCTACCGTCGGCTGGCCACGGCGCTGGACACCGGCGGCGCGATCAAGGGCGAGGTGCGCGCCGATCTCTATCTGGGCGAGGGCGCGGCGGCGGGGGCCGAGGCCGGGCGGGTGCGCCACACGCTGCGGCTCTATCGGCTGGTTCCTCGGCCATGAAGCGGCCGCTGAACCCCGACGAGCAGAAGATCTGGGCGATGGTGGCCGCCACCGTCCATCCGCTCACCGGCCGCAAGACGCCCAAGACGGCCCGGCCCCAGACCCTGGACGCTGCAGCGCGGATCGAGCCCAAGCGGCCCGAGGCCAAGCCCAAGACCCTGCGCTACGGCGTGGACGGCATCGAGCCGCGCCGCCGCCACCGGATCGCCAAGGCGCGGGAGGAGATCGGCGCCCGGATCGACCTGCATGGCATGACCCAGGATCAGGCCCGCGCCGCCCTGCTCGCGTTCCTGGCCCGCGCTTTCGACGACGGCTGGCGGGCGGTGCTGGTGATCACGGGCAAGGGCGTGCAGGGCGACGGCGTGCTGCGCAGGGCGGTCCCGGGCTGGCTGGGCGCGCCGACCCTGTCGCACATCGTGGCCGGGATTTCGGAAGCCGCCCGCCACCACGGCGGCGAGGGCGCGCTGTACGTCGCGCTGAAGCGGAAGCCCAAGCCTTAGGTTTGAGCGGACCCCCTCCGTCGCCTTTGGCGACACCTCCCCCTCGGGGGAGGAATCATTTGGTGCGAGCGGCTTTTTCGGTCAGGCCCGACGTGCCTTCGCGGGCTTCGAGGCGTTCGGCGACCTCGTCGAGACTGACGTCGGCGGCGGCGATGACGACGAGCCAGTGGTAGATCAGGTCGGCGCTTTCGGCAGTGAGGGCGTCGCGGTCGCCCTGGGCGGCGGCGATGACGGTCTCGACGGCTTCTTCCCCGAGCTTCTTGGCGGCGCGGTTCAGGTCACCCAGCAGCTGGGCGGTGTAGGACGTGCCGGTGTCGCCGCCGCGGCGGCTCTCGATGGTGGCGGCCAGGCGTTCGACGACGGTGGCGAAGCGGGTCATGCGAGCTCCGTGAGGCGGACCGGGACGCCGGCGGCGGCCATGGCGGCCTTGGCCTCGCCGATGGAGATCTCGCCGAAGTGGAAGATCGAGGCGGCCAGCACCGCGTCGGCCCCGGCCTCCACGGCCTCGACCAGATGGCGGGTGTTGCCGGCGCCGCCCGAGGCGATCACCGGGACGCTCACCGCCGCGGTGACCAGGCGCAGCAGGTCCAGGTCGTAGCCGGTCTTGGCGCCGTCGCGGTCCATCGAGGTGAGCAGGATCTCACCCGCGCCCTTGGCGACGACCTCGGCGGCGTAGTCCACGGCGTTAAGGCCGGTCGCATTGCGGCCGCCGTGGGTGAAGACTTCCCAGTGCTCGCCGACCTTCTTGGCGTCCACGGAGACCACCACCGCCTGGCTGCCGAAGGCGTCGGCGCAGCGGCTGACCACGTCGCGGTTGTTCACCGCCGCGGTCATGATCGAGATCTTGTCCGCCCCGGCCAGCAGCAGCCGGCGGGCGTCCTCCACCGAACGGATGCCGCCGCCTACGCTGAGCGGCATGAAGCAGACGTCGGCGGTGCGCGCGACCACATCGAGGATGGTGCCGCGGTTCTCGTGGGAGGCGGTGATGTCGAGGAACATCAGCTCGTCGGCGCCCGCGGCGTCATAGGCCTGGGCCTGTTCGACGGGGTCGCCGGCGTCCACCAGATTGACGAACTGCACCCCCTTCACGACCCGGCCGTCCTTGACGTCCAGGCAGGGAATGAGGCGGACCTTCAAACTCACGCGGCGATCCCGAGGGCCTGGGCGGGGTCGATGGCGCCGTTGTAGAGGGCGCGTCCGAGGACAGCCCCAGCCACCGGCACGCCCTTGCGGGCCTTGAGCTTGACGATGTCGTCCACGGTGGCCAGGCCGCCGGCGGCGATGACCGGGATCGACACGGCGTCGGCCATAGCGCCGAACGCCTCGACGTTGAAGCCCATGACGGTGCCGTCGCGATCGATGTCGGTGACGATCAGCGCCGCGACGCCCGCGTCCTCGAAACGCTTGGCGACGGTGATGGCGTCCAGATCGCTATCGGCGGTCCAGCCATCGACGGCGACCTTGCCCTTGCGGACGTCGACGCTGACGGCGATCTGCTCGGGCCAGCGCTTGGCGGCGTCGAGAACGATCTTGGGATCCTTGACCGCGACGGTGCCCAGGATGACCCGGGACACACCCGCCTCGATCCAGCGCTCGACGTCCTTGAGCGTGCGGATGCCGCCGCCCAGCTGCACCGGCACGGACACCGCCGAGAGGATGGCTTCGACGCCCGGCGCGTTGACGGCCTTGCCCTGCACCGCTCCGTTCAGATCCACCACGTGGATCCAGTGGAAGCCGGCGTCGACGAAGCTCTTCGCCTGGGCGGCGGGATCGGCGTTGAACACGGTGGCCGTGGAGAGGTCGCCGTGCAGGACGCGCACGCACTGGCCGTCCTTCAGGTCGATGGCAGGGTAGAGGATCAAGGGCGCCACTCCAGGAAGTCGGCCAGGATCGTGAGGCCGGCGGCTTGTGATTTTTCGGGGTGAAACTGCACCCCAGCGATGTTGCGCCGGGCCACGGCGGCGGGGAAACGCCCACCGTGGTCGACATAGGCCGCCACGTCCGCCGCGTCAGCCGGGAACATGGCGAAGGAGTGGGTGAAATAGACCGGAGCGCCGGCCTTGGGCGCCGCCAGCAGCGGCAGGTCGGTCACGTCTTCCAAGGTGTTCCAGCCCATGTGCGGCACCTTGAGCGCCGGATCGGACGGGGTGATGCGACGCACGTCGGCCTCGATCCAGCCCAGGCCGGCGGTTTCGCCGAACTCGAGCCCCCGGCTGGCGATGAGCTGCATGCCCACGCAGATGCCCAGGAAGGGAACGCCGCGATCCTGGACAGCGCGGTTCATCGCCTCGATCACCCCGGCCCGCTCGCTGAGCGCGGCCATGCAGGCGGCGAAGGCGCCGACGCCCGGCAGGACGATGCGGTCCGCCGTGGCCACGGTGTCAGGATCGTTGGTCACGACGATGTTCGCCGTCCCGGCCGCGGCGCGAACGAGAGCCTTTTCGGCCGAGCGAAGGTTGCCCGACCCATAGTCGATCAGGGCGACGGTCTGCATGGAAGGTCCTTACAGCACGCCCTTGGTGGAGGGGGCATGGCCCAGGGTCTTGGGATCCAGCTCGGCCGCCTGGCGGACGGCGCGGGCCAGGGCCTTGAAGCCACTCTCGGCGATGTGGTGGCTGTTGTCGCCGTAGAGGGTTTCGAGGTGCACGCAGGCGCCGCCGTTCATGGCGAAGGCGTGGTGGAATTCCTTGAACAGCTCGGTGTCCATGTCGCCGACCTTGGGCGTCTTGAACGCGACCTTCCAGATCAGGTAGGGCCGGTTCGAGAAGTCGATGGCGCAGCGGGTCAGGGTCTCGTCCATCGGGATGTAGGCATGGCCAAAACGGCGAATGCCCTTGAAGCCGTCCAGGGCCTCCTTGATGGCCAGGCCCAGCACGATCCCGGTGTCTTCCACCGTGTGGTGCATGTCGATGTGCAGATCGCCCTTGGTCACGACCTCGAGGTCGATGCCGCCATGGCGGGCGAAGCTGTCGAGCATATGGTCGAAGAAGCCGATGCCGGTCGAGACCTTGGACACGCCGGTTCCGTCCAGATCCACGGCGACGCGGATCTGGGTTTCCTTGGTGTTGCGGACCACTTCGGCCGTACGGCTCATCGCTGCTACAATCCCTTCGACGCGGCCAACTCGCGCAGGGAGACCTGCGGCCGCGGGCCGTAGTGCGAGATCACCTCGGCGGCGGCGATCCCGGCCAGCCGGCCGCAGTCGTGCAGCGACCGACCCTGGGACAGGCCGAAGAGGAACCCGGCCGCGTATTGGTCGCCCGCGCCAGTGGTGTCCACGACTTTTTCGACTGGCTCGGCGGGGATGTGCAGGGTCTCACCCTTAGCGAGCACGACCGAGCCCTTTTCGCTGCGGGTGATGGCGGCAAGGTCGCAGTGGCGCAGCAGCTGTTCGCAGGCCTCGTCGAAGTCCGCCGTCTCGTAGAGCGCCAGCAGCTCCGCCTCGTTGGCGAAGAGGATGTCGACCTGGCTCTCGATGAAGCCCTTGAGGCCGCCCCGGTGGCGTTCGACGACGAAGCTGTCGGAGAGGGTGAGGGCGATCTTGCGGCCGGAGCCGTGGGCCAGGGCGGCGGCCTTGGCGAAGGCGCGGCGGGCCGCCTCGGCGTCGAAGAGATAGCCCTCGAGGTAGACGATCTTGGCGGCCTCGACGGTCGCCTGGTCCACGTCGGAGTCGGTGAACTCCACGGAGGCGCCCAGGAACGTGCACATGGTGCGCTGGGCGTCGGGGGTGACGTTGATCATCGAGACGGCGGTCGCGGGGCCGCCAACCAGGGGGGCGTTCTCGAAGCGGGCGCCGATCGCGCGCATGTCGTGGGCGAACACCCGGCCGAGCTCGTCATCGGCGACCTTGCCCATGAACGCGCCCTTGCCGCCGAAGCTGGCCAGGCCGGCGATGGTGTTGGCCGCCGAGCCGCCCGAGGCTTCCACCGCCTGGTTCATCTTTGAATACAGGCTCGCCGACTGCACGGGGTCGACGAGCATCATCGCGCCCTTGGTCAGGTTGTTCTCGGCCAGCCAGGCGTCGGTCGCCGGGGCGATCACGTCGACGATGGCGTTACCGATGGCGGCGACGTCGTAGAGGTCGGGCATGGGGGGCGAATTCCCTCGGGGTTGGGGGCTGCGACTTACAGGCAAAGGGGGCGGGAGGCTACCCGCGCAGGGATGGTGCGGCTACGCCGCTTCGGACCGTTCGACGCTGGACCGAAGCCCTTCAAGCAGGGTCTCCACCTGGATCGGCTTGGCGACGACGCCGTCCATTCCGATCGACTGGTAGAACGCGATCTCATGGGTAAGGACGCTGGCGGTGACGGCGAGGATCGGCGTGTGGGCGCGGCCGGTCTCGAGCTCCCGCGTGCGGATTCGCCGCGTGGCTTCCAGACCATCGACCCCCGGCATGTGGACATCCATGAGGATCGCGTCCCACGACTGGGTTTCCCAGAGCGCGACGGCTTCGTCCCCGTTCGTGGCGCAACTCGACGCGATGCCGAGCTGGCCTAGCAGCGACTGGAGAACGAGGCGATTGCCCGGATGATCGTCAGCGATGAGGACTCTGATCTGGCCGTCGGGTGCGGCGACATCCGCCGAGGCGTCGACGATCGGCAGGGGCGCTTCGGCCGGGGGCAGGGGCAGTCGGAGGTCGAAGCGGCTTCCACCCTCCGGCCGCGCGGTCAGGCTGATCGCGCCGCCCATAAGGGTGGCGAGTTCGCGGCAGATGGCCAGCCCCAGTCCAGCGCCGCCGCTGCGACGTGAGAACGAGCCGTCGACCTGCACGAAGCGGTCGAAAACCGCGGACATCATCGCCTCGGGAATGCCGATGCCCGTGTCGCAGACGCTGCACAGCAGGTCGTCGCCGTCGAAATCGATGTGGACCGTGACCTCACCCTCGTGGGTGAACTTGACCGCGTTTGAAATGAGATTGGACAGGATCTGGCGCAGCTTCTGGGCGTCGCCCCAGCGCGCCGTGTCGACCATCGGCGCCATCGTCAGGCTAAAGCCCAGGTTCTTTTCGCGGGCGAGCATCGCGTAGACGCGCTCCAGCCCCTTCGCGAGGGCGCCGACGTCGAAGGCGTCCGGATCCAGGGTCATCCGACCGGATTCGATCTTCGATATGTCGAGGACCTCGTTGATGATCTCGAGGAGGGCGGTGGCGGAGGACTGGATCACGTCCAGTCGCGCGCGCTGCGCGGGCTGGAGGTGATCGCGCGACATGACCTGGGCCATGCCGATGACGCCGTTCAACGGTGTCCGCAGCTCGTGGCTCATCGTGGCCAGGAATTCGGATTTCGCGCGGTTGGCGGTTTCGGCGCGGGCCGCCATCTCGCTGAGCTCCGCGGTCCGGGCGGCGACCCGGGTCTCCAACTCGCGGTTGGCGGTCTCGACCTCCTCGGTGCGCGACTGAAGGGCGGCCACGAGGCGGGCCTTGTCGTGACCCAGCTGGATGCTGTCGACCAACAGGCGGTAGGCGCCACGGTGCGCGATCAGCATGACGATCCAGAACACCATGCCCAGGACGCCGACCATGGCGTGACCGTCCTGGTTGTCGAGCAGGCGTATGGAGGCCGGCAGGAGCAGAAGCGTGATGTAGACGCGGCCCGTCCAGAGGGTCGCCGACATCACGCCGACCGCTCCACCGCACAGCGCGGACAGCACGACCACGATCGTCAGCCGCATCTCGGCGGACTCGACCGGCAGTCGGAACCAGGCCAGGGCCGCCCAGAGACCCGCGGTGACGATCAGGAACGTGATGGGCAGTTTCTGGAGCTGACGGAGGGTTCCGAGTTCGACCTCCGGATCGCGGAGCGCGCGGCCCAGGCGCGCGGCGAGCGCGACCCGCACCCCCCAGAGCGCGATGGTCACGCCGAACCAGCTCAGGTACCAGACCTTGTCGACCTGGGCTCCCATGAGGGTGACGCCGGTCGCGGTGGCGAACTGGGTGTACAGGGCCGGCGTGCCCTGCTTCTGGGCGGCGCGGATGAGCGCCGAGCCGATCGGCTCCGAATGGCCCTGACCGATCCTCATCCCGCGTAAGCCGCCGTCCCGTGTGAAGAACGGTGCTACGTCGGTGACGGAAAACATTCTCTTAATTCTGGGAATCGGAGCCTGGGCCGCCTACCCAATTTGGGACCTCCGAGGCCCGCCGCTCAGCCGCCCCAGCTCTTGCCGCCCGCATAGCTGCGGCTGGCCATGCGGCCGCCGAAGCCGCCGCGGCTGATGACGGAGGAGCGGGTGATCGCCTTCTCGGGGCCGCGGGCGATGTCGGGGGCGTCAAAGCCCCGTTGGCCGATGCGGGTGCGGCCCGAGGAGTAGTCGGTCCAGACCCGGCCGCCATTGGGGGTGTAGAAGCCGCCGTCGCGCCAGTCGCGATAGAGGCCCCGGCCGCCCCATCCGCCGTCCATCATCCGCCCGACCACGAAGCCCGCGACCAGCGGACCCCAGAAGGACCCGGAGCCACCGGCGCTGGTCCGGGGCACGCACTGGCCGGGGCCATAGACGTCCTCGCAGGTCTTGGAGTCGGCGTAGCGGGACTCGGCGTTCTGGTCGTCCTTGGCGTTCTTGTCGGCGGTCTCGCAGGCGCTGTCGGGCACCTCGTTCTTGTCCTTGCACTCCTGCAGGGACTGGTAGGCATAGGCGTCCGTCGTCGGCCCCTCGATCCGCACGTTGTCGGCTGGACTGTCGCCGCAGGCGGTGAGCGAGACGCCGCCCGCCGCCATCAGCGTGGTGAGGACCAGTTTGCGGGAGCGTTTCATGGGTCTTACGCCGTCATGCAGGCGGCGTTGAGGATGCCGACCGCTATGGAGATCATCATCAGGTAGAGGGCCGTCGACATCTCGCCGCGCTCGATGCGGGCCGACACATCCGGCAGGGCGATCCGGCGGACCAGCACGAAGGTGACGATCTGGATCACGCCCGCCAGCAAGGCCCAGGCGACGAACTCGGGCAGGGAGTGGGTCTGGGTCAGGGCCGAGGCCAGGGGGATGACATAGCCCAGCAGCGCGCCGCCCAGGGTCACCGCCGCCGCCGAGTTGCCGGCGCGGATCAGGGCGCCCTCGTCGTGGGGCGTCATCCAGCGATAGAGCGCCTTGAAGATCAGGGCGAACCCGCCGGCCGCCAGGAAGGCCAGGCCGAAGTTGAGGGCGCCCGCGCCGAAGGCGTTGGGATCGAACCCGATCATGCTTGAAACTCTCCAATGTTCAGCGGAATGCCGACCATGATCTCGTGGGTCAGGTCGCCGCCCTCAGGCTCCATCTCGATGGCGAGGAGCAGTTCGCGGCCGTCGCCCGGCAGGTCGCGGGCGAACAGCATGCTGGTCTGGTAGATGCGCCGGGGATCGCGGCTCTCGCGGTCGTCGTAGACCTCTTCCCAGAAGCTCACCGGGTCCTGGCGCTCGTCGGCGTCGCCGAACCAGAAGCGGCGATACTCGGGCAGGTCGACGTCGGCGAAGGTCCGGGCGCGCAGGCGGTCACCCCAGACGCGCCGGGCGCGGGCGTCCGGCGGATAGGCCGAGGTCCAGGGGACGAACAGGGTGAAGTCGTCGGCCTGCAACCCGTCGGCGTCGGGGCTGACCATCTGCAGCATCAGGTCATCCTCGGTGTAGAACCGGTGGACGAAGCCGTCGGCGCCGAGGTCGATCCGGCCCTGGGCCACGATGTTGAGGACATCGATGTTGAGCTTGACACGGGTGTCGCCGCCGTACCGGCGCCAGGCCAGAGGGTCCAGCCGGACGCTGCGTCCGATCGTGACGTTTCGCACCACCGGAACGGCCGAAGCCCGCGCCTCGCCCTTGCGTCCGCCGAACAGTCCGCGAAAGATCACGCCACTCGCCCTTGTCGAAGTTTAAGCATAGTCCCATGTTGTGGGTTGTCAAACATACGCGTATATATACCTGGTATGCGGCGCCCTAAGGACAAGGCGGCGGGCCTGAGTCCCGCGGAACGGACCCGGCTGTGGCGCGAGGAGCGCCAGCGGCTCGGGCTCGTGAAGCTGGAACTCTGGGTCCCGCCGGGCGCCAAGTCCGATATCCAGGCCGCCGCCCGTTCCATTATCACAGCTTCGAGCCGCGGACCGGCGCTGTCGAGAAACCCAGACCCTCCGCAGGGATCGTTCCAAATGGACCATGTCATCGACACCGACTGGTCGGTGAAGAGTCTTTCGCAGGCGCTCACCGAGACCCGCCTGCTGCGCGACGGGGAGCTGACCGCGCGCGTGCTGGAAGGCGCGGAGCCGGTGCTGCAGATCACCATGCACGAGTTCGGCGACCTGCCGATCTTCCTGTCGGTGGGCGCCGAACAAATCGTCGTGTCCGCCCTGATGTGGCCGGTGGACGAACAGAAGGACCAGGCGGCGTTCAACGTGTTCCTGCTCAAGGCCCAGAAGCTGGTGCCGCTGTCGAATTTCGGCATCACGACCGTGGGCGGACGGGACTATTACGAGGTGTTCGGCGAGCTGTCGTGCAAGACCACGCTGCAGACCGTCATCATCGAGGTGCGCATGCTGGCCGAAAACGCGATCCGCGCCGCCGACGAACTGCGCGACAACTTCTCCGCCGCTGCGGCCTGAGGGTAACCCAATGTCGATCTTCACCAAGCTGATCACGCTCTTCCGCGGCACGGCCCATGAGGCGGGGGCGGCGGTGGTGGACGCGAACGCCCTGCGCATCCTCGACCAGGAAATCCGCGACGCCGACAACGCCCTGGGCCGCGCCCGCGACGACCTGGCGACCCTGGTCGCCAAGCGCCGGATGCTGGAAAAAGAGCTGCAGGGTCTGTCCGACCAGTCCGGCCGCTACGAGAGCTCGGCCCGCGCCGCGCTGGCCAAGGGCGACGAGGCCCTGGCGCTGGAAGTGGCGCAGCGCATCTCCGAACTGGAGACCGAGGTCGGGATCAAAACGCCCCAGCTGGCCGACATGCGCGCCGCCGAGGAGCGGATGCACCAGACCATCGCCACCACCCAGCAGCGGGTCGAGAACCTGCGCCGCGAGATCGACGTGGTGAAGGTCAACGACAGCGTCCAGCGGGCGCAGGCGGCGGTGGCCAGCCAAGGCGCCGGCGCCTCCGCGCGGCTGGGATCGGCGGCCGACAGCCTCAAGCGCATCAAGGAGCGCCAGGCGATCGCCGACGAGAAGTTCAAGGCCGCCGGCGAACTGGAAGACCGCCGCACCGGCGCCGACCTGGACGCCAAGCTGAAGGCCGCGGGCATCCTGCCGGGCCATTCCTCGGCCAACGACGTCCTGGCCCGCCTTAAGGCGCCGAAGGACGAGCCGATGGCCCAGCTGGAGGCCCCGCGCCTGCAGATCGAGGCCCAACCGGTTCCGGTGAAGCGCGGCGAGGAGAGCTGAGGCTCCCGTGAAACGCGTCAAGACGACCGAGCGCCCCGGCTGGGATGAGAAGGCCGAGACGCTCGGCTTCACCTGGCGCCACCTCGACGGCGCCCGGTACTGGGACGAGCGGGCCTACTACGCCTTCAGCCTGGACGAAATCGAAGACGAAATCGAAGGGCCGGCGCAGGACCTGCATGCCCTGTGCCTGAGCCTGGTCGACGAGGTGGTGCAGAGCGAGGCGCTGATGGCCAAGCTGGCCATTCCGGAGGCCGCGCGCGACGACGTGGCCGAAAGCTGGGCGCGCAAGGACCCGAGCCTCTACGGCCGCTTCGACTTCGCCTACGATGGCACGGGGCCGGCGAAGCTGTTCGAGTACAACGCCGACACGCCCACCAGCATCTATGAGACCGGCACCTTCCAGTGGATCTGGCTGGAGGACATGATCGCCGCCGGCGTCCTGCCGGCCGACACCGACCAGTTCAACAGCCTGCACGAGAAGCTGGAGCAGCGGTTCCGGGCGATCTTCCCGACCGGCGGCTTTGTCCACTTCGCCAGCGATCCCGACACCGTCGAGGACCGGCAGACGGTGAAGTACCTGGAGGACATCGCGACCCAGGCGGGGATCGAGCCGAAGTTCGTGCCGATCCAGTCCATCGGCCTGGATGCCGACGGCCGGTTCGTGGATCAGGACAACTATCTCATCGGGGCGCTGTTCAAGCTGTACCCGTGGGAGGAGATGTTCCGCGAAGACTACGCCGCCAAGATCAAGGTGTCGAAGACCCGCTTTCTCGAGCCGGCGTGGAAGGCGGTGCTGTCCAACAAGGGCATCCTGCCGCTGCTCTGGGAGCGGCACGCGGGCCACCCGAACCTGCTTCCGGCGTTCTTCGAGGACGACCCGAAGGCCGCGGACCTGGGCAAGTCGTATGTGCGCAAGCCGCTCTTCAGCCGGGAGGGCGCCAACATCGAGCTGGTGGCCGACGGACGCCGGGCTAAGGTGCTGGACCAGGGCTATGGCGAGGAGGGCTACATCCGCCAGGCCCTCCACACCGTGGCGCCCTTCGACGGCAATTACCCGGTGATCGGCGCCTGGATCGTCGGCGAGGAGCCCGCCGGCGTCGGCATCCGCGAAGACCGCAGCCGCGTGACCCGCAACCTCAGCCGGTTCGTGCCGCACATCATCGACGGGTAGCGGGCGTTCAGCGCTCTACGGGTTGGGACGGACAACGGCCCGATAGAGGTGGGTTTCATGACGCAGGCTGATGTCGCCAAGCGGCTGGAGCGCCGCCTCAACCTCGGCCAGCAGTCGGTCGCAACGTTCCGCGCCGAGGGCGCCGTAGTAGGAGCGCGTTCGCAACTGTCGGACAAGCGCCCGGCCAGACACCTGCTCTGACCACGCATAGGCCTGGTGTGTGACTGGCCCGAAGAGGCCGGAGGCGTCGAAGAGGGCGCGCACTGGGCCACCGGGAAGGTACCAGGCCTCTGGCAGATGTCCCCAAAGCTCCGGGGCGAACTCGGCGTAGATGGGCTCGACGCGGGCGAGGACCTCGGCCGGCGGCGGCATGGGGACATGCCCGAAGACCGCGAGTGTTCCACCCTGCTGCAGGGCGGCGGCGGCCTTGGCGAAGGCGATGGTGGGATCGATCCAGTGCCAGGCCTGGGCCGAAGCCACGAGCCGGAAGTGGGCCGGGGCCGGCTCGAACGCCTCGAACGGTATGACACGCCACGCGACGTCTCCCGTCACGCTGGTCTTCGCCAGGGCGATCAGCTCGGCGCCCGGATCGACGGCCACGACGTCCCAACCCTGCGCCAGCAGCCCGCGGGTGGCCTGGCCGCTGCCGCAACCGACTTCGAGCACCCTCTGGCCCGCGCCGCCAACGACGGCCGCGAGATCCGCGAACAGCGCGTCCGGATAGGCGGGACGCATGGCGTGGTACTCTGCCGCGACGCCGTCGAAACTATGCTTCTCATCGGTCATCGGCGCGCCTCAGGTCCAAGGCCTGAGAGCATGCACGTTCAGCGCCCGACGAACAGGTGGCGCGAGGGGCAGAGGTCGGCGACCGGGCAGTCCTCGCATTTGGGCCGACGGGCGACGCAGACGTAGCGGCCGTGCAGGATCAGCCAGTGGTGGGCGCGGGTGAGGTAGGGCTCGGGCACGATGGCCATCAACTCGGCCTCGACCTTATCCGGGGTCTTGCCGGCGGAGAGGCCCAGGCGGTGGGACACCCGGAAGACGTGGGTGTCGACGGCGATGGCGGGTTCGATCCGCAGCTCGTTCAACACCACCGAGGCGGTCTTGCGGCCCACGCCGGGCAGGGCCTGGAGCTGTTCGCGGACCAGGGGAACCTCGCCGCCATGCTCCGCGATCAGGATTTCGGCCATCCGGATCACGTTCTTGGCCTTGGTGTTGTAGAGGCCGATGGAGGAGATGAAGGGCTTCAGGCCTTCTTCGCCCAGGGCCAGCATCTTGTGCGGCGTGTCGGCGACCGCGAACAGCTTGGCGGTGGCCTTGTTCACCGAGACGTCGGTGGCCTGGGCCGACAGGGCGACCGCAACCACCAGTTCGTAGGGGCTGGCGTAGGTCAGTTCGGTGCGCGGATCGGACTCCTCGCTCTCGAACCGCGCGAACAGCTCCGCGATCCGCGCGACCTCGGCGGGTTTCAGCCTTGGCTTGTGGGCGGGTGTGGCCATCCGACGGTCAGCCGCGGTCCACCGCGAAGGGACCCCAGGCCTGCTGCACCGGCATCAGTTCGAGGGTGTTGACGTTAATGTGGGCGGGCAACTTCAGGACGCCTTCGCAGACCAGGGCCACGTCGTCGGCGCTCATGGCGTGGACGCCCTTGTAGACGTTGTCGGCGGCGGTCTGGTCGCCCTTGAAGCGGACCACCGAGAACTCGGTGTCGGCCATGCCGGGCTCGATGGAGGTGACGCGCACCCGCGTTCCGATCAGGTCGGCGCGCAGGTTCAGCGAGAACTGGCGCACGAAGCTCTTGGTCGCGCCGTACACGTTGCCGCCCGGATAGGGATAGCTGGCGGCCACCGAGGACAGGTTGATCACGTCGCCGCGGTTTCGCTGCACCATGCCCGGCAGGACCGCGCGGGTAATCCGAACCAGGCCGGTGACGTTGGTGGCGATCATCGTCTCCCAGTCGTCGAGGCTGGCCTCGTGCGCCTTGTTCAGCCCCAGGGCCAGGCCGGCGTTGTTGTAGAGGATATCGATCGCTGCGAAGTCGGCGGGCAGGCTGGGCAGCAGGGCGGCGATCGACGCGGCGTCGGTGACGTCCAGCTCGCGGGTCAGCAGGCGCTCGGTCTTGAGGTCGGCGGCGAGGGCGTCCAGACGCGCGGCGCGGCGACCCGTCGCGATCACCCGCGCCCCGGCGGCGAGCAGGCGGCGGGCCATGGCCTCGCCGAACCCGGAGGTCGCGCCGGTCACCAGGGCGATGCGGCCGTCGGCCCAGGATTCGGTCATCGGACTGCCTCGTTGCTTGGCCGCTGGGATAGGGGCTCGCACGCCGCCCTTCAAGCGGCGAGAGCCTGTTCCGAAAAGCTGGACTTGACGCTATCCTGGCGGCCGATGGCCTGGCCCCTCTTCATGGACGCCGAGATCAAGCCGAACCGCTCGTTGTCGGAGCGCGGCTTCGTCATCCTGATTTCCGTGATCACCCTGGTGAATGTCGCGTCGGCCGCCGTGTTTTTGCGGATGGGCGCGCCATTTGTCCTGCCATTCCTGGGGCTCGACGTGCTGGCGATCGTGGTGGCCTTCCTGGTCAGCTACAAGGCCGGGCGGGTCATCGAGCGGGTGCAGGTCAGTCCAGCCGAGATCCGGATCACCTACGAGACGGACAAGATGGCCCGCGTGGTCTGGGAAAGCCCCACCGCCTTCACCCGCTTGACCACCGAGCGCGACGACGAGAACCGGGTGATGTCGCTGCGCTTGGCGCTGTCGGGCCGCGAGACGGCGGTCGCGGCCGCGCTGAGCCCCGGCGAACGGGGCGAGTTCGCCCGCGCCCTGGAAGACGCCATCCGACAGGCGCGCCGCCACCGAGGCTGACGCCATCAGTACGCCGTGGCCACCGCGGCCTTGAGCTCAGCCAGACGGCGCGCATCCGCCGGGTGGGTGGAGATGACCTCGGGCGGCTTGCCGGCGGCGTCGGCGCGAGCGGTCATGCGTTGCCAGAACCGCACCGCCGCCTCGGGGTCCAGGCCCCCCTTTCGCATGAGCTCGACGCCGAGCCGATCGGCCTCCAGCTCCTGCTTGCGGGAGTAGGGCAGGATGACGCCGAACATGGCGCCCATGCCGAGCGCGGCCCCCACTTCGTCGGCGTACTGGCCGGCGTTTTCGGCGAGCAGTCGTGTCGCGATGGCGACGCCGGCCTGGACAGCGACCTCCTGACTGACGCGTTCTGCCGGGTGGCGCGCGACGATGTGGCCGATCTCATGCCCCAGCACCGAGCCGATCTCGTCGTCGCTGCCGGCGAAGTCGAACAGGCCGCGGAAGAAGCCCACCCGGCCGTTGGGCAGGACGAAGGCGTTGAACTCGGGGCTGTCCAGCACTGTGAAGGACCACTTCAGATCCGCGCGTCCCGACGCGGCCACCAGAGGCTCGGCGATGCGGGCCAGCCGCGCCTGGATGGCGGGGTCACGCACCGGCGGAACCTTGGCCGCCATCTCGGCCCAGGCCTGATCGGCCATCGCGGCCAACTGGCGGTCGTCCACCAGCACGAGCTGCCGGCGGCCCGTACTGGCGTTCTCGCTGCAGCCGGCCAACGCCATCGCTCCGAAGGCGCCCATGAGCCCCCGTCGCGACAGGCACCGGCCGCACATCAGAGGATGTACTTCGAAAGGTCGGCGTCCCCGGCCAGTTCGCCGATGCGGCTCTGCACATAGGCGGCGTCGATGTTGACGGTTTCGCCGCTGCGGTCGCCGGCGGTGAAGCTGATCTCCTCCATCACCTTTTCCAGGATGGTCTGGAGGCGGCGGGCTCCGATGTTTTCCACCTTGCCGTTCACGGTGACCGCGGCGTCGGCCAGGGCGTCGTAGGCGTCCTCGCTGAAGGTCAAGGTGACGCCCTCGGTCGCCAGCAACGCCTGATGCTGGCGGACGAGGTTCGCCTCCGGCTCGACCAGGATGCGACGCATGTCGTCGCGGCTCAGCGCCTTCAGCTCCACCCGGATCGGCAACCGGCCCTGCAGTTCGGGCAGCAGGTCGGAGGGCTTGGCGACGTGGAAGGCGCCGGAGGCGATGAACAGGATGTGGTCGGTCTTCACGGGCCCGTACTTCGTCGAGACCGTGGTGCCCTCGATCAGCGGCAGCAGGTCGCGCTGCACGCCCTCGCGGGAGACGTCGGCGCCCGATCGCTCGCGGCTGGACGCCACCTTGTCGATCTCGTCCAGGAAGACGATGCCCTGGTTCTCGGTCAGTTCCAGGGCCTCGGTGGTGAGGGCCTCCTGATCGACCAGCTTGTCGCTCTCCTCGGCGATCAGCGGGGCCCAGGCGCCCGAGACGGTGGTCTTGTGGGTCTTGGTCTTGCCGCCGAAGGCCTTGCCGAACATCTCGCCGATATTGAGCATGCCCATGTTGGGCTGGCCGGGGATTTCCATCATCGGCAGCGACGGGGCGCTCTCGGCGAGCTGCAGCTCGACCTCCTTGTCGTCCAGCTCGCCGGCGCGGAGCTTCTTGCGGAAGCTTTCGCGGGCGGCGGTGGAGCCGGGGCCGGTCAGGGCGTCGAGAATCCGCTCCTCGGCGGCGGCCTCGGCGCGGGCGCGGACACCGGCCCGGCGCTTCTCGCGCACCATGGCGATGGCGCTCTCCACCAGGTCGCGGACGATCTGGTCCACGTCGCGGCCGACATAGCCGACCTCGGTGAACTTGGTGGCCTCGACCTTCAGGAACGGCGCCTGGGCCAGCTTGGCGAGTCGTCGGGCGATCTCGGTCTTGCCGACCCCCGTGGGGCCGATCATCAGGATGTTCTTGGGCGTGACTTCGTCGCGCAGATCGTCGGGCACGCGCCGGCGGCGCCAGCGGTTGCGAAGGGCGACGGCGACGGCCTTTTTCGCCTCGTTGTGGCCGACGATATAGCGGTCGAGCTCGGAAACGATCTCGCGGGGGGAAAACTCGGTCATGTGGCTCGCTAGATAGTCACGATGCGGGGGGGAGCGACAGGCTGGCCGGGCGGCGAGGCCCTTGGCGCTAAAGCACCTCAACCGTCAGGTTGCCGTTGGTGTAGACGCAGATGTCGGCCGCGATTCCCATGGCCTTGCGCGCCACGGTTTCGGCGTCCAGCCCCTCCACATCCAACAGCGCCCGGCCGGCGGCCAGCGCATAGTTGCCGCCCGAGCCGATGGCGGCGACCCCGTGCTCCGGCTCCAGCACGTCGCCGACGCCGGTGACGGTGAAGATCTGGTCCTTGTCGGCCACCAGCAGCATCGCCTCCAGCCGACGCAGATAGCGGTCGGTGCGCCAGTCCTTGGCCAGGTCCACGCAGGCGCGGGCCAGCTGGTCGGGATATTGCTCCAGTTTGGCTTCCAGGCGTTCGATGAGGGTGAAGGCGTCGGCGGTGGAGCCGGCGAAGCCCGCGATCACCCGGCCGCCCGCGAGCCTGCGGACCTTCTTCGCGGCGCCCTTGACGATGGTCTGGCCCATGGACACCTGGCCATCGCCGGCGACCACCGTCTGGCCGTTCTTGCGCACCGCAAGGATCGTGGTCCCGTGCCAATCGGGAAAGGTTGAGCTATTCGACATCCGGGCGATGTGAGCAGCGGGCCGGCCCAGGTCAAGGGCGGGGCGAGGTCAAGGTCATGACGTTCACCGACGAGGAGATCGAACGCTACGCACGGCATCTGGTGCTGCGCGAGGTGGGCGGTCCGGGACAACAGAAGCTCAAGGCCGCCACGGTGCTGATCGTGGGCGCCGGGGGTCTGGGCGCGCCCGCGGCGCTGTACCTGGCGGCGGCCGGGGTGGGGACGATCCGGGTCGCCGATCCCGATGCGGTCGACCTGTCGAACCTGCAGCGACAGGTGATCTATGCCGGCGGCGATCTCGCGCGGCCCAAGGTTGAGGCCACGGCGGATCGGCTGGCGGGTCTGAACCCGCACGTGACCGTCGACGGGTTCAACGGGGCCTTCGACGCCGGGAGCGCCGACGGGCTGGTGGAGGGCGTGGATCTCGTGCTGGACGGCACGGACGACTTCGCGACCCGGTTCTGCGTGAACGACGCCTGCGTGCGCCACGACAAGCCGCTGGTCTCGGGCGCCATCGGGCGATGGACCGGGCAGGTGGGGGTGTTCGGCCGCAAGCCCTGCTACCGCTGCCTGGTGCCGGAGATCCCGCCGGACGCCGAGACCTGCGCCGCCGTGGGCGTGGTGGGCGCGCTGGCCGGGGTGATCGGCTCGATGATGGCGCTGGAGGCAGTGAAGCTGATCGTCGGCGCGGGCGAGCCGCTGACCGGACGCCTGCTGATCTACGACGCCCTGGCCGCGGAGACCCGGACGGTGCGCGTGGCTCGGGACCCGGCGTGTCCGGTGTGCGGGGACTCCTCTCTCCCCGCGTAGCGGAGAGCGAGAGGTCGGGAGAGGGCGGCTGGGCCGGTCCTGCGTCGAAGGGCTCGGCGCGGGCCCGCTGAGTATCCCCGCTGGATCGGTAGCGCTGGCCGTAAAAGTCCCGCGCCGCCCTCTCCCGACCTCTCCCTCTCGGCGCTTCGCGCTCGGGGGAGAGGAGGTCAGACGTACTTCGCGATGAAATCGGTGGTGGTCTGGAGGACTGTCTTCCAGGTGGCTTCGGACCAGTTGCGATGGCCTTCGCCTTTGAGTTCGACGTGTTCGCAGGTCTTGCCGGCGGCCTTGAGCGCCTTGGCCATGAGGCGCGACTGGCGGGGATCGACGATGGTGTCCTCGGTCCCGTGGATCAGCAGGACCGGCGCCTGGATCTCGCCGGCGCGGCGGGCGGGGGAGGCGCGGATCAGCAGGGTCTCGTCGGCCTTGGGGTCGCCCATCGAGGCGCGCCAGTAGGCGTAGGTGGGCGAATCGGCCCCGTCCTCCTTGCGCGAGAAGGCCAGGCTCTCGATCAGGTCCGCGTCGCCGGCCACCGAGACCACCGCCTTGTAGAGGTCCGGCCGCCGCACCGCGCCCATCAGGGCTGAATAGCCACCGTAGCTGGCGCCGAAGATCGCGGTGCGCCGTGGGTCGGCCCGGCCCGAGCTCAGGACCCGGGCGACGGCGTCCTCCACATCGTCCTGCATGCGGTCGGCCCACTGACGACGGCCCAGGTCGGCGAAGGCCTTGCCGTACCCGCCCGAGCCGCGGAAGTTCGGCTGCAGCACCAGCCACCCCCGCGCGGCCAGCGCCTGGACGGTGACGTCGTAGTCCAGATAGTCGCGCAGCTCGGGTCCGCCGTGGGGCATCACCACGAGGGGCAGGGGACCGGCGCCGGGGTTGATCGGGGTCGTCAGGTAGGCGGTGATCTCCGCGCCGTCGCGGGTTTTCACCGGGATCGCCTGCGTCTCCGCCAGGCGTTCGGGGGCCAGCCAGGGCCGGGTATGGCCGATGTACTCCAGGTGGCGGGTCCGGCGGTCGTAGACCTGGAAGGCGCCGGGCTCGCGCGGGCCGGTGGTGCGCAGCAGCAGGCGCCGATGCGTGACGTCGATGTCGTAGAGCTCGACGTTGCAGCTGTTCTTCAGGGCCGGGTTCACCGCCCGGAAGTGGGGGCCGAGCTCGGGATCGGCGAAGTGGTAGGCCAGCCGGTCGTCCCAATAGGCGCTGCCCACCAGCTTGAGGTTCTCGTCAACGAAGGCGGTCTGAAGGTCCCGGCCTGGGCGCTCGGCGACGATGTCGCCGAACTTGAGGTTGGCGAGGTCGAAGGTACGGATGACGCTGGTGTCGCGACCTTCCGGCCGCTGGCAGACCAGGAACACGCCGGCCTGCGGCGTGGGGCCGACCACGTCGAAGTCGGGGAGCTTCTTGAGGTCGTTGAAGCGGGACTTGCGGATCAGCTTCCAGTCCGTCTCGCCCGGCGCACGGCCATAGACCGAGGCGACGGTGCCGCGGGCGTTGGAATCCATGCGCAGCATCGGAACGCCGCCCTGGGTGAGCCAGAAGTCGGTGGCGGCGACGCCTTGTTCAACCAGGGTCGCGGCGCCGGTGTAGACGTCGACCCTGAAGAGGGCATAGGCGCCGCGACTGTCGTTCCACGCCTGCATCAGGACATGGCGCGGGTCGTCCTTGAGGTAGTCGACAACGCGGGAGACGTCGAAGCCGCGCCGCAGGACCGAGCGCGAGCCGGCGAACATCACCACCGGGTTCTGGCCCTTCAGATCGACTGAGATCACCCGCTTCACGGGGATGGGCACGAAGGTGTCGTAGAACCACAGGCCGTAGGGCTGGCCCTTCTCGTCGGTCCGGAAGGTGATCCAGATCAGCAGGCGTTCGTTGTTGGCCCACTCCACCTGGGTCGCCGCCTGTTCGCCGATGAGCGCGACGGCGGGCTGCGCCGAAAGGTCTTCGAGCCGGGAGAGCGTGACGTAAGCCCGGGTCTTGCCGCCGGCCGGCTGGGTGCGGAGGATCGCCAGCTGTTCGCCGTCGGGCGAGATGGCCGCGTCCTGGACCAGCGGCTCGCGGAGCAGCTCGTCGAGACTGGGCGGAACGGCCGGCGTCCCCTGGGCCTGCGCCGCCGCCGGCGCGGCGAGGGGCGCCGCGGCCCCGGCCGCCAGCATCGCGCGACGGGTCAGCATGATCCGAAAGAGCTCTCCGCCCAGGTCTTGCGCCGATGGTCGGGCATGCGGCCCGGCGGCGTCAATGGCGCGGTCGACCTCGGAGAGGGGCTAGAGCATCTGGGGCAGGACGCGGTCGGGCGGGCGGTGGCCGTCCATCCAGGTCTTGATGTTGATGATCACCTTCTCGCCCATGTCCACGCGCGCTTCGACGGTGGCCGACGCCATGTGCGGCAGCAGGACGACATTGGGCATCTTCAGCAGCTTGGGATTGATCCGCGGCTCGTGCTCGAAGACGTCGAGGCCCGCGCCCGAGATCTTGCCGTCGGCCAGCAGCTCGGTGAGCGCCTGTTCGTCGATGACGCTGCCGCGGGCGGTGTTGATCACGATCGCGTGGGGCTGCAGCAGCTTGAGCCGGCGGGCCGACAGCAGGTGGAAGGTGGCGGGCGTGGCCGGGGCGTGGATCGAGACGATGTCCACCCGCGCCAGCATCTGGTCCAGGCTGTCCCAGTAGGTGGCTTCCAGCTCGTCGGAGACCCGGGGACTGACGGGCTTACGGTTGTGATAGTGGATCTGCAGGCCGAAGGCCTTGGCGCGGCGGGCGACGGCGGCGCCGATCCGGCCCATGCCGACGATCCCCAGCCGCTTGCCGGTGATCCGCCGCCCCAGCATCCAGGTCGGGGCCCAGCCGGTGAATTCGCCCGCCTGAACCGCGGCGGCGCCCTCCACCATCCGGCGCAGGGTGGCCATCATCAGCGCCAGCGTCAGGTCGGCGGTGTCCTCGGTCAGCACGCCGGGGGTGTTGGTGACCAGGATGCCGCGCGCATTGGCGGCGGCCACGTCGATGTGATCGACCCCGGCGCCGAAGTTGGCGATCAGCTTCAGGCGCTCACCGGCCTTTTCGATCAGGCTGGCGTCGATCTTGTCGGTGATGGTGCAGGCCAGCACGTCGCAACGGCCGACCGCGTCGAGCAGGACCTTGCGGGCCATGGGTTCGTCCGAAACGTTGAGTTCCGTGTCGAACAGTTCGCGCATGCGGGTCTCGACCGAGTCCGGCAGTTTACGCGTGACGATGACTTTCGGCTTGCGAGCGGGCATGTGCCTACGAAGAATGGGATGTTCCTGCGCCGCGTCGGCGCACGTTTGACGGAACCCTTAGCAAAGGGGCCGGGTACGGCCAAGGCGAGGCCGTCCTTTAGAGGCAAGGATAGCGGTTGAAGGTTTGTCAGGCGAGGGCGCTGGCTTTCGCGGCGCTGGGATTGGCGGTGGCCTGGAGCGCGTCGCCAGCGGCGGCGGCGGACCGCCCGACCCCCTCGGGCTATCCGGTGCCGCGCTATGTCACGCTGAAGTTCGGCAAGGTGAACGCGCGCTCGGGCCCGGGCGACGACCACCGGCTGCTGTGGGTCTATGGCGCACGCGGCCTGCCGGTGCAGGTGGTCGCCGAGACGGCCGAGTGGCGGCGGGTGTGCGACCCGGAGGGCGGTGTCGCCTGGGTTCACAAGCGCGTCACCGACGGCCGGCGCGCGGTGATCAACACCCAGAACCGGCCGATGCCGCTGCTGCGCAAGCCGAAGGCCGGGTCCGAGGCCGAGGCGTTCCTGAACGTCCGGGCCATGGCCGCGCTGGTCCGCTGCGACAAGGGCTGGTGCCGGGTGAAGACCGATGGGGCGTCCGGCTGGGTGCGTCAGGGAACCCTGTGGGGCACGGCCGACGCCCTGCAATGTCGTTGAGGCGATGTCGCCGCCTGTGCTAGGCCCGGCGCCTCTTAGGATTTCAAGGCGATCTCGATGACCGAAGCGGCGACACGGCCCTCAAGCTTCACGCTCGAAGAGCTCCTGGCCTGCGGTCGTGGCGAGATGTTCGGGCCGGGCAACGCCCAGCTCCCGGCGCCGCCGATGCTGATGTTCGACCGCATCGTCGAGATCAATTCCACCGGCGGCGCGCACGGCAAGGGCTACATCGAGGCCGAGCTCGATATCCATCCGGACCTCTGGTTCTTCGCCTGCCACTTCATCAACGATCCCGTCATGCCCGGCTGCCTGGGCCTCGACGCCATGTGGCAGCTGGTCGGCTTCTTCCTGGGCTGGAGCGGCGCGCCGGGCCGGGGCCGCGCCCTGGGCTGCGGCGAAGTGCGCTTCGCCGGCGAGGTGACGCCGGACATCAAGAAGGTCACCTACAAGATCGAAATGAAGCGGGTGATCCTGCGCCGGCTGGTGATGGGGATCGCGGACGCGGTTCTCCTGGCCGACGGAAAGCCCATCTATGAGGCCAAGGACCTTCGCGTTGGCCTGTTCAAGTCCGAAGAAAAACCGGCCTGAAGGCCGACGCTGAGTTTGGAGGAGGCGGGCTGATGCGCCGTGTCGTGGTCACCGGGATGGGCATCGTCTCGTCCATCGGCAACAACGCCAATGAGGTTCTGGCCTCGTTGCGCGAAGCGAAATCCGGGATTTCGGCGGCGCCGGAGTATGCCGAACTCGGCTTCCGCAGCCAGGTCCAGGCCGCGCCCCAGATCGACTGGGAGTCGATGGTGGACCGCCGCGCCGCGCGCTTCCTGGCCCAGGGCACGGCCTATGGCCATATCGCCATGGAACAGGCGATCGCCGATTCCGGCCTGGAGGAGAGCGAGGTCTCCAACGAGCGCACCGGCCTGATCGTCGGCGCGGGCGGACCGTCGACCAAGGTGATCGTCGAAGCGGCGGCCACGGCGCGCGAGCGCGGCCCCAAGCGGGTGGGCCCCTTCGCCGTGCCCAAGGCCATGAGCTCCGGCGCCTCGGCGACGCTCTCCACCTGGTTCAAGATTCGTGGCCTTAACTTCTCGATCAGCTCGGCCTGCGCCACCTCGGCCCACTGCATCGGGGTGGGCTACGAGCAGATCCTGATGGGCAAGCAGGACGTGGTCTTCGCCGGCGGCGTCGAGGAACTGGACTGGACGCTCAGCGTCATGTTCGACGCCATGGGCGCCATGAGCTCCAACTTCAACGCGACCCCGGCCGTGGCCAGCCGCGCCTACGACCGCGATCGCGACGGTTTCGTCATCGCCGGTGGCTCGGGCATCCTGGTGCTGGAAGAGTACGAACACGCCAAGGCGCGTGGGGCCAAGATCTACGGCGAGATCATCGGCTATGCCGCCAATTCGGACGGCTACGACATGGTCGCCCCCTCGGGCGAGGGCGCGGCGCGCTGCATGAAGATCGCCATGTCCACGATCGGCGGCCGGGCCATCGACTACCTGAACCCGCACGGCACCTCGACGCCCGTGGGCGACATCAAGGAGATGGAGGCGGTCCGGGCCGTCTTCGGCGACAAGGCCCCGCTGATCTCGTCGACCAAGAGCCTGACCGGCCACAGCCTGGGCGCGGCGGGCGCGCAGGAGGCGATCTACAGCCTGCTCATGCTGAACAACGGCTTCGTGGCTGAGAGCGCCCACATCGAGAACCTGGACCCGGCCTTCGCCGACATGCCCATCGTGCGCAAGCGCGAGGACAGGACGCTGGACGTGGTGATGAGCAACAGCTTCGGGTTCGGCGGCACCAACGGCTGCCTGGTGATGTCGCGGGTCTGACGGTGGCCGAGCCGGCCGACCTGCCGCGCCCCCCGACGCCGCCCGATCCGCAGGAATGCTGCCAGCGCGGCTGCGATCCCTGCATCCTCGACTACTACGACCGGGCGATGGAGCGCTGGGAGACTCGCGTGCGGGCGCTGGGGCGTGACCCGGCCGAGGTGCTGAAGGGGCTGGGTCGGCCCTAGGCGGCGGGCTTGGGCGCCGGCTTTGGGTCTTCGCACTTAACGTGCGTGACCTCGTGGCCCAGGATCATGCGCTTCGTCACCACGACGCAGTTTTCTTTGACCTTTTTTGCTGGCGCGGGAGAGGCCTTGACGGCGGTCGGCTCTAGCTTTGGGGTCGCGGCAGGCTCGCGCGCGGACGTCGCCAGAGCCACGAGGCTGGTCAGGATTACGAGCATTGGCGGTCACCCCTCTTGCTTGCGGAACCCTGACGCGACAGCGCCTGGGATGCACCTTAACGATGCGTCATCCGGGAGATCGGTCCGCGAAACCGTGATGACAGGGGAAAGGGGATCGTCCAAAACCCGGCCAACGACGGATGGGAGATCACCACGTGGCCGACGAATACCAGATGCCGACCGGGACCCTGATGCGGGGCAAGCGGGGGGTCATCACCGGGGTCGCCAACCACCAGTCCATCGCCTGGGGGATCGCCAGCCAACTGGCCGCCCAGGGCGCCGAGCTGGCCTTCATGCACCTGCCCGGCATGGAGCGGCGCGTGACGCCGCTGGCCGAGAGTGTGGGCGCCAAGCTGATCGTCGCCGCCGACGTCACCGACGACGCCTCGATGGACGCCGCGTTCGCCGAGGTGAAGAGCACGTTCGGCCAGATCGATTTCTTTCTCCACGCCATCGCCTTCGCCAACAAGGACGAGCTGAAGGGGTCGTTCGTGGACAACACCACCCGCGAGGGCTTCCTGCGGGCGATGAACATCTCGGCGTTCAGCTTCGTGGACTGCGCCCGGCGGGCGGCCGAACTGATGCCCGAGACCGGCGGCTCGATCGTGACCCTGACCTACATGGGCTCGGAACGGGCCATCCCGAACTACAACACGATGGGCGTGGCCAAGGCGGCGCTGGAGGCGGCGACCCGCTATGCGGCCCGCGACCTGGGCCCCAAGGGTATCCGGGTGAACGCCCTGTCGCCCGGGGCGATGAAGACCCTGTCCCTGGCCGGGATTTCCGGCGGTCGCGGCATGCTGGCCAAGGGCCGCTCGCTGTCGGCGATGAAGGAGGACACGTCCATGGAGGGCGTGGCCGGCGCGGCCCTGTGGCTGCTGTCCGACCTGGGCAAGTCCACCACCGGCGAGCTCATCCACGTGGACGCCGGCTTCCACATCATGGGCTTCTCAGAGGACGAGGGCGGCGAGGGTTGATCAGCGGGGCCGCGCCGCCTGTAGCGCCTTGACCTGCGCCTCGTAGGCCGCCTTGTCCCTGGCGTACTGGTCCTGCGCCGCCTTCACGCGCGAGGCCTCGGCCTCATAGGCGGCCCGGTCCTGCTCGTACTTGCTGGTGGCAGCCTTGTAGGCGGCTTCCTTGGCCGCATAGGCGTCGGCCGCGGCCTTGTTCCGCGCGTCCACCGCCGCGGCGCGGGCGGCGACCTCCTCATTCAGCTTGCGGGTCGCTTCGGCCTGGGCGGCGTCGGGATCCGGCGCAGGCTGCGCCGCGGACGTCGGTTGGGCCGCTGCCTTCGCGTCGCCGGGCGTCGGGGCCGGCGCGGCGGTCTTGGTCTGTGTGGGCCTTGGCGCGGGCGCGGGCTTAGCAGCTGGTGTTGCGCCTGTCGCCGGACCTGCGGGCGCGCTGGCGCCCCTGGGCGCCTTGAGCGGGGCGCCGGTGGCGGCGTCCCAGAGCCGGGCCGTGCCGTCCTCCGATCCTGAGGCCACCACCCGGCCGTCGGGCGAGAACGCCACCGACAGGGCGCGCTTGGTGTGGCCGCTCATCTGCGCGAGCGGTTCACCGGTGGCGGCGTCCCACACCGTCACCGCGGTGTTCATGTGTCCGCTGACGATCCGCCGACCGTCGGGCGAGAAGGCGACGTCGTCGATCACGCCTGAGCCGAAACGGATGAGCTGGCGACCGCTGGCGACATCCCAGACGGCGATTCCGTTATCACCGCCGGTGGCCAGCCGGGTCCCGTCAGGCGAGAACTCGGCCGACCGGCTGTCGCGCGATCCGGCGATCGCCGTCATGGTCCGGCCGGAGGCCAGGTCCCAGATCCGGATCTCGAGCCCCGACTTGTTTCCGAGCGTCGCGGCCAGCCGGCCGTCCGGGGAAAAGACCGTGTCGTTGAGGGCGTAGGTGTGCGGGTCCGCCAACGTGACCTTGCGCGCCAGGGCCGCCGTCCCCGGATTGAGCTGCCACACCACCCACCCGCCGTTAGGGTCGTCGTAAACCTCCTGGGCGCCGTTGGCGAACAGGCCGCCAGCCGTGAAGGCGAGGTCGCTCAGCAGCGACTTGTGCAGGTTTTCACCCAGCTTCTGCCCGTTACGCGCGTCCCACATGATCACCCGTTGGCTGTCGCCGCCGGCGATCCGGGCGCCGTCCGGCGACCAGGCGATGCTGTAGGGCGAAGGTGACAGGCCGGTGAGCGTGCGCACGAGACGTCCGGTGCGGACCTCCCAGACCATGACCGCCCCATCGCCGTAGCTCAGGGTCGCGACCTGGCGGCTGTCGGGCGAAAAGGCGAGGTCGGTCACGAAGCGGCTGTTCGGCAGGACGACGCCTTCGCCGCCCGACTCCCCGACCGGCTCGTACTTGATGATGTTGAGCGGCGGTGTCGGGCCGCTGTTGCAGGCCCAGGCGTTGTTAGACGGGATCTTGCCGTTGCTGCGCTTCATCGCCTCGCGCTGGGCGATGGCGTCGGCGTCGCCACGCGTCGCTGCCAGGCCCCAGCCATAGGCGTCGCCCTCCCGCGGCTCTAGGGTCCGGTAGGCGCCGCAGCCGGCGCCGGACCAGACGAGGACCACGGCGGCGTTTCCGCCGCGCTTGCGGGCTTCCTCCAGGGCGCGTCGCTCGGCAGCGGCCCGGCTGGGTTGGTCGAAGCTGAAGCCGAACGCAAAGGCCTTGGCCCGGTCCACCGCCAGAGCTCCGAACTGCGGCGGCGCGGGCTGGGCCGACGCCGGGCCGGCCAGAACCAGGACGGCCGCGATCGCCGCCGACACCCAATGCCTTGAGCTGAACATGACGCCCCCATCAGTCGCCGCAAGCCTAGCCGTAAACACCGATCCTGTCTGGCGGATCGTGGCGGCCAGAGGCAGCCTAGGGCGCGTAGGCCCGCATGAAGCGGGCGGCGGCCTCGCGCGACACCTGGTCGATGTCGGCCTCGGTCAGGGCCACGCAGACGCCCAGCAAGGTCGGCGTCTGATAGCGGCCGAGCACCATGCCGGCGAAGAACTCGGCCGCCTGGAGCGGGTCGGGCGTACGCAGTCGGCCCGCCTTCGTTTCCAATCGCAGGAACTCGGCCAGCCGCAGGCGACTGGCGCGCGGCCCCGCTTCGTAGATCGCCGCGGCCACGTCCGGCATGACCGACGAGGCGGCCATGGCCATCTTGTACACGGCCATGCTGCGCGGATTGATCACCGCCCGCAGCAGCAGACTGGCGTAGCGGGCCAGGGTGTCCGCCGGGTTCTCGATGGCGCCGGGCGCGTCCAGGATCTCGGCCACCTCATGCGAGCGGCGCTCGGACATGGCCCGGGCCAGCTCGGCCTTGGAGCCGTAGTGGTTGTAGATGGTCTGCTTGGAGACGCCGGCGCGGCGGGCGATCGCCTCCATCGACGCACCGAGCCCATGGTCGCCCATCACCTCGACAGCGGCGTCGAGGATCGCCTCGTTCTTCGAGACGTCGATCTGGCCGATCAGCCGCGCCATCAGTGACCGCCGCCCTGGGGCGGCGCCCCCATGGCCGGGCCGGGCCGGGCGAAGAACGCCAGACCCACCGCGAACCAGCAGCCCATGGCGAGCACGGCAAAAGCGTCGCCGAAGCTGAGCACGGCGGCCTGGCGATGGATCATCAGGCTCATGGCCTTGCGGGCGGTGCCTTCCGGGTCGGACAGGCCGCCCTCGCTCATCATGGCGGTCAGGCCGTCCATCATGCCGACGCTGGCGGCGTTGGCCTGGCTGGCCGCGCTGGCCAGGTCCATGTAGTGGACCGCGCCCTGGTGGCTGAGGATGGTCGACAGCACCGCCAGACCGATGGCGCCGGCGACGTTGCGGATCAGGTTAATCAGCCCCGAGGCGTCCTTCATCATCGTCACCGGCAGGGAGGCGACGCTCATCTGCTGGGCGGCGATCATGGCGATCATGGTGCCCAGGCCGCGCGCCACCTGCAGAACGAAGAACTCGTTGAATCCCCACTCGTCGGTCACCCGGACGCCCAGCTGAATCGCCCAGGCGGCCATGGCGAACCCGCCGATCATGGCGACCCGGGCGTCCATCATCCGGACGAACCGGCCGGCGATCGGCGCCGACAGGAACATGGTCAGTCCCGAGACCAGCATGGTGTTGCCGACCTCGGCCGATGAGAAGCCGCGCACCTGGCCCAGGAAGATCGGCATCAGGAAGGTGCCGCCGAACAGGCTGACCCCCGTCACGAAGGTCATGACGATGCCAAGGCTGAAGTTCCGGTCGCGGAACGGCGCCAGGGAGACGATCGGCTGCCAATAGGTCAGCTGGCGCCAGATGAAGGCGACGCCGGTCAGGACCGCCAGGACCGCGAGCCACAGGATCACCGCGTCGTCGAACCAGCCGTCGCCGTTCCCCTCCTCGAGCACGTACTGCATGGAGAGCAGGAAAACGGTCATCAGACCCAGGCCCCACCAGTCGATGCCCTTGGACAGGCTGGGGTCGCCCTTGTCGAAGTTGGCGTAGCGGCCGACCAGGAAGATCACCAGCACGCCTACCGGGATGTTGATGAAGAACAGCCATCGCCAGCTCAGCAGGTCGGTCAGGTGGCCGCCTAGCGTCGGGCCGATGGTCGACGACAGGGTGACGATCAAACCCACGATGACATTGGCGGTCAGCCGCTTCTCGGGCGGAAACACCGTCATGGCGGTAGCGAACACCGGCGGGATCATCGCACCGGCGAACAGGCCCTGGAGCGCCCGGAACACGATCATCATCGCCACCGACGACGAGAGACCCACCGCGACCGAGGTGATGACGAACCCGATGACCGCGACCACGTAGAAGGACCGGGTGCCCCACATCTTGGTCAGGTAGGCCGTGAGCGGCATGATCACGACCTCGGCCAGCAGGTAGATCGTCTGCACCCAGCTGATCTCGTCGGCTGTGGCCCCGATGCCCGATTGGATCTGCACCAGCGAGCTGGCGACGATCTGGATGTCGAGCATGGCCATGAACTGGCCAATGACCATGCCGCCGAAGCCCAGGAACACCCGGGTCCAGTTCACCTCGGCGCCGTCCGCGCCCAGCATCACCGGGGCGTCGGGTCGCCTGACGGGCGTCTTGCCGGACGGGATGGCGGCGTCGGCCATCGGATCAGTTGGCCTCACCCTGGCGGGCGAAGCGCGCCGGCGACTGGCCGGACTCGGCGAAGGATGGGCCGGTGTCGCGGGTCACGTCGACCTTGACCTTGAGCGAAAGCCCCGGACGCAGGCCGCCGGCCAGCGCCTGGTTGCGGTCGATGGCGATACGCACCGGCAGCCGCTGAGCGATCTTGGTGAAATTGCCAACCGCGTTCTCGACCGGGATCAGCGCGAACTCCGCGCCGGTGGCCGGGGCGAAGCTGGCGATCCGGCCCTTGATGGTCTCCTTACCGAACGCGTCGGCATGGATTTCGACCGGCTGGCCGATCCGCAGGCGCGAGACCTGCGTCTCCTTGAAGTTGGCGACGACATAGGCGTCGGCGAGGGGCACGATGCTCATCAGGGCGCCGCCCGGCCGCACGTATTGGCCGATCCGAACCGCGCGGGCGCCGACCACGCCGGCCACCGGCGCGCGGATCTCGGTGCGCGACAGGTCGATGCGGGTCTGTTCAGCGGCGGCGCGGGCGGCCGCGGCCTGGGCCAGGCTCTGTTCGCGGGCGGAGCCGAGGGCCTGGGCGGCCCGGCGCTCGGCTTCCAGGGCGGCCTGGGCCTGGCCCACGCCGGCGGCGGCCTGTTGCTGGGCGCTGCGGGCGGTCTGGGCGCGTTGCGGCGAGACCCAGCCCTGCTGGGCCAGGGCGCCGTAGCGCTTGAGCTCGGCGTCGGCGAGGTTGGCCGAGGCGTGGGCGCTATCCACCATCGCCGCCTTCTGGGCGATCATCGCCTGTTCCAGCCGCGCCTTGTCGTCGACGGCGGAAACGGCGGCTTCTAGGGCGCGGGCGTTGGCTTCGGCTTGGGCGAGGCGGGCTTTCAGGGTCGCGGGATCGATCCGGACCAGCACCTGGCCGGGGCTCACCGGCTGGTTGTCGTCCACCAGAACCTCGGCCACGTAGCCATCCACCAGGGGCGCGACCGTGACCTTGTCGGCGGCCACAAAGGCGTTGTCCGTGGTCTCGAACTTCTGCCGATCGGTCCACCAGACTGCGCCGCCGATGGCGACAGCCACGGCCGCGACGGCTCCGGCGGCGAGCGGCACGATCCGACCCTTCGGCATACCGACCATACTGACGACCCCTCACACGAAGATTGGACTCTGCGGTCCATCTTACCGCCTGCCGATATGCCTTTCCGACAGAACGGCCGCAAGGGAAGAATGGACGCCTCCGTCCAATTTTAGCCGTGACGTCTGGACGCACGGCGCACTTCGTGGCCTATCCCGGGGATGAGCCAGGATGCCGATGTCATCATCGCGGGCGCCGGGATCGCCGGCGCCACACTCGCCCTCTCCCTCGCGCGCGCCGGCCTGAAGCCGGTTCTGATCGATCCGGTGGTTTTCGACGCGCAACTGGCGCACACCTTCGACGGACGCTCGTCGGCGATTGCCTATGCGGCCTTCCGGCAGTGGCGGGCGCTGGGCCTGGCCGAGACGCTGGAGCCCCACGCCCAGCGCATCGAACAAATCCTGGTCACCGACAGTTCGACGCCGGGCGCGGCCTCGCACGGTCCGCTGCCGTTCTTCCTGCGCTTCGACAGCGGGGAGATCGCGGATCGGTCCGACGGGGAGCCTCTGGGCTATCTGCTGGAGAACCGCCACATCCGCGCCGCCCTGGCCGCCGCCGTGACGTCGGCCGGCATCGAGGTCCTGGCGCCGGCGCGCGTGGCCCGTGCGAGCTTCGAGGGACAGGCGGCTGAGGTCACCCTGGACGACGGACGAACCCTCGGTGCGCCGCTGGTCGTTGGAGCTGAAGGGCGCGGCTCGGTAATCCGCACCGAGGCCGGGATCGGCGCGCTCGGCTGGGACTACAAGCAGACCGGCGTCGTGGCGACTGTACGGCTTGAGCGGCCGCACGAGGGCGTGGCCCACGAATACTTCCTGCCGGGCGGGCCTTTCGCCATCCTGCCGCTGACCGACAACCGCGCCAGCCTGGTCTGGACCGAGAGCACCGCCCGCGGCGCGGCGCTGAAGAGCGCCCGGCCGGAGATGTTCCAGGCGCACCTGGAACGCCGGTTCGGCGACTTCCTGGGCGAGATCGTGGTCGAGGGCCCGATCTTCACCTACCCCCTCAGCCTGCAGCTTGCGGAGCGGTTCGTCGGCCGGCGCGTGGCGCTGCTGGGCGACGCGGCGCACGGCGTGCACCCGATCGCGGGGCAGGGGCTGAACCTGGGCCTGAAGGGCGCCGCGGCGTTGGCCGAGGTGGTGGTCGACGCCTTGCGCCTGGGCGAGGATATCGGTTCGGATCTGGTGCTGGATCGTTACGCGGCCTGGCGCCGGTTCGATACCGTGACCCTGTCGGCGGGCATGGATGCCTTCGTCCGACTGTTCTCGAACGACAATCCCTTGCTTCGGGCGGTCCGCGGCGTGGGGATGGCGGCCGTGAACCGCGTGGCGCCGGCGCGGCGGTTCTTCATGCACGAAGCCGGCGGCGCGGTCGGTCAGTTGCCGCGCCTGCTGCGCGGCGACGCGCTCTAGGGACTATTCGCCTTCGCCCAGGTCGCGGGCTTCCTCAGGCAGCATGATCGGCACGCCATCACGGATCGGATAGGCGAGGCGCGCGCGCTTGCTGATCAGCTCGCCGGCCGTGCGGTCGTAAGTGAGGGGCCCGCGGGTGACGGGGCACACTAGAACTTCCAGAAGACGCGGGTCGACATCGGGCGTGGTCATGGCGTCCCTCTACTGCAGACGCTGGTGCTCGTCATCCGGGTCAGTGGCGTCGATCTCGAGCAGGGTGGTGAGCACCTCGAAGCGGCTGGCCAGATCGGGCGCTTCCAAGAAGGCCTGTTTCTCGGCCGGCTCGAACGGGAGGCCCATGCACAGGCTGTTGACCAGGGCTTCCAGCGGGGCGTCGTGGGCGGTCTCCCAGTCGATGTCCAATTCGCGCTCGTTGAGGTAGCGCTTGAGCGCCGTGGCGAAGCGGGCGCGCGCCGCGGCGCTGGCGACCGCCTCCTCGTCCTGCAGGTCGCCGCTGAACCGATCGTACTTGGCCCGGAGTTGTCGATAGGGAAGGCGAAGGTCCAGCTCCTCGCCCGCCTGGAAGCGGCAGACCCCGGTCAGGGTGATGAGGTAGCGCCCGTCGGAGGTCTCGGCGTAGCTGGTGATCCGTCCGACGCAGCCGACGTCGGCCAGGGTGGGTCGGGCCCGGCTGCCGCCACGGGTCTGGATCATGCCGATCACCCGGTCTCCGGCCATGGCGTCGTCGATCATGTTCAGGTAGCGCGGCTCGAAGATCTGGAGCGGCAGTTCCCCGCCGGGCAACAGCAGGGCGCCGTCCAGGGGAAACACCGGGATCAGTTGCGGCAGGTCGGAAAGCTGGTTGTAAGACGCCATCTGACCCCCGCGTTCAACTGAACAGGATGGCCGACAGCTTGCGCCGGCCCTGTTTGGCGACATCCGACATCTGACCAGCGGCCTCGAAGACCGTCAGGAGCTGCTTGCGCGCGGCCTCGTCGTTCCAGGCCCGGTCGCGGCGGATGCTCTCGATCAGCTGGTCCACGGCTTCATGCATCCGGCCGGCGGCTGCTAGCGCCGTCGCGTACTCCAGGCGCGCCTCATGGTCGTCGGGGTCGGCCGCGATCCGCGCTTCCAGGCCGGCGGTCTCGGAGGGAGCCTCGGCGGCGAGGGCCAGGGCGGCGCGCACGGCGTCGATGTCGGGATCCTTGGCGTCGGGGGCCGCCAGCTCCAGGACCTCGCGCGCCTGATCCAGGTCGCCCGCCTGCTGAAGAATGCGCGCCATGCCGCCGATGGCCTTCACATTGGTGGGGTCCATCTGCAGCGCCTCGGCATAGGCCTGGGCCGCGCCGCCGGCGTCACCGAGATCGAGCGACTCCTTGGCCATCGCCAGTAACTCGTCGATGGGGGAGCCGCCGCCCTGTTTCGCCAGCCTGTCGACGAACTGTTTTACCTGGCTGTCGGGCAAGGCGCCCATGAACCCATCCACCGGTCGACCGTCGACGAAGGCGAAGACCGCGGGGATCGACTGCACGCGAAGCTGGCCTGCGTAGGCGGGGTTCTTGTCGATATCGACCTTGACCAGCTTCACCGCGCCCTTGGCGGCCAGGACCGCCTTCTCGATGGCCGGGCCCAACTGACGACATGGGCCGCACCAGGGCGCCCAGAAGTCGACGATGACAGGGACCGTCTTCGACGCTTCCACGACATCGGCCATGAAGCTCGCGTCGGTGGTGTCCTTGATGAGGTCGGCGGCCGGCGGCGCGCCTTGGGTGTCCCCGATGAGGGTCATGCCCGGAATCCTTGTTTCGTGTCGCTGAACGTCTTCACGCCAAGATGGTCGCAAGTTGGCCCGTTCGCTAGTCGATGACCGTCATCGCGGCGAAGTCCACCACCAGCGGCTGGACGCCGATCGCGCGCAGAAAGGTGCGGAAGCCCTCGGCGCTGACGGTTGTGGTGGCGGTGTTGGTGAGGGGGTGGAAGTTCAGGAGGTCGGCCTCGGCCAGCGTGCGGTCCAGGACGAACCGGACGCGGTGGTCGGTGTCGTTGACCAGGGCGAAGGCGGTGACAGACCCGGGGACCACCCCCAGCGTCTCCGCCATGAGCTCGGCCGATCCGAACGAGAGCCGGGCCGATCCGATGACGGTATGCAGCCGTTTGAGGTCGATTTCCGCGTGTCCTTCGGCCGAGATCAGCCAGAGCTGTCCCTTGGCGTCCTTCAGGAACAGGTTCTTGGTGTGAGCCCCGGGCAGGCGGGCCTTGATGTCGGCCCCAGCCTCGACGGTGAAGACGGCGGGGTGGTCGTGCGTCGTTTGCGCGACGCCCTGCGCCGCAAGGAAGTTAACTAGGTCATTGCGGGTCCGCATGTCTCGGGTCATAACGCGCGTCGGTGAGTGCGCCAATCTGCTGCAGGACGCGACGAAGACCGCTTCCAACGCACGGATTTTGCACAGCTTCTCGAAAATATACGCCCCGTAGGCGAATCGATTCGAACAGGCGACGCCATTAAAGTATTGTTAGTTATGAAGGTCGCGTCCGAATTCGGGGCGAGCTAGTTGGGGAATGCAACAAATGAACATGAAGACGCTTGCCGCGGCTTCCGCAGCGTTCGGCCTCCTGGCCTCCGCTTCGGCCGCGAACGCCGCCATCACCATCAGCGGGATCGAAGAAGGCAATCTGTTTGGTCCGCTGGCCGCCGGCCAAGGTCAAATCATCTATGATTTCGACTCGATCGCCGATCCGAACGTCGCCTACGTCGGTGACGTGCTGCAAGGCCCGCAAACCGGCAGCACCTCGGCCTCGCCGCCGTTCGGTGGCAGCCAGACGGGCGACGAAACCAAGTACGCCTCGGTCCAAGGCGGCGGCATGGGCACCTTCTCCACCCTGCCCGGCTTCTACCTGTCGACCTTCAGCTTCTACCTCGGCTCGCCGGACGTCTTCAACACGCTGACTTTCAAGATGCTTGACGGCACCAGCAAGACGTTCAACGGCAAGTACATCTGGGGCGGCTCGCCTCCCGGCGACGGCAACCGCAACAACGGTTACCGCGTGTACTACGACTTCGGCGGCGCCAAGGTGACGTCGGTGGTCTTCACCTCGACCCGCGACGCTTTCGAGTTCGACGGCATCGGCGGCAACGTGGCGGCTATCCCGGAACCCGGCACTTGGGCTCTGATGATCATGGGCTTCGGCGGCGCCGGCGCCATGCTGCGTCGTCGTAAGGCGGCTCTGGCCTAAGAGACATTTGCAGCGCCTCACGGCGCAGCGGAAATCGAGAGCCCCGGTCGCGCAAGCGGCCGGGGCTTTTCGTTGGCGGTGTGGCGCGTGGTGCTGGACGGGGCGCGGGAGCGGCGCTTAAGGGTCTTGGCCGACAGCCGCGAGTGAGAGCCATGGAACTGGAGTGCTTCCCCACCACCGAGCGTCCGCCGGAGATCGTGCCGGGACGGCCGCAGCGGGCTTGGATGGACACGTTCACGGCCCGCCACCCCTACCGGTGCCTGCCGCTCAGCATGGCCAATTCGTCGGGCTGGGAGATCCTGTGCCCCGTGGCCTTCACGGCCGAGTGGAACGGCGGCCTGATGCAGGCCGACATCACGCTCAAGCCGGACTATCCCAATCCTGACTTCCACCGCCTGGCGACCAGCCATTTCAGCCACGGCGTCTTGACGATGCACCCGGGCTACCTGTTCCGGACACCCCCGGGGTGGTCGATGATGGCCCAGGGTCCGCCCAACCACGTCAAGGACGGCATCCAGCCCCTGGCAGGGGTCGTGGAGACCGACTGGCTGCCGTTCCCCTTCACCATGAACTGGATGTTCACCCGGCCCGGCCGCGTACGCTTCGAGAAGGGGGAACCCTTCTGTTTCATCACCCTGCTGCAGGACAAGACGCTGCACGAGATCCAGCCGGTCATCCGCCGGATGGATTCGGACCCGGAGCTGCGCCATCAGTACGATGTCTGGGAAAAGCACCGCTCGGAGTTCAATCAGAAGATCTTCCGGGGTGATCCCGAGGCGACGAAGGCCGCGTGGCAACGCTACTATTTCAAGGGTGAATTCCCCGAAGAGGCGAACGCGCCGAACCCGGAAGGCCACGTCAACAAGCGCCGATTGAAGAGCCCGAAATTCCGCTGACAATTCTCCTCATCGGACCGCTTGCAAAGGCAAAGTCCGTCTGCCATAAGGCCGCCTCTCGCATTTGGGGCCTTCGGACCCCTACGGAGCGCGGGCGTAGCTCAGTGGTAGAGCACAACCTTGCCAAGGTTGGGGTCGAGAGTTCGAATCTCTTCGCCCGCTCCAATTTGTCTTGAAATGTCAGACGGCGACGGCGGACCTCGGGTCCGGCGAAGCCTTCTGGCGATCTTGCGGATCGCGCGGCGCCCAGGCGCTCCGCCAAGCCGGGCTTGTCCCGGGTTTTACCCGCTGTTTAGGTTACCGTGGGACGCTCCTACTCCTGTAGCGGGCGTATCATGGCGCACGCCAGCGCACGGCCCGCTCAAGGGGATCGGATCGTTGAAACTCACCATCAAAACGCGCCTGATCGCCTCCCTCGTGGCGCTGGGCGTGGCCATGGTCGCCATTGGCGCCAGCGGCTGGATCTCCACCGCGATCGGTAACCAGCGGCTTCAAACCGTCATCGCCGACCGGGTCGTGCCGATGAAGCAGCTGAAGGCGGTGAGCGATCTCTACGCGGTGAACATCGTTGATGCGGCGCATAAGGCGCGGGCCGGGACCTTCACGCCCGCGCAAGCTCTCCAGCAGGTCGAGACCGCCCAGGCTGGCATCGCGCAACACTGGGCCGCCTATCGCGCGACCCGGATGGCGCCGCAGGAACAGGTGCTGGTGGACAAGGTCCAGCGCATTATGCCGGCGGCCGACGCCGCGGTCCTACGGTTGGAGGCCCTGCTGCGGGCTGGGGACATCGCCGGGGTCGCGGTCTTTGCGGAGCGGGAGATGTATCCGCGGATTGATCCTGTGACCGCCAATGTGGGCGCCCTGGTCGATCTTCAGATCGACGCCGCCCGAGAGGAGGGTGTCGCGGCCGCGCGCGCGGCGCGGGTCGCTTTCTCCGTGATGGCGGTGATTGCCGCCCTGTCGGCCCTCGTGCTGGCGTTCGCGGCTCAGGTCGTGGTGCGTCGGGTGACACGACCTCTGCTGGCGATGAGCGACACGATGCGCAGACTGGCGGCTGGCGACAACACGGTGTCCATCCCCGACGCCAGCCGCGAGGACGAGCTGGGGGCGATGGCCCAGGCTGTTGCGGTGTTCAAGAACAACGCCATCGCCAAGCTGGCGGCGGACGCCGAGGCCGTCGCCGTCAAAGCCCGCGTGGAGCAGGAGCGGGAAGCTGCGGGGCACGCGGCGATCGCCCAGGAACAGGCTTTCGTGGTTGGCGTGTTCGGCCGCGCCATGGAGCACCTGGCCGGTGGCAACCTGACGTATCGTGTCGAGGACGAGCTTCCCGCCCCATACCTGAAGCTGCGCGACGACTTCAACGCGGCGCTCGGGAAGCTCCAGAGCGCGATGCGCGGGATCGTCGGGAATGCCGATGGCATCCGTTCGGGCAGCGCCGAGATCACGGTGGCCGCCGACGACCTGTCCAGGCGCACGGAACAGCAGGCGGCGGGCATCGAGCAGACCGCCGCGGCGCTGGAAGAGATCACGGCCACGGTGAAGCGCTCTGCGGACGGCGCGAAGACCGCGCGCGCCGTCGCGGCCTCGGCCACGACCGCTGCCGAGGCCAGCGGCGAAGTGGTGGGCAAGGCAGTGCAGGCCATGGCGCAGATCGAGACCTCCGCTCAGCAGATCAGCCAGATCATCGGGGTGATCGACGAGATCGCCTTCCAAACCAATCTTCTGGCCCTCAACGCCGGCGTCGAGGCCGCGCGCGCCGGGGAGGCCGGCAAGGGCTTCGCCGTAGTCGCCTCCGAGGTACGGGCGCTCGCGCAACGTTCGGCCGACGCCGCGCGCGAGATCAAGGGTTTGATCTCCGACTCCAGCGCACGGGTCGATGAGGGGGTTCAACTGGTCGGGGAGACCGGGGAGGCCCTTGCGCGCATCGTCGGCGAAGTGGCCAGTATCAACGAGTTGATCGCCGAGATCGCGGCATCGGCGCAGGAGCAATCGCAAGGACTGGAGCAGGTGAATCTCGCCGTCACCCAGATGGACCAGGTGACCCAGCAGAACGCCGCGATGGTGGAGCAATCGACCGCCGCCAGCCACGCCCTGGCTCGCGAGGCGGACAACCTGAACCGACTGATGGCGGGTTTCCAGGTCGGCGCGCGCGAAGCGCCTGTGGTCCAGACCCGCCCCGAGCCGACGGCGCGGCCAGCCGCCCACCACCCTGTGCACGTCGCGCAGGCGCGGGTTGCAAGTCTGGCGGGCGCATCGACTGCCGAAGACTGGGCGGAGTTCTAAGGGCGCCCGCGCGCCGTCAGCCAAACCCGAGGTTGGACAGCAGGGCGTAGAAGATCGACTCCTTGCGCTCGGCCGCCCAGGACATCGGCTTCCGACGAGCCGTCGGTCACGGCGCGGCCCTGGGTGAAGGTCTTGGCCATGTTGGTGGGCTGGTCGACGACGCCGCCGGTGAGATCGACGTCCGTCTTCAGCGCGCTCGAGAGCTCGGTCCGTTCGCGCGTGATCGCCTTGCGGTCCTTGTCGTTGCTGGCGCTGGCGAGGCGGGTGTTGATGTCCATCAGTTGAGCCGAGCGGCACTCGACCAGCAACTCGCCCCTGTCGGCGGCGTCCGAGCCCTTGGTGGTCTCCACGAACTCGCCCAGGCCCTCGATCAGCTGGGTGCGGTTGAGGTCGGTCAGCACGTTCACCTGGAAACCCAGCCTCTGCAGGCTCGCCTGCACCAGCTTGGCGTCCTTGGCTGCGTGTGGTGAAGCTTCTCTCTATTCGGGCGAGATGGCGGTCCGGGCGTGTCGGAACATGCAAAAGGCCGCCACAGTCGTGGCGGCCTTCGCGAGGGCGGCGATGCTGCGCCGGTCTAGGACTTGGGTTGCGGGTATTGGACGCGCGGCTTGAGGTTTTCGATCACCGCGCGGGCGTCGAAGGCCTTCACATCGTCGGCAGGCTTGGCGCCCCTCTGCATGACGATCTCGGCCGACGCTTCGTAGCGTTCGACGGTGCGGACATCGACGCGGTCGGCCCAGAAGGGGTCGCCCCAGAAAGGGTCCCAGCCGCGCCAGCCATAGCCGCCGCCGTAGTAGCGCCAGGACGGCCGCCAGAAGCCGTAGGCCCCGTACCAGGGGCGGTAGAAGGGATCAGGCTCAACGTAGGTGCGGGAGGTCTTATCGGTGTCGCGGTCAACCACGGTGAACCAGTCGTAGCCGCTCTCGACCGTGAGCTCCGCGGCGCGGAACAGCAGATAGCCCTCGACGGTCTCACGGCTGGTCAAAGAGTTGCCCGTGAAGTTGACCCGATAGCGGTTCGGCTCCACCCGAACCTCGGAGTAACCGCCTGCGCTGGACCCGCCGCGGATGTTCGGTTGGTAGGGGGTCGGGGTCGCGCAGGCCGCAAGGCCTGCGGACAAGGCGACGGCGACGAACAGGGCTGCTGATTTCTTTAACATTTTTCGGTCTCGAAAGCCGTACGCCCCCATGATGGAGATGTAAGCATCACAACACTCTGCTGCAATTGTGGTTGCGCGGTTTCAATTTCAGGCCTGAGTCACGACCAAAACGTAGACGAGACGGCCCAAGGACCCGAACAGCAGAACGGCTACGGCCAGGGCCTGGATCATGAAACCCAGCTCGCGCTTGGCCGGGTCCGCGACGTAGCCGCGCTGGTAGAGGATGCGGCCGACGATCCAGATCAGGCCGATGATCGCGGCGATCAGATCGCTCCAGTAGATCGCGAACAGCCACATCGGGGCGAGGAATAGCGGCAGCCATTCCAGGGTGTTGTAGTGGGCGCGGATCGCGCGCTCGAGGGTGGGGTCGCCCGTCATGGCCGGGGCCTGGATGCCGCTCTTGCGCCGCGCGCGTCCCACCTCCAGCGCCATCCAGAAATAGGTGAGCAGCGCCAGAAGGGTGACGATGGCGACATAGGCGTGTGACGACATGAGGGTTCCCCGAAAAGCCGGCGAACAAGCGCCGCCGTTGTGCCGAACAGTGGCGCCATCTGCAGCGAAGGGGAACCGATAGGATCGGCTCGCGCGTTCTAGAGCCGCAAGACCCGTTCGGAGCGCCACCGATGGACGTCGATTCCACTGCGATCCAGGCGATCGACTACGATCAGGCCCACGACAAGCTGTTCGTTCGCTTCGTCAGCGGCGAGCGATACGTCTACGTGGGCGTTCCTGGCGATGTCTGCCGTTCGTTCCTGGACGCCGAGTCCAAGGGCCGTTTCTTTCAGGCCGAAATCCGCGACCAGTATCCCTACAACCGACTCGAGGCCTAGCTGTTGCGCTTGTCCCGCTTGGCGGCCACCCGCAGGCGCAGCGCATTGAGCTTGATGAAGCCCGCCGCGTCGCGGTGGTCGTAGGCGACCTTGCCCTCTTCGAAGGTGACCAGTTCCTGGTCGTACAGCGAGTAGGGGCTGGTGCGGCCGACGACGGTGACGTTGCCCTTGTAGAGCTTCACGCGCACCTGACCGGTGACCTTTTCCTGGCTGTAGTCGATGGCCGCCTGCAGCATCTCGCGTTCCGGCGCGAACCAGAAGCCGTTGTAGATGAGCGATGCGTACTTCGGCATCAGCTCGTCCTTCAGGTGCATGGCGCCGCGGTCCAGCGTGATGCTTTCGATCCCGCGGTGGGCGGCCAGCAGGATCGTGCCGCCGGGCGTCTCGTAGACGCCGCGCGACTTCATGCCGACGTAGCGGTTCTCCACCAGATCCAGGCGGCCGACACCGTTGTCGTGGCCCAACTGGTTCAGCTTGGTCAGCAACGTCGCCGGCGACATGGCCACGCCATCGATGGCCACGGGGTCGCCGCGCTCGAAGTCGATCGTGAAGATGGTGGGGGTGTCAGGCGCGGCTTCCGGCGAGAGCGTACGCATGTGCACGAACTCGGGGGCTTCCACCGCCGGATCCTCAAGCACCTTACCCTCGGACGAGGAGTGCAGCAGGTTGGCGTCGACGCTGAAAGGGGCCTCGCCGCGCTTGTCCTTGGTGATCGGGATCTGGTGCTTCTCGGCGAAGTCGAGCAGGGCCTCCCGGCTCTTGAAGTCCCACTCGCGCCACGGGGCGACGACGTGGATGTCGGGCTCGAGCGCGTAATAGGCGATCTCGAAACGGACCTGGTCGTTGCCCTTGCCGGTGGCGCCGTGGGCCACGGCGTCCGCGCCGATCTTACGGGCGATCTCGATCTGCTTCTTGGCGATAAGCGGCCGCGCGATCGAGGTGCCCAGCAGGTACTGGCCCTCATAGACCGTGTTGGCGCGGAACATCGGGAAGACGTAGTCGCGGACGAACTCCTCGCGCACGTCCTCGACGAAGGCGTACTCGGGCTTCACGCCCAGTGTGATGGCCTTCTGGCGCGCCGGCTCGACCTCTTCGCCCTGGCCCAGGTCGGCCGTGAAGGTCGCCACTTCGGCGCCCAGCTCGGTCTGCAGCCACTTGACGATGGTGGAGCTGTCGAGCCCGCCCGAGTAGGCGAGGACGACCTTCTTGATGTCGGCCATGGGAGTTGGAGAGCCTTCGAGAGAGCGGAAAGTCGCGGGCGTTTAAGGGCAGGCGACGGCGCGGTTCAAGTCGAAACCACGCCCTCGTCTTCCAAGGTCCTCAGGCTGGCGCGCAACCAGGTCACGTGCACGATGGCGAAGAGGCCGGCCAGCAGCACGCGGACCAGGAACATCAGCACCGCCTGCTGCGGAGTTTCGACGCCAATTCGCTGAAGCGCCGAGAGACCAAGGCCCAGGACCAGCGGCAGGCCAAACATCACGCCGAGGGCCAGGTTGCGGGGCGCCCGCCAGGTCGGCTTGCGGTCCTTGCCCCACTGCATCGGCATGGTCGCGGACGCAGGGACGCGCTGCAGGGCGCCGCGGCTGGTCGAGGCGATCAGCGCCATGGCGACGATCCAGAAGGCGTCGGCGATGTAGTGAAGAGCCGTCAGCATCTCAGACCGTGACCTGCGTGCCCATTTCGACCACGCGTCCAGGCGGGATCTTGTAGAAGTCGGTGGGGTTGGCGGCGTTTTTCATCAGGAAGATGAACAGCTTGTCCTGCCAAAGGGGCATACCCGACTGGGCCGACGGCACAACGGAGCGCCGCCCGAGGAAGAACGACGTGGCCATGATGTCGAACTTCAGCCCCTGCTTGCGGCACAGGCCCAGCGCCTTGGGCACGTTCGGCGTTTCCATGAAGCCGTAGCCGATGATGACCTTCTTGAAGTCGTCGTTGACGGGCTCGATCCGCACTCGGTTTTCATCGCTGACCCGCGGCGTCTCGGCGGTGGAGACGCTGAGGATGATGTTCTTCTCGTGCAGCACCTTGTTGTGCTTGAGGTTGTGCATCAGGGCGACGGGGGCGGTGTCCGGATCGCTGGTCAGGAAAATGGCCGTGCCGGGCGCCCGGTGCGGCGCGCGCGCCTTCAGAATTTCGGCCAGCTCGGCCAGCGAGACGCTGTCGCGGCGGGTCTTGTCGGTCAGGATGGCCGCGCCCCGGTTCCAGGTCCACATGATGACGATCAGGCACCCGCCCATCGCCAGCGGCAGCCACGCGCCATGGAAGAACTTCAGCAGGTTCGAGGTGATGAACACCACGTCCAGGGCGCCGAACAGAATGCAGGCGCCCGCCGCCTGCCACAGCGGCCGCTTCCACATGTAGCGGACGATGTAGAACGCCAGCAGGGTGTCCACGAACATCGAGCCCGTCACCGCGATACCGTACGCCGAAGCCAGGTTCGATGAGTTTCCGAACATGAAGATCAGCACCAGGACCCCGATCAGGAGGAAGGTGTTCACCTGGGGCACATAGATCTGGCCGGCCTGGGTTTCGGACGTGCGGCGGATGTCGATGCGGGGGAACAGGCCCAGGGACACGGCCTGCTGGGTCATCGAGAAGGCGCCGGTGATCACGGCCTGGCTGGCGATGACCGCGGCCGCTGTCGCCAGGCCCAGCACGGGCCAGTATGCGACCTCGGGGATCATCCGGAAGAAGGGGTTCTCGCGGGCGCTGGGGTCGGCCAGCACCATGGCGCCCTGGCCGAAGTAGTTCAGGACGAGCGCGGGCAGGCACAGGAACAACCAGGCCGTCTGGATCGGCTTCTTCCCGAAGTGACCCATGTCCGCATACAGGGCCTCGGCCCCGGTGACGGCGAGGAACACGCTACCCAGGATGACGAAGCCCAGAAATCCGTTGTCGATCAGGAACATGACCCCGTAGTGCGGCGACAGCGCGCGCAGGATCGAGATGTCGTCCGAGATGTGAAGCAGACCCAGGCCGGCAAGCACCAGGAACCACAGGCCGGTTATCGGGCCGAAGAACTTGGCCACCAGCGCCGTGCCCCGCGACTGCACCACGAACAGGCCCACCAGAATGCCCGCCGAAATCGCCTGAACCATGGCCTGGTCCAGGCGCGGACCGACCCCGGGCGCCAGTTTCAGACCCTCGACGGCGCCCATCACCGACACGGCGGGCGTGATGATCCCGTCGCCGTAGAACAGCGCTGCGCCCAGGACGCCCAGGAAGAAGATGATCCGCGAACGCCCGCCGGGGCTGACCCGTTGGGCCAGCGCCATCAGGGCCAGGGTGCCGCCCTCGCCCTTGTTGTCGGCGCGCATCAGGAAGACGACGTACTTGATCGTGACGATCAGGATCAGCGCCCAGGTGATCAGCGAGACCACCCCCAGCACGGCCATCTCGCCGCCCCCGCCGCCCCGGCTGTGGCCGAGGGCTTCGCGCATGGCGTAGAGCGGGCTGGTCCCGATGTCGCCAAACACCACGCCGATGGACCCGAGCGTCAGCGCCCAGAATCCGTCCTTGTGGTGGGATGACCCATTTGGGGCGTGCGACGGGTCTGAGGACGCCTTTTGAGCGTCGACGGCCTGATCAGCCATCCAATATCTCCGGGAAACCCTGACGAGGCTCCCATGGCCGGCCCCATGCCGTCGCGGCGGGCGCGATACACCCAATCCGAACGCCATACAATCGCATGACGCGGCCCGGGGGAAATCACGGACGAGCTTGTACCTTGAACGGCGAAATGTCCGGCCTAGTTTCGAAGCCCTGGGGCAGGGGACGGCAAATGGATCGTAAGCTGGCGTTGGTGACGGGGGCGTCGGCCGGGATCGGGGCGGCGTTCGCCCGAATTTTGGCCAGCCACGGCTATGACCTCGCGCTGACGGCGCGGCGGATCGAGCGCCTGGACGCCCTGGCCGAGGAGGTGCGCCTGCGATACGGCGTCCAGACCCTGACGGTCGCCGCCGATCTCGCCGATCCGGACGCGCCCGGCGCCATCCTTGACCACCTGACGGCGCACGGGCGCAGCGTGGACTGCTTGATCAACAACGCGGGCTATGGATTGGCGGGCGGCTACGGCGACACTCTTTGGCGCGAACAGGCCGCGTTCATCCAGGTCATGACCACCGCGCCTTGCGAACTGGCGCATCGGGTTCTGGACGGCATGCGCCAGCGCGGCTTCGGCCGCATCGTCAATGTGGCGTCGCTGGCCGGCCTGGTTCCCGCGGCGGCCGGCCACACGCTGTACGCGGCGTCGAAGGCGTTCATGGTGCGGTTCTCGCAGAGCCTGCATCTCGAGGTCGCCGGGGAGGGGGTTCATGTCTCCGCGCTCTGCCCGGGTTTCACCTATTCGGAATTCCACGACGCCAACGGGACGCGGGAGCTGGCCAGCAGCTCGACGCCCGATTGGCTCTGGATGGGCGCGGACGAGGTGGCGGCCGCCGGGTACGAGGCTGTGGAGGCCAATCGCCCGGTGTGCGTCCCCGGCGCGCCCAACAAGGCCATCGCGACCATCGCCAAGGCCGTACCCGAGGACTGGATCCTGGCCTTGATGGCCAGCCAGGGCGGGCGATTCCGAAAGCTTTAGTGACCGTAGGGTTTGGCGACGCCGGGCCGGATGAAGCCGGTGGTGCTGTCGGCGAACCCCGCCAGGATGAACTGGATCGCAAGCGCGCAGAGGATCAGGCCCAGCACCCGGACCACGATGGTCAGGCCGATGCGGCCCAGGATCTTGGTGATGATCGGCGTCGCCAGGAACGACAGCAGGGTGGCGAGGGCCACCGCGCCGATGACGCCGACGCCGATGAACGCCCCCTGCAGGCCGAACTGGCGCGCCTGGCTGGCGTAAATCACCACGCTGGAGATCGCGCCGGGGCCGATCAGCAGCGGCATGGCGAAGGGGACGATCATCCGCTCAAAACGCTTGCGGACGAATGCACGACCGGACGCGACGGGCGCCTCCGCGGCCTCGGCGTAGGTGGCGGTAAAGTCGTCGCGGGCCATCTCTAGCCCGAGCAGAAACAGGATGATGCCGCCGGCGATGCGGAAGGCGGGCAGCGAGATCCCGAAGAACTCGAGCAGGCTCAGGCCGGTGAAGTAGAAGAACGTCAGGAAGCCCAGGACGAAGAGCGAGATATAGACCGCGATCCAGGCGCGGTCGCGCGACTTCGCCCCGGCGGTGGCCGCGGCGAATAGCGGGACGTTGCCCACCGGATCCAAGAGCGCGAAGAGCGCTACGAAGAAGTTGACCGCGAACTCGGCCTGGCTCATGTCCGGGTCTTAGCCCAAATCGATGACGGCGGACCACCCCGCCGCTTAGCCGGAGCCAAAAACCATGGCCGCCGAAGCCGCGCTTGCGCAAACGCCCGTCAATGCCGACCCCCGGCTGATCATCCCGCTCGATCTGCCGTCCGTGGAGGAAGCCCGGGCGATGGTTGAGACGCTGGGCGACGCCGCCACCTTCTACAAGATCGGGCTGGAACTGTTCGCCGGGGGGGAGGGCATGACCCTGGCCCGCGAGTTGAAGGCGTCCGGAAAGCAGCTGTTCCTGGATTGGAAGCTGCATGACATCGGCACGACGGTGCAGCGATCCGCCGCAGTCCTGGCCGGCTCCGGCTGCGATTTCCTCACCGTGCACGGCGAGCCGCAGGTGATGGCCGCGGCCGTTCGCGGCAAGGGCAAGTCGGACCTGAAAATTCTGGCGGTGACGGTGCTGACCAGCCTGACCGATCAGGACCTCGAAGACATGGGTTACCAGGAGACCGCGCGGGCGCTGGTGGAGCGGCGGATCCATCAGGCGATCGCCGCTGGCTGCGACGGCGTGGTCGCAAGCCCGCAGGAGGCGGCCCTGGCCCGCGCCCTGGGCGGCAAGGACTTTCTGGTGGTGACGCCGGGCGTCCGGCCCGACTGGTCGGCCAAGAATGATCAGGCCCGGGCTGCGACGCCCGCCGACGCGCTCAAGGCCGGCGCCAGCCACATCGTCTGCGGCCGCCCGATCACCGCGGCCAACGATCCGCAGGCGGCGGCCCGCCGGGTGACGGCGGAGATGGCGGGGGTCTAGGCCGCCGCCCCGGTCGCGGGCGCAACTCTAGAAGTCGACGGCGATGCCCTTGCGCTCCCAGTCCCCGAAGCGCGTGGGTTCAGGGCCCTTGGGACCGCCCAATTCGGCGGCGCGGGCGGTGGCTTCGGCCTCGGCGGCCTGACGTTGGGCGGCCTCTTCCAGCGCGCGGCGCGCGGCGGGCGAGAGGTCTTTGCCGGGGGCGGCGTTCGGCGGGAGATCGCTCATGCCACACATCTAAGCCCTTGCGCCGCCGCGCCCAAGGGGCCAAGCCGCGCGCCGTGAACGCCAACGAACCCGAAACCCACGACATTCGCGGCCTGCCGGCCCGCGCCGCCGCCCTCGACCTCCTGACCGCCGCCCTGTCGCGGCGCGCCGGCCTGGATGAGGGACTGAACCATCCGGCGCTGTCCGCCCTGCCGCCCCGCGACCGGGCGTTCGCCCGCGCCCTGGTGATGGCGACCCTGCGCTGGCTGGGGCCGATCGACACCGCGTTGCAGGCGCGACTGAAGAAGCCGCCGCCGGAAAATATCGTGCATGTCCTGCGCCTGGGCGCCGCTCAGCTGCTGGTGCTCAAGACGCCGGCGCACGCGGCGGTGGGCGCAACGGTCGACCTGGCCGCGGCGCAGAAGGGCGGCCAGCCGTTCAAGGGCCTGGTCAACGCCGTCCTGCGCGGGCTCGACCGCGAGCCGCCGGACCTGAACGATCCCACCTTGATGGCTCCCACCTGGCTGCAGGCGCGCTGGCGCTCGGCCTACGGCGAGGACGCGGCCAACGCCATCGCCGCCCAGATCGGCGCGGAGCCCGCGACGGACCTGACCGTGCAGGGCGACGTGGGCGAGCTGGCGACCGAGCTTGAGGCTCAGCCGCTGCCGGGCGGCAGCCTGCGCGTGGGCTTGAAGGGCGAGGTGTCGGCCTGGCCGGGGTTCAGCGACGGGCGCTGGTGGGTGCAGGACGCATCCGCCGCCGTACCGGCGCGCCTGTTGGATCTTCAGCCCGGGCAGACGGCGTTGGACATGTGCGCGGCGCCTGGGGGCAAGACGCTCCAGCTGGCCGCCGCCGGGGCCAAGGTCACCGCGATCGATCGCTCGGCGGGGCGCATCAAGCGTGTGTCCGAGAACTTGGCCCGCACGGGGCTGGGCGCCGAGATGGTGGTCGCGGACGCATCGGAGTGGACCGACAGCCGGACCTTCGACGCGGTGTTGCTGGACGCGCCATGCTCGGCCACCGGCACCTTCCGCCGCCACCCCGACGTCCTTTGGGTGGCCAGCCCCGCCGATGTGCCCAAGCTGGCGCAGGTGCAGTCGAAGCTGCTGGACTCGGCGGCCCGCCGGGTGAAGCCGGGCGGCCAGCTGATCTACTGCGTCTGTTCGTTGGAGTGGGAAGAGGGCGAAAACCAGATCGCCGCCTTCCTGGCGCGCGCCAAGGACTTCAGCCTGGAACCCATGGCGCCTGGCGAGGGCGGCGCGCCCGAGGCCAGCCTTCGGCCCGACGGGACCCTGCGGATCCTGCCCCACCATCGCGAGGGTGGGACGGACGGCTTCTACGTGGCGCGGCTCAGGAAGGCGGCCTGACGCTGCGGCCGCGATTGGCAGCGGACCCCGCATCAGGCTAAGCGGAAGCATGACTGGACGGACCATCATCGCCCCTTCGATCCTCGCGTCGGACTTCGCGCGCCTGGGCGAGGAAGTCGCCGCGATCGAGGCGGCGGGCGCCGACTGGGTGCATGTCGACGTGATGGACGGCCATTTCGTGCCCAACATCACGATCGGTCCGGATGTGGTGAAGGCGCTGAGGCCCCACGCCAAGATCCCCTTCGACGTCCACCTGATGATCTCGCCGGCGGATGCGTACCTGGAGGCGTTCCGCGCGGCGGGGGCCGACTACATCAGCGTTCATCCGGAAGCTGGGCCGCACCTGAACCGCACGCTGAAGCAGATCCGCAAACTGGGGGCCAAGGCCGGGGTGGTGTTCAACCCGTCCACCGACCCGTCGGTGATCCAGTGGATGATGGACGAGGTCGACCTGATCCTCGTCATGTCGATCAATCCCGGCTTCGGCGGTCAGACCTTCATGCATTCGCAGCTCCGCAAGATCGAGGCGCTGCGCAAGATGATCGACGCCGAGGGGCGTGACATTCCGCTCGAAGTGGACGGCGGCGTGACGCCGGAGACGGCGCCCCTGTGTATCGCCGCGGGGGCCACGGCCCTGGTGGCCGGAACCGCCGTCTTCCGCGGCGGGGCGGAGCATTACGCCGCCAATATCGCCGCCCTGCGCGGATAGCCGCCGCGATGGCCGGGCTCCGCGCGCCACGCCTGCCGGGCCGTCACGCGGCGCGTGCGCTGGTCGTCGGGCTGGGGCGGAACCTGGCCGAGGAATGGCGCAGCGCGCCGCCCTATCGTTGGCTCGCCGCCCGCCCCCGCGCCACCGGCTTCGGCCTGCAGCCCAAGGATTTCCGGCCCGCCGACCCCGAGGTGGGTCGGGCCGTGCTGATGGGCGCGTTCGTCCTGGATGGCGCGACCTTGGTCGTGGGGAACCGTGGCGATCCGTGGGATCGGCCAAGCCCGACGCGCGGGTTCGCCGAGGCGCTGCATCGGTTCGACTGGCTGCCCGGCCTGATCGCCGCGGGGCCGGAGGGCGCGGCCGAGGCGCTGCGGCTGGTGCTGGCGTGGCGTCGGATCTTCGGCGGCTGGAACGCCTTTGCCTGGGCGCCGGAGATCATGGCGCGCCGCGTGTTCAACCTGGCGTGCGCCGGGCCGCTGCTGGCGGCGCGGGCCTCGGAGGCGGAGACCGCCAAGATCGCCGGCGACCTGGCGCGTCAGGCCCGCGACCTGCTGGCGCCCGGCAATGTGGCGACGTCGGCCGAGCGCGCCGTCTGCGCTGCGGTGGCAGGTGCGGCGCTGCGCGGGACGGCGGGACGCCGGCTCTTGGACCGGGCGCTCGGGCGGCTCAGTCGGGCGCTGACGGCGACGGTCGCGGGCGATGGCGGCCACGCCACGCGTCGCGCCGACCTGGCGCTGGAATTGCTGTTCGACCTGCAGACCCTGGACGAGGCCATGGTGCAGCGGGGCCTGGCGGCGCCGGACGAGGTGCAGCGCGCCATCGACCGTCTGGCGGCGAACGTCCGTTTCTTCACGCTCGCGGACGGCGGCCTGGCGGCCTTTCAAGGGGGCGTCGCGCGGGCGGCGCCCTATGTCGCCGCGGCGCGGGCCCAGGACGAAACCGGCGACCGGGCCATGGCCCTGGACCTGGGCGGCTATCAGCGCCTGGACGCTCGTGGCCTGCAGGTCATGGCCGATACGGGCGCGCCGGCCGCGGGACCCTGGAGCGCGGAGGCCTGCGATCAGCCGCTGGCGATCCAGGTCTTGGTGGGCGGCCGCCGGCTGATCGACGCCGGCGCGGGGCGGGCTATGTCCGCATCCTCCGCTGTCGAGGTCGGCGAGACGGGCCTGACCTCGGTGCTGACCGGTTTCCCGGCGCGTGTGCTCGGCCCGCGCCTGGCCGACACCGGCTTGAACGTGGCGGCCCAGCGGCACGAGGCGCCCGGCGCCGTCTGGCTGGATCTCTCCCATGACGGCTGGATGAAGCCCTTCGGCTTGATGCACCAGCGCCGTCTCTACCTCGATCTGGAAGCGGGCGAGCTGCGGGGGGAGGACCGGCTGACGCCGACCGCGAAGGCGCAAGGTCCCGATGGTCGTCACTTCGTACCCTACGCGATCCGATTCGCGCTGCACCACGGGGTGCAGGCCCTGGTCTCCCAGGACCGACGCAGCGTGCTGCTGCGCCCGCCCGGCGTCGGGACCGGTTGGATCCTGCGCAATGACGCCCTGGAGATCGCGCTCGAGCCGCTGGTCGCCGGGCGGGGCCTGCAATTGGTCCTGCGCGGCCGGCGCCGCGCGGATTCGGGCGCGCGGGTGCGGTGGAAGCTCGCGCCTGCGCGTCAGCAGATTGACGGGCCCAAGCCCGGAGCGTAGTCCGGCGCCATTCCGCGTGACTGGCGACTAAAGGTGGGTGACCACCGGGGAGCGTGGAATCTCATCCGCCGCGCGCCTGGGCATTTCTTCCTTTAGCTCCAGAGGAGAATGCCTTGCCCGCCGCCCCCGACTTTCCGCCCGCCCCCGATAAGGTCACCGTCCGTCGCGCCCTGATCTCGGTTTCTGACAAGACCGGCCTGATCGAAGCCGCCCAAAAGCTGGCCGCACTCGGCGTCGAGCTGGTGTCGACCGGGGGAACTCGGAAGGCGATCGCCGACGCCGGCCTGGCGGTGAAGGACATCTCCGACCTCACCGGCTTTCCCGAGATGATGGACGGCCGGGTGAAGACCCTGCACCCCATCGTCCATGGCGGCCTCCTGGGCGTCCGTGACGCGCCGGCGCACAAGCAGGCGATGGACGCGCACGGGATCGGCGCGATCGACCTGGTCTACGTCAACCTCTACCCCTTCGAGCAGACGGCGGCCTCGGGCGCGGACTACGACACCTGCGTGGAGAACATCGACATCGGTGGGCCGGCGATGATCCGGTCGGCGGCCAAGAACCACGGCTACGTCGCCATCTGCACCGACATCGCCGACATGGGCGAGGTGCTGGCTGAACTGAGCGACGGGGGCGCCACGTCGCTCAAACTGCGCAAGGCCCTGGCGGCGCGGGCCTATGGCCGGACCGCCGCCTACGACGCGGCGATCTCGACCTGGTTCGCGGACGCCCTGGGCGATGCGGCTCCCAAACGACTGTCGTTCGCCGGCGAGCTGGTTCAGACCATGCGCTACGGTGAGAACCCCCACCAGTCGGCGGCCTTCTACCGCTTCGCCAACCCGCGCACCGGCGTGGCCACGGCGACCCAGCTGCAGGGCAAGGAACTCAGCTACAACAACATCAACGACACGGACGCGGCCTTCGAACTGATCGCCGAGTTCGATCCGGCGGCCGGGCCGGTCTGTGCGATCATCAAGCACGCCAACCCCTGCGGCCTGGCGACCGGCGCTTCGATGCGGGAGGCCTATCAACGGGCGCTGGCCTGCGATCCCACCAGCGCGTTCGGCGGCATCGTGGCCCTGAACTGCCGCCTGGACGCCGCGACCGCCGCCGAGATCCTGAAGGTCTTCACCGAGGTGGTGATCGCGCCGGAAGCCGACGACGACGCCGTCGCCCTGTTCGCCAAGAAGAAGAACGTGCGCCTGCTGACGACCGGCGGCCTGCCCGACCCGGCCGCGCCCGGGAACACCGTCCGTTCGGTCGCCGGCGGCTTCCTGGTGCAGGGCCGGGACACAGCGCGTCTGACGCCTGCGGACCTGAAGGTCGTCACCAAGCGCGCCCCCACGGACGCCGAGGTGCGTGACATGCTGTTCGCCTTCACCGTGGCCAAGCATGTGAAATCGAACGCCATCGTCTATGCGCGCGATGGTCAGACCCTGGGGGTCGGCGCGGGCCAGATGAACCGTAAGGACTCGGCGCGGATCGCCGCCCTGCGGGCCGCGGATTTCGGGTTGGACCTCAAGGGGTCGGCCTGCGCCTCGGAGGCGTTCTTCCCGTTCCCGGACGGCCTGATCCAGGCGGCGGATGCGGGCTGCACGGCGGTGATCCAGCCGGGCGGGTCCATCGGCGACGACAAGGTCATCGAGGCCGCCGATGAGCGCGGCCTGGCGATGGTGTTCACCGGCGTGCGGGTGTTCCGGCACTAGCCGGACGGAAGGTCATGGCCGGGACGCGCCCGGCCATGACGATCTCAAGCCTTAGACCGACCGGCCCAGGCGGCGGGCGGCGCCGTCGCTGCGGGGCGTCTGAAGTTCCGCAAGGACGTCGTCCAGGTGGCTGAGCTCGGCCTGGAGCGTCTCGCGGCGCCGTTCCAGCTTCGCGACGGCGCACTCGTGGCCACGGCCGTCTTCCTCGGCGCTCAACACGTCTTCGATGTCGGGCAGGGACACGCCGGCCTTGCGAAGGCGGGCGATCCATTCCAGCCGGCCCCGCGCCACGGGGTCGTAGTAGCGGGCGTTCAGCCGGTCGCGGCGCGCCTCGACCAACCCCTTTTCCTCGTAGAACCGCAGCGCCCGAGCCGTCAGGCCGAACAGGCGCATGGCGCCCGACATGCCGAGGCGGGGAAGGTGGTGGATATTCTCTCTGCTGATGCCGATGCTGGTCATTGCTTCCATCCCGTTGGAGACCGGATATCTACACAAGCCAGTGAAGTTGTACGGGGCCTGTGGGGTGACGCTCCGGAACACTCGCAGGGGAATACGCGCTATTTTCCCTCGCGGCTCAACCGCCATCGTGCAAAGAGTTGGCCTTGGCGAGACCCGCATTTGTGAAATTGTAAAATGCGATACAAGCTCTTTGTCGGCCCCAAGGTCCGCGCCCTTCGCGCCCGAAACGGGTGGCGGCTCGAGGCGTGCGCCCGACAGCTGGGCATCTCGGTAAGCTACCTGTCACAGATCGAGGCGAACCAACGGCCGGTGACCGATCGTGTGCTGATGGGCCTGATCGAGACGTTCGGCGTCCCGGCTGAGACCTTCGAGGCCGACGACGATCAGCGGCTGTTGGCCGACCTGCGCGAAGCGGTGGCCGAGAGCGGATCGGCCGAGGCCCCCATCCCGCTGAGCGAACTGCGACAGGTGGCGCAACAGTCGCCGGCCCTGGCGCGCCGGTTCCTGGATCTGCACCGCGCCAACCACCGCCTGGGCGAGCGTCTGAAGCTGACCGAGGAGGCCGTGGCCCTGGACGAGGCCATGTCGGCCAGCTCGCTGCTGCCCTACGAAGAGGTCCGCGACTTCTTCCACTTCAAGGACAACTACATCGACGCCCTGGACCGGGCGGCCGAAGACCTGGCCCAGGAGATCGGTCTGGACCAGCCGGCGTCGGCGGACATGCTGCTGGAGATGTATCTGCGCGAGCGGCTGGGCGTGCGGGTTCGCTACGCGGCGCTGGGCGACGTGATGCGGCGCTACGACCCCCTGACCCATGAGCTGTGGCTCAACATGGCGCAGCCCGCGGCGACGCGCGGCTTTCAGCTGGCCTACCACGTCGCCGTCGCCAACCTGTCGGACATCATCGAGGCCGAGCTGGAACAGGCGCGGTTCAAGAGCCCCGAGGCCGTGGACGTCTGCCGGATCGGCCTGGGCAATTACGCCGCGGGCGCCCTGCTGACCCCCTATCGGCGCTTCGCCGCCGCCGCGCGCGAGCAACGCCACGATGTCGAGCAGCTCGCGGCCATGTTCGGCGCGAGCCTGGAGCAGGTTTGCCACCGGCTATCGACTCTGCAGCGGCCGGGACAGCGGGGGGTGCCCTTCTACTTCGTGCGGCTGGACTACGCCGGCAACATCACCAAGCGCCACAGCGCCACGCGCTTCCGCTTCGCCCGGTTCGGCGGGGCCTGTCCGCTCTGGAACGTCCACGACGCCGTGGCGTCGCCCGACCGCTTCCTGGTGCAGGTCGCCTCGATGCCCGACGGGGACCGCTATCTGTGCGTGGCGCGCGCGGTGGTGAAGCGCTCGGAGAGCTATCTGGCCCCCGACCGGCGCTATGTGTTGGGCCTGGGCTGCGAGATCGCCCACGCCCATGAGCTGGTCTATTCCGAGGGGCTGGACCTCAAGGGGCCGGCCGCGCCCATCGGCGTCAGCTGCCGGATCTGCGAGCGCGACGACTGCGCGCAGCGGGCGTTCCCGCCGGTGGACCGCCGGCTCAGCGTGCCGCGACACGAGCGCCGGACGGTGCCGTTCCGGTTGGGCAGCTAGCCCTTTCGCTTCCGGCCGCTCGTCGCCTCGGCCGCCAGCTCGCGCAGCGCGGCGTTGGCGATGGTGAGCTTGGCGAAGGTCCAGGCGCCGCCGCCCGCCTCGATCTCTTCGACCGTGCGGGTGGCCGTGCGGGCTTGATCGGGTCTGAGGGCCGCCCAGGCGGACACCGCGTTTCGGGCGTGGACGTCGTCTTCGCCGGCCTGGGCGCCGCCCGCGAAGGCCATGATCGCTCGGGTCAGCTGGGCCTGCTCGGCCAGGAGGTCCTCAATCAGCCGGCGAAGGGCCGTCCGTTCGAAGATGTCGCCGGCCCGGAACTCGCCCGCGGCCGCCCGCAGGCGGTCGAACGCGAAGGCCGCGCCGGTGGCGTAGTAGAGCCGTGCGACGTTGGGCAGCGGCCAGCTGGACGCCTCGGCCAGATCGACAAGATCGGCGGCGTTGGTGAGCGGACCCAGGACGGCGGCGGCCTGAGCCATCTCCGGCGGCGCGCCGGCCTCAACGAGCCGCGCCACCTGGGCGTCCACGCCCGCGCGCTCGGCCTTGGACAGGATGTCCGGCAGAAGGGCGTGCAGGCTCTTGAACCCTGGCGCGTAGCGGGCGCTGAGCTGGGCGACGTCCAGCCCTTCGCGGCCGGCGCGACGGGCCAGCCAGAAGGTGGCGCCCCGCAGACCGGTGACCAGGCGACGGAACAGAGCCATCTGGCCGGAGGCCGGGATCTTGAGGTCCAGCGCCTCGACCTGGGTCCAGAGGGTCTCGAAGTCGAGGGCCTGCTTGGCCGCCTCGTAGCCGGCGGTGAAGGCCACCACATCGCAGCCCGCCGAGGTCATGGTGCGCGACGGGAAGCTCGGGCCGCAGCGGTTGATCACGTCGTTGGCGATGACCGTGGAGATGATCTCTGGGCGCAGGCGGTGCTGGCGGATCGCGTCCTTGTACTTGCGCAGGCCCTTGGGGAAGTAGGCTTCCAGCCGGCTCTCGAAGAACGGGTCGTCCGGGGCGCGACTGGCGACGATCTGGCGCTTCAGCTCCAGCTTGCCATAGGCCAGCAGCACGGCCAGCTCGGGCCGGTAGAGCCCCTTGCCCGCCTTCAGCCGCTCCTGAACGGTGAGAGCGTCGGGCAGGCCTTCCACCGCGCGGTCGAGGCGGCCCGCCTGCTCCAGCTCGGCCATGAACCGGGCGTGCGGCTCCAGCTCCCCGGCGCTGTCCATCTCCAGCAGGGAAAGCGCCAGGGTCTGGTCGTAGTTGTGGACCAGGACGTGACGGGCCACGTCGTCGGTCATCGACGGCAGCAGCTTGTTGCGCTGGGCCCGCGTCAGCTTGCCCTGCCGCTCCAGGATGCCTGTGGTGATCTTGATGTTCACCTCGTGGTCCGAGCTGTCGACGCCCGCCGAATTGTCGATGGCGTCGGTCTCGACCCGCCCGCCATGGGCCGCGAATTCGATGCGGCCGGCCTGAGTGAGGCCGAGGTTGGCGCCTTCGCCCACCACCTTCACCCGCAGGTCCGCGCCGTTGATCCGCACCGCGTCGTTGGCCTTGTCGCCGGCGTCCATGTGGGATTCGGTGGTGGCCTTCACATAGGTGCCGATGCCGCCGAGGTAGAGCAGCTCGGCCGGCGCCTTGAGGATCAGGTTGATCACCTCGGCAGGCGAGAGGGCCTCGGCCTCGGTTCCGAGCAGCTGGCGCACCGCTGCGGTCAGCGGGATCGACTTCAGGCTGCGGGGGAAGACGCCCCCGCCCTTGCTGATCTTCGACGTGTCGTAGTCCTGCCAGGACGAGCGGGGGAGGGCGAACATCCGCTCGCGCTCGACATAGCTGGTCTCGGGGTCCGGATCGGGATCCAGGAAGATGTCGCGGTGGTCGAAGGCGGCCAGCAGACGAATCTGGCGCGACAGCAGCATGCCGTTGCCGAAGACGTCGCCCGACATGTCGCCGCAGCCGACGACGGTGAAGGGTTCGGACTGGATGTCCTTGCCCATCTCGCGGAAGTGCCGCTTCACCGCTTCCCACGCGCCGCGGGCGGTGATCCCCATGACCTTGTGGTCGTAGCCGACCGAGCCGCCCGACGCGAAGGCGTCGCCCAGCCAGAATCCGTAGGATTCGGCCACGCCATTGGCGATGTCGGAGAAGGTGGCCGTGCCCTTGTCGGCGGCCACGACCAGGTAGGGATCGTCGGCGTCGTGCACCACGACACCGTCGGGATGGATCACCCGGCCCTTGGCGTCGAGATTGTCGGTCAAGTCGAGGAGACCGAATAGGAAGGTCTTATAAGCCGCGATCGCCTCGGCGCGGACGGCGTCCGGCGGACCCTTCGGCAACTGTTTCGGATAGAACCCGCCCTTGGACCCGACGGGTACGATGACGGCGTTCTTGACCTGCTGCGCCTTCACCAGACCCAGCACTTCGGTGCGGAAGTCGTCGCGGCGATCGGACCAGCGCAGGCCGCCGCGGGCCACCGGGCCGAAGCGGAGATGGACACCCTCGACTTGGGTCGACCAGACAAAGATCTCGCGGAAGGGCTTGGGCGCCGGAAGGTCGGCCAGGACGCCCGAGGCGACCTTGAACGCGATGTAGGGCTTCACCCGGCCATCGGCGCCGAGTTGATAGAAGTTGGTCCGCTGGATCGCGGCGACCAACAGCGCCAGACGCCGCAGGACGCGGTCGTCGTCGAGGCTTTCGACCAGTTGCAGAGCCTCGACGATGTCGTCCATCACCGCGCTGGCCTGAGCCTGACGGGTCTCGATGTCGGCGGAGATCGCGGGATCGAACTTGATGCGGAACAGGTCGAGGATCAGCCGGGTCACGCCCGGATGGCTGGACAGCGCCTGCTCCTGCACCCGCTGCGAGGGATCCAGGCCCGACTGCTGGCGATACCGCCCCAGCGCACGGACCAGGGCGGCGTCGCGCCAGGGAATGGACAGCTCCATCACCAGCCGGTTGAAGCCGTCGTTCTCGGTGCGGCCGGTCCAGACGGCGACGACGGCGTCCTCGAACACGTCGCGGATCTCGTCGAACACCAGATCGCCGCCGCGCGGATCCTCGATCTCGAAGTCATGGACCCAAACGGGGGTCGCGCCGTCCGGCGACACCTTGAAACCCGCCTCGGCCATGGCCTTCAGGCCCATGTTCTCCAGGATCGGCAGGACGTCGGCCAGCGGCGCGGGCTCGCCCTTCCGATACAGCTTGAAGCGGAACTGGAGCGGGCCGTCGCCGGGCATCCGATAGGCCCGGGCCCGGATTGTCTGGTCAACGCCGAAGGCCTCGAACTCGGCCACGTCGGCGAGCGCTTCGGCGGCGTCGAAGCGGTCCCGATAGCCGGCCGGGAAGGCGTCGCGATAGCCGGCGACGGTGGCGGCCACCGCCTCCGGATCCCGTCCGCTGCCGCGCACGGCGGCGTCGAAACGATCCTCCCAGGTGCGGGCCGCCTCGGTGATCTCCGCCTCGAGTTGGCGCAGGTCGGGCGTGCGGTGCTGGCCGGGGGTGAAGCCGATGATGAAGTGGACCCGGGCGAGCGGGGTGTCGTTGAAGCTGGGATAGTAAGCCGAGAGACGGCCGCCGTAGGCCTCGGTCAGCAGTTCGCCGGCGCGCTTGCGCAGGTCGCTGTCGTAGCGGTCGCGCGGCACGAACAGCAGGATCGAGGCGAAGCGGTCGAAGGGATCGCGGCGCTCGAACAGCTTGACCCTTGGGCGATCCGACAGGTGCAGGATGCCCACCGCCATCTTGAGCAGTTCGTCTTCGCTGATCTGGAACAGCTCGTCGCGAGGGTGGTTCTCGACGATGTTCTTGAGGCGCTTCTCGTTGTAGCTGCCGGGCGCCGCGCCGGCGCGCTTCATCACCCGCGCCACCTTCTCCCGGATCAGCGGCACGCCGCCGGCCGGTTGATCGTAGGCCTCGGCCGTGAACAGCCCCACGAAGCGGACTTCGCCCGTCGGGCGGCCATCCGCGTCGTAGCGCTTCACACCGACGTAATCCATGTACCCGCGCCGGTGGACGCGGCTCTTCACATTCGATTTGGCGATGGTCACCGCCGGGTCGCGGACGATCCGGTCCTTGACCGCGCTCATCAGGACGGCCGGCTCATTCGCGCGCCGCAGCACCGTCCGGTCGGGATCGCGCAGCACGCCCAGGCCATCCGTCGCCTGGTAGACGGGCTCCTCGGCCGCATATTCCCCGCTCTTGAGGCGCGGGTACGCGTAGGTGCGAGCGCCCAGGAAGACGAAGTGCTGGGCGTGCAACCAGTTGAGGAAGGCGATCTCGTCCGGGCCGGCCTTGCCGGAGGCCTCGAGTTCCTCAGCGGTTCGGCCCATCAGCGCCAGCATGGCGGGGAAGTCCTCGACCGCGGCGCGCACGTCGCCCAACGTGGCCTTGATTCCCTCGACCAGCGCCTTTTCCCGATCGCGTCCGACGCTTTCGAGAAAGACGCCGATCATGGATTCCCGGCGCGGCGATCCCTCGGCCCCGCGAACGCCCGCGCGGTCGCGCTGGACGTCGACCACGGGATGGAACATCGCGCGGACCGACAAGCCCTGATCGGCGATCTCGCCCATCACGCTGTCGACGAGGAATGGCGCGTCGTCCTGCACGATCTCCAGGCGGTCCAGATCCGCGCCCAGGGCCGGTGCGATCCGGATCTGAGGCGCGCGGCCCCGGCGGCGATCCGTGGCGCGCCAGAAATCCGCGAGGTTGCCGGCGAGGTCGCTGGCGGACAACTCGGGCAACTCGTCCGGCTGGGCGTCGGCCGCCGCCTGCTTTGCGAAGTCACGAGCGCCCGCGGCGGCGGCGTCATCCTGCAGGGCGGTTTCGAGGGCTTTGCGCAGTCCCACTCCGGCACGGGGAGCGCGGCTCACGACCGCGTCTCCTCGGCCGGAACGGCCGTGCCCTGGGGGGGAAGGACACGGCCGCTGGCGAGAACGGCGCCGGAGGAGAGAGTCCGGCGCCGCGGGGTTCCGCCGCGGGGGAACGGCTGGAACCGGAGTGCTCGCTGCGTCCGGGGGGGTGGGAAGCGGACGCGCGTGACAGACGTGGATGTCGTCTGACCAACTTTAGATAGGAAGGCTCTGGTCACGGTTTAAGTCCCCGATCTCAAGTTCTTCGTGCGTCGTTTTGTTGAGGGTTTCGGTGCGGGTTCGCGGCCGGGCGCGGCCGGTCCGTGGTCGTGGACCGCCGGTGTGTGACTGCCCTTGAGCTGGCCAGGATCGCCGTCGGCCGACAGCAGGACGGCGATCCAGCGCGTCCCCTGGAACTGCACCAGGATCACCATCATCACGGTGGTCAGAGGCGTCGACAGGAAGGCGCCCGGGAGACCCCAGAGGACGCTCCAGAACGCCAGCGCCAGAAGCAGGACGATCGGGTCCATGTTGAGGCTGCGGCCTTGCATGCGAGGCTGGACGACGTTGCCCACGAACATCCCGATGGCCTGCAGCACGCCGAACAGGACCGCCGCCTGCCAGAGACCGTCGAACTGCACGAGGGCGAAGATCGGCGGCAGCGCCACGGCGACGATCCCGCCGACCACGGGAATGTACGACGCGATAAAGATCAGGATCGCCCAGAACAGCGCGTTGTCGAGCCCGACCGCGACCATGGCCAGCCACGACGCGACGGCGATCATCAGGCCGGTGACGGTCTGCACCCAGAGGTACTGCTCGACGCCGTTCCGGATCCGCAGGAAGGCGGCGACCGCCTCCTGGCGCTCCTCGCGGTTCGCGAACAGGTTGACCGCCTTGCGTTCCCAGCCCTTCCGCGAGGCCAGGATGAAGCCGAGGTAGACCAGCACGAAGGCGGCGGTTGAGGCGAAGCTTTGCAGACCGCGGGCGACCTGGCCCAGATGGCTTGCCGGATCGAGCCGCTGGACAAGCTGGGTGATCGTCGGCGGCACGTCCATCCCCACCATGTCGGCGATACGGGCGATCAGCCCGTTGAGCTTCGGGGCGTAGGTGACGAGCTGGGCGGCGAAGCTGGTGGCGTTGTCGGCGATGAAAAATGCCGCGCCGCCGAAGATCACCACCGAGAGCGCGACCGCGAGGGGCACCGCGGCGCGGTTCGAGACGCCTGGTAGGCGGGCCTGAAGCACCCGGGCGAAGCCGTCGATCATCACCGCCAGGAACAGCGCCAGCGCCAACGGCGTGAGGATGTCCGACAGCAGATACAGGACCACGCCGCCCGCCATGGTCGCCAGGATCACGAGGGCGTTACGCGAGACCGGATCGGCGGAGGGTGATGGCATGGCCGCTTTCGGGGAGATTGAACATCAATGTCGGCGGCGTCGGCGCCGCCGTCAAATCGGGCGTGCTGTACCGCGTGTCGCACCAATTTGGGAGTGGATTTGCCCCCCGTTGGGCCGTTCCCAGCACGGTTCATCGACAGATCGTCAGGACCACGGCGAAATCGAGGCGCTTGCGGCGGACAAGTCCGCGTTTGTGCCCGCCGCGGGCGGTGCTTACTGATGCGTCCAAGCGCAGGAGCGACTCATGGCCGACAATGGAATTCTGATCGGGGCCTCGGATCACCCGGAACTGTTGCTGCTGAACCGGGCCAATCGGCATGGCCTGGTGGCCGGGGCGACGGGCACCGGGAAGACCGTCACCCTTCAGATCCTGGCCCAGGGCCTGTCGGATGCCGGCGTCCCGGTCTTCGCCGCCGACGTGAAGGGCGACCTCTCGGGGATCGCCGCCGTCGGCGCGCCGAACGAGAAGATGCTGGCTCGCGCCCAGTCCATGAACCTGACCCTGACCCCCAGCGCGGCGCCGACGGTGTTCTGGGACCTGTTCGGTGAGGCTGGCCATCCGATCCGGGCGACCGTCTCCGAGATGGGGCCGCTGCTGATCTCGCGGATGCTCGAGCTCAACGACGTCCAGGAGGGCGTGTTGATGGTGGTCTTCAAGGCCGCCGACGAGGAAGGCCTGCTGCTGCTGGACCTCAAGGATCTGCAGGCCGCCCTGACCTATGCCTCGGACAACGCCAAGGAACTCTCGGCCCGCTACGGCAACATCTCGCCCACCACCATCGCCACGATCCAGCGCAACCTTCTGGTGCTGGAGACCGAGGGCGGCGCGAACATCTTCGGCGAGCCGGCGCTGCAGCTCGCCGACCTCATGCGCACCGATCCGTCGGGCAAGGGTTATGTGAACATCCTGGCGGCGAACAAGCTGATCGCCAGCCCTCGCCTCTACGCCACCTTCCTGCTGTGGCTCATGAGTGAGCTGTTCGAGGAACTCCCCGAGGTGGGTGACCCGGAGAAGCCGCGTCTGGCGTTCTTCTTCGACGAGGCGCACCTGCTGTTCCGGGATGCGCCGAAACCGTTGCTGGAAAAGGTGGAGCAGGTGGTCCGCCTGATCCGGTCGAAGGGTGTCGGGGTCTATTTCGTCACCCAGAACCCGGCCGATATTCCCGACACGGTGCTGGGCCAGCTGGGCAACCGCATCCAACATGCGCTCCGCGCCTACACGCCAGCCGACCAGAAGGGTCTGCGCGCCGCCGCCGAGAGTTTCCGCACCAATCCCGCCTTCGACACCGCCGAGGCGATCCAGGGGCTGGGCGTCGGCGAGGCCCTGGTCTCGGTGCTGGACGAGAAGGGTGCGCCGACCGTGGTCCAGAAGACCCTGATCCGCCCGCCGGCCTCGCGCCTTGGGCCGCTGCAACCCGCCGAACGCGCAGGCGTGATGGCGGCGAGCCCCGTGCGCGGGATCTACGACACCGCGGTGGACCGGGAGTCCGCGTACGAGGTGCTGCAACGGAAGGTCGAGCCCGAACCCGAGCCGGGAGCGCCGCCGACCCGGGCGAAACCGCACGGCGGTCCCTGGGCGGGCGACGAGGCGTCGGGGCAGCCGGCGCCGAAGGCGCGCGCCTCGAACCGGCAGAGCATGGGTGAGGCCTTCGCCAAGTCGATGCTCCGCACCATCGGCAGCCAGGTCGGTCGCGAACTGATCCGGGGCGTCCTAGGCGGCCTGATGGGCGGGAGTCGCCCCACCCGCCGCCGCCGCTAGGCGCCAGCCGCCGGCCGCCTACGCGCGGCACGTGCATAATGCCTTGTCAAATGCACGCGCCGCGCGCATCGTTCGAAAGAACGTTGGTATTGAGGTGCCGCCACATCGCCATTTGGCGAGCCCTTCGACCTGCGTCCCATTCGCGACAACCGTTTGGAGGAACTCGGTCATGGCTGTGGATAAGAAATCGCGGTTCGTCACCGCCCGTCTCTCGTTCAATCTCGGCGCGCTGGGCGGCGACGTCGCCGACTGCAACCCGGGCGGATCGGTCTGGTGCGCGGAGACCAAGTGCGGCGGCGGCAGCTGCTTTGGCACAACTTGCAGCGGCGGATCCTGTTCGGTCACCAAGCACGAGATCGACTCCCGTATCCTGGTCGAGCAGAGCCAGCTGGAGCAGCTCCAGAAACAGCTTGTGGCGGTGATCGAGAAGTTCGCGGCGCCCGGCCGCTGAGGCAGAGGTGATCCCGGACGTCCGTCCGGTCGGGGACACGGCGCCATGGGCGTCTTCGCGCGGCGAGGGCCGCGTGGCCGCACTCTCACGGCAGGCGATCCGCTATGCAGCGCATCTGCATCGCCTGAAGACGCCCGCGGACGCCCTGTCCCAGGCCCTCTACGATTTCAACCGGCTGCCGTTGGCCGACGCCATGGACGTTGCGGATCCTGTCGGCCTCGCCGATGCGGTCGAAGCGGAGCTGGAGGCCGGCGGCCAACCGGTCTCCGCGCGCTACCGCCGAAGTCTCGAGGCCGAGAGCCGCTGGATCTACTGGATGCGCCGCGACGAGACGTTCGGCGGGCGGCTGCGGCACAAGCTGTATGTCAGCCCGGCGTTGTCGGCGTTGCGCGCGACGCTGGCCCTGACGCTGCGGCTGGCGGACGCGCACGGCGTCCGCTCGTTCAAGCTTGGGTTGGACGGGCACGGCGTGCGGCGCAGCGACAAGCTGGTGGTCTATTTCACGGAGCCGGACGGTCGCTCGCGCTTCGCCGATGCTTTTCTGCGCCAGGCCGAAGGACTCGAGGCCCAGGGCGTACCGCTCACGCGGCCGCTGGACGCGACGGGTTTGCTCTCCAGCGCGGAGGACCCGCTCCTGGGCGACCTGAGCTGGCGGCAGCTCATCAGCGCCGAGGTTGTGGACATCGTCGTCGCGCGGCCCCCGGGCCCGGTCGATGAGACCGCACAGCGCGTCTGGGCCGAACTCGACCGGCGGGGACTGATGTCCGGACTGCAGGCGTCGGCATAGCCATGGAAACCCTCGACGGCCGCCTGCAGCTCAATCCCGATGTCACGGTCCGGCCTGTGGCGGACTATCCGCTCACCGTCCAGGAGCGCCTCAGTGGGGCGGTGGACGACTACATCGTCTCGGAGCGTCGTTCGCGGTTCAGCGCCATTCGCGTCTCCGCCTCCGCGGCCGAATTGCTCCGGCTGTTCGACGCACCGAAGCTGATCGGGGAGGCGATGGTCGAATTGGCCGACCGGATCGGCGCGCCGCCACAGGAGCTCCTCACCGAAGCCTTTCCCGTTCTGGTGGAGATGCGGCAGGCGCGCGTGCTCATCGGCGAGGACGAGGCCCGGTCGAACCCTCGCGCGCGGGCCGGCGGCCGACGGGCGCCCGGCCACATCGTCGAAGGCTATACGGTGGTTCGCGCGCTGGACGTCACAACCGAGACGGAGATCTACGAGCTGCGCGGCGCCGATGGCGCGCGCGCGGCGCTTAAGCTGGTGCCGGCCGACGCCCCGGACTTCGTCCGCCGCGCCGCCGAACGCGAGTGCCTGGTGCTTCCCGTATTGGCCGCCCGCCAGGTGGCGGGAACGCCCCGGCTGATCGCCGACGTTCGCGGGCCTGAGGCCCACCATGTGATCCTGAGCTGGCATGAGGGACGGACCCTGAACCACGCTGCCCGGGACCCTGCGCTGGGCCTGCTTGCGCGGCTTCGGATCGCCAGATCCCTGACCGAAATCTACGCAAACCTGCACGCGGCGGGCGTCCGGCACGGCGACGTCCACGGCGGCAATGTACTGGTCGATGGCGATGGAACGCCGTGCGTCATCGACTATGGCGCGGCCAGCGTCGAGGGCGTCGTCCTGCCCGAACTGATGCGGATCGGCCTGGTGGAGGCCTACGAGCCCGAGGCCGCCGCCGAGTTACTGGCTGGCCGCGACCTGCCCGACATGACCGACGCGGGCGAACAGTTCGCCCTGGCCAGCCTGCTGACCCTCACCGTGGCGGGGCGACCGGCGCTGATGCTGCCGCTTGAGCACCGCGCGGCCCTGGAGGCGATCGTCAGCCGGTCGCCCCGCGCCTGGGACATGCCCGGCGCCGACGGGTTGTCGCGATTGGAGGCGATCGTCGGCCGTGGTCTGGCGACGTCGCCCGACGATCGGTTCGCGACCTTGGCGGCGTTCGCCACGGCCGTGTTGGAGGAGATCGACCGAAGTCTTCCACAGCTTGCCGATCAGGCGCCGGCGCGCGCCACCCAGGTCCGCGGGCCGCAGGCGGCGATCCGCGAGGGTTGGGGTCTTGCGAGCGGGATCCTGGAGCGCGGTCTGCCGCATGCGCCGACCGCCTCGATCTACTACGGCGCGGCGGGCGTCGCCCTGGGCCTGCTTCGGGCCAGCGTGCTGGCGGGAGACGGTGAGCTGCTGGCCGCGGCGCAGGTCTGGCTGAGGCGGGCGTTCGCCGAGGGCGAGGCTGCAGAGGCGTTCGACGGCCCGGCCCTCGGGGTCGCGCGCGCGCGGATCGGGCGACTGTCGGTGCTGAACAACGATGTCGGCCTGCCGTATGTCGCCGCCCTGGCCGCGCAGGCCGTCGGCGACAAGGCCGCGCTGGATCGTGCTCTACGCGCGGCGGCCGAGCGGCTGGGACCGGCTGGCGGCGACGACCCCGACTTCGCCCTGGATCTCGCCGCCGGACTGCCGGGGCGGCTGGTGACGAGTGTGCAGCTGGCCGAGCTGGCCGATCCGGGGTCGCCGGAGCATGGCGCTCTGATCGCCGCGGCCAGCGCATTGCGCGAGATCCTGCTGGACGTGGTTTCGGCCGGAGCCTCGGACGGCGCCTATCTCGGTTTCGCCCACGGCATGGCCGGAGCGCTCTATGCGCTGATCGTCGCCGAGGGCCGGTTGAGCGCCCCGGCCGATCCGCGCCTGCTGGCCGCGCTAAACGATCTCGCCGGGCAGGCCGTGTCTGACGGGGAGGGTGTGGCCTGGCCGATCCGGCGCGAGGCGCGCCCGACCTTGGGTTGGTCGGGCTGGTGTCATGGCGGCGCCGGGCATGTCCAACTCTGGCTGGCGGCGGCGGAGGTCATGGACCCGCGGCGTTGCGAGGCCTTGGCCGAGGGTGCGGCGGAGTTCGCCTGGCGCCAGCGCCACGACAGTGGCTGCTCGATCTGCTGCGGCGGCGCGGGCCTGGCGCTGAGCTATGCCAAGCTCGCGGGGACCTTCGGCGACATGCGGTGGCGCCGGCGGGCCGAAGCCCTGGTCTTTGGAGAGCGGCAGGACACGCGCGACCTTTGCGCGCCGGCTAGCCTTTTCCGGGGCCAGCTTGGCGTCGAGCTCGTCAGGCTGGAACTTGCCGCCGGCGGCGCCGGGGCGTTTCCCGTCCTGGACAGCCCTCTGGCGGGGCTTGGGGCCAGAACGCAAGAAGCCCCCGCCGCGGCGGGGGCTTCAGGGTCGTCGCGATAGGCGAGCCTGTTAGCGCGGGGCCATCCGGATAGCCCCGTCCAGACGGACGTCTTCACCGTTGAAGTAGCCGTTGGTGATCATTTCGAGGGCCAGCGAGGCGTAGTCCTCGGCGTTGCCGAGGCGCTTCGGGAACGGCACCGAGGCCGCCAGCGCTTCCTTCACCTGCGGCGGGGCCGCGTTCATCAGCGGGGTGTTGAAGATCCCCGGCAGGATGCAGTTCACCCGGATGCCGTCGCCCGACAAGTCGCGAGCGATGGGCAGGGTCATGCCGACCACGCCGCCCTTGGACGCCGAATAGGCCGCCTGGCCCATCTGGCCGTCCTCGGCCGCGACCGAGGCGGTGTTGACGATGGCGCCACGCTCGCCGTTGATCGGCTCCAGGTCCAGCATGCCCTTCGCCGACTTGGCGATGCAGCGGAAGGTGCCGACGAGGTTGATCTGGATGATCCAGTTGAACGCGTCGAGCGGGAAGTGCTTGGTCTCGCCCGAGGTCTTGTCGCGGCTGGCGGTCTTGATGGCGTTGCCGGTGCCGGCGCAGTTCACCAGGATGCGCTCTTGGCCGTGGGCCGCGCGGGCCTTGGCGAAGGCGGCGTCCACTTCCTCGTCGGAGGTGACGTTCACCTTGCAGAAGACGCCGCCGATTTCCGAGGCAACGGCTTCGCCCTTCGCTTCGTTCATGTCGAAGATGGCGACCTTGACGCCCTTGGCCGCCAGGGCCCGGGCCGTGGCCTCGCCGAGGCCCGAGGCGCCGCCCGTGATGACCGCCGCAACGGATGAATTGAGTTCCATGGACGCGCCGCTCCCATATGATGGCGTGAAGAATTTCGGCGAAGCCTTAGCGTGATGAGCGTCAGCAAAAAAGCGTCACCCGACGTCACCTTCGATCCGGAGGCCGAGATCGCCCCGGGCCGCGCCCTCGTGCCGGCTGTCATGAAGCTCAACGAACAGCGGGTGAACCAGGGGTTCTGGCCGAAGATGCGGCGGGTCGTGGCCAAGGTCCCGTTCGCCAAGGAGGCGCTGTCGGTCTGGTACTGCGCCAAGGATGACGACACGCCGCTGGCGGCCAAGGGCATGATGCTGGCCGCCCTGGCTTACTTCGTCATGCCGGTGGACGCGGTGCCCGACTTCATCGCGGGCCTGGGCTACACCGACGACGCGGCGGTGTTTACGGCCCTCCTGGCTCTGCTAGGCCGCAACCTGAAGCCCAAGCACAAGATGGCCGCCCAGCGCGACATCGAGCGGCTGCGCGGGGACTAACTCTCGCCGCCGCGCAGGGCGCTCAGCTTCGCCGATCGCGCCAGCTGCTGTTCCCGGAAGGTGATGAACAGGGTCGAGGCCACGACGATCCCGGCGCCGGCCACGGTCCAGACCGACGGCAGTTCGTGGAACAGCAGGAACCCGGCCGCCACGCTGAACACCAGCCGCGTGTAGTCGATCGGCGCCATCGCGCCGGCGTCGCCCTGTTGCATCCCCTTGATGTAACAGGCCTGAGTGAGCGTCCCCAGCACGCCCATGGCGCACAGCAGCGCCAGGTCCATCGGCGCCGGCCAGCGCCAGCCGAAAAAGGCGCCGGGAATCGAGAACACGAACCCCAGGGTCGCGGCCCACACCAGCAATACGGTCGGCGAATGGTCGCGGGTCAGCACCTTCATGCCGGTGATGGTCAGGGCGAACAGGAACGACGACGCCAGCATGGCCAGCGCCGGCAGGCCCAGAGCAAAGTCGCCGCCCGCGCCCGGCCGCACCATCAGCAGGACGCCTAGGAAGCCGACGACCGCCGCCCCGATCCGCAGGGCGCCGACGGTTTCCTTCACCACGAAGGCGGCCAGCGGCACCAACCAGAGGGTCCGCGTAAAGCTGAGCGCGTTGGCGTCGGCCAGCGGCATCTCCTGGAAGGCGTAGAACGACAGGACCATGCCCAGCGTCCCGGCCGCCGAGCGGAAGAACAGGATGCCTGGCCGCGTCGTGGCGAAGGCCGCGCCGCGCCGCCGGATGATGATGGGCAGCAGGATCACCAGGCCCGCGGCCTGGCGATAGAAGGTCTGCAAGGTGGCGGGATAGTCGTCGCCCAGAAACTTGATCAGCACGGTCATCGCCGTGAAGGCGAGGGCCGAGCCCAGCATCCACAGGGCCCCGCGCAGGTTGTCCGGTCGAGCGGGAGCGCTGCTCACGGCTGGCCGGGTTGTGGCGCCCCGAACGCCCCGAACAACTCGGCGAAGGGCGACGGATCGGCGGTGTTCCAGCTATGCCGGCCGCCCACGGTGATGCCCCCATCGACGACCAGGTGCGTGCCGCTGACGAAGGCCGACGCGTCGGAGGCCAGGTAGAGCGCCGCCTGGGCGATGTCGTCGGGCATGCCGGCCTTCGGCACCGGCTGGACCTTGGCCGCATTGTCGGCGACCTGGGCGGCCATCTGGTCGGCCACGGCGCGGGGCAGGCCGAACGAGGCCCCGAAGATCGAGGTGGCGATCAGGCCCGGGCAGATCGCGTTCACGCGGATCTTCTGCGGACTCAATTGCGCGGCGGCCACGCGGCTCATGTGGATCACGGCGGCCTTGGCCGAAGAGTAGGCGATGGGGCCGAACCCGGCCTGCAGCCCGGCGATGGACGCGGTGTTGACGATGGCTCCGCCGCCGCGGGCCAGCATGTGCGGCACGGCGTGCTTCATGCCCAGCGCCGGACCGCGGACAAGGATGTCGAAGATCCAGCTCCAGGTCTCGGCCTCGATCTCCGGGATTTCGCGCATGGCGTCGGAGATGCCGGCGTTGTTGAACAGAATGTCCAGACCGCCGAATTCGCTGGCCGCCAGATCGATGGCGGCCTTGATCTCCGCCTCCTGCGTCACATCGCAGTGGGCGTAGCGGACGCGCCCGGGGAACCGCTGTTCCAGCATGGCGCCCTTCTCGTCCTGGATATCGGCGGCGATGACCTTGGCGCCCTCGGCGACGAACAGCTCCACCGTGCCCAGGCCGATGCCCGAAACCCCGCCGGTGATCACCGCCACCTTGCCGTCCAGCCTGCCCGCCATACCGGTTCTCCTGTTGGTTATCGGCGATCAGTAGGGGCGGGCGGCTCAGCCGGCAACCCGGATCGGCGCGCGATCCCGGCTTCGACTTCGGGGGCGGCGGGCCGCCCCCGCAATAGCCGTCAGACCGTCACGACCACCTTGCCCATGGCCTTGCGGCTGGCGAGGTGTTCGATGGCCTTGGCCGCGTCGGCGAGCGGGAAGGTCTCGGAGACGTGCGGCTTGATCTTGCCGTCGGCGTACATCTGGAGGAGCTCGGCCACGCTCTCCTGGTGGCGCTTGGGGTTCTTGCCGACCCAGGCGCCCCAGAAGACGCCGACGATCTCGCAACCCTTCAGCAGCGCCAGGTTCAGCGGAATCTTCGGAATCTCGCCCGCCGCGAAGCCGACCACCAGATACTTGCCTTCCCAGGCGATGGATCGCAGGGCGGGCTCGGCATAGGCGTCGCCGATGGCGTCATAGATCACGTCGGCGCCGTTCGGACCGGTGGCGTCCTTGAACAGGGCGCCCAGGGCCTTCTGGCTGTCGCGGTCGAAGGGCCCCTTGGGATAGACGACACCCGAGGTTGCCCCGCGGCTGAGGCAGAGATCGACCTTTTCCTGGCTGGAGGCGGCCGCGATGACATTGGCGCCGATCGCCTTGCCCAGTTCGACGGCCGCCAGGCCCACGCCGCCGGCGGCGCCCAGCACCAGCATCGACTGGCCGGCCTTCAGCTGCGCCCGATCCTTCAGCGCATGCCAGCTGGTGCCATAGGTCATGATGAAGGCGGCGGCGTCCTCGAAGGACATGGCGTCGGGGATCTTCACCAGGCGGGCGGCGTCCAGCGCCAGCTCCTCGGCCATGCCGCCCCAGCCGGTGTTGCCCAGCACCCGGTCGCCCGGCTTCACATGGGTCACGCCCTCGCCGACCGATTTCACGATCCCGCTGATCTCGCCGCCGGGCGAGAAGGGGCGCTCGGGCTTGAACTGGTACTTGTCCTCGATGATCAGCACGTCGGGAAAATTGACGCCAATCGCCTTCACCGACACCACGGCCTGTCCCGGCCCGGCGACCGGCGAGGCGACATCCTCCAGCACCAGGGTTTCAGGACCGCCGACGGCCTTGCTCAGAAGCGCTTTCATGGATGTCTCTCCCGGGTGTCTTTTGACGTTCGGGCGCGACCCTAACCAAGTCGAACGGATGTTTGAAGCCTGCGGCGATGGGCGAATTTGGCCGAACGCGCCGTCTCGCCTATATTCGCCCCTCTCCAGAAGGATTGAATTGCCTTGGGCGTGACCCTCGATCTCAGCCGTGCGGCCGCCAAGCCGCTTGCGCCGCCGAACCTCACCGGCCTCAGCCGGACGGAGCTTGCGGCTGCGCTGGTGGACGCCGGCATCGCGCCGGAGGCCAAGGCCAAGATGCGCGCCAGCCAGATCTGGCGCTGGATCCACCACTATGGCGTCACCGACTTCGCCCAGATGACGGACGTAGCCAAGGAGACCCGCGCGGCCCTGGCGTCGACATTCAGCCTGGCGCGGCCGCACATCGTCGAGCGCCAGGTCTCCAAGGATGGCACGCGGAAGTACCTGATCCGCATGGGTCCGGGGATCGAGGTGGAGACGGTCTATATCCCCGACGTGGGCCGGGCCGGCGCGCTGTGCGTCAGCTCGCAGGTGGGCTGCACGCTCAACTGCACCTTCTGCCACACCGGCACCCAGGCGCTGGTGCGCAATCTGACGGCGGCCGAGATTGTCGCCCAGGTTCAGGTGGCCCGCGACGACCTTGGCGAGTGGCCCTCGCCGAAGGAGGACCGCAAGCTCACCAACATCGTCTTCATGGGCATGGGCGAGCCGCTCTACAACCTGGACAACGTCGCCCAGGCCATCGACATCATCGCCGACAACGAGGGCATCGCCATTTCGCGGCGCCGGATCACGGTCTCGACCTCGGGCGTCGTGCCGCAACTGCAGCCGCTGGGCGAGAAGACCCGGTCGGGCCTGGCGATTTCGCTGCACGCCACCAACGACGCCCTGCGCGAGAAGCTGGTGCCGTTGAACAAGAAGTACCCGCTGGCCGAGCTGATGGCGGGGATCCGCGCCTATCCGGGGCTCTCGAACGCCAACCGCGTGACCTTCGAGTACGTGATGCTGAAGGGGGTCAACGACAGCCCGGCCGAGGCCAAGGCCCTGGTCCAGCTGCTGAAGGGCATTCCGGCCAAGATCAATCTGATCCCGTTCAACCCGTGGCCGGGGACCGACTACGAGTGCTCGTCCTGGTCGACCATCGAAGCGTTCGCCGCGATCCTGAACCGGGGCGGCTACGCCTCGCCGATCCGCACGCCCCGCGGCCGGGACATCCTCGCCGCCTGCGGTCAGCTCAAGAGCGAGAGCGAAAAGCAACGGGCCAGCGTGCGCCGCAAGGCCGAGGTCGAGGCTTCGGAATAGAAGCGCGGCCGTGCTAACGCTGCCGCCAACGTTGCGGGGACGCGTCCATGCCGACACCATCGCCTGAGATCCAGGCTTTCGCCGCCGGTTTTCCGGTGTTCCTCGCCCACGCAGGCGTCACGGTCATCATCCTGTTCGCGGCGGCGGCGCTCTATGTGCTGCTGACCCCGCACAAGGAGATCACCCTGATCCGCGAGGGCAATACGGCCGCGGCGGTCTCGCTGGGCGGCGTGCTGCTGGGTTTGGCTATCCCCCTGTCGGCGTCCCTCAAGGCCTCGACCAACGTCATCGAGATCGGCCTGTGGGGGGCGGTGACCGTCGTGGTCCAGCTGCTGATCTTCCGGCTGGTGGACATGATGCTGCGGGGTCTGCCTCGGCGGATCCAGGACGGTGAGATGTCGGCCGCCGCCCTGCTGGTCGGCGCCAAGATCGCTACGGCCCTGATCATCGCGGCCGCCCGTAGCTAGGATGAAGTTCCCGCGGCTGCCGGACTGGGTGGTCTACGCCGCGATCGTGGTGGTGTTGCTGTTCGCCGCCCTGGGCCGGGACGAGCGCACCGACGCGCCGCCGCCGCCGCCCAAGGGCGCTGACCCGCTGGGCGAGGCCCTTGGACCCGCCTCGCCATTCGATCCGTCGGTGGTGGTGGATGTGCCGGCCAAGAGCGGGCCCGCGGCGGGCACCGCGTTCTCGATCGCCCGCTCCGGCGTGTGGCTGACCGCGCGCCACGTGGTCGACGGCTGTCGGCGTGTGGCGATCGTGGTCGGTCCGGGAACGGGCGTCGCGGTCAATGTCCGGGTCGATCCCCGCGGCGAGGCGGCGCTGCTGTTCACGGAGGGCGGCGCCGCGCCCCTGCCCCTGGCTCTGAACGAACCCCTGCGGCGGGGCCAGCGCGCCTTCCATCCCGGCTTCCCGCAGGGCGAGCCCGGGGAGGCCAGCTCACGGCTGTTGGGGCGCGAGAACCTGGTGGTGCGCGGCAACGGCGCGCGGACCGAGCCGGTGCTGGTGTGGGCGGAAACCGGACGCACCGAGGGCCTCGAAGGGACGCTGGGCGGTCTGTCGGGCGCGCCGGCGCTGGATGCTCAGGGGCGCGTGCTGGGGGTGACTATCGCCGAAAGCCCGCGCCGGGGCCGGATCTACACCACCGCGCCGGAGATCGTGCGGGCGACCCTGGCGGCCAGCAATCGACGGGCGGATTCGACCGCGGCGGGCGAGCCGATCACGCCGCAAAACTACTTCTATGTGGCTGACGATCTGCGCCGCGAACTGCAGGTCGCCCAGGTGGTCTGCCTGGATTAGTCGCCGGGAACGGGCGACCGGCGCGCCACGACGAAGGCCAGGATCACCGCCGCCACGCCGATCGCCGCCGAATAGAGGAAGAAGACCAGATAGCCCGCGCCCAGGGCCGGCGGCGTGACCTGTGACTTCTCCATCGCCCCGGCGTAGGCCTCGGGCGGCAGGCGGACGAACAGGGCCTTCAGGCCGGCCATTGGCCCGCCGGCGTCGGCGGCGGCGGCCGACGATTCCACGATCCGGCCCGACTGCGAGGCGATCAGCTTGCCGGGTAGGGCGTACAGCGACGAAAACAGGGCGTATTGAGTGGCCGTGAACCCGGCCGACGTCAGGCTGGACATGTAGGCGATGAGGCATGTGCCGGCGATACCGCCGGCCACGTTGTCGATCCCGATGGCGACGAACAATGCCCACAGCTGCGGCCCCTGGATCGCCAGCCAGGCGAAGGCCAGGTTGCTGAGCGGCCCCGCGAACGCCCCGACCACCAGGGCCCGCATCATGCCCAGACGCGCGACCGAGAAGCCGCCGAGGCCGACGCCGATGACGGTCATGACAACCCCGAACACCTTCCGCGCCTCGGCGATTTCGACCTTGGAGAAGCCGAGGTCGGCGTAGAACGGGTTCATGATGTTCAGCACGAAGTCTGACAGCCGGTAGAGGCAGATCAGCGCCAGGATCAGGGCCGCTACGCCCTTGTAGCGCCGCAGGAAGTCGGCCAGCGGCTCACCCAGAGCGGCGAACAGATAGACGCCGGGCCGGGTCTTCATGCCGGGGATCGGACAGACGGCCAGGACGATCACCAGCAGACCGGCCAAGACGGCCGCGAGCTGGAAATAGACCCCCTGGGGCTTCAGGGCCCAGGCGTCGGTGAGGGCGACGCCGGCGTCCGGCAAGCCCACGGCGCTCAGCCCCGCGGCCATCAACGACGCGTCGGCGGCGAGGCCGGTTCCCAGCAGCAGGGCGCCCAAGGCGAAGACGGCGAGGCGTGCGATCCACTCCGGCAGTTCCAGCGCCGGCCGGCTGGGCACGCCCTCGGCGTGGATCGGCCGGATGACATGGGCCTCCTCGCGAGGCGCGCCGAGCACCCCGGCGACGCCCAGCAGCATCAGCCCGGCCATGACGGCGTACGACAGGCTCCAGCCATAGGCCTCGGCCAGCAGCAGCGGCGCGGCGCCTGCCACGATCATCGCGATCCGGTATCCCCACTGATATGCGGCCGCCATGGCGCCCTGTTTCGACACCTCGGCCGCCTCGATCCGCCAGGCGTCGATGACGATGTCCTGGGTCGCGGAGACGAAGGCCACGAAGGCGGCGAAGGCGGCCATCAGGGCTAGATTTCGGGCCGGATCCACGCCGGAGATCAGCCACAGGCCGATCATCAGCAGGATCTGCAGCACGATCATCCAGCTGCGCCGATGGCCGAGCAGCCTGGTCAGGCCCGGTACGGCGGTGCGATCGATGAGGGGCGCCCAGAGGAACTTCAGGGAATAGCTGAGCGTCGCGAGGGCGAAGATCGAGATGACCTTGAGCGACAGGCCCGCCTCGCGCAGCCACAGCGAAAGGGTGTCGAAGATCAGCAGGTTCGGCAGGCCGGACGCGAACCCGAGCGCCAGCATCACCAGGGCGCGGCGTTCGACGAAGACGGCGAGGGCCGAAAGCGCGCTTCGCTTCGGTTCCGCTTCAGCGCTCATGGAGTCTCCGGGGAGGCAGGCCCCCCGGGGCCGCACTCAGCCGAACTTGGCGCGCGCCGCGGGCTTCGTAAAGGCGGGGCCGGTCCAGCGCGTCAGGGCGCCGCGAAGCGCATCGGGGGACAGCGGCTTGACCAGGAAATCGTCCATGCCGGCCGCGAGGCACGCATGGCGGTCGTCTTCGAACGCATTGGCGGTCAAGGCGACGATGGGAGTCTTCACCCCGTTTTCCCGCATGCGCCGGGCCGTCTCTTCGCCGTTGAGCCCGGGCATGCGCATGTCCATCAGGATGAGATCGTAGGTCTCGATCTCGACGGCGGCCAGCGCCTCCGCCCCACCGACGGCGTGCTCCACCTCACAGCCTTCCCGCGTGAGCAGGGCGCGCGCCAACAGCGCGTTGATCGGGTTGTCCTCGACCAGCAGGATACGCGCGCCGGGCGCGGCGGCGTTGGTCGCTCGCTCGTCGACCTGGGTCGGCTGGCTGGGATCGGCGACGGCGCCCGCGGCGATCAGCACCCGTTCGGCCAGCGAGGCGCGGCGCAGCGGTTTGATCAGATAGCCCGCGAACCCGGCCCGACGATAGCGGGGGATTCGGTCGCGCTCGTCGGGCGCCAGCAGCACGATGGCGTGGCGTTGCAGCGGCGGTCGCAAGGCGCCGTTGGCGGCCGCGAGCTTGGCGTCCACAAGGATGACGTCGCCCGGCTTCGTGCGGGCGATGGCCTCGGGCAGCCCTGGGGTCGCCACGACTTGGCCGCCGCAGGCCTCGATCTGAAGACGCGCGGCGTCCTGAACGATGGGGCTGGGCGAGGCGATGCCGATGATGCGTCCCTCGAGGGGGCGGTCCGGTACGGCGGCGGGGACGATCTGGAAGTCGGCTTCGAACCAGAAGCACGCGCCGCCGCCCGGGGCGGTGTCGACGCCGACGTCGCCGCCCATCGCGCGGGCCAGTCGGCGCGCGATGGCCAGGCCAAGACCCGTGCCGCCCAGATCGGCATGTGCGGCTTCGGCCTGGGCGAATTCCTCGAAAATCCGTTCGCGGTCGCCCTGCGAAACGCCGGGGCCGGTATCCTCGACCCGCAGCCGAAGCCGTCTCGGTTGGGGGGTCGTGGCCGCGATCAGGACGCCGCCGGTCTCGGTGAATTTGACGGCGTTGCCCGCGAAGTTGAGCAGGATCTGCCGCAGTCGACCTTCATCGGCCTGGATGGTCGTGGGTGTGGCCGGGGCGGCCCAGGCGATCTCCAGGCCCTTCTCGCGGGCGCGCGGCGACAGAAGTTCGGCGACGCCACGCAACAGGCCCTCGATCTCCGTCGGCGCCGGATGCAGTTCGACCCGTCCCGCCCCCAGCTTGGCGTAGTCGAGGACATCGTTGACCAGGGTGAGCAGATGCTGCCCGCTGTCATGCAGGGCCGCGACATAGGATTTCTGCTCGGCGGTGAGCTTCGTGCCCTCCAGCAGGCGGGCCATGCCGAGTACGCCGTTCAGCGGGGTCCGGAACTCGTGACTCAGGGACGCGAGCTGCTCAGCGCTGATCTGGGCGCGGCTTGGGCGGCGCTCGGATAGGGGACGAGATGGTCTACGCATTGGGGGCTATGCTTAAGGTGAACGGCTTAACGGTCGGTCAAGCGCCCCCCGACGCGTGCAACAAAAGGGAGGTCCGTCGGGTTTTCCTCTCGGTAAAGTAGACGCGAGGCGAAAGCCGTCGTTTACTAGAGCCAGTGGTCGCTAGTGCGCTTTGGGGGGCGTCATGAACCCTGTGGAGCTTTTGACGCAGCGCGAGCGCGATTGCCTGCGCCTCGTGGATCAACACCTGAGCTCCAAGCAGATCGCCCGTGAACTCGGGATGTCGAAGACGTCCGTGGACACCTATTGCGATCGCGCGCGTCGGAAGCTGGGCGTGGACGACCGCTTCAAGGCGGCGAAACTGCTTCGCGCCGTCGATGGAAACCCTGTCCTGATTGCGTCAGGACACGACACGATCAGGACAGACACACCCGCTCCCAGCTGGCCGGATGAGCCGGCAGCAGATGGGGCGTCCGATGGGTCAGCAACCGAACTTCGAGAACAGAGCGGTGATTGGGAGGGCGATCCGCCTTCGCCGAGAGATCGACGACTTCGAAGCGCGTTGGCCGGCGCTGGCGAGGCGGGAGGAAGCACTTCCCGGCTTCTCCTGGACGCAACTCGAGCGGCAGCTCGTCGATCTCTCGGCGACAGCCACGCAGGCGGATATGGCGCGGCATCTGGTTTCGGCGACCCGGAAACTGGCGCCGTTCAAGCCGCCAGAGATGGTTCTGCGCGAAATCCTGTGCCTGACCTGGGTTCTCCTGGACGAGAACTTCAAGGGCGAGCCGGAAGCTGGGTCCGCCGAAACGAGCTGAGCCCCGCGCTGAGACTCGGCGCGATCGTCGGGATCGCCCTCGTCACGGCCCTCGCCTTCGGGGGCATGCTGGCGGGGCTCCACTACCTGAACGATCTGGCCGCGAATTTACTAAAAGCCTGAACGGCCACGAAACCCTGTTCTGAAACAATCGTTGGCGCGCCGTGATCTACGCCGCGCATGGAGATCACTCATGCTCAAAGAACGCCGTATGGCCGCCGAGCAAGTCGCAGGCGCCCTTTTCGAAGCTGAATCCGCGATCGACGCCGCGCTTTCGAAGACTGCGATGCTGGCTGGCGTGATGCCGCAACTGCGCAAGGCCGCGGGGGCCTCTGCGCTCATCGGCCAGGACGCTGTGGAACGGGCCAGCCAGGCGATCATGGCCCTCGCCGAAGCCCGGCGGGCCATTGTCGAGACCCACAAGGAACTGAGTGTCGTCCAAGGCCAAATCGGCCTCGGCGCCGTGCGGATGGCGGGGGAAGCGGGCGACAAGCCGCCGCCGGAGGGCCTGCAGGCCGAGCGGGTGCGTTTGCGCAGTCTGCGGATCGCCTCCTGAGGCCGACACAGGTTTCAACTTATACTGGCGTCTGCCACATTACGGCCCTCGGTACTTCCGGGGGCCGTTTTCGTTGACCGCGTACCAGCTTCCTCCCTTCGTCTGGCCGACGGCGCTGATGACCGTCTGCGTCCTCGCCGTATGGCGAGGTCGCGATCTCGAACGCCTCGCCGCTGGGGGCTATCTCGCTGCATGGGCGCTGAGCCTTGTGGCGTTCAGATCCGGTACGGGTGAGACGCAGTGGTTGGTCATGGCCATCGACGTCGTCCTTCTGCTGGGTTTCGTCGCGCTCGCCATTATGACGTCCCGGTACTGGCCACTGTTCTCGGCGGCATTTCAGTTGCTGGCTGTCGTGACCCACGTCGCTCGGGCGCTCGACGCTGGGGTGTCCGGCTGGGCCTACCAGACGGCCGGCATCATCTGGGGCTATCTGGTCATCTTCATGATCGGGTACGGCGCCGTGACCGCCCCGCGCCGCTATGCTGAGATCGAGGCGCTTGAGGCGGCTGAAATGGACGTGCCCGGCGCGACCCGACGATAGATCAGCGCCTCGGCGACGTGGACCCGCCGAACAGGCCCCGATCCATCCAGATCTGCGATGGTGCGCGCCAGCCGCAGCGTGCGGGTCCAGCCGCGGGCTGAGAGGCCTCCGAGTTCGGCGGCCTTGGCCAGAAGGGTGCGGGCCGACGTGTCCAGATCGACGATGGCCTCCAGAAAATCGCCTTCCGCCTGGGCGTTTAGCGGGGCGCCGTCGGATCCCCTGGCGCGTTCCACCTGCATGTCGCGGGCGGCGCGGACGCGGGCCGAAGCCTCGGTCGTGCCTTCGGCCGGGGCGGGAAGCGCCATGTCGGCGGCGGTGACGGGCGGAACCTCGACCTGCAGGTCGATGCGGTCCATCAGCGGCCCGGAGATGCGCGCCTGATAGTCGGTCTGACAGCGGGGCGCCCGTCCGCACGCGCCGCGGCCCGCGCCGCCGTGACCGCAGCGGCAGGGGTTCATGGCCGCCACCAGCTGGAAGCGCGCGGGGTACCGGATGTGGGCGTTGGCCCGGGCCACGACCACCTCACCCGTCTCGATGGGCTGCCGAAGACTGTCCAGCGCCTGGGCGCCGAACTCCGGTATTATGTAGCAAGCACACCTAACCAGTGACGCACGCCGCCGGATCGAGCGGCAGAAGTCACCGGATATGATGCGAGTTGCGAGTACCGCTGAACAAAGGAGTTCAGTGAGTGAGTTCGAAGAACAAGCGTTGGCACCGCGTGGAGAGTCCGGGCAAGGTCGGCCTATGTCTTTACGCAGACGCACCGTTGGCGGTGCCATCGCGGCAACGTCGTTTGGCCTCCTGTGGGCCTTCAACGCTTTCGGCGTCGTGGTGGACGTCGTGAGCTTGCCTCAGGATGCCGGAACCTTGCGCGGCGCAGCAATTGAGGTGCTTCGAAAGTTTGCAGAGGCACCCGATTGGGCCATCTATCCCGTGCTCGGCTTCATGCTGCTCATCGGCGGCGCGCTGCTGTTCAACTGGCATCCCGATAAGGGATGGGGGTGGCCCTTCCGAAGGCGGGCCTTGCTCGCGCAGCCGCCAATATCGGCTGACGAGTTGGATTATGTCCCACTTCAGGAGGCGGGGCGCTGGCTCTATTCCAACGCCAGCGAACGCCTGAGACATTCTCTAAAGAGCATGGTCCCAGACCCGTTCTCGACCATCGCTGAACATGCCGCTGCGTACTACACCACGCAGTGGCAGGAGGGTCGTTGCGACCTCTATGGCAGATGGGAGCCTGGGCTTCCCATGGAGAAAATGGTGTTCGGGGCGAACAAGCGGACGATCCTAGATCAAGCCGTTCTACGGCGCGATCTGCGTCCAGTGCTTGAGTACTATGAACAGGATGAAGGGAAGCCCAAGCCTTCTAATGCTGACTTGCCCGACAATTCAGAGCTTAACGCTCAACTTCGGGAAATAGTCTTAGCTACACGATGGGCGAACGAGCGCCAGGGCATCATCGAAATTTGGCAAAGATGCATTGAGGCAGGTGAAGAGATACTCCGGATACATAAGACCGTTGACGACGATATACTTGCCGGTGAGTACGGTCTGTGGAGGAGCGGCTTAAAGCCGTTTTATCGCTACACTGAAGACTTTTTCCCAGACATCTCGAACAGGGTGCAGTCTGGGTTGGAGGGGGCAAGGACGGACGCAGAGGCCACAGCAATAGTACTCGGGAATCTCCGCCGGCTGGAGAATCTTCTGCTGAGGGGCGGACCAAGTCTGGAAGATCTATCAATCTTCGACCCGAAGTGAGACGACGCCCATTGCCGTTAAGCACTGCATAAAGAATGACGCCGTGAACCCGCCTCGGCTGATCTTGTTGCGGAGGTTGGCTTCTGTCTCTCGGATGCCGATCGCAGCCAGCTTTTCCACCAACCCGGCGTAGCTGACACCGCGCTTCACCATCTCGGCGCGGAGTAGCGCCTTGGTGTGCGCCACCCAATCTCGATCTTCGTACACGCTCGCCTCCGCATCCAATGCGATATGTCATCGTATCCGATGCGAATACCGTTGACAACGATGCGCAATGTCACCATATCAGATGCACACGCATCGGATTTGATGACAAATGGCCCAGCACTTCCTCCTCTCCGCCGCCGCTCGCAGCCTTTCGATGGCGAAGGTGATGCGCATGACCGAGGACCAGGCCTTCGACGCGTTCCGCTCGATCCGCTGGGCTTCCACCGAAGGCGATGCCGTCTGCGGCAAGTGCGGCTGCTTCGAATGCTACACCTTCAAGGCTCGCCGCATCTTCAAGTGCAAGGCCTGCGGATCGCAGTTCTCGGTGACGTCGGGGACCATCTTCGCCAGCCGGAAAATGGATCTGCGGGATATCCTGGCGGCCATCGCCATCTTCGTGAACGGGGCGAAGGGCCATAGCGCCCTCCAGCTCTCCCGTGACCTCGACGTCCAGTACAAGACGGCGTTCGTCCTCTCGCACAAGATCAGGGAAGCCCTGGCGGCTGAGCAGGCCACGTCCAAGCTGGAAGGCGAAGTGGAAGTGGATGGCGCGCACTTCGGCGGCTACGTGAAGCCCGCGAACAACCGAGCCGACCGCAAGGACCGCCGCCGCAAAATCCACCAGACCGGCAAGCGTAAGGTTGTCGTTGTGGCCCGCGAGCGTGAGGGCGAAACCCTCACCCACGTCGCCAAGACCGAAGCGGACGGCGTGCCGTTCGTGCTGGGCAACGTCGCGCCCGGCGCCACCATCCACGCCGACGAAGCCGGCCACTGGGATAATCTGGAAGCCCGCTTCCTGACGCGTCGCATCAATCACTCGGTGGCCTACAGCACCGCGGAAAGCTGCACGAACATGGCGGAGTCGTTCTTCTCGCGCATCCGACGCGCTGAGATCGGCATCCACCACCACATCGCGGGCGACTACCTGTCAGCCTATGCGGCTGAGATGGCGTGGCGCGAGGACAACCGCCGCATCAGCAACGGCGAGCAATTCCTGCTGGCGACGTCATCAGCGCTGGCGCACCCGGTGTCGCGTCAGTGGAAAGGGTACTGGCAGCGTTGACCCAAGAGGGTGGCGCGGGCTTCGGCCCGCGCCGGAATCTTACCGCAACGCCAGAGCAGCTTCGCGGCTGCCATGATGCTTGCGGCCCTTGACCACCTCGCTCACACGACCGGGGTTGACGTCAAAGGACGCTGCGATGCGGTCTTGATACTCGCCCGCCCAGTACCGAAGCCAAACCTGAATAGCTTCTTGGAAGCTCAGGCTGCGAGGGGATGGGCGGAACTTGGAAGGTTCGCTAGGAGCCATTTTTGGCCCTTTCGTCGTCTGCGAGACGACAGCGAGGGCTTGACAAAACCGGTCACCGGGAGTCTTTTCCCGAAGCTAACGACCCGCCTTCCTGCGCCCTCGCTGTCAGAGGTTTGCAGGAGGCCTAGAGACTTCGGAGAGCGTCGCCTGCAAGCGGCGCTCTTTTCCGTTTCTAGACCTGCGAATCCGACTCCTAAGGCGCCGACGGGTAAGTCGTCAACGCTCCTTCACACAACATCTAGCAGATAAACAGAACATCCAGTGGATGTTCTCAAGATGTAGTGGACCGGACGTCCTCATAAGGAAATCCTTATGCCGTGGTTTACTAGCCGCCACCCCGCCTTCGGAACCCCTGCCGTCACCAAGTAGGCGGCCCGATGCGCCAAGCCCGCATGATGTCCTCAACCTCTTGGGCGACAATCATGCGCGCTTCATCTCGCATAAGGCCGTGTCGCCGCCGGAGCGGGTCATAGTCTGTGAGTTCATGGCGGACGTAGTTTGAAGCCACGATCCCGAAGGCCTTGCCGAGCGAAGCGCTCTCCCAGCTCCTATCCGCGATGAGGACCGCCAGTTTGTCCCGCGTGGCGTCGGGACAGCCGGGGTGGAACCGCCGCATGTGCGACATGATCGCTTGCAGGGAGTAGCGCTCCCGCATCCGCTTAGACACCGGCAACCCCACCGTTAAGCTTCCACCCCTTGTAGTCGCCCTCCTGAGGGACCTCCACGACCATTCCCCGATCACGCAGCTTCCACAGGCAGGCGCCCACCCGCTTGCGCATGACGGTGACGTCCTTGGGTGCGCTGGGTAGGTCGCGGGCGGTGATGATCTGGCGGGCTATGTCCAGCGATGTAAGCGGCCCCTGAGCCGCCCTGAGCGCCGCCAGCACGTCGCGGCGCATCTCGCCCTTGAACGCCGCGTGAGCCGCAGGGACAGGCTTGGCGCGGCCTAGCTGGGCCTCTGCGTCCAGAAGCCTGATGGTGTGCTCCACGGCCTCCAGATCGAACACCAGGGCGGCCATGACCTTGCGGTGATGGTCGATCTTGCCCGCGATCTCGCGATGCATCTCCACTAAACCAGCTAGAGTGTTGGGACGTTGGACGGGGGAAGTCATGCGCAAGGTTCTTGCGGTATGCGCGCTGGTGCTCTGCGGATGCGCCACACAGGACGAGGCAGACGTGGCGCGAGCGAATGCCCGGCAGGCTCTGTCGGAGACTTCAACGCTCCGCGACCGGGTGTCGGCACTGGAGGATAAGGTGGAGGCGCTAGAGAAGCGGTTGGGTGAGTAGCCATATCCGATGACATACCATCGCGGATGCGATTACGCTTGCCACTGTCTTGGTGTGTTTGCTACATAATACCGCCGAACTCCGGCAGTTCATCCAGGAACAACACTCCATTGTGGGCGAGGCTGACCTCGCCAGGCTTGGCCTTCAGGCCGCCGCCCGTCAGGGCCGCCATGCTGGCGGAGTGATGAGGCGTGCGAAAGGGGCGGTTGCGGCTGAGCTGGCCCTTGGCGATCAGTCCGGCGACCGAGTGGATCATCGAGGTTTCAAGGAGTTCGGCGGGCGTCAGCGGTGGGAGCAGCCCCGGCAGACGGGCCGCCATCATCGACTTGCCGGAGCCTGGCGGACCCACGAAGCAGAGGTTGTGGCCCCCGGCGGCGGCGATCTCCAGAGCCCGCTTGGCGTTCTCCTGGCCCTTCACATCGCGCAGATCGGGAACCCGCTCGCCGTCCAGCATGTCGCCGGCCTTGGGCTGGGCCAGGATCTGAGTCCCGCGGAAGTGGTTCACGAGGGCGATCAGCGACGGGGCCGCGAGCACGCGCGTCTCACCCGCCCAGGCGGCCTCCGGGCCGCAGGCCTCGGGGCAAATCAGGCCCAGCCCAAGGCCGCCGGCGGCCACGGCCGCGGGCAGGGCGCCCGCGACAGGCGTGATCCGGCCATCCAGGGCGAGTTCGCCAACGGCCGCCCATCCTTCCAGCGCATCAGGCGGAATGATGCCCATTCCGGCCATGATGGCGAGGGCGATCGGGAGATCGTAGTGGCTTCCCTCCTTGGGAAGATCCGCCGGGGCCAGGTTGGCGATGATCCGCCGCGACGGGAGGGCCAGCCCCATGCCCTGGAAAGCGCCGCGCACACGTTCCCGGCTCTCGGAAACGGCCTTGTCGCCCATGCCGACGAGGAAGAATTTCTGCTCGCCATTGGTGAACTGAACCTGGACGTCGACACGCACCGCCTCGACGCCCCGGAAGGCCAAGGTCACCACCCGCGCTGCCATCTCTCAACCCCTTGTGGCTCGCCCAAAGTTATCCACAACCGAGCATGTGGCCAAGCTCAGATCAAGAACAAAAAACGAACTTATGGGGAAAGTGAGACAGTTCCGTAACTTCCGGCTGTCTCTTGATCGACACTCTAGGGTTGCGAGCGAAGCTCTTCAATCCGTTGCCACATGATCTCGGTCGCATCGATTCCAGTGAATCGCTTGAGGGCGACGGCGCCGGTCGGCGAGGTCACGTTGATTTCGGTGAGGTAGTTCCCGATCACGTCGATGCCGACGAAGATCAGGCCACGCGCCTTCAACTCCGGTCCGATGGCCGCGCAGATTTCGCGGTCACGCGCGGTCAGGTCCACGGGTTGGGCCTCGCCCCCAACCGCCAGGTTCGAGCGGATCTGGCCTTTAGCTGGCACCCGATTGATCGCGCCCACCGGTTCGCCGTCGATCAGCAATATACGTTTGTCGCCCTTGGTGACGGACGGCAGGAACTTCTGGACGATGACAGGTTCCCGGCCGAGCTCGGCGTGCAGTTCTAGCAAGGTGTCCAGGTTGGGGTCGTCACGGAGGTGGCGGGTGACGCCGGACCCACCGCGACCGTTGAGCGGCTTCATCACCAGGTCGCCGTGGCGCTCACGGAAATCGAGGATCGCGTCCTTATCCCACGTGATCAGCGTCGGCGGCTGCAGGCCCGGAAACTTGGTGACGAAGAGCTTCTCGGGGGCATTGCGCACCTCGACCGGATTGTTGACCACCAGGGTCTTGGGATGCACCGCCTCCAGGAAGAATGTGGTGTCGATGTAGTGCATGTCGAACGGCGGATCCTGACGGAGCAGGATGACGTCGAACTCGGTCAGCTCGACGCGCCGCGGCTCACCCAGTGTGGCGTGCCCGCCCTTGACCCGCTGGACGGTCACGTCGCGCCCGCGGGCGAAGACCCGGCCCTCGTCCATGGCCAGGGTCCCCGTGAGGTAGACGAACAGCGAATGGCCGCGCGCCTGCGCCGTCTCCATCATCAGGAAGGTCGTATCGCCTTCGATGTTGATCCCCTCTATGGGGTCCATCTGAACGGCGACCTTCAGCGACATGTGGGCGTTCCTCGACTTTAAGACCTGCCGACATAGGCGGTCACAGGGATCAGCGCCAGCCGGGCTTACTTGTTTCGGATCCAGTCCCGGGGGAGGTCGGCCAGCGTCACGCCGCGCAGCACCAGCCGCGCGCCCCGTAGATCGATGATGGTGTCCGCCCCCGACTGGACGACCTTGTACCCGGCGCCGATGGCCACCTCGACCCGGTCACCCTCGCCCGCGTTGAAGTCGAGCACGACATCGGTCTCCGAGCCCTCGAAGATGTTGAAGATGTCGCCGCCCGGCCCCCCGCGAAGGGTGTCGTCCTCCCGCCCGCCGGAGATCCAGTCGCGTCCCGGGCCGCCGTTCATCACGTCGCGGCCACGGCCGCCGCGCATGACGTCGTCGCCCGCGAGACCGTCCATGGTGTCGTTGCCCGGGCGGCCCTGCATGTCGTCCGGCCGTGTGGTTCCCGTAAGGCGGTCGTCTCCGGGGCCGCCTTCGATCTTGTTGCGCTTTCCCTGATAGATCGCAGGCCGCTCGATCACCGCGTAGCGTTTGCGGTGGGCGACCACATCGTTGATCCGCGCCTGGACGCCGGGCGAAGGCGCCGGCGTCTCGGCCATGATGTTGCGCAGGCCATTCTCCAGGATCTCGACCGCCACAATGTCGGGGTCGAAGCGGTCGATGAGGTCGCGGCGCCAGGCGCCGTCCTGGTTGTGCGCCACCACGATCCGGCTGAAGTGCCCGTAGAGGAACGGGATCAGGGCGTTGGAGAACGAGTCGACGGTGATGAGAAGCACCGGCTTGCCCGCCTGTCCTGTGTCGATGACACGGAGGTCGGTCCAATCGTGCCGGGGCCCCAGATAGGTGACGCGAAGGGTTTGCCCGGCGGCGGGGTCTTCGAACTGTGGGTGATCCACCCGGACGAAACTGGCCACCCCCAGCATGAGCGCGAGGTCGCGGGGTATGGCGGCCTCCTCGACATCGATCCGTTCGACGAAGTCGTCCAACGGCCGAGGCCCTTCCGTCAGACCTTGCCGGTTGAGGCTGTTCATGAGCGCCACATAGCCCTGATAGGCGCCGAGCCCCGTCCAGTGACTTTCGTAGCGATCGTAGACCCGCAAGCCCCAGCGCGCAGACTGGCTGAGCCGGTCCTGCGGATAGATCACCTCGCCAGCCCCGGACTCGGCCGCCAGCCGAGCCAGCGTCACCGCGGGACGGTTGATGTCGAGACGGAACCAGGCCGGCGCCTTGTCGGGATACACCGCCTCCTTCACCGGCGGTGTGATGACGAAATAGGCCCGCCCCTCGGCGCGCAGCGTCTCGGTCCGCCAGGCCAGCGTGCTGAGCCAGCGCCGGGCCTCCGCGTCCGGAATCGCCGGTTCGCCGCGCGCGGCGGCGAGGTGGCGGCCATCGTCGCTGAACAGCCATCCGTCGCGGCCCACCACCACCCGCTCAGAACCGCTGACGCCCACGTTCATCCGCAGATAGTTCAGGGCGGCGATGAGCTGGGCGCGTGGGGGGAACTGGTCGGCCACCCAGGCGTCCGTCGCCTTTCGGAACGCCGTCAGGTCGCCGAGGTGTTTCGGCAGCGCTGGGGGGCCGGCCAAGGGGCGGTTTTCCTGCAGCGCCGGTGGCTTGATCACGTGCGGCAGCGCGAAGGCGCCGACGATCACGACCACTGTCGCGCCGACCAATCCTGCCCAATGTGCGCGGTGCGGCTCGCTCATCAGAACCGGAAGTACAGGAAGGGGTTGAGGGTCGTGCCGGCCAGGACGGCGACGCTGAGCAACAGGCCCGCGATCAGCACAGGGGTGGCCAGGACGTGGACGCCCTGTGTGTCGAGCCGCGGCTCGAGGGTCTTGGCGGGCTGGAGACGCGGCGTGCGCAGGCGGTCCAGCAGCCAGGGCAGGGTCGGGACGGCGAAGATGACGCCCAGGCCCATCGAGGCCAGGGTCTGGGGGTCGAGGCGGACAAGGGTCGACACCGGCAGCGGCGATGCCACGAACGGCTGGGCCATCACCCTCAGATAGTGCAGGGCGTGGGGCAGGGTGTCGGCGCGGAAGAGCACCCAGCCGACCATGACGACCAGCAGCGCATAGGCGTGGCTCAGGACGCGCGGGCCGGCGGCGAGCAGACGCGACAAGCCGAAGCGTTCGATCAGCAGGAAGGCGCCGTGGTAGAGACCCCAGACGATGAAGGTCCAGGCCGCGCCGTGCCACACGCCGGTCAGAAGGAACACGACCAGCAGGTTGCGGACCGTCTTCGCTGCGCCACCGCGATTTCCCCCCAGCGGGATGTAGACGTAGTCCCGGAACCACGATGACAGCGAGATGTGCCAGCGCCGCCAGAACTCGGTGATCGACCGCGCCGCATAGGGATGGTCGAAGTTCTTCGGGAATGTGAAGCCCAGCATGAAGGCCAAGCCGATCGCCATGTTCGAATAGCCGCAGAAGTCGAAATAGATCTGCAGCGAATAAGCCAGGGCGCCCAGCCAGGCGGTGGCGGGGTCCAACGATGCGCCCAGCCCGAAGGCGTGGTCGGCCAGGGGTGCGACGCTATTGGCAACCAGAACCTTCTGGCAGAGGCCGACGATGAAATACTGCACGCCCAGGCCGATCCGCCCGCTCTGGCGCCGGTCGGCATGAAGTTCTTCGGCGATATGGGCGAAGCGCACGATCGGTCCGGCGATCAAGTGCGGGAACATCAGGATGTAGGCGGCGAACCGGGTCAGGCTGGGTTCCACCGTGACGCGGCGCCAGTAGACGTCGGCCACATAGCTGATCAGCTGGAAGGTGAAGAACGAGATGCCGAGGGGTAGCGCCAGCTTCAACTCGGGCACGCCCAGGCCTGGCGCCAGGGCGTTGAGGTTGTGGGCCAGAAAGCCGGCGTACTTGAAGACTCCCAGGACGGCGAGATCCAGGCCCACGAGGGCGGTCAACATCATCCGACGCGGGCCCGATCCCTCCAGTCTCGCCAGGGCGCGAGAGCCCGCGTAGTTCGCCAGGATCAGGGCGGCCAGGAGGAAGATGTAGGGGCCCTCGCCCCAGACGTAGAAGGCGGCGCTGCCGGCCAGCAGGACCCCCGTGCGCCAGCCGCTGAGGTAGTAGCCCAGCAGGAAGACCGGCAGGAAGTAGAAGATGAAGATGATCGAACTGAAGACCATCTTCGGCCGCCGGGCGCTCCACTCACGATTCGCGCCATCTGAACGGCGAACGCGAACCGATGCAACCGTAGCGCCCGACGGCGTTAGTTCAGCCGCAACCTGACCCGTTCGCGTTGGGCGCGAGCCGCAAGCGCCGCGCCGCCGTCCAGCGCTGTGGCCCGCTGCAAGGCCTCAAGCGCCCCAGCCAGCGCGCCCTGGCCCTCGCGGGCCGCCGCAACGTCCAGCCACGGTCGGTGGTCGATAGGGTCCAGCAGGCCACGGCGCAGGGCCGCGCGTTCGGCGCGTGCGAAGTCGCCGTAGTTGGTGGCGTTGGCGTAGACAATATTCTGCAGGCGCAGCAGCACCGCCCGGTCGCTGACGGGCGCCATCAACCGGTCCAGGCGGTCCGCGACGTTGGGGGTCAGCCCGGCGTGCAGGGCGCGGCGGGTCAGTTCCGACGGCAGTACGACCCGCCCTTCCGAAAACGGATCCAGGGCCAGAGGCCCCTCGTCGGTCTCGATCCGCAGCAGGAAATGGCCGGGGAAGTCCACGCCTTGTAGGGTCAGCCCGCATTTGCGCGCGGCGTGCAGGTAGAAGACCCCCACCGTCACCGCCAGCCCCCGGCGGCGGTTGGCGACTGCGATCACGTCAGCGTTATCCGGCGCATCCACGGTGAAGAGATCGCCGGACAGTCCAAGATCGCCCGCCAGGGTCTCGGCGATCGCCTCCTCCGGGCTCTCGCGCTTCAGTCGGTCGGACAGCCTGTCCACCGCGATGGCCGCGATCTCGCGAGCCGCCCCGGGGTCACGGGTCGGATCCTCATGGATGGCGCAGGCGATCGCGGCGTCCAGCAGGGGGAAGTCGCCCTCTGGGACGGTCCCCGCGTGGGACAGGATCGTTTCGGCCTCTTCGCGGTTCATCCGTGTCTCAACCGCCCTTCCACGCATCCGGAATATGCCGGGGAAGGCGGCCGGGCGCGAGGGCCAGAAGATCCAGGCGAACCGCGCACCGCGCCAGGGCGGGTCGATTGGCGGCCAAGGCGGCTCCCGCGCGTCGAAGACGGTCGCGCTGGTCGAACGTGACCGTCTCCCGGGCCAGCTCCAGACTGGCGCGGCGCTTCACCTCGACCACCGCCAGCACGTCGCCCCGCTTGGCCAGGATGTCGATCTCGGCCTGGGGCGTCTTCAGCCGGAATCCCAGGATCCGATACCCTCGGAGCATGAGCCAGACCACGGCCCAGGCCTCGGCGCGACGGCCAGAGGTTCGGGCTGCGGCCCCGCGGGCGGCGCGGACGTTCACGCCTCCGACTCCGAGCCCTGCCGAAGCTCCATCGCTCGGCGGTAGAGATCACGGCGCGGGAGACCCAGCGCCTTGGCGACCTCAGCCGCCGCATCTGCGGGCTTGAGGCGTTGCAGTGCGTCCAGAAGCGCGGTGTCCGCGTCGGCCGGCGTGGCCTCGGTGTCGCGGCCCGGCGCGACCAGGATGACGATCTCGCCCTTCGGCGCGTCGAGCTTCGGGTCGGCGGCGAGCTGGCTCAGCGGGCCGCGATAGAAGGTCTCGTACAACTTGGTCAGCTCGCGGCAGACCACCGCTTCGCGGTCGCCAAAGACAGCGGCCATGTCGGCCAGGCTGTCGGCCAGCCGGGACCCGCCCTCGAAGAAGACTAGCGTCGCGCGCACGCCGGCGACCTCGGCCAGGAACGTCCGCCGCGCCGCGCTCTTGGGGGGCGGAAACCCCACGAACAGGAACCGATCCGTGGGCAACCCCGCGGCGGACAGACCCGCCAGCAGGGCCGAGGCGCCCGGGATCGGAAACACCTTGTGGCCCGCGTCGGCCGCCTCGCGCACCAGGCGGTAGCCCGGGTCGGAAATCAGCGGCGTCCCGGCGTCTGACACGATGGCGATCCGCTGGCCCTGGGCCAGGGCGGCCATCACACGGGGGCGCACCCGTTCGGCCGCATGCTCGTCGTGCCGCTCCATCTTGCCCTTGATCCCGAAGGCGGCCAGCAGCTTGCCCGACACCCGGGTATCCTCGGCCAGGATCAGGTCCGCCTGATTCAGCACGTCGAGGGCGCGCAACGTGATGTCGCGCAGATTGCCGATCGGGGTCGCGACCACGTAGAGCCCCGGCGCCAGGGGCGCATCGTCGAAGACAGGCGTGGGCAGGTCGCGGGACATGCGGCGAGCGTTCGCCGCTCTGGGGCGCAAAGGCAAGCGTGACGACGGCGGGAGCGCCTTAGACGGGGGCGGACAGCGCGAGTTCGGCGGTCAGCCGGTCCAGGACACGGCGGCCATCGGGGGTTGCGCGCAGGCGTTCGGCGTCCGCGACAAGCAGTCCAAGTTCGACCATGCGCGACACCTCGGGGTGGCCGGCGGTCAGGCTAAGCGCCGCGAGGTCGGCGAACGGCACGCCGTCCACGATCCGCAGGCCGCTCAGCAGACGCTCCTCGGCCGCTTCGGTGGGAGTCAGTCGCTCCCGGTCCTCGAAGCCGGTCCCGGCCTCGCGGACGCGCCGGATATAGTCGGCCGGCCTGTCGGCGGCCCGGGTCGCTTCCCGTGCGCCCTTCCGTGTCAGGCGGCCGTGGGCTCCTGGTCCCACGCCCACGTAGTCGAGGCCGGTCCAGTAGACGAGATTGTGACGCGACCGGGCGGCCGCCCCACGGGCATGGTTGGAGACCTCGTAAGCCGCGAAGCCGAGGGCCTCCAGCGTCGCCTGGGTGGTGTCGTAGAGGTCCGCCCCAAGATCCTCATCGGCTGGCTTGAAGGTTCCGCGCCGCACGGCGCGATCGAAGGCCGTGCCGGTTTCGATCGTGAGCTGATAGGGCGACAGATGTTCAGCGCCGAGATCCACGGCCGCGCGCAGTTCCGCGGCCCAGCCGGGCGCCGTCTGGCCGGGAAGGGCGTAGATCAGATCCACGGAGAGGCGCGGAAAGGCCTTCGCCGCCGCCTCGGCCGCGCGGCGGCCCTCGGCGGCGTCGTGATTGCGGCCAAGGAAGGCGAGCGCGACGTCGTCCAGCGCCTGCAGGCCCAGGGACAGCCGGTTCACCCCCGCCGCCCCCAGGGCGGCGAAGCGGTCGGCCTCGGCGTCAGTCGGGTTGGCTTCCAGACTGATTTCGAGGTCGCTGTCAGGCGTCCATAGCCGGCGGGCTGCGGCCACGATGTCCGCTGTCCAGATCGGGTCCATCAGCGAGGGCGTGCCGCCGCCGAAGAAGATCGAGACCAGGCGGCGCGGACCCGTGAGCGCCCGCTGCGCCTCGAGATCCGCGACGATGGCCGCCGCCAGATTGGCCGCCTCCGCCTCGCGACCGCGGGCCTTGAAGACGTTGAAGTCGCAATAGGGGCAGATCCGCGCGCAGTAGGGCCAATGGACGTAGACGCCCAGCGGCGGGTCGGCGGTCAAAGCAGGGCGGCCTTCAGTTTCACGAAGGCCAGGGCGCGGTGGCTCATGGCGTCCTTGGCCGCAGGCTCCATCTCGCCGAACGTCTGCGTGTGGCCGTCGGGAACGAAGATGGGATCGTAGCCAAAGCCCCGCGCGCCGCGCGGCGGGAACGCCAGCGTTCCGTCCACCCGGCCCTCGACCACAACCGCCGGGCCGTGCGGCCAGGCGACCGCCAGGGCCGAGGTGAACCAGGCCGCGCGATCATCCGCGCCAACCTGCTCAAGCCGTTCCTCGACCTTGCGCATGGCCATGGCGAAGTCCTTCTCAGGCCCGGCCCAGCGAGCGGAGAAGATGCCCGGCGCGCCATCCAGGGCTCGAACGGACAGGCCGGAATCATCGGCCAAGGCGATCAGGCCGGAGGCGTCGGCGGCGGCGCGGGCCTTCAGCAGGGCGTTCCCGACGAAGGTGGATTCCGTTTCGTCCGGCTCGGGCAAACCCAGGTCGCCCGCCGCGACCAGTTCGAACCGGCCCTCCAGAATCTCGGCCAGCTCGCGCGCCTTGCCGGGGTTGTGGGTGGCGACAACCAGCCGCGCCCCAGGCTCCAGCTTAAGGGCCATTGTTAACTCCATGTTTGCCTGGAGGCGACAATACCCCCCGCCCGTCGTGTTGCATTGCGAAAGTTTAATATCGTTACTCGATATTCACGTGATCGAAAAACGATGTGGGCGTATCGATAATCACATCAGGACGCCGAGTTCTGAACCCTTCCACGCTGCAGTGCAGCAAAACCTACGGAGCTACAAAATGTTCGCCAACGCCATGAACCACCTCGACCGCGCCGCGATGCTTTTCGTTGTCGTGCTGGCTGCTTCCCCGATCCTGAGCCTCGTCGCCCGCGCCGCCTTCCTCTAAGACTCGAAGCGCTAGATGAGGGTCGTCCGATCCGCCCGGTCCCCGGCGAACTGCCGGCGCCGCGGCGGATCATGACGCGCAGACGGGGGAGCATTCGGCCATGCGCGCCTTGGGTCCGGGCTCGGTTTCGAGTTTCCTGAAGATCATCCTCGACGTCGTGTTTGCGGCGCTCTGGATCGGTGTCGTCGCCCTGTCCCTGATCACGCTCGCGGCGCTGCTGCTGAGCTTCAATCCCGACTTGATGGACGGCCTCGCGCGCGGCGCCAGCTCGTCCGACGAAGGCCGCAACACAGCGGTCAATGAACTTCTCACCAACGGTCCTGCCGTGACCAGCGGCCTCCTGGCGGCGGCCTTGTACCTCGCAGGCATCCTGGTGATCGTCGGGTCTCTGCGGCGGATCTTCACCACGCTGACCGCCGGCGACCCCTTTCACCCCGACAATGTCGCGCGGCTGCGCCTGATGGGCCTTATGCTGGCCGGCCTGGAGCTGGGCCGCTATGCCTTCTGGGCTATCAGCGCCTGGCTGCTGCCGGGGGCCAACCGCATCGAGCCGACCATGAGCCTGACGCCGTGGTTTTCCGTCCTCGTGGTCTTCGTACTTGCGGAGGTGTTCCGCGAGGGCGCGCGCCTGCGCCGCGAAGCCGAACTGACGATCTAGGGCCCCCGATGCCGATCCGCGTAAGCCTCGACCGTGTGCTTCTCGAGCGTCGCATGTCGCTCACCGAGCTGGCCGACCGTGTCGGCGTGACCATCGCCAACCTCTCCATCCTGAAGACCGGCAAGGCTCGCGCGGTTCGCTTCTCGACCCTGGCCGCCCTGTGCCGCGAGCTGGACTGCCAGCCGGGGCAGCTGCTGGTGTACGAGCCTGGCCCGGATGACGGATTCTTCGACGAGGAAGAGGACGGCTAGGCGCGCGGATAGAGGATCACCTGCGTGCAGCGGAACGCGGCCATCAGCTTGCCGGTCGCCGCATCCTCCATTCGTGCGTCCCAGACCTGTGTCGTGCGCCCGCCGTGCAGCAGGGTCGCGATGCAGACGGCGTCCCCTTCGCGCAGGGTCCCGGTGAAGTTGCACTTCACCTCGGCCGTCGTGAAGCCGCTCGCCCCCTCCGGCCAGACCGTCGAGACGCCATAGGCGCAGAGGATATCGGCGACCGACAGCACGGCCCCGGCCAACAGGAAGCCCGTATGGGCGACCAGGTCTTGGCGCACCGTGAACCGGCCGACGACGCGACCGTCCGCCACCTCGGTGATCTCGAGGCCGATATGCTCGGGCAGTTTCCCGACATTGGCCCGGTTCAGGTCGTCCACGCTGGTCCTGTTGGTCGTCGCCACCCAATCGCCCTTTCCGAATTTGTGGAAGGCTCCGCGATCGGTGGCGGGAGAGCAAGTCGCCAAGCGCGTCGGCTCAGGCATTGCATCGCAACAAATCTCTGCGGCATTGCAGCGCAGTTTATTCATCGAATCGGGAATTACTTGCATTTCTTGAGGACGGATCCCATATGCGGGTCACGCTGCACTGCACAAAGGAGTGACGCAGATGGTCGCCCTGTTTGAAAAAATCCTCGATGCGATGTTCGCCCCGCTGGCGCGCGAACTTGAGCGCCTGCCGCCCGCGGCCATGCGCTACAACGTGTTCTTCTGATCCGCTGAGGATCGGTCTCCCGGGCATTCGCTATCGGCGAACACCCGGGGTCCAAATGCAAACGGCGCCGTCCTTGGCTGGACGGCGCCGTTTTCGATTCCAGGCGCGATGTGATGCGCCCGTCCGTCAGGCGGTGGCGGCGCGCTGCAGCTCGCAGAGTTCGCCGATGCCCTTGCGGGCGAGGCCGAACAGGGCGTCGAATTCGGCCTGACTGAAGCCGCGCTTCTCGCCGGTCGCCTGAACCTCGACGATGGCCCCCGAGCCGGTGAGCACGAAGTTCGAGTCCGCCTCGGCGTTGGAGTCCTCCTCATAGTCGAGGTCCAGCACAGGCACGCCGTTGAAGATCCCGCAACTCACAGCCGCCACCTGATCCAGGATCGGGTCGACGGTGATCAGGCCCTCGTCCAGCAGATACTTCGTCGCCAGCCGCAGGGCGACCCAGGCCCCGGTGATCGAGGCGGTGCGCGTGCCGCCGTCGGCCTGGATCACATCGCAGTCGACGGTGATCTGGCGTTCGCCCAGCGCCTTCATGTCGGTGACGGCGCGCAGGGAACGGCCGATCAGGCGCTGAATTTCCTGGGTGCGGCCCGACTGCTTGCCGGCGGCGGCTTCGCGGCGGCCGCGGGTGTGGGTGGCGCGGGGCAGCATGCCGTACTCGGCGGTGACCCAGCCCTGGCCCTTGCCGCGCAGGAATCCGGGGACGCCCTCTTCCAGGCTGGCGGTGACCAGAACCTTGGTGTGGCCGGCCGTGATCAGGCACGAGCCCTCGGCGTAGCGGGTGACCCCGGTCTCCAGGGTGATCGGGCGCAACAGGTCGGGGGTGCGTTCGGAGGGGCGCATATCGAGAACTCGGCGGCTGCGGCTTGCGCCGCGGAAGGCCGCGCTTATCCTAGATAGCAATGATCCCGTCCATGGCTCCCGGTCGCTTGCGGTGACGACCTCGCTTTTCTCTCGTGGGCCGACGCTCACCGATATGGACGCCCGCGCGCGGGAGATCTTCCGCCGCATCGTCGAAAGCTATCTGGAGACCGGCGAGCCGGTCGGGTCGCGCACCCTCTCCAAGGGCGGCCTGTCGTTGTCGCCGGCGTCGATCCGCAACACCATGCAGGACCTGACGCAGCTGGGCCTGCTGGGCGCCCCGCATGTCAGCGCCGGCCGTCTGCCGACCCATGCGGGCCTGCGCCTGTTCGTCGACGGCCTGATGGAGGTGGGCGACGTCGGCGACGCCGAGCGCCGTTCCATCGAAGCGCGCCTGCTGGCCCATGGCCGGAACTACGAAGACGCCATGAACGAGGCGTCCAAGATCCTGTCCGGTCTGGCGGGCGGGGCCGGCATCGTCGTCACCCCCATCCGCGACGCCGGCGTCAGCCATGTGGAGTTCGTGCCGCTGTCGGGCGACCGCACCCTGGCGATCATGGTCTTCGACGACGGGGTGGTGGAGAACCGCCTGATCCGCCTGCCGATGGGCGTAACGCCGTCGGCCCTCCAGGAAGCCTCCAATTTCCTCAACGCCCGCATGCGCGGACGCACCCTGGGCGAGACCAAGAGCGATCTGCGCGCCGAGCTGGACCTGGCGCGGCGGGAGCTGGACGCCACGGCCGCCCGCCTGGTCGAGGATGGCCTGGCGGCCTGGGGCGGCGGCGAGGCGGAAGATCGCGCCCTGATCGTCCGCGGACGCGCAAACCTGCTCGAGGACAGCGGGGCGGTCGAGGATCTGGAACGCGTCCGCTCGCTCTTCGAAGATCTGGAGCAGAAGGAACAGCTGATCGGCCTGCTCGACGGGGTGCGGGATGGCGAGGGCGTGCGGATCTTCATCGGGGCCGAGACGCGACTCTTTTCCCTTTCCGGTTCCGCTGTGATCGCGGCGCCCTATATGACGGGCGCACAGAAGGTGGTGGGTGCGATCGGCGTGATCGGGCCCGCCAGACTGAACTATGCCCGGATCATTCCGTTGGTGGACTACACCGCCCGCGTGCTTGGCCAGGTGATGAACGCATAGGCGCGGCAGGCTGGCGAGACCGCCGGCTCCGCCGCCCGCCATGCGAAGACGAACAGGGATATGACCGAAGAAATGTCCGAAGATCACACGCCCGCCGATTTCGAGACGGATGGCGACGACGGCAACGCCAACATCGACAAGCTGCTTGCCGAAATCCAGTCGCTGAAGGAGCAGGTGCTCCGCTACGCGGCCGACGCCGAGAACACCAAGCGCCGGGCCGAGCGCGAAATGAACGACGCGCGGGCCTATGCGATCACCAAGTTCGCGCGCGATCTGCTGGGCGCCGCCGACATCTTCGATCGCGCGATGGCCGCGGCGCCGACCGAGGTCGACGGGCCGATGAAGAACTTCATCGTCGGCGTGGAGATGACCGCGAAGGAACTGCAAGGCGCGTTCGACCGCAACGGCCTGAAGCGGATCGAGCCGGCCAAGGGCGAAAAGTTCGACCCGCACAAGCATCAGGCGATGATGGAACAGCCGGGCGAGGACGTAGAACCCGGCGGCGTGATCCAGGTGATGCAGCCGGGATACGAGCTGCTGGGCCGCCTGGTCCGGCCGGCGATGGTGGTCGTGGCGGCGAAGGCGCCTGCGGCGGCCGCGGCCGCCAATCCCTACAGCGAGGGTGAAGCCGGTGAATCCGGCGGCGGTTCGATCGACACCCGCGCCTGACGGTGGCGCTCAAACGCCTCTGCATTGCGCCCCGCGGCCTCCGCGGGGCGTTTTGCTGTGGGTGACGCCGCGGCGCTCTTTATCGTCCCTATTAAATCGCTAATGTCCGAGGTCCCCTCTTTTCGGGGCGTGCGTGCGGCTGCGCTGATTCGCAGGACGGACGCACGATTGGCGAGCCGGGACCGACATGAAGCTGACGATTGAACGCGCCGCGTTGCTCAAGGCGCTTGGCCACGTGCAGAGCGCGGTGGAACGCCGCAACACGATTCCGATCCTGTCGAACGTCCTGCTGTCGGCGGAGCGCGACCGGCTGACGTTCTCGGCGACCGATCTCGATCTGGAGATCATCGACGAGGCCCTGGCCCAGGTGGACCAGCCCGGCCAGATCACAGCCCCGGCGCACACCCTCTACGAGATCGTCCGTAAGCTGCCCGAGGGCGCCGACGTCTCGCTGAGCTTCACGGGCGAGGATCCGCGACTGACCGTGGCGGCGGGCCGCTCGCGCTTCAACCTGCCGGTCCTGCCGGCTGGGGACTTCCCGGTGATGTCGGCCGAAGGGTTCGCCGGTCGCATGACCGTCGACGTCAACGACCTGATCCGGCTGATCGACAAGACCCGCTTCGCGATCTCGGCGGAAGAGACCCGCTATTATCTGAACGGCCTCTACGTCCACACGGTGATCATCGACGGCCAACCCCGGCTGCGCGCGGTGGCGACCGACGGCTCGCGTCTGGCCCTGGCGGACATGCCGGCTCCGGAAGGCGCGGCGGGAACGCCGGGCGTCATCGTGCCGCGCAAGACCATCGGCGAGATCCGCCGCCTTCTCGAAGACGCGGGCGAAAACGTGGACCTCCAGATCAGCCCCCAAAAGGTGCGGCTGGAGCTGGGCGGGGCGGCGCTGACCTCCAAGGTCATCGACGGAAACTTCCCGGACTACGGCCGGGTGATCCCCAAGGACAATAATCGCACGGTGATGGTCGACGCCAAGCTGTTCGCCCAGGCGGTGGACCGCGTGGCCACCATTTCGGCGGAGAAGAGCCGCTCGGTGCGCATGGCGATCGAAGCCGGGCGGGTCGTGCTGACGGTCCGCAACATGGAAGCCGGCCAGGCGGTCGAAGAGCTGGAGATCGACTACGACGGCGAGCCCTTCGAACTGTCGTTCAACGCCCGCTATCTGATGGATATCACCGACCAGATTTCCGGTGGCTCCATGGAGCTGCGCTTCGGCGGCCCCAACGACCCGGCGCTGGTGCTGGATCCGAGCGACGCGGACGTCCAGTACATCCTGATGCCGCTGCGGGTGTAGGCGTTGTATTTTCCCTCCCCTTTATGGGGAGGGTCGACGCGCCGCAGGCGCGCGGGGTGGGAACGGGAGATCAGGCTCTGAGCCGGTCGAGGTTTCCCCACCCGTCTCTCGCTTCGCTCGATCCGCCCTCCCCATGACGGGGAGGAAAGCGTCCGTTCAGTGCCCGTGGGGCCCTTCATAAACGCCGGGCGCCAGGCGCTCGTCCTCGGGGCCTTCCGTCCCTTCCGCCAGCACGAAGCGACGGTCGCAGTAGGGGCACTCGACGAAGGTGGCTTCGCCCATCTCCAGCCAGACGCGCGGATGGCCCAGGGCCCCGCCGACGCCGTCGCAGGCGATGCGGCCGGTGCGCACGACGATCACCTCGGGCGGGTTGGCGTCCACGGTCAGCGCCGGCTTGGCGGGCGCGGGCTCAGGCTTGGCGGCAGCTTTACGGGCCATGATCTTGATTACCTCGGCGGCCCGCTTGGCGCGGGCTCAGTGCGCGCCTAGGTATGCGAGCGCGGCTTTCGCCGTCAACGTACAGGGCGCCATGGACCTTCCGGAATTCGCGATTGAGGCCAGGGGCCTCGTCAAAACCTACCCCGCCACCAAGACCACGCCGGAAATGAAGGCGCTGAAGGGGTTGGACCTGGCGATCCCGCGCGGTTCGATCTTCGGCCTGCTGGGGCCCAACGGGGCGGGCAAGTCCACCTTCATCAATATCCTCGCGGGCCTTTGTCAGAAGACGTCGGGGACCGTCTCGATCTGGGGCCGCGACATCGACCGGACGCCCCGCGACGCCCGCGCCGCGATCGGCGTGGTGCCGCAGGAGATCGCCGCCGATCCCTTCTTCACCCCGCGCGAGGCGCTGGAAGTGGCGGCCGGGATGTATGCAGTGCCCAAATCCGAGCGCCGCACCGACGAGCTGCTCACCGCGCTGGGCCTGGCCGACAAGGCGTCGGCCTATGTGCGTCAGCTCTCGGGCGGCATGAAGCGCCGGCTGATGGTCGCCAAGGCCATGGTGCACAACCCGCCGGTGCTGATCCTGGACGAGCCGACCGCCGGGGTGGACGTGGAGCTGCGCAAGCAGCTCTGGAACTATGTGCTCGAGCTGAACGCCAAGGGCGTCACCATCGTGCTCACGACGCACTACCTGGAAGAGGCGCAGGAGCTCTGCGACCAGATCGCCATCATCAATCGCGGCCAGGTGGTCGCCTGCGAGCCGACGACCACCCTGCTGCGCCGCATGGACACCCGCATGGTCCTGGTGACGCCGGAAGCGCCGCTGACGGCCGCGCCGACGCTCGCGGGCTTTGACACCAAGTTGTTGAAAGCGGGCGGGTTCTCGGTGACCTACCGCACCGGCCAGTCCAGCGTCGAACAGGTGCTGGCCGCGATCCGCGCCGCGGGCGTCCGCATCAAAGACATCTCGACCGAGGATCCGGACCTGGAGGATGTGTTCGTCGCTCTAACCTCCAACGTGGCCAAGGCGGTAGCCTAGGCCGTTCGGCGCCCGGACGCCGTTCTACCACGCGATCTATCCACAGCTTGGCGCGCGGCGGGCCGCTCTGAGGGGGGTGCGGGACGAGGGCAGTGCCGTTAACCTCCGCGGCTTGATGAACGCCCCGGTCTCTCCCGCTACGCCCGATCCCGCCGCCGGCGCCACGCCGGTCATGGCGCAATACTTCGAGGCCAAGGCGCGCCAACCCGACGCTCTGGTGTTCTTCCGCATGGGCGACTTCTACGAGCTGTTCTTCGAGGACGCTCAGAAGGCCGCCGCCATCCTTGGCATCACCCTGACCGCCCGCGGCCAGCACGGCGGGGCGCCGATCCCGATGGCCGGGGTGCCCGCGCACGCCATGGAGGCCTACCTCGCCAAGCTGGTGCGGGCCGGTTTCAAGGTGGCTCTGTGCGATCAGCTGGAGGACGCCGCCGAGGCCAAGCGGCGCGGCGGCCACAAGGCGGTGGTGCGGCGCGATGTGGTGCGGGTGGTCACGCCCGGCACCCTGACCGAGGACGGCCTGCTGGATGCGCGCGGAGCCAATCGGCTCGCCGCTGTATCGGTTCGTGCCGGGGCGGCCGCGGTGGCCTGCGTCGAGCTTTCCACCGGCGAGGTGGAATGTCTGTCGATCAGCGTCTCCGGCCTGGCTTCCACCCTGGCGGCGCTGGGCCCCTCCGAGGTGCTGGTCCCCGACCGGCTGTTCGCGGACCAGGCGGTGTCGGACGCGCTGAAACAGGCCGGGGGCTTCGTGCAGCCCATGCCCAGCGCGCTTGCTGAGCCCGGCGCGTCCGAGTCCCGGCTCAAGCGGCTCTATGGCGTCGACACCCTCGACGGGTTCGGCCAGCTGTCCGGCGCCGAGATTTCCGCCCTGGGCCTGATCGCCGCGCACCTGGAAACCACCCAGGCAGGCCGGATGCCAGCCCTCTCTCCGCCCCGTCGGGCAGGCGAGGCCGACGTGATGGTCATCGACCCGGCGACGCGGACCAGCCTGGAGATCGAGAAGTCCACCACGGGCGCGCGCGACGGCTCCCTGCTGTCGGCCATCGACCGCACAGTGACCGCACCCGGCGCGCGGATGCTGAGCGCCCGACTGGCTCGGCCCCTGCTGGATCCTGCCGCCATCGACGCGCGCCTCGACGCCGTGGCCTGGTTCTGCGGCCACCGCCCGCAACGTCAGAAGCTGCGTGAGGCGTTAAAAGGCCTGCCCGACATGGCCCGCGCGCTCAGCCGCCTGGCCCTGGGGCGGGGCGGACCGCGCGATCTCGGCGCGCTCCGGGATGGGCTGAACATCGGCGGGACGCTCTGCCAGCTGTTCACCGAGACCCGCGACCCGTTGCTGACCCTCCCGACGGAGACGGCCCAGGCGCTATCGGCCCTGCATCTGGCCGACGTGCCCGACTTGGCCGCCTTCCGCGACCTGCTGGCGCAAGGTCTGGGGTCCGACCTGCCTGCGCTGACCCGCGATGGCGGTTTCGTGGCCGACGGCGTCCGGCCCGAACTGGACCAGGCCCGCGCGCTCCGCGACGACAGCCGTCGCGTGATCCTGGCGCTTGAGGCGCGGCTGGCGTCCGAGAGCGGCGTCTCGCTGAAGGTCCGCCACAACGCGGTCCTCGGCTATTTCGTCGAGACGACGGCCAAGGCGGCCGAGCCGCTGATGACCGCACCGCTGAACGCCACCTTCATCCACCGCCAGACCCTGGCCAACCAGGTCCGCTTCACCACCGTGGAACTGGCCGAGCTGGACGCCAGGATCGCGCAGGCGGCGGAACGGGCGCTGGCGATCGAACTGGACACCTTCGAAGCCTGGCGGACCGCGGCCATCGGGGTGGCGGGCGCGATCCAGGCCGCAGCGATGGCGGCGGCAACCCTGGATGTGTCATCGGCGCTGGCCGAGTGGGCCGACGATGTCGGCGCCACCCGGCCCATCGTGGACCGTTCGACGGCGTTCGAGGCCGAGGCGGCGCGGCATCCGGTGGTCGAGGCGGCGGTCCGACGGGCCGGCGAGGCCTTCACCCCCAACGACTGTCGGCTGGATGGCTCGGGCGTCGGCGGCGCAAGGCTGTCCCTGGTCACCGGCCCGAACATGGCAGGTAAGTCGACCTTCCTCCGCCAGAACGCCCTGCTGGCGGTTCTTGCTCAGGCTGGCTGCTTCGTCCCGGCCAAGCGGTTGCGTCTGGGGGTCGTGGACCGCCTGTTCAGCCGGGTTGGCGCGGGCGACGATCTGGCCCGTGGCCGCTCGACCTTCATGATGGAGATGGTGGAGACCGCGGCCATCCTTAGCCAGGCGACGCCCCGCAGCCTGGTGATCCTGGACGAAATCGGTCGCGGCACCGCCACCTACGACGGCTTGGCGATCGCCTGGGCATGCGCGGAAGCCCTGCACGAGACCAACCGCTGCCGGGCGCTGTTCGCCACCCACTACCACGAGCTGGCGGTGCTGGAGGGGCGGCTGGCTCACGTCTCCAACCTCAGCCTGAAGGCCAAGGAGTGGAACGGGGACCTGATCTTCCTGCACGAAGCGGGACCCGGGCCAGCGGACCGGTCCTACGGCGTTCAGGTGGCGAAGCTGGCCGGCGTGCCGGGACCGGTCGTCAGTCGCGCGCGGCAGGTGCTGGAGCGCCTGGAGCGTGAGGCTGCGGGGCCCGCGAACCTCGATGACCTGCCTCTGTTCGCGGCGGTCGCCGAGCCGGAGGCCAAGTTCGGACCGAGCAAGGTCGAGGAGGCGCTGCAGGTGCTCGACGTCGACGGCATGAGCCCGCGCGAGGCGATGGACGCGCTTTACCGGCTCAAGGGCCTGCTCAGCTGATCAGGCGGTGAAGACCGCGCCGTCCTGCACCACGATCGGCCAAGCCGTGAGACGTTCGTCCGCGCAAGGGCCGGCGACGCACAGTCCCTCAAGGGTGAACAGCGCGCCGTGGCCGGCGCATAGAATGTGTCGGGCGTCGCGGGTCAGGTAGCGGTCGTCCATCGGCGCGAGCGGCCAGCCGGCGTGCGGGCAGCTGTCCACATAGCCGACCGCGCCGTCGCCCTGCCGGATCACGAAGGCGGCGAACATCCGCGACCCGTCCCGGAAGCGGAACGACTTTCCACCCGGATCGGCGATCTCATCGAGGCTGCAAAGACGCACGCCGGCGGAAGGTCGCGCCGGGTTGTCGGTCTCAGATCTGGCCAAAGGTGATCTTCACCGCGTTGAGCTCGACCTGCCGCCACAGGCCGGCCTGGGTGTAGGGGTCTGCCGCGTGGAACGCCTCGGCCGCCGCCTTGTCCGCCACATCCAGCACAAACATCGATCCGGCCATGCCGCCCGCGTCGTCGAACATCGGGCCGGCGATCTTCACATCGGCCGCTCGGCTCTGGACGTAGGCCAGGTGGCGCTCGCGGGTCGCCATGCGTAGCTCGAGCGAGTCGGCCTTGTCGAGGCAGTGGAGGGCGAAGGTCGGCATTCAGTTTTCCTCACGCAGGGGTCGTGACAGCAGGCCGCGGATCGCGTCGTCGACGCCGACTTCGCCCGCCAGGATCGCGGCGACGGCTTCGCAGATCGGCGTCTCGACGCCAAGCTTTCGCGCCAAGTCCCGGACGGCTGGGGCGGAGGCGACACCCTCGGCCACCGAGAGCTTGCCTGCCAGAGCCTCGGCCAGAGTCTGTCCGGCGCCGAGCGCGAGGCCCACGCTCATGTTCCGCGACTGCGGGCTGGAGCAGGTGAGGACGAGATCGCCCAGGCCGCAGAGACCGGCCACCGTCTCGGCCTCGCCGCCCAGGGCGACCGCCAGGCGGGTGAGTTCGGCGAAGCCGCGGGTGATCAGGGCCGCGTGGGCGGATCGGCCCAGACCGCGTCCCTCGACGATGCCGCAGGCGATGGCCAGCACGTTCTTCACCGCGCCGCCCGCCTCGGCCCCGATCATGTCCGTGGCGAAGTACGGCCGGAAGGTCGGCGTGGCGATGGCCTCGGCCAGATCCTCGGCGCAGCCTGTGTCGCGGCAGGCGAGGGTCACGGCGGTCGGCAGGCCCCGCGCCACCTCGCCGGCGAAGCTGGGGCCCGAAAGCACGGCGGCCTGCGCCTGCGGGATGGTCTCGGCCAGCACCTCGGTCATCAGCTTCAGCGAGCCCTGCTCGACGCCCTTCGAGCACAGCAGGATCGGCAGGCCGGCCCGCGTGTGCGGCGCGAAGGCGGTCAGGGTCGAGCGCATGTGCTGCGCCGGCGGCACAGCCAGGATCAGGTCGGCGGCGGCCAGCTCGGCCAAGGCGCCAGTCGCCTGGATCGATGGCTCCAGCGGCACGTCCTTGAGGAAGGTCGCGTTCTCGTGGTCGGCGTTGATGCTTGCGACGACCTCAGGCTCCCGCGCCCACAGGATGACATCCCGCCCCGCGCGCGCCGCGACCTGGGCCAGCGCCGTGCCCCAGGCCCCGCCGCCGATGACGCCGACAGTCCTCATGCCTTGGCTCCCTTGCGGCCGGTCTTGTGGGTCGGGTGGGCGTTCGCAGCGGCTTCGTCCAGGGGCCAGCGCGGCCGCGCCACCGCATCGAGCGGGTCGGAAATTCCCGCCGCCAGCCGCTCGGCGCCAGCGAGGGCGATCATGGCCGCGTTATCTGTGCAGTAGGCCAGAGGTGGAGCGGCGAAGCTGAAGCCCCGCTTGGCGGCGGTTTCCTGCAGGCGGGCGCGAACGGCCCGGTTGGCCGCGACCCCGCCGGCGACCACGAACCGCAAGCCATCGTCGCCGTGGGCCTGGGCGTAGGCGACCATCGCCCGCTCGGACTTCTCAGCCAGCTGGGTCGCGATGGCGGCCTGCACGGCGGCGGCCAGGTCACGCCGCTCGACGTCGGTGGTCACGCCCTCCGCCAAGCGCGCCGCGGCGGTCTTGAGGCCCGAGAAGGAGAAATCGCAGTCCTTGCGCCCCAGTAGCATGCGCGGCAGCTGGAAGGCGCCGGGATCGCCGCCCTGGGCCATCGCCTCCAGAGCCGGGCCGCCAGGATAGGGCAGGCCCATGGCCTTGGCGATCTTGTCGAACGCCTCGCCGGCCGCGTCGTCGATGGTGGTCCCCAGTCGCCGGCAGGCCCCGATGCCGTCCACGCTCAACAGCTGACAGTGGCCGCCCGACACCAGCAGCAGCAGGAAAGGATAGGGCAGGTCCGCGCCCAGCCGGGCCGACACGGCGTGCCCCTCCAGATGGTTCACCGCCACCAGCGGCAGGCCCCGGGCCAGGGCCACCGCCTTTCCGAACGAAAGGCCCACCATGACCCCGCCCACCAGGCCTGGCCCGGCCGTGGCCGCCACGCCGCTGAGGTCCTCATAGTTCAGGCCTGCCTCGGTCAGCGCCGCCTCGGCGATGGCGTCCACGCTTTCCACATGGGCGCGGGCGGCGATCTCGGGCACGACGCCGCCATAGGGCGCGTGCGCGGCGATCTGGCTGCCGACGATCGAACTCAGGACTTCGGTCCGTCCATCCGCATGTCGCCGGACCACGGCTGCGGCGGTTTCGTCGCAGCTGGTTTCAAGTCCCAGGACGGTGTGGGTGACGGTCATCCGGTTGCCGGTGGCAGGTTGCTACTGTAGCAGGCCTGCTACGTTTCCGTTCCCGAGGTAGACCTCCGACCGTGGCTTCGCAACCGCCCGCCTCTCCCGGACAGGTGCGCATCGGCGCCCGCGGGTCCAAGCTGAGCCTGGCTCAGTCCGGCCACATGCAGCGCCGGATCGCCGCCGCATTGGGCGCCGACCCGACGAATCCGGCCGAAGTCGAGGCCGTCGCGCCGCTGGTCGTCATCACCACGACCGGCGACCGCGTCCAGGACCGGCGACTCCTCGAGATCGGCGGCAAGGGGCTCTTCACGAAGGAGATCGAGGAGGCGCTGATCGAAGGTCGAATCGACTGCGCCATCCACTCGATGAAGGACATGCCGGCGGAGCTGCCCCCGGGCCTCTGCATCGCCGCCATCCCGGAGCGCGAGGATCCGCGAGATGCGTTTCTGAGCCGGGAACCTATCACTCTGGAAGATCTGACCCACGGCGCGACCCTGGGCACCGCCAGCCTGCGCCGTCAGGCCCAATCGCTGAACCGGCGCCCGGACCTGAACGTCCAGATGCTGCGCGGGAACGTCGACACCCGGTTAGCCAAGCTGGCGGCCGGCGAGGCCGACGCGATCCTCCTGGCCTATGCGGGCCTGCGCCGGCTGGGGATGGGCGACCTGCCCAAGAGCCTGTTGGACCCCCGGGAGATCCCGCCGGCCCCGGGCCAGGGCGCCCTGGCCATCGAAACCCGCGAGGCCGATCGCGACCTGCCTTGGGTCGCCAGCCTGCGCTGCGAGACGACGACCCTTTGCGTTACGGCCGAGCGCGGCGCCCTGGTGGCGTTGGAAGGCTCCTGCAAGACGCCGATCGGCGCGCACGCGTGGCTCGAGGGCGGCCACCTGCATCTGATCGTCGAGGCCCTGTCGCCCGGCGGGTCGCTCCGCTTCCGACACGCCGGCGCCTCGGAGTTGTCGCAGCTCTCCGACCCGCTGGCGTCAGCCCGCGATCTGGGGCTCTCGCTCGGCCAGGCCATCAAGGCCGAAGCGGGCGACGCCATCGTTCTTTGACGCCTTAAGGCCACGCTTTCAAATTGCGGCGTTGAACAAGGCGCGGCCGGGCCGCATCGTCGTTGGCGAAGCGAAATCGCTCGGATAACAGGATCGCCGGATGGCGGGGCGTCGACAGCGAATCTGGATCACCCGCGCGCAGCCCGGCGCGGACGTGACGGCGGACCGCGTCCGGGCCATGGGCCACGACGCGGTTGTCGCGCCGCTGCTGGCCGTCCGCGTTCTGCCTGACGTCACGATCGACCTTTCCGGGGTCGTGGCGCTGGCCTTCACCAGCGCCAACGGCGTCCGGGCCTTCGCCGACGCCAGCGGCGAGCGGGCGCTGAAGGTGTTCGCGGTCGGCGCGGCGACCGCCCAGGCGGCGCGAACGGCGGGCTTCAAGTCGGTCTTGTCGGCCGATGGCGATGTGGACGCCTTGGCGGAGGGGATCGCCTCACGGCGCTCCGAACTGCGCGGCGCCGTGCTGCATCCGGGGGCCGCCGAACTCGCTGGCGACCTGACCGGCGCCCTCGAGAAACAGGGCGTCGAAGCCCGGCGGCTCATCCTCTACGAGACCGCGCCAGCGGCGCTGACCGAGACCCAGGCCGCGACCCTGACCCAGAGCGACGCCGTGCTGCTGCATTCCCCGCGCGCCGCCCAGGTGCTGGCCAAGGTGCTCAAGGGACATCCTGCGCCCGATCTACGCGCGCTGGGGCTCTCCAAGGCGGTGGTTGCGCCGCTGGCGCGGGTGCGGATGGCCGCCAAGGCCTTCCCGCCCTTCCCGTTGGAGGCGGCCTTGCTCAATCTCATCGACCGGCGGACCTGAGCGATGAGCGCCTTGGATCCCGACCTGCCGAAGGACCCCGCCGCGTATCGGCGGCGACCGATGTCTGGCCTGGGGTTCGCGGCTCTGGTGGCGTTCGGCGTCGTCTGCGTTCTGGCGGGCGCCGGCCTGGCCGTACTTGGGCCGCGGTTGATCCCGGGCCGGGACACGGCGGCGGCGCCCAGCGCCGGGCCTGCGCCCCGCGCGCCCGCAACGGCCGACGCCCTGCCCATTGTCGTGGCCTCGCCGGCCGCCGACGAAGTTGCGCGCCTCAACGCCCGGATCGTGACACTGGAGAGCCAGGGCGCACGCACGACCGAAGCGGCGGCGGCCGCCCTCGCCGCCGCCCAGCTCGTGGACGCCAGTCAGGGGTCGAAGCCGTTCGATCGCGAATTGGCGACCTTGCGCGCCACCGCGCCCAACCTGCCCGAACTGGCCCGGCTGACCCGTCTCGCCGAGGTGGGTGCGCCTAGTCGCACAGCCCTGGCCGCCAGCTTTCCGCTCTACGCCGCCAAGGCCGTGAGCCGCGCGCGAAAGCCGCCTGCCGACGGGAGTCTTGGCCAGCAGTTGGCCTACGCCGCCGCCAGGATCGTCACGGTCCGTCGCGTGGATGACACCGTGGGCGCATCGCCAGACGCCATCGTCGCCCGGGCCGAGATGGCCCTACAGGACGGCCAGGTGGTCGCGGCGCTGAAGGCCCTCGACGCGCTTCCGACCAAGGCCCGCGAGGCGATCGCGCCCTGGCGACGTGACGCGGAACGCCGCGCCGAGATCGACCGTCAGATCGGCGCGTTGCGCAGCCGCGCGGTGCGCGCCCTGCAGGCGCCGGGGCCGGCGGCATGATCCGCGCCGGCGTGGTCCTGGTCCTGATCACCGCGATCGCGGTCGGAGCCCTTGCGCTCAGCGGCGACCCCGGGCGCGCGAGCGTGGTCTGGCTGGGGTGGCGCGCGGACTCCACCGCGGCGGCGGCTATTCTGATCGCCCTGGTGTTCGGCCTGTTGGCGGCGGTGGTCTGGCGCACCATCCTCTGGGTGCTGGACGCGCCGCAGCGGGCGGATCGCGTGCGGGCCGAGGCCCGGCGGCGACAGGCCAACGATGTGCTGGCGCGCGGCTTCATGGCCGTGGCGGCCGGCGATGGCTCCGAGGCGCTGCGGTTGTCGAAGAAGGCCGCCGAGGTCGCGGCCGACGCCCCGGGTCTGGTGCGGGTGCTGGCCGCGCAGGCCGCGGAGGCCGCGGGCGACATCGCGCAGGCTCAGGCCGCCTACACGGCCATGCTCAGCTTCCCCGACATGCGTCTGGCGGGACACAAGGGCCTGATGCAGATCGCCCTGGCCCAGGGTGCGCGCGAGACGGCGCTGCGGCACGCGCAGGAGGCTTATGGCGAAGCCCGCACCGCGCGGTGGGCGTGGCGCGCGATCCTGGAGTCGCGCCTCGATGCGGCGGACTGGGAGGGGGCCCTGGCCTTGGTCAAGAGCGCGCTTGATCGCAAGATCGTCCCGCCTGTCGTCGCAGAGCGCGCCCGCGCCGCGCTGCTCGCCGCCTCCGCCGCTCAGCTGGAGCACGCCCCGGACCCACGCGCTCGCGCCATCGCCCAGGATCACGCGGTCGAGGCCGCCCGCCTGCAACCGGGGTTCGCCCCGGGCGTGGTCATGGCGGCGCGCCTGTTGGCCGACGACGGAAAGGCGGGACGGGCCGCGGCGGTCATCGAGAACGCCTGGCGCGCCGCGCCGCACCCGGCCCTGTGGCTGGCCTATCGTGACCTCAAGACCGACGAGACGCCCCGCGCGCGGGCTCAGCGCCTCGGACAACTGGCGGCCGTCAATCCCACCCACCGTGAGAGCCTGCTGCTCTACGTGGAGCAGGCCCTGGTCGCCGGGGACGCCGGGGCGGCGCGGGAAGCCGCCAGGGCGCTGGAGGGCGAACCGGTCACCGCGCGCATCGCGGGCCTGATGGCGCGCGCCGCCTATGCCGCCGGCGCGGTGGACGACGCGCGGATGTGGTTGGCGAAGGGTATGAGCGCGCCGCCTGAGCCGGATTGGTCGGATCTGGATCCGGAAGGGCGCGCCTTCGCCTACCACGCCCAGGATTGGGCCCGGCTGGCCATCGCCTTCGCGGAGACCGGCCAGCTGTTGCATCCCCGGCTTGAGCGCCGCGAACGCAGTCTGCGAGAGCTGCCGGACCTCCCGATCGCCTATGCGGACGCCCCGCCGATGCTCGATGACCCGGGTCTCTACCCTGTGGACGAGGGCTATCAGGAACCCGATCCCCCTGCGCCGACACCCGTTCGCCGGCGGCCGCGAGCCTAGCGCCACGACCCTATCGCGCCGGCGTGACGGCGTGACGCTTTTCAAATCGGGTCTGTGCGGGTACAAGCCCGCGTCCCCGGACAGGGGCCGCCTTAGCTCAGCCGGTAGAGCGGCGCATTCGTAATGCGTAGGTCAGGTGTTCGAGTCACCTAGGCGGCACCATCCGGGGCTCTCACAACAGTTGAGCGTCCCCCGTGGCTATGACGACCGCAAGCCCATGGCGTGTCGGTCGGTCGGGCCCCGGCTGCGCGCGGGCTAGGCCTGCTCGACCGCGAAGGTCTGCGACACCAGGTCGGCGGTCCCGAAGATGCTCATGAAGGCGATGTCGGCGGCGTCCAGGCCCGTGGCGACCCGCACGAGGCCCGAGACCGGCGCCTTGCCGGTGGGGTCAACCAGTCGCCAGCGACCGCCGAGGTAGACCTCGGCCACGGCGTGCAGGTCCGGCGGATCCAGTTTCCAGGCGTAGGCGCTGACGGCGCGCGCCGGAATGTCCGCCGCCCGGCAGAGGCTGATCGCCAAGTGGGCGAAGTCGCGGCAGACGCCAGCGCGGTCGGCGAAGGTGTCCAGGGCGGTAGAGCCTGCGTCGCTCACGCCGGCCCGGTAGTCGAGGTGCTCGGCGATCCACCGCATCATGCGGGCGACCTTGTCGCCGCCGCCCAGGTCGCCGAACTGCCGCTCGACGAACCGCTGAAAACGGTCGGACGGGCAGTAGCGGCTGGGCCGCAAGTAGCGCAGGGCGTCGGCCGGGAGGTCGCGGATCGCCATCGCGGGCGCGCCGTCCAGGGTATCGTCGCGATGCTCCACCGCCACGGTGGCGTCGTAGGTCACCTGCGTCCGACCCGTCGCCGTGAACACGGTCCGCCGCTCGTGGGTGATGGGGTCGTCCGGCCGCGCCAGTTCGACGTCGGGCGCCACGACCAACCGCTCCTCAAGAACGGTCTGGTCCGGACCGCGCGCGGCCTCGACAAGCAGCAGCACCTCGCTGGGCGTGGCGAAATCGTACGTCAGGTCCGCGTGAATCTTGAATCGCATCTGTCCTCCGGCCCGCGCCAACGCACGGGGCGGCAGGACGTTGCTGTATCAGGGATCACGCGACGGACGCATGACCGTCGCCGTCCCGCCCCGGTCAGAGGGTGGCGCAGGTGGTCATGTTGACGGGCTGGGCTTCGGTTCGGGTCCAGGTATCCCCGGCCTTCGCGAAGTCGGCGAACGACGATCCCGACTTGCCGGTCGAACCGTCGGGGTTGCGGGCGGCGAACGTCATGGCGGCGACGACCTTGGCCGTGACGCCCTTGGCGGCCTCGTCCGGCGTGACCTCCTGCATCGCCTTGCACATCACCTGGAAATCCTGACAGCCCTTGCCCTCGACCTTGGCGGCGCAGGCGCTGTGGCTCGCTTCGATGGCGGTCCGCCAGGCGACGATCTGGGTGTCGAGACCGGCATAGGGGTCGTTGGACGCCGACTTGGCGCCGCCGCCCGGGCTGCAGGCGCTGAGGAGGACGGCGACGAGGCAGGCCGCGGCGACAGGTCTAATCACAGAAAGCTCCGATGAAATCCGGCCGTGCGCATAGCCCGAAGAACAAGGCGCGTGTGTGACGAAACGCCGAACCGAGGAAATTAGTTGGCCGGCGCCGCGTAGGTCATCACCGGGCCGATCTCGTCGTGCAGAACCAGGTCCGCGTAGGGATCGAGCTCGGTGGGCTCCCGGTTGACGATCGCCAGCCGTGCGCCGTTCCGCTTGGCCATCACCGGGAACCCGGCGGCGGGGTAGACCACCAGTGACGATCCCAGCACCAGGAACAGGTCGCAGGCCAGGGTCTCCGCCTCGGCGCGGGCCATGGGTTCAGTCGGCATGGCCTGGCCGAACGAGATCGTCGCGGTCTTCACCAGGCCGTCGCACGACCGACAGGCCGGCAGGTCGCCGGTGGCCTCGTAGAGCGCCTTCAGATCCTCGAGCTCATGTCGCTCGCCGCATTCGAGGCAGGTGGCGTAGCTGGCGTTGCCGTGCAGCTCGATCACCTTGTCGGCGGGAATGCCGGACGCCTGGTGCAGGTTGTCGACGTTCTGGGTGATCACCGTACTGACCTTGCCCTGCGCCACCAGGCGCGCCACGGCCATATGGCCGGCGTTGGGCTCGCGTCCGACCCAGCCGGCGCGACCGCTGAACGCGCGGTCCCAGGCCTCGCGCCGCTTCTCTTCGCTGGCGACGAAGTCCTGGAAGTAGATGGGTTTCATCTTGCTCCACACGCCGCCCGGGCTGCGGAAGTCCGGGATGCCGCTCTCGGTGGAAATGCCGGCGCCGGTAAAGACCACCACACGACGTGCGTCGGCGATCAGGCGGGCCAAGTCGGCCCTGGGCGCGTCATTGGGGCTGGACATGGCGATGAGCTTACCAAGATCCGGTCGCGCGGCGAAGCGGATGAGAGGAGATCGGCCCGGCTAGTGGTCGGGGGACGCCAGGGTGAGCCGGGCCGATCCAGACCACCATTCTCGATCCGAGGATCGCCGGGTGGTCGCGACATAAAGTCCCTAGGCGCGATCCGGTTCCGGCCCAAAAGCGCGGCGCAGGTCGTCGGGATCGGCGCCCGGGATATCCAGGCGCTTCACGCGCGCGGTTTCACCGGCGGCGATGCGCACGGCGGACTTGGGTTGCTTCAGCAGTTTGGCGATCAGGCGAATGAGGGCGGCGTTGGCGGCGCCGTCTGCGGCGACGGCGCTGACCCTGACGTTCAGGACGGGGCGGCCGGCGGCGTCCAGCGACCAGCCTTCGACCGCGTCGCGGCCGCCGCGGGGCGTTACCCGGACGGTGAGCTGGGTCAGCCGATCATCGCGAACAGCGGCCGGAACAGCCACGGCAACAGATAGCCCTTGACGCCCTGCAGGATCAGAATCACCAGGATCGGGCTGATATCCACGCCGCCCAGCGGCGGAATGATTCTCTGGAACGGCCGCAGGACAGGCGTCGTCACCGCATCCAGAAACCGCGCGACGCCATGGACGAACGGATTTCGCAGGTTGATCACGTTGAACGCGACCAGCCACGAAAGCACCGCGCTGACGATGATCGCCAGGATCAGAAGCCCGAGAACGCCGTCGACGACGAAGTAGAGAAAGCCAGCCATAGCCCTGCTTCTACCCGCCTTTACGGCGCTGACAAGGCGATGCGGCGCAGAGGCGCTTGACAGGGGCCCCGGTAATCGACTTATTCCGCGCCTTCCTGGGGCCGTAGCTCAGATGGTAGAGCGCCTCGTTCGCAATGAGGAGGTCAGGGGTTCGATTCCCCTCGGCTCCACCAGGAACCTTTCTGCGCCCTGAAACCGTCAGTGCGCGTCGTCCCAGTTGGCGGCGGCGCGGGCTTCGACGACCAGCGGCACGGAGATCTGCAGCGCTGGCTCGGCGGCGCGCTCCATGATCCGCTTGGCGACGGCGATGACGGCGTCGGCCTCGGCTTCCGGGGCTTCGAACACCAGCTCGTCGTGCACCTGCAGCAGCATCTTGGCCGTCAGGCCTTCGGCGCGCAGGGCGTCGGGCATCCGGATCATCGCGCGGCGCATCACGTCGGCGGCGGCGCCCTGGATCGGGGCGTTGATCGCGGCCCGGTCGCCGAACGCCCGCTCGGCCGGCGTCCGACCCTGGGCGGCGGGAATGTGCACCTTGCGGCCGAAGATCGTGGTGACGAAGCCCTGGCTGCGCACCTGCTGCTGCATCCGGTCCATGTAGCTGCGGATGCCCGGGAAGCGTTCGAAGTAGGTCTTGATGTAGGCCCCCGCCTCTTCGCGCGGGATCGAGAGCTGGTTGGCCAAGCCGAAGGCCGAGATCCCATAGACGATGCCGAAATTGATCGCCTTGGCCCGTCGGCGGGTGTCGGCGGGCATGCCTTCCACCGGCACGCCGAACATCTCCGAGGCGGTCATGGCGTGGATGTCCAGGCCGTCGGCGAAGGCCGTCTTCAGTTGCGGGATGTCACCGATGTGAGCCAGCAGGCGCAGTTCGATCTGGCTGTAGTCGGCGCTGATCAGCACCTTGCCCTCGTCCGCGATGAAACACTTGCGGATCTTCCGGCCTTCCTCGGTGCGGATCGGGATGTTCTGCAGGTTAGGGTCGCTGGACGCCAGCCGGCCCGTGGTGGCCGCAGCCAGGCTATAGGAGGTGTGAACCCGGTTGGTCTTGGGGTCGATCGCAGCCACAAGATTGTCGGTGTACGTACCTTTCAGTTTCGACAGCTGACGCCAGTCCAGCAGGATGCGTGGCAGTTCATGGCCCTGTAGCGCCAGATCCTCTAGCATCGAGGCGTCGGTGGACATGGCGCCGGTGCCGGTCTTCTTGCCGGACGCCAGGCCCATCTCATTGAACAGGATGTCGCCGATCTGCTTGGGCGAGCCCAGGTTGAAGGGTCGGCCGGCCACGCGATGGGCCTCGGCCTCCAGCTCGCCCATCCGGACCGAGAAGTCGTTGGACAGCACGCGCAGTCGATCCGGATCCACCTTGATCCCGGCCAGCTCCATCTCGACCAGCACCGCCGGCATCGGCCGCTCCACGGTCTCGTAGACGGTGGTCAGGCGCTCCTCGGTCAGACGCGGCTTGAGGTGCTCGTAGAGCCGGAGCGTCACATCCGCATCCTCGGCCGCGTAGCAGGTCGCGGTGGTCAGTTCGACGTGCCTGAAGCTCTTCTGCGCTTTGCCGGTCCCGGCCACGGTCTTGAAGCTGATCGGCTCGTGGTCGAGCAGCCGCTTGGACAGTTCATCCATGCCGTGGCTCTTGTGCAGACCGCCGTCCAGCGTGAACGAAATCAGCATGGTGTCGTCCATCGGCCCGACCTGAATTCCATGCCGGGCCAGCACGGCCATGTCGTACTTGCCGTTCTGGGCGACCTTCAGGATCGACGGGTCCTCCAGCAGCGGCTTCAGCCGCGCCATGGCGTCGTCGATGTCGATCTGGGTAAGGTCGACCGGCGCCTCGAGCGCCAGGCCGCCCTCGCCCTCGTGGGCATGACCGACCGGAATGTAGCAGGCCTCGCCCGGCGCGACGGCCAGGCTGACGCCGCAGAGATTGGCGCTGGTCGCGCTGAGCGCATCGGTCTCGGTGTCGAAGGCGACGACGCCGGCGGCGTAGGCCTTGGCGATCCAGGCGTCGAGGGTCTCCAGATCGCGGACGCACTGGTAGGCGTTGACGTCGATGGCGCCGTGCGCCGGCGCCGCGCGGGTCCGGGCCGGCGGCGGGGTGGCCGAGACCGCGATGCCGCCCTGGCTGCCGCCCTGCGGGCTGTCGCTAATGCGCTTGGCCAGGGTGCGGAAGCCCATGTCTTCCAGGAAGGCCTGCAGCGTTGGACCATCGGGGTCGCGGACGACGAGGTCCTCGATCGGCTCCGGCAGAGGGGTCTCGCAGTCCAGCTGCACCAGTTGGCGGGACAGCCGGATCTGGTCGGCGAAGTCGATCAGGGTCTGACGGCGCTTGTCCTGTTTGATCTCGCTCGCCCGCGCCAGCAGCGTCTCCAGGTCGCCGTACTCGTTGATCAAAGTCGACGCCGTCTTGATCCCGATGCCCGGCGCGCCCGGCACGTTATCCACCGAATCGCCGCATAGAGCCTGCACATCGACGACCTTGTCCGGCGTTACGCCGAACTTCTCGACGACCTGCTCGATCCCGATCTTCAGGTTCTTCATGGTGTCGAGCATGGTGACCTGCTCGCCCACCAACTGCATGAGATCCTTATCGGACGACACGATCACCACCTCGCCGCCCAGGTCGCGCATCTTGCAGGCATAGGCCGCGATCAGGTCGTCGGCTTCGTAGCCAGGCAGTTCGATGCAGGGCACGCCGAACGCCTTGGTGGCCTCCCGCACCAGCGGGAATTGCGGCGCCAGGTCCTCGGGTGGCGGCGGACGGTGGGCCTTGTACTGGTCGTACAGCTTGTTGCGGAACGTCTTCTCCGAGTGATCGAAGACCACGGCCAGGTGGGTCGGCGCGTCGGCGGAGGCGCGCATGTCCACCAACAGCTTCCAGATCATGTTGCAGAAGCCGGAGACCGCCCCGACCGGCAACCCGTCGCTCTTGCGCGTCAGCGGCGGCAGGGCGTGGAAGGCGCGGAAGATGAAGCCCGAGCCGTCCACCAGATAGAGCCGCATGGCGGGTCCATCCTGGGTCGGCTCACGCGGGATATCGCCAAGGGTCGCCGGCGCGGCGTCGAGGGTATCGGTCATCTCGCCAAGATAGGGCCCGGCGGCGCGAAGGTCACCCGGCCTCGACGCCTATCGCGAACCTCTGTTGCAGGTTGGGGAGCCCGTCCCCGGCCCGCGCCAGGGCACCCGGATCGCCACCGTGAAGATAGGCTGTCACGGCACGTTGCATGGCCGCATAGGCGACGCGGAACGGGCTGGTCGCCGACGACAGGCGCCGGACGCCCAGGCCTAACAGCTCGGCGGCGGTCGGCACGCCGTCGCGGCCCATGACGTTCAGGGGCCGGTCGATAGCCGCGGCCAACCGTCCGATGAGCTTGGGATCCGCCGGGCCCGGCACGAACACCCCGTCGGCGCCGGCCTGGATGTAGAGCGTGGCCCGCCGCACGGTCTCCGCATAGGCGGCCTCCCCCTCGGCGAGGTTGCGCAGATAAACGTCGGTGCGGGCGTTAATGAACAGGGCGACGTCCTGGCGGTCGGCCTCGGCGCGAACAGCGGCGATCTTGCGGGCGTGCAGCGCGGGGTCGCGACCGCCGTCCTCGATGTTTATCCCCACGGCGCCGGCCTTGATCACCCGGGCGATGTTGGACGCCAACTGGTCCAGGTCGTCAGTGAACCCGCCCTCGATGTCCGCCGTCAATGGCGTGTCGCCCGCCGCCTTGGCCGCCGCCGCGATGGTCGCGACCACCAGGTCCATCGGCAGAAGGTCGCCGTCGGCGTAGCCATAGGCCCAGGCGACGGCGGCCGACGAGGTGGCGACCGCCTTGGCGCCCGCATCGGCCATGATCGCGGCGCTGGCGGCGTCCCAGGCGTTGGGCAGGACCAGAACATCAGGCCCCTCGTGCAGCTTGCGGAACAGGTCGGCTTTGGCGGTCTGGTTCATGGTCTCGCTCGCGGATCGATGGACGTCCGGCATATAGCCCGCCTGCTGACACCATGCTGGCGGCATGCGGACGTGGACAGGTTCGGCAGGACCTTCGCGCCAGCCCGCGAAACCCGCTAAGAGCCGGCCGGTGACCGCCACCGCCCTTACGCGTCTCGCCCTGACCGACTTCCGTTCCTATGCGACCTGCGCGTTGGAACTGGATGGCCGGCCCGTGTGGCTGGCGGGTCCGAACGGCGCGGGCAAGACCAACCTGCTGGAAGCGGTCAGTTTCCTCATTCCAGGCCGTGGCCTGCGCGGCTCGGGCTTGGCCGACGTCGGCCGCCGGATGCCCGGGGAGAGCGTCGGCCGGGCCTGGGCCGTGTCCGTTACGATCCGAACAGGCGATGGCGAGACGCGCCTGGGCACCGGCACGGAGACCGCGGGCGCGGCGCGGCGCGTCGTGCGCGTCGAGGGCGAACCCGCGCCCCCCGGACGCCTGGCCGAGCACATGCGCCAGGTCTGGCTGACCCCGGCCCAGGATCGCCTCTTCCTGGAGGGCGCCGCCGACCGCCGCCGCTTTTTCGACCGTCTTGTGTTCGCCGCCGAGCCCGCCCACGCCGCCCACGTCCAGGCCTATGAGAAGTCCATGCGCGAGCGGATGCGCCTGCTCGTGGATGGCCCCGCCGATCCCGCCTGGCTCGACGCCCTGGAGGCTCGGCTGGCGGAGGCAGGCGCCCTGATGGCCGAGGCGCGGGCCCGGACCCTGGCCGCGCTGGCCGCCGAGATCGCCACGCGCGGCGAGCGCCCCTTCCCCCTCGCACGCCTGTCGCTCACCGGCGAGTGGGAGCGGATGGCGGGAGAGGGGGCTGCGTTCGCCGACCTGGAGGCGAAGCTGGCCAAGGCTTTCGCGACCGCCCGCGACCGTGATGCGGCCGCCGGCCGGGCGCTGACCGGTCCCCACCGCGGCGATCTCTCGGTGATCCACGACGAGAAGGACCGCGCCGCCGCCGAATGCTCGACGGGCGAGCAGAAGGCCCTGATCCTGAACCTGGTCCTGGCCCAGGCCGCCCGCCTGGCGCGCGCCGAGGGCCACCCTGCGCCCATCCTGCTGCTGGACGAGGTGGCCGCCCACCTCGACGCCCGCCGTCGCGCGGCCCTGTTCGACGAGATCGAGGCCCTGGGCCTGCAGGCCTTCCTGACCGGCACCGACGAGATGCTGTTCGAGGGTCTCCGCGGCCGGGCTCAGGGCTTCCGGGTTGAGGGTTCCGGGCTGGCAGCGGTGGCCTGAGGCGTCCGGGACGTACAGTCCTGCACCTTGCAGAACGCCGCCTTGGCGTCCGCTGTGATCTTCACCCCAACAAGCTTTCGCGCATTGGTCAACATCACCGTGAGTTGTTCCTGCATGTCCCGTTGAGCCCGGCCGACCGCCGAGGTCCGGAAAGCGAGGAGGGCGGCGAGTTGCTCGTCGGTCAGTTCGGCAGCCAGCACGTGGGCTCGCTGATCGAGGTTCTGGGCGATTGCGGCCTGCCCGCCCTTGCGGAATGCTGCGACAGCATCCGCCCAAACGGCAGGGTCTGCGTCGCGCGGCATCTTCGCCTCGAAATCTAGGATCTGTAACTCGACATCCCGCTGGCTGGTCTTGGCCGCCTCTTCCTCCGAAAGCATCTGTCGCGCCGTGGCGAGCGCGCGCTCGGATCGGGCCTTCGGGGGATCGAACGCCTCAGGCAGGACGGACGGGGAAAATCCAACCCGAACCGTCACCTTGCGCGTTGCGGCCCCGGCGTCGAGCTGGATCGGACTTAAGCGGTAAGAATAAGCAATCGCCTGCGCTGCGGCGCCATACCCCATGCCGGCGGGAAGCTGGTCATCGACCTCGCAATTGTTGGCGCGCCCTGTCCCGTCGATGTCGCAGGTCATGCGTACGGCGGCTGCAAGGCCCAGCGACGCGGCAAGCCTTGGTGCGGCGCGACGGAGCGCCGACTCGCTCGGCATGACGGCCCACTGCGGGTTGTCTAGCCGGCCATCATTGGCATCTGCGGGCCGCCAGATCGCCGCCAGACTTTGCGCCGTGCCGCACACCCGCGTCGCGCAAAACGCACTCCGGGCCGCATCCCGCGCATTCCGCCAGAGGTTTCCCTTCAGAAGCTCAAGCATCGACTGAATGGTTGTGTTCTCGTTGAGCGACTGGCCCGGGCCCATGGCGAAGTCCGCCAAGGCCGTCAGCTCCTCGACCGTGAAGACCGAAGCGAAGGCGGCGGCGTACGCGTTGCGGATATCCGTCTCGTGAGCCTGAAACGCATCCCGAAGCGACTTTATGGCCGCCCCTCGCGTGGCGCTGGGCAGGCGTTCGCCCTCGGCTTCGATGGCGCGACTAATCTGATCCCACTCCTTCGGGACGGCGCCCATGGCGTCCACAAATCGGCCGGCTTCCCGAACAGCGGCCTCGGAGGCGGCGGGAAGCGCGGGCGTCTCTTCATCGGGTGGCAAGGTGAAGCGGAGCGGAATCCTGACCGTTCCACTATCGACTGGCCTTCCGTTGACGGTTAGCGGCGTCATCCGAAAGGTTCTGCTCATCTCGAGCGCCGCCTCGCCGAACCCCAGGTCTCGCGGCGACTCATCGATCGCGACGCAGCCCGCCAGTGTCCCGTTGACGTTCACAGTGCAGGACAGGGCGACGTAACCTGAGATGTCGAGGCGGGCGGCAAGCTTGGGATAGGCTTCGCCCATCGTCTTACCGGACGGGCGCACGACCCAATCAGGATTGGTCACGACGGCCTTTGCCGGCGCCGCCTGAGCAGCAGTGGTCGTGGCGAAAACGCCAAGCGCCACCGCGAGATGCAAGCCCTTCATTGTCCCCCCACCACACGTCGAAAAACGTGCAGAATCAGCCCCGAACCCTATATAGAGAACGTGATTTCAGGCTCCGCGCGAAGCGCGCGAGGCCACCATAGGGCGCAACGGCCACCCGGCCCAACCCTCACGGGAAACGCGGCGCCTCAGTTGGACGCAAGATGAGCGAAGAGAACGAGATCCCCGAAGGTAACGGGCAAGCCGAGTACGGTGCGGAATCCATCAAGGTTCTCAAGGGCCTGGACGCGGTGCGCAAGCGGCCGGGGATGTACATCGGCGACACCGACGACGGCTCGGGCCTGCATCACATGGTCTATGAGGTGGTCGACAACGCCATCGACGAGACCCTAGCCGGCTGGGCGACCCGGGTCGAGGTGATCCTGAACGCCGATGGCTCTGTGACCGTGACCGACGACGGCCGCGGCATCCCGGTGGACATCCATGAGGGCGAGGGCATCTCGGCGGCCGAGGTCATCATGACCCAGCTGCACGCGGGCGGTAAGTTCGACCAGAATTCCTACAAGGTCTCAGGCGGCCTGCACGGCGTGGGCGTGTCGGTGGTCAACGCGCTGTCCGAATTCCTGAAGCTGAAGATCTATCGCGGCGGCAAGAGCTACGAGATGGAGTTCCGGCACGGGGATTCCGTCGCCCCGCTGAAGGAGACTGGCGACGCGCCAATGCGCGAGAACGGCCTGCCGCTGTCGGGCACCGAGGTCACCTTCTTCCCGTCCAGTGAAACCTTCGCCTTCATCGAGTTCGACCGGAAGACGCTGGAGCACCGCCTGCGCGAGCTGGCGTTCCTGAACTCGGGCGTGACCATCTGGCTGAAGGACTTCCGCGAGGCCGAGCCCTTTGAGGAGGTCATGCACTATGAAGGCGGCATCGAGGCCTTCGTGCGTCACCTTGATAAGGCCAAGTCGCCGCTGATGAAGACGCCCATCGTGGTTCGCGGCAGACGCGAGAACGTGGAGCTGGACCTGTCGCTCTGGTGGAACGACGGCTACCACGAGAACGTCCTCTGCTTCACGAACAACATCCCGCAGCGGGATGGCGGCACCCACCTGGCGGCGTTCCGGTCGGCCCTGACCCGGATCATCACCAACTACGCCGAGAGCTCAGGCACCACGAAGCGGGAGAAGGTCTCCGTCTCGGGCGAGGACGCCCGCGAAGGCTTGACCTGCGTGCTGTCGGTGAAGGTGCCCGACCCCAAGTTCTCGTCCCAGACCAAGGACAAGCTGGTCAGTTCCGAGGTGCGCCCGGCGGTGGAGAACCTGGTCAGCGAGGGTCTCGCCAGCTGGTTCGAGGAACACCCCAACGAAGGCCGGATGATCGTCCAGAAGATCGCCGAGGCCGCCGCAGCCCGCGAGGCGGCGCGCAAGGCCCGCGAACTGACCCGGCGCAAGTCGGCCCTGGATATCTCGTCGCTGCCCGGAAAGCTGGCCGACTGCGCCGAAAAGGACCCGGCGAAATCCGAGATCTTCCTGGTCGAGGGTGACTCCGCCGGCGGCTCGGCCAAGCAGGCGCGCAACCGCGACAATCAGGCGATCCTGCCCCTGCGCGGCAAGATCCTGAACGTGGAGCGGGCCCGCTTCGACAAGATGCTGGGCTCGGACCAGATCGGCACCCTGATCATGGCGCTGGGCGCCGGGATCGGCCGCGACGAGTTCAACATCGAAAAGCTGCGCTACCACAAGATCGTCATCATGACGGACGCCGACGTCGACGGCGCCCACATCCGGACGCTGCTGCTCACCTTCTTCTACCGGCAGATGCCGGAGGTGATCGAGCGCGGCTATCTCTATATCGCCCAGCCGCCGCTCTATAAGGCGTCGAAGGGCAAGTCGGTCCGCTACCTCAAGGACGACCCCGAACTCGAAATCTATCTGATCGACGAAGGGGTCGATGGCGCGACGCTGGACCTGCCGTCGGGCGAGCGCCTGACCGGCGCAGACCTCCTGGCCCTCGTGCAGACCGCCCGCGGCGCCAAGGCCAATATCGAGCGTCTCGCCGCCCGCGCCCCGGCCTTCGCCATCGAACAGGCGGCCATGGCCGGCCTGCTGGCCGAAGGCGGCGACCCCGCTGCGGCCGCTGCACGTCTCAACCTCTACGCCGAAGAGGGCGACGGCCCCTGGTCCGGCGAGAAGGCCGCAACCGGCGGGTTCGCCTTCAGCCGCATCAAGCGCGGCGTATCCGAGCGCGTGGTGCTGGACGAACTGCTGCTGAACGCGGCCGACGCTCGGCGCCTCGCCGAACGGTCCAAGGACCTGGCGTCCACCTTCTCCGGCGTCGCCACCTTCACCCGCAAGGATCGCACCGCCAAGGTGCGGGGCCCGCTGGATCTGGTGGCCGCGGTGATGGATGGCGGGCGTCGCGGCCTGTCGATCCAGCGCTACAAGGGGCTGGGCGAGATGAACGCCGAGCAGCTGTGGGAAACCACCCTGGACGTCGACGCCCGCACCCTGCTGCAGGTCAAGGTGAACCACGCCGACGACGCCGACGACATGTTCACCCGCCTGATGGGCGACCTGGTGGAACCCCGCCGCGAGTTCATCCAGGAAAACGCCCTCGACGCCGAAGTCGACGTCTGACCCCGATCAGCTGTCCGAGCGACGGTTGCGAACCAAGCCCACGCTGGCGACAGCGAGGGTCATGACGAACAGCGCGACCAGGAGGTCCCACGGCAGCGCGCCGCCGTCCGGGCGGGGTCTGAAGACCGGCGCCTTGGCGAAGTCGGCCGCACCGAACGGCCGCTCGTCGAAGATGTAGGGGTAGTAGAACCGGCGCAGCGCGGCATGGAACGCGCGCACGCGATCCTGATAGGCCATCTGCGCGGCGGGATCGGTGTCGGCGAGGCGGTGGAGCGCCAACTGGACCCCCACGCCGGGGAGCACCAGTCCGATGCGCTCGCTCAGGGTCGCGCGCGCCAGAATGCCGTCGTGATAGGCCCGCGCCATGTCGGCCACCGCCTGGTCACCCACCTGATGGAAAGCGAAGTACCACTTCCAGTGGAAGGGCGTCGTCACCGGCGCGGTCCCCGCCCACTCGGGATGGGTCTTGAAGAACGCCTGCATGGTCTGCGCCTTGGGGATGTCCCACGCGCCGTGAACGGCCGACCTCTGCTGAAGGCTGAGTTCCATGCCCTGGCGAAGCGGGACGGCCGCGTTGATCGCCACGTGACCCACCGCGGGCGCGATGATGGTGAGCACCAGCCACGCGGCGGCGAGGGTCATGGCGTTGGCCATCGAGCTCCGGGCGACGCGCCCGACGACGAGACACAGCGCTGTCCAGAAGGCCACGTAGCCCAGAACCAGCAACAGCACGGCCCAGATCTTCGACGCTGCGACGCCTGAGATCACAGCGCCGGCGGCGAAGGGCAGGGCGAGCGCCAGGACCAGCGCCGCCAACCGGATCGCCACCCGCGCGCCCCAGAGTCGGACCTCATGGCCCGCGGCGGCTTCGAGCGATCGGAGGCGCCCGGCCTCCCGCTCGCCCGAGCGCAGGTCGTGGAAAAGCAGGATCGCGAACAGCGGGGTCAGATAGACCAGCACGAAGGCGAAATCGAAGCGGCCCGGCAGCAGGGCCTCAGGGTTGCCGATCTCCCCCTCGTACAATTGCGCCTCGAGCCCCAGGGCGCGGACGCGCAGGACGAAGGGCGAGACATCCCGGGCGCCCAGCGCGGCGAAGGCCAGGCGCGAAGGCGGGTCCCACGTCGTGTGAAAGGTGTAGTAGGCGGCGTTGCCGGCATCCTTGTCTTGCGACACCCAGTCGGAAATGGCCTTCACGTCAGCGGCCTGCTGCGGGGCGATCCGCGAGATGGTGTCGACCTGGCGATCGACCTCGATCATCCCGGCCACGACGCCCGCGGTCGCGAGCAGGAACAGGCCGAGCACGGCCAGGACGGCCGCCCGCAGCCCCATGAACAAGCGCGCTTCTCGGATCAGATCGTTCATTTGGCGGTCCGGCTGAGACGCTGGGCGGCGAACCCGAAAAGGAGCAGGGCGGCGGCGAGCCACCCGAGCAGAGCGCCAAGGGCGGGCGCCGCGCCATGCAGCACGGCCGCGGCAGTGGGCCGACTCGGGTTGAATGAAGGCATCTTGCGCCAGTTTTCGGCGGAGATGCGGCTACGCGCTTCGGCGGCGGCGTCCTTGCTCTTCGCGCCGTCGTCGGCCGCCGTGACCGCCGTCGCCTGCAGCATGTTGAGCCGCTGGACCAGATCGTAGCGATAGGCCTCCGCCTGCTCCATGAAGCGCCGGTAGCCGACGAGGTCCGTCTCGGCGGCGGTCATCGAAAGGCGCCGGATCGCGATGGCGGGGCTGAGCAAGGCCAGGCTGTCCATGATCCGGCTCTGGTCTTGCATCGCGTCGAAGGCCCGCGCGGCGTAGCGATCGAACAGGCCTGAGGTCAGCTTTTCGCCTTCCACCGCCAGCAGACCGCGATAGTTGAGCGGGAGCTGATCGACGGTGGCCACGCCGTAGCGCGCCAGGGTTCGCTGTTTGAATGCCGCGAAGTACGGATCGTCGGGGTTGTGGCTGTCGCCCATGGCGCGCAGATCGCGCTGGATCGCGATGTCGGTCTCGATCCGGGTCGGCAGCGGCGTCAGGGCTGTGGCGGCTTCCGGCGCCAGGCGGGGTGTCAGCAGCACGGCGAAAGCCCAGGCCGCGACCAGCGCGATCAGCGCGGAGCGGCTGCGGCCGGCGAGCGCCGAGACGGCGACGATCAGGACGACCCAGATCGCCAGGTACAGGGCATAGCCGGCGACGCTCAAGGCGACGGCGGATGGGCGAGCGGCGCCACTCAGGCTAAGATAGCCCAGCAAAATCAGGGCGGGGAGGGCGATGACCATGGCCGCGACCCCCAGCGCCAGAGCCTTGCCGACAAGCACGCTGCGGCCGGACGCACCCGCGAGAAGCGCCTGGCGCAGCGTCCCGCGCTCGCGTTCATTCGCGATCACGCCGGCGCCGATGAACACCAGCAGCAGCGGCGCCACCACCTGTAGCACCAGGGCCGGCGAGAGCTGCCCAAATCGGACCAGCAGGGACGACTGGCGCGCGTCGCCGAAGTTGGCGCTGTTCTGGCGATGCCCCTCAAGGAAGATCATGTTGCCGGTGAAGGCCTCGACGCCGGGATCCATGGCCGCCAGGCCGCTGGCTGGCCGAACGGCGAAGTGCCCGTAGTGCACCATCCTGTGGGGGTGGCGGTCGGGCTGGGCCTCGAAGGTGGCGTTGGCCGTCTGCTGTAGCCGCTCACGAAGATTGGCCTGATCGGCCTGATAGGCGCGCGAGGTGAGGGCGGCGACCAGAGTGAGCATCGCCACCAGGAGGATCGCCGTGAGCGCGATGCGGCTGCGCAACAGATGCCGCAGCTCGTTTCGGGCCGTCGTGACGACGGCGCTCATGCCGCTTTCACCCGGGTGAATAGCCCGTGCAACGCGCGCAGGTCGAAGCGCTCGTCGCCGGTCGCGGTCGCCTCCGCCACGATCCGCCCGTGTTCGAGAAAGCCGATGCGATCAGCGATGTCCGCCGCGCCCACCAGGTCATGGGTAACGATCAGGATCGTCGCGCCGCCTTGGCGCAGGGTGGTCAGCAGGGCGTTGAAGTCGGCGGCTGCGCCTGGATCAAGTCCCGACGTCGGTTCGTCCAGCAGAAGGACCGAGGCGCGCCGCAGCATGGCCAGGGCGATCGCCGTCTTCTGCCGCATCCCCTTCGAGAAGCCCGAGACGCGTCGGTCCCATGCCTCGGCCGCGAGGCCCACGGTCGAAAATGCATCTTCGATTTCCGCGCGGCTCCGGCGCGCCGCCGCGAGATCGAGGAAATATAGAACGTTCTCTCGCGCGCTGAGGTGGTCGTACAGCGCGACGTTCTCCGGAATATAGGCGATCGACCGGCGCACCTGAACCGGCTCGACGGCGGGCTTGCGTCCGCACACCGAGACCTCGCCCGACGCCGGCGACACGAAGCCCAGCAGGGCCTGCAACGTCGTCGACTTGCCCGCGCCATTGCCGCCAAGCAGCGCATAGACCTCGCCGACCCCGACCGTCAGCGAAAGGCCGTCGAGGACGCACCGTTGCGCGTATCTCACAACGAGATCGCGGACCACGATCGGCGGGGTGTCGGCGGACATTCCGGCTCCTGGAAAACGCTCAGGCCACCGACATCGTGGCGGCCAACCATGTGATGTTATATCGTAACAATAACATTGACGGGTGTTCAAGGCGCCGCTTATTGCGTCCGCGATGGATCGAGGGGCGCTGACATGGACCAGATAACCGGCTGGCCGAGGTTGATGGCGGGGATCGCGCTGCTGGCCTGCGCGAGCGCCGCGAAGGCCGAGGACGTCGCCGATGTCGAAGGCGTGGTGATCACCGGCTCGCGCGCGGCGAGCGCGAGCATCAACGGGCTGGATGTCGAGACGCTTCGTCTGCCGCAGAGTGTCCGCGTACTGGACGACGCCCTGATCCAGCAAACGGGGATCGCGAACCTCTCGGACCTGTTCGACTACGCCGGCGGCATGGCGCGCCAGAACAGCTTTGGCGGCGCCTGGGACGCCTATGCGATCCGTGGGTTCTCAGGCGATATCAACCAGGGGCCGGACCTGTTGGTGAACCGGTTCACGGCCAATCGCGGCTTCAACGCCCGGCGCGACGTGGCGACGGTGGAGTTGTTCCAGGTTCTGAAAGGTCCCGCCTCGGCCCTGTCCGGCAAGGGCGAGCCCGGCGGGTCTATCAACATCGTCACCAAGGCTCCGCTGGACACGCCCCACGCGTCGGCGGAACTCGCCTATGGCCGTTTCGACACGCGCCGTGGGGTCGCCGATCTGGGGGGACCGTTGGGGCATGGCCTGTCGGCGCGGATGATCGGGGTCTATCAATCGACGGACGGCTGGCGCGATTTCGTCGACAGCGACCGGCTGCTGCTGGCGCCCTCCATCGCTTGGCGCCCGTCCGATGATCTGAGGCTGCTGTACCAGCTCGAGGTCAACAAGGTTCACTTTGTCCACGATCGCGGGATCGTGGCTGTGTCGGGCGACGGCAAGGCGCTGCCGCGTTCGCGGTTCCTGGGCGAACCCAACGACGGCCAGATGACCCAGGACACCGTTCAACATCAGCTCACCGCGACCTACAACGTCAGCCCCAGCCTCGCGGTGGAGGCGGGCGTCCAGTATCGCGACGGGTCGTTCACCGGTCAGTCGACGCACAACAGCGTGCTGGTCGGCACGCAGCTGCGCCGGCAGCTGCGCATCCACGACTACAGCTGGGACGATCTGTCGGGCCGGATCGAGGTCAGTTTCGATGGCGAGATCGCGGGCCTGGCGCACCAGCTTCGCGTCGGCGCGGACGCCTTCACCTATGACCAGCGGCGGATCTTCTATCGCTTCAGCCCCACCGCAGCCACGCCCTACGCCATCGACATCTACAACCCCGTCTATGGCCAGCCGAAGCCTGTCGCGACGCTGAACCAGAACCTGCTTGAAGAGCTGCGGGGCGAGAGCGTCTACGTTCAGGATCTCATCACGCTGGGCGAGCAGTTCACCCTTCTGGTCGGCGCGCGGCAGGATTGGGTTCGGCAGACCAACACCAACTATCGCACCAACGCGGTGACGCGACAGTCGCCCTCGCGCGCCTCGCCTCGGGCCGCGCTGACCTGGGCGCCGAGCGATCGCCTGTCGGTCTACGGCAGCTGGGGTCGGTCGTTCCGCTACAACCAGGGCTCCGACGCGGCGGGCGGGTCTTTCGCGCCCGAGATCGGCGAGGCCTGGGAAGCCGGTGTGAAGTGGAACGTGAACCGCCGCCTGAGCGGCACGGCCTCGATCTACCGGATCGAAAAGGACAACGTCCTGGTCAACGACCCGGCCAATAGCGGCTTCTTCATCGCGATCGGCAGTGCGCGCAGCCAGGGTGTCGAGATCGAAGCCAATGCGAGCCTGAGCGAGACCCTCACGGCCACCGCGGTCTATGCCTATACCGATACCGAAGTGACCCGCGACACGCGCACGAACCTGCTGGGCAGCCCGCTCAGCAACATCCCGCGGCACGCCGGCGCGCTCTATGCGTCTTGGCGTTCCGACCGGTCGGAGCCGGGCTCGGTCGGCCTTGGCGGGGGCGTCGTCTATGTCGGCAAGCGCGCCGGAGACGACGTCAACAGCGGCTTCGAGCTGCCCGACTATGTCACTGTCCGCCTCAATGCGAGCTACCAGTTGAACGCCCACACGTCCCTGCACCTCGACGTCGAGAACCTTTTCGACACCTACTATCTGGAGAGCTCCTACAGCGACGTCTGGATCGCGCCGGGCGCGCCCCGCACGATCATGGCGCGGGTGCGCGCGCGTTTCTGAGGTCCCATCGGCGACGACGCGGCGCCCGCGCGAACACTGTTGCCCGTCGATCACGCTTCGCGACGGAATTGTGACACGCGGGCCTTGGCGGGCGCTGCGAGCGCACGCCCTGGTGTAGCTAGGGCCTCGGAACGCGACTCCCCTCGCGACGAAAACCAGAGGTCCTCTCATGAAGACGTCCACCTCGCTGCGCGCCCTGCTTGCCGCCAGCGCCTCCGTCACTGTGTTTGCGTTCACGACCCCCGCCATGGCGGCGGACCAGTCGACGGAAGTGGGCGAGGTGCTGGTCACCGCCCAGAAGAAGTCGGAAAATATCAACGACGTGCCGCTGGCCGTCACCGCGATCAGCGGCGACAAGCTGGACGCGATCCGCTCCTCGGGCGGTGACATCCGGATGTTCTCGGCCCGCGTGCCCAGCCTGACGCTGGAATCCAGCTTCGGCCGGACCTTCCCGCGCCCCTACATCCGCGGTCTCGGCAACACCGACTTCGACCTGAACGCCAGCCAGCCGGTGTCCTTCGTCTATGACGAGGTGGTCCTGGAAACGCCCGTTCTGAAGGGCTTCCCGCTGTTCGATATCGACCAGGTGGAAGTGCTGAAGGGGCCCCAGGGCACCCTGTTCGGCCGCAACACCCCCGCGGGCGTTCTGAAGTTCGACAGCGCCAAGCCGACGCAGACGTTCGAAGGCTACGCCCAGGGCTCCTACGCCACCCATTCGACGATCAACCTGGAAGGCGCCGTGTCCGGACCCATCGTCCCGGGCGTGCTGGCCGGCCGCCTGTCGGGTCTCTACCAGCACCGCGACGACTGGGTGGACAACCTGCGCACCGCCAAGAAGAACGACAGCGAGGGCTACGACCAGTTCGCCGTCCGCGGCCAGCTGCTGTTCACGCCCACCGAAGACCTCTCCGCCCTGCTGAACCTGCACTACCAGCACCTGGACGGCACGCCGCGCGTGTTCCGCGCCAACATCATCCAGAAGGGCACGAACAACTTCGTCCCCGGCTTCAAGCGCGACGAGATAAGCCAGGACGCCCAGAGCCGCGCGATCCAGAAGGTTGAATCCGCCGGCGCCAACCTCAAGCTGACCTATGACTTCGGCGACGGCCTGCCCACCCTGACCTCGATCACGGCCTATGAGCGGGTGGACACCTATTCGCGTGGCGACATCGACGGCGGCTTCGGCGCCGTGTTCGCCCCGCCCTCGGGTCCGGGCGTGATCCCGTTCCCGTCGGAGAGCGCGGACGGCATTCCGTTCCACCGCCAGTTCACTCAGGAAGTCCGCCTGGCCGGCCAGAACGGCCCCCTGGGCTACACGATCGGCGCTTTCTACTTCAACGAAAGCATCAAGATCGACAGCTACGACTACAACACCCTGGCTGGCGGCACCCTGCAGGGCTTCGCCTACCAGAACCAGAAGAGCGAGAGCTGGGCGGTCTTCGCTAACGCCGACTATCAGGTGAACGACCAGCTCAAGGTCGGCGGCGGTCTGCGCTACTCGGATGACAAGAAGGATTTCCTGGCCCAGCGCACCCTGTCGCCGTTCGGCGCGCCGGCCACCGCCATCCTGCGGGCCAACCCCGACACCAGCGAAGTCAGCTTCAACGTCAACGCCACCTATGCGGTCAGCGACGACCTGAACGTCTACGGCCGGATCGCCCGCGGCTACCGCGCGCCGTCGATCCAGGGCCGCCTGGTGTTCGGCGACACCCTTTCGGTCGCCAAGAAGGAAACGGTGATGTCCTACGAAGCCGGGATCAAGGGCAAGCTGCCCGAGGCCCGCGCCCGCTTCGACGCCGCCGTGTTCTACTACCGCGCCAACGACCTGCAGATCACCGCGGTCGGCGGCGGCGCCAACTTCAACCGCCTGCTGAACGCCGACAAGGCCACCGGCTACGGCGTCGAGTTCAACGCCGAGGCCGAGCCGGTCGATCGTCTGCTGTTGACCGCCGGCTTCTCCTACAACCACACGGAACTGCAGGACGCCGGCCTCGCCACCGCCCCCTGCGGCAGTGGCTGCACCGTGCTGGATCCGGCCGGCGCCCTGGCGGGCACGGTCAGCATCGACGGCAACAGCCTGCCCAACGCGCCCCGGTGGATCGCCAACATCACGGCGGGCTATTCGTGGCCGGTGGGCGAGGGCGAGATCTTCGTCTTCACCGACTGGGCCTATCGTTCGAAGGTCAACTTCTTCCTCTACGAGTCGGCCGAGTACAACGACGACAAGCTGCTGGAAGGCGGCCTGCGTCTGGGCTACCGCGCCGCCGGCTCCAAGTGGGAAGTGGCCGCCTTCGGCCGCAACATCACCAACGACAAGTCGCTGGAAGGCGGCATCGACTTCAACAACCTGACCGGTTTCGTGAACGACCCGCGCGTTCTCGGCGTCGAGGTGAAGACCACCTTCTAGGGTCTTCCAACACGCGCGACGATCAACAGGGCCGCCCGGCGCAAACCGGGCGGCCTTTTCGCGTCAGGCGAACCCGCCCACCACCTCGAGCACCGCCTCGCCATAGTGGGCGAGCTTGGCTTCGCCGACGCCGTTGACGGCGGCGAGCGCGGCGCGGGAGCCGGGTTTCACGGCCGCGATTTCGGCCAGGGTGCGGTCGTGGAAGATCACATAGGGCGGCACGTGCTGGGTCTTTGCCTCGGCGGCGCGCCACGCGCGCAGGGCTTCGAACAGCGACTGATCCGAGGGGGTCACCGTGGTCGCCTCGCGGGCGCCGCGCTTGCGGGTGCGGGATCCGCGTCCGGCGCTCTCAGGCTCCGGACTGGCGGTGCGCATCGACACCGTCCGTTCGCCGCGGAAGACCGCCCGGACCGCGTCGGCGTCACCCAGGCCCACCAGCGGCCGTCCGTCGTTCGGGTCTTCGCGTAGCAGGCCTTCGAACAGCAGCTGTTCGGTCAGGTCCCGCCACTGATTGGCCGTCAGATCCTGTCCGATCCCCCAGGTCGAGAGACCGGATTCCCAGTCGCTGACGTCCTTGGTCTTGCCCAGCAGGTGGTCCACAAGCCGGCCGCGCCCGAAGCGGCCGTTCAGCCGGTGCGCCGCCGATAGCGCTTTCTGGGCCGCCACGGTCGCGTCCTCCGTCGCCACCGCGCCGGTGCAGAGGTCGCACTGGCCGCAGGGCTCCACACCCTCTTCGCCGAAGTAGCGCCGCACCGTCGCCGCGCGACAGCCGGCCCCGTCGAGCAGGGTGTACAGCTGGCGCACCTTGCGCACCTGGACCTGCTTCACCTCGGCGTCCATCTCGCGCTCGGCGATGCGCTTTAGCGCCCAGGCCATGTCGGCGGCGCCATAGAGGGTGATCCCCTCGGCCGGTTCCCCGTCGCGCCCGGCGCGCCCGATCTCTTGCCAGTAGGCCTCGATGGAGCCTGGCGGATCGGCGTGGATCACGAAGCGCACGTCCGGCTTGTCCACGCCCATGCCGAAGGCGATGGTCGCCACCATCACCGCGTGGTCCGCCTCGAGGAATTCCTCCAGCCGGGTCTCGCGCAGGCTCTTGTCGATGCCGGCGTGATAGGCGACCGCCGGCACGCCGGCCGCGCGCAGCGCCTCGGCCAGCTTCTCGGTCTTGTCCCGCGATCCCGCATAGACGACCCCCGACCGCCCCGGCCGGGCGGTCACCAGGTCGATGACCCTCTTCTCCACGCCGCCGCGCTTGCGTTCCGCCGACAGGATCAGTTCCGGGCGGGCGAAGCTGGCGACGAACTCCGCCGAGTCATGCAGGCGCAGTTCGGTGCGGATGTCCTCGCGGGTCTTGGCGTCGGCGGTGGCGGTCACGGCCAAGCGCGGGACGTTCGGAAACAGCTCGGCCAGCCGGCCCAGCATCCGATACTCCGGCCGGAAGTCGTGGCCCCACTGGCTGACGCAGTGCGCCTCATCGATGGCGATCAGCGCCAGGGGCGTCCGCGACAGCCGGTCCAGCATCCAGGGCTGCATCAGGCCCTCGGGCGACACGTAGAGGATCTGCAGTTCGCCGGCGTCGATCCGGCGCCAGGTCTCGGCCCGGGCCTCCGGTGAGACGTTGCTGTCCAGCCGCGCGGCGGCGACGCCTGATTGGACCAGCGCCGCCACCTGGTCGGTCATCAGCGCGATCAGGGGTGAGACCACCAGGCCCAGGCCAGGCCGCATCAGGCTGGGGATCTGGTAGCAGAGGCTCTTCCCTCCGCCCGTCGGCAGCACCGCCATGGCGCTGCGCCCGGCCAGGGCCTCGCCGATCACGGCCGCCTGCAGGCCGCGGAAGTCGCTGTGGCCGAAGGTGCGTCGCAGGATGTCGCGGGCGGCGTCGAGGGGCGCGATCTCGGCTTCGGCGGCGGCGGGACTCATCGGCCCCTTATGACGCGCCCCGGCCAGGGGCGCCATGCGGCGTTAGGGGTTTTCGAGCGGCCGTCGGGGATCGAATGTCTGCCGCGCCTGAATCCCGCGCACCGCCTTGAGCAGGCGAAGGGCGGCGGCGGCGGACAGCGCATCGGGCCGGAAGGCGTCGCGGAGGGCCAGGGCGTCCAGGATGGCGTCGTCAGCGTCGCTCATCCGCCGGGCGCACATGTTCCAATCGCCAAACTCGCGCGACGGCGCGGGACCCGCGCTCAGCACCTTCGCACCGGTATGGCGGGGGTCCTCGAGGATTCGCCGATAGGTCTGCATGACCGGTTCCGCCGGCCCCTCCAGCGCCTGGGCGAACCAGCCGGCATGAACAAGCAAGAGTCCCGTGATGGCCCGCGCCCGGTTGTTCCGCATCGAGGCCTGGATGATGCCGCCGACCTCATGTTCGAGGTCCGGCTCCAGGATGCTGATCTCGCTGGCATAGACCAGGCGATGCAGCGTGCGGCTGCCGGAAATGGCGGACATGACATGCTCCTACGCGTCAGGTCCTTAATACCTCGAATTTGTTGAGAAAATCTCTCTTCGCCATGTCGGAATCCCGACGGTCGGTACGTGTGTCGCTCGAGGTCGTGGGAACCATGGCCGAGCGTGTGGATTGCTGAGCCCGATCATCACGACGGGAAGAACCCATGCCCCTCAAACTCTCAATCGCGCTCGTCGCCCTGGTCGGCGTAGCCATCGGATTCGCCCTGCCGACCCCGCGCCAGCCCGAGCCGACACCCGTCTCGCAGATTCAGACGATCGAGTTGGGCGACTAGCCGCGCCGGCGAAGCCGCAGGCCGCTCATGATCGTGACGAAGAAGGCGGTGGTCCAGCCCAGCAGGATCACCCCATTGATCCCCTCGATGCCGCCCAGCAGCCGCCATTCCTCGGCCATCACCTTGTCGCCGTAGCCGATCGCGGCGTAGGTCGTGGTCGAGAAATAGACGGCCGTTCGCAGGTCAGCCACGGCGCCAAGGCCGTGGAACAGCATGGCGTAGAGCCAGATCTCGAAGCCGTGCAGCACGAACAGCCCCATGACGAGCGCGACGGTGAACGCGACCCCGCGCGCCGACATCCAGTCCAGGCGCTTGGCGTTCTCCTCGGCCTGAGTGAGCCGCGCCAGCAAGGCCAAGCCCCAACCATGGATCACGACGGTCAGGGTCACCATGCCGGTGGCGACCAGCAGTTCCAGCAGCATCGGTCGCGTCTCTACTTGGCGGGCGGGACTTCGCGCGGGAGTTCGGACGTCTTGGCCGCGCAGCCTCGGAGCGCCTCGTTCAACAGCGCGACCTCGGCCGTCAAGGGATACTTGAGGTCGCTCATGCCGTCCGAACAGTCGCTGGCGTAGAGGGTGACGGTGAGCTGCTCGCCCCGCGCTGTCTTCGCAATCCAGGTGACCCGACCATCCGCAACCGCCGCCCCGGGCGCCTCCGCCAGAATGTCCGGCTGCCCCAGGCGCGTCAGCTTGAACGACGTCCCATCGATGACCAGCGTCCAGAAGGGTTCGGTTCCGCGCGCCGTGATCGGTTTGGACAAATCCATCGCCACGGGGGCCGCCGCCAAGGTCGCCGCGGGCGCGTCCGCCGGTGGCGGGGCGGGCGTCCCGTCGGGAGCCTGCGGCTGGCAGGCGGTGAGCAGGACAACGGCGAGGGCGGCGAACGCGGTCTTCATGGGCGCGATCTTGGCGCAAATCACGCTAGCGTCCATGCCGTGGCGCGGCCTTCGACATTCTATGAGTTCTTCGCCGGCGGCGGGATGGCCCGGATCGGGCTGGGTCCCGGCTGGTCCTGTGCCTTCGCCAACGACTTCGATCCGGTGAAATCGGCCACCTATCGCGCCAACTTCGCCGACGCGGGCGAGCACTTTCATCAGGGGGACGTCTGGGCCGTGTCCGAGGCGGACCTGCCGGGACACGCCGATCTCGCCTGGGCCTCCAGCCCGTGCCAGGATTTCAGCCTCGCCGGCGCGCGGGCCGGGCTGACCGGCGGCCGATCGTCGGCGTTCTTCGGGTTCTGGCGGCTGATGGAGGCCCTCGACGACGCCGGCCGGGCGCCGCGGACGATCGTCATCGAGAACGTCGTGGGCCTGCTGACCTCGAACGGCGGGGCGGACTTCGCGGCGCTGGGGACCGCCCTGGGCGCCCGTGGCTATCGCTTCGGCGCCTTGGAAATCGACGCGGCGCGGTTGCTGCCACAATCCCGGCCGCGGGTGTTCGTGATCGCCGCCCGCGACGCACCCACCGCCCTGACCGGCGACAGCGTCTTCCATACGCGCGCCGTGAAGTCGGCCCATGCCGCCTTGCCGGACGCAGTGGCCGCCAACTGGGTGTGGTGGCGGCTGGCCGCGCCGCCCGCCCGCAACATCGACCTTGCCGCGATCCTCGAGCCGGACGATGCGGTCGCCTGGCACGCCCCCGATGTCACTGCGCGCCTGACCGGCCTGATGGGGCCGCTGCACCGGGCGCGGCTGGACGCGGTGAACGGCCGCGCGGTCGGCGCCGTCTTCCGACGTACGCGGATCGAGAACGGCCGCCCCACCCAGCGCGCCGAGGTACGGTTCGACGGTCTGGCCGGCTGTCTGCGCACGCCCCGCGGCGGCTCGTCCCGCCAGGCCATCGTCGTGGTCGAAGACGGGCGCGTCCGCTCGCGCCTGCTCAGTCCGCGCGAAGCGGCGCGCCTCATGGGCCTGCCGGACAGCTATCACTTGCCGCGCACCACGACGGGGGCGCTCCACGTGACCGGCGATGGCGTCGCCGTACCGGTGGTCCGCTGGTTGGCGCAGGAACTGTTGGAGCCGCTGTCAGGCCGCGTCGCCGTCATGGCTGCGGAGTAATTCTATAAGCGGCGCCACCGCTCACCGGCTTCCAATCCCCTTCGGAATGACTAGGTTTGCGGCGAGTTCAGCCCGAGAGGTCCGCCATGGACGACGCTACGCCTGACAAAGCCTACGACGCCGCCCGCTATCGGCGCGCCGGCCGGGGCAAGATCTACGACTCGGTCCTGGATCTGATCGGCGACACCCCGCTGGTGCGGCTGCCGCACCTGACGGCGGCGTTGAAGCCCAAAGGCGAGGTCGTCGCCAAGCTGGAGTTCTTCAACCCGCTTGCCTCGGTCAAGGACCGGATCGGCGTGGCGATGATCGAATATCTGGAAGCCAAGGGCCTGCTTCAGCCTGGCGGCCGGATCGTCGAGCCGACGTCCGGCAACACCGGCATCGCCCTGGCCTTCGTCGCCGCAGCCAAGGGCTACAAGATCACCCTCGTCATGCCCGAAAGCATGTCGATGGAGCGGCGCAAGATGCTGCTGATCCTGGGCGCGACCCTAGAGCTGACCCCGGCCGAAAAGGGCATGGCCGGCGCCGTGGCCCGCGCCAAGGAGATCGTCGAGGCGACGCCAGGCGCGGTGATGCCGCAGCAGTTCGACAACGCCGCCAACCCGCTGATCCATCGGGTTTCGACCGCCCAGGAAATCTGGAACGACACCGACGGTCGGGTGGACGCTGTGGTCGCAGGCGTCGGCACCGGCGGCACGATCACCGGCATCGGTCAGGTGCTGAAGGCCAAGAAGCCCTCGGTGCGCATGGTGGCCGTCGAGCCCGAGGCCTCGCCGATCCTGTCCGGCGGCGCGCCGGGCCCGCACAAAATCCAGGGCATCGGCGCGGGCTTTGTCCCCTCGATCCTGGATCGCGGGATCATCGACGACATCGTCCAGGTCTCGAACGACGACAGCTTCGCCATGGCCCGGCGCGTGGCGCGGGAGGAAGGCATCCCGGTCGGCATCTCGTCGGGCGCCGCCCTGACCGCCGCCTTCGAGATCGCCAGCCGCGACGAGATGGCCGGCAAGCTGGTCGTCGCCATCATCCCCAGCTTCGCCGAGCGCTACATCTCCACCGCGCTGTTCGACGGACTCTAGGCTGACCACCGACGTCTATTCGCCCGAGAAGCGCTCCGCCGTCATGCGGCGGGTGAAAGGGCGGAATACGACGCCGGAGATGACGGTGCGCCGGGCGCTGACCAAGCTCGGCGCCCGCTATCGGCTGCATCGCAAGGACTTGCCGGGCAACCCGGACATCGTCATGCCCGGCCGTATGCTGGGGGTGTTTGTGCACGGCTGCTTCTGGCACGGCCACGACTGCGCGCGAGGATCGCGCGTCCCGCAGCAGAACCGCGAGTACTGGGTCGCCAAGGTGGCCCGCAACGTCGCCCGCGACGCGCGAACCGCCGAGGCCCTGACCGCGCTGGGCTGGCGGGTCGAGACGGTCTGGGAGTGCGACCTCAAGGACGCGGCGGCGCTGGAGGCGCGACTGCGCCAATTGCTCGACTAGGTGTTCGCCACCTCTTCCACCACGATCTCCGTCTTCACAGAGTTGGCGATGAAGCATTCTGCGTGGGCGCGGTGGTGCAGGTGCTCGGCCTCGGCCGCCGTGGGGCGTTTGCCGGCGTAGGTGATCTCCGGGCGTAGGGTGACCTTGCTGACCCACAGTACGCCGGCGGCGTTTGTCTCCATCACGCCCTCGGCCGCGTCCCGGTAACGGGTGATGGCGAACCCTTCCAGCCGGGCCATGTGAAGGAAGGTCAGCATGTGGCAGGACGACAGCGAAGCGACCAGCATCTCTTCCGGATCGACCGAGCCCGTCTGCGCCCACTTGCCGACCACGTGCGGCGAGGCGGTGGCCGGCATCCGGTGCGCGGCGAAATCCACCACATGGCCGCGGCTGTAGCGGCCATTCAGGAAATCGCCGCCCGGCTCCAGCGACCAGTCGATCGTCGCGCGGTAGCTCGCCATCGCGTCCCCCGTCCTAGAAGGCGTCCGCCGGAAGCGTCATCATCAGCTCCGAGCCGGTCTTGAGCTTGGCCAGGTGGCCGCCCGTCTCCGGCAGGATGCGCTCCATGTAGTAGCGGCCGATCACCAGCTTGGTCTCGTAGAAGGGATCGGTGTCGCCGCCGGCGATCCGCGCCAGCGCCGCCTTGGCCTGCAGCGACCACATATAGGCCAGGGCCGTAAGCCCGAAGAGATGCAGGTAGTTGGTCGACGCCGCGCCGGCGTTGTCGGGGTTGGCCAGGCCGTTCTGCATCAGCCACATGGTGGCGTCCTGAAGTTCGGCCTTCGCCTTGGCGAGGCCCTCGGTGAAGGGCTTCATCCGCGCATCGGTTTCGGCGCCGATGAAGGCGTCCAGCTCGGCGAAGAAGCTCATCACCCCCCGCCCGCCGTCGGCCGCCAGCTTGCGACCCACCAGGTCCAGCGCCTGAACCCCGTTGGTGCCTTCGTAGATCAGGGCGATGCGGACATCGCGCAGGTATTGGCTGGCCGGGAAGTGCTCGGTGAAGCCCGAGCCGCCGTGCACCTGCATGGCGTCGGAGCAGACATCGAAGCCGCGGTCGGTCAGGAACGCCTTCACCACCGGGGTCATCAGGGCCATGTAATCACGACCCTTCTGGCGGACCGCCTCGTCCGGGCTGGCCGTGCTCAGGTCGCCGTGCAGGGCGGTCCAAGCCATGAAGGCGCGACCGCCCTCGACGATCGCCCGGGCGTCCATCAGCATCCGCCGCACGTCGGGGTGGACGATGATCGGGTCGGCGGGACCGTCGGGGTTCTTCGGTCCGGTGAGCGAGCGACCCTGCAACCGGTCCTTGGCGAAGGCGGCGGCGGCCTGATAGGCGGCCTCGGCCTGGGCCACGCCCTGCAAGCCCACGCCGAGCCGCGCTTCGTTCATCATCACGAACATCAGGTTCAGGCCGCGGTTCTCCTCCCCGATCAGCCAGCCGGTGGCTTCTTCGTGGCTGATGACGCAGGTGGCGTTGCCGTGGATGCCCATCTTCTCTTCCAGGCCCAGGCACTTCACCGAATTGCGCGCCCCCGGATTGCCGTCGGCGTCGGGGATGAACTTCGGCACGATGAACAGGCTGATGCCCCGTGTGCCCTGCGGCGCCCCCTCGATGCGGGCCAGCACCAGGTGCACGATGTTCTCGGTCAGGTCCTGCTCCCCGCCCGAAATCCAGATTTTTTGGCCCGTGATCTTGTAGGTCCCGTCCGCCTGCGGAACGGCCTTCGTCCGCAGCAGGCCGAGGTCGGTGCCGCAGTGGGGCTCGGTCAGATTCATGGTGCCGGCCCACTGGAACGAGCACAGCTTGGGCAGATAGAGGGCCTTCTGTTCCGGACTGCCGCCGACGTGGATGGCCGAGTAGCAGCCGTGGGTCAGGCCCGGATACATCGAGAAGGCCATATTCGCCGAGGAGCTCATCTCGGAGAAGGCGACGTTCACGACATTGGGCAGCCCTTGGCCGCCGTAGACCGGGTCGGACCCCAGCGCCGGCCAGCCGCCCTCGACCAGCTTGGCGTAGGCGTCCTTGAAGCCGTCGGGCGTCTTGACGGTGAAGTCGGGGTTCCAGGCGCAGCCCTGCTTGTCGCCGACGCCGTTCAGTGGAGCCAGCACCTCGGACGTGAACTTGCCCGCCTCGTCCAGGATGGCGTCGACGGTGTCCATGGATGCGTCGGCGAAGGCGGGCAGGTTGGCGTAGCGCTCAAGCTGCAGGACGTCGCGCAGGAGGAAGGCATAGTCGCGGACGGGGGCCTGATAGGTCATGGGGATCGCAAACCTCGAACGACGGGATCGGAGTCGGTTCGAGCGCGATACCACGCCGCTTACCGCGCGTCATGGCCGGGCGAACCCGGCCATCCGCGTCTGGCAGATCGCTCTAGGCCTCCATGCCGTCGAGCTGGCGGCGGAGCATCTGGTCGTAGTCGGCGGCGCGCGGCAGCAGGTCGGGCCGAGTTTTGACCAACCGCTTTTCCATGGCGTCGATGCCGCTCTGCAGCTGGGCGATCGCCGCGTCGATATCGGTCTTCTGCTGTTCGAGGGCGACGATGCGCTCCTGGAATTTCCGCAGGCTCTTGGCGGCCTGCTGCGCACCGGAGTCGTCGGCTTCGTAGAGATCGAGGATCTCGCCGATCTCGCTGAGCGACAGGCCGACGCGCTTGCCGCGCAGGATGAGCACCAGTCGGCCGCGGTCACGATAGGTGTAGACCCGGTTCATCCCATCCCGCGCGGGATTGAGCAGGCCCTTGTCTTCATAGAAGCGCAGGGCGCGCGGGGTGCATTTGAACTCGAGGCACAGCTGGCGGATCGTATAGGTCCGGGCCGGGCGGCGCAGATCTGTGGGCATGATGCAGTCCTCCCTTAGTTATCGTTGATAATGAGGGTGATCCTGGCTTCCGTTTACGTCAAGGGCACTCGCGCATCCGGTGAGGCGAAAAATGGCGTCTGGCTTTCGCAGCGTAAGCATCATCCGAATTGCGGCGCGTTGAGGGCGCGGGCCTCTGGATGCGACGCGCAAGGCTGGCTAGCGTCGCGGCCTGTTCGCCTGGGGGATTGCTGTGAAACGACTGTTGTTGGGTTGCGCCGCGGCGCTGGCGTTGGCGACGGCGGGTCCGAGCATGGCGCGCGACAAGGTTGCGCCGGCCGACGCGGTCGCGGGCCTCGCCCGGCAGGATGGCCTCGTCCCGGTCTATGTGGATGCGGCGAAGGGGCGGGTCCTGGTCGCGCTGCCGGCGCCGGACAAGGACGGCGTCGCCGGGCGTTATCTCTATGTCTCGGCCCTGAAGACGGGGCTGGGGTCCGCGCCCGTAGGGCTGGATCGGGCGCGGTTGGGCGACACCCAGGTGCTGGCCTTCCGCCGGGTCGGCGGCAAGGTGCTGGCCGAGTTTGAAAACCCCAGGTTCCGCGCTGCAGGGGCGCCGAGCGCCGAACAGGCCGCGGCGCGCGAGGCCTTCGCGACCTCGGTGGTCTGGGCGGGCAAGATCGAGAGCACCCTGGCGGACGGCCGGTTGGTGGTGGACATGTCGGGCTTCCTGGCCCGCGACGTGATGGGGATCGCCGACGCGCTCAAGCAGTCCGGCGAGCCCGGCTACAAGGCCGTCAGCGAGCTGTCGGTCGTCGATCAGGCGGCGGTCAAGGTGTTCCCCGAGAACGTCGAGTTTGAAGCCCTGCAGACCTTCGCCTCCGACACCCCGGGGCCGGAGACGCGCAACATCGCGCCGGATCCCAAGTTGATCACCCTGACGGTGCGCCACAGCCTGATCAAACTCCCGGAACCAGGTTTCCAGCCGCGCGCCTTCGATCCGCGCTCGGGCGCCTTCGATCGCATCGTGCTCGACTACGCCGCGCCCCTGGATCAGGACATCGTCCAGCGTCTGGCCGTGCGCTTCCGCCTGGAGAAGACCAACCCCGCCGCCGCCGTCTCCACGGTCAAGAAGCCCATCGTCTTCTACGTGGACCGCGCCGCCCCCGAGCCGATCCGCACCGCCTTGCAGGAGGGCGCGCAGTGGTGGGCCACGGCGTTCGAGAAGGCCGGCTACAAGGATGCGTACCGGGTCGAGATCATGCCCGAGGGCGCCGATCCGCTGGATGTCCGCTACAACGTGATCAACTGGGTGAACCGCGCCACAAGGGGCTGGTCCTACGGACAGGTGGTGGCCGATCCGCGCACGGGCGAAATCGTCAAGGGCTCGGTGTTGCTGGGTTCGCTGCGCGTGCGCCAGGACATGCTGATCTTCGAAGGCCTGGTGGGCGCCGACGCCAGCGGCAAGGGCGGACCCAACGATCCGATCCAGGTCGCCCTGGCGCGCATCCGCCAGCTGTCGGCCCATGAGGTGGGCCACAGCCTGGGGTTCGCCCATAACTTCGCCGCCTCCAGCCAGGACCGCGCCTCGGTGATGGACTACCCGGCGCCGCGGGTGAAGCTGACCGACGGCAAGATCGATCTCAGCGACGCCTATGGCGTGGGCGTCGGCAAGTGGGACGACTTCATCGTGGACTGGCTGTACGGCGACGGCGATCCTACGGCCAAGGCGCTCAAGGCGTCACGGACCCTGCGGTACACCGCCGATCCCGAGGCGCGGCCCATCGGCTCGGGCCAGCCCCATGGCGCCATCTGGGACGATGGCGCCGATCCGGTGGCCGAGCTGGCCCGCGTCCTTGCCGTCCGCCGCGTCGCGATCGACCGGTTCGGCCCTCAAGCCCTGCGTCCTGGCGAGGCGGCCCAGGCGCTGAAGCGCAAGTACGTCCCGATCTATCTGCTGCACCGTTATCAGCTGGAGGCGGCGGCGAAGGTCTTGGGCGGCGTGGACTTCACGTACGCCGTCCAGGGCGACGCCGGGATGCAGGCCAACCTGGCCCCGGCTGCGGCCCAGCGGGCGGCGTTGAGCGGCCTGCTCGCCGCCATGGCCCCCGAAGCCTTGGACACGCCGGAAGCCCTGATCCCCCTCTTGTCATCCGGCCAGTCCGGCGACGTGGACCGCCAGTACGCCATCGAGGTGTTCGACGGCGCGGGCGGCCCCGTGTTCGACAGTCTGATGGCCGCGGATGTGGGCGCAGGGCTTGTGCTGGACGCTCTCCTGGCCCCGGACCGCCTGGCGCGGTTGACCGATCAGCACCGGCGCGACGCCAATCAGCCCGGCGTCGGCGAGGTGACCGACCGGTTGTTGGCCCAAGCGTTCGCCCCGGCTGGCGGCCGGCTGGCCGAAGTGGCGCGACGGATTCAGACCCGGACCGTGCTGGAGCTGGCCGCCGCCAGCCGTCGCGCCGACGTCTCGCCGGCCGCGCGCGCCGAAATCGGCCAGCGCCTGACGGACCTCGGGACGAAGCTCAAGGGCGCGCCTGGCGCGGACCCGTCGGATCGGGCGCATCGACTGACCCTGGCGGCGCTGATCGCCGACAAGGACGAGTTGGGCCGCGTGTTGGCTCAGGGCCAGCGCCGCCCCGACGCGCCGCCGGGAATGCCGATCGGCAGCGACGAGGACTGACGGCGAGCGTCTAACCTAGCCGGCGCAAGCTCGACGCCACGGGTTGCGGTTCACAGGCCGTGGCGCCGATGACCGCGGCGATGAGGTCGGCGGGGTCGACGGGCTTGCTCACCAGCCCTTGAAACCCGGCGGCGTCCAGTTCGCGTCGATCGATGTCCCGGTCGCTGGCGGCGGAGAAGGCGAGGATCGGCGTGGTGCGGTTAGGGCCGTCGCCGTCGCGGATCGTGCGACAGGCCTGTCGCCCGCCCATCACGGGCATGTTCAGGTCCATCAGGATGACGTCGAACGGCTGGAGCTGGGCGGCTTCTACACCCGCGACGCCGCCGTCGGCTTCGGTCACCTCGACACCGGCGTCCGCCAGGAACAGGCGCGCCAGTTCGCGGTTCGCCGGATGGTCGTCGACGACGAGCAGGCGAAGACCCGGCGTCGGCGCGACGCCGGACCCGACGATCAACGGCGCCATCTGGGGCTCCGTCGCGATCGGCGCCGGGATTTCGAACCAGAAGCGGCTGCCTTGACCGCGCGCCGACGTGGCGCCGATCTCCCCGCCCATGGCCTCGACAAGGCCCTTGCAGATGGCCAGCCCTAGGCCGGTCCCCCCAGCCGAGCGCGCGAGCGCGGCATCGACCTCGGCGAACCGCTGGAACAGTCGCGCCTGTTGGGCGGCGGTGAGCCCGGGGCCGGTGTCGGCGACCTCGATCCGCAGGCGCGCATCCGCATGACCCACCTGCAGGCGCACTTCCCCTGACGGACTGAACTTCACGGCGTTGCTCAACAGGTTCAGTAACACCTGGCGCAGGCGATCGGGGTCCACATCGACCCGCAGGCCGTCGGCGAGGTCGCTGACGAGGGTGAGCGCCAGTTCCTTCTCGTCGGCCTGAGGCGTGAACAGGTCGAGGGCCATGCGGCACACACGCGCCGGGTCGGTGGCCTCCGGCGCGATGGCGACGTGCCCGGCTTCAAGCTTCGAGAAGTCGAGGAGGTCGTTGACGGTCGTCAGCAGGGCGCGGCTGGCGTCCGCCACACGATCCACGAAGCCGCGGCTGACGTCCGAAAGCTCGGGCTGAGCGGCCATCAGGCCGGTGAAGCCGACGATGCTGGTCAGGGGCGTGCGCAGCTCGTGGCTCATATTGGCCAGGAACTCCGCCTTCGTCGCTGCGGCGGACTCGGCAGCCGCTCGCGCGGCGTGAAGGGCGCGCGCCTGCTGCTTGTCCTCGGTGATGTCCTGGAAGACGCCGATGAGCGCGATGACCTTACCGGCGTGGTCGGTCTCGCAGGCCGCTTTGCAGATCACGTCGCGCACGGCGCCGTCCCGTCGCCGAACGGGCCGGTCGAACGTGAAGCCCTCACCGGTAATGATGGCGTTGACGATATGGTCCGAGACGAGCGCCTGATCCTCTATCGCATAGAACGCGAGGCAGTCATCCAGCGCCGGATCGAAGGTCTCGCGGGTGACGCCATGGATGCGATAGACCTCGTCGGTCCACGTGATCATGCCGCTCTCGATGTGCAGCCGCCAGCTGCCGACGCCCGAGACCTGCTCGGCCAGAGCCATGATACGGCGATGTTCCGCTGCTTCCTGGTTCGCGCGGTGCAATTCCAGCTCGTCGACGACCACGCGGGCCAGGGCGCGCAAACGGCGGGCCTCAGCGGCGGTGAGATTTGGCCGGGGTTTGTCGTCCAGGACGCAGAGCGTTCCCAGATTCTGTCCGTCCCGCGCGGTCAGGACCGCCCCGGCATAGAAGCGAACGTTGGGTTCGCCGGCGACCAGGGGATTTGCGGCGAACCGGCCGTCGCGGCTGGCGTCCTCGATCACCATGACGGCATGGGGGTCGAGTTCGATCGCGTGCGCGCAGATGGCGACGTCGCGAGACGTCTCGGCCGGGGACACCCCCACCCGGGACTTGAACCATTGGCGCTCCGCATCGATCAGCGTGACGGTCGCCATCGGCGCGTCGAACAGCTCGGCCGCGAGCTGGGTCAGGCGGTCGAAAGCCTCATCGGGGGGCGTGTCGAGAATTCGGAAGGCCTGCAGGCTGCGCAGGCGCGCGATCTCACGATACTCGGTCACTTAGCTGGCCCTTCGACGTCGCCGCCAGCATGCGGGCTTCGGGGCCAGGAAGCCTTAATCGCGATTGCGGCAGATTCGCGCAGCCGCCGTCAGGCGGCGACCAGTTCGCCCGCCAGCGCGCGCTGGATGAGATCCACTGTACGGTCGATGCCGAAGATCGCGGTGAAGGAGCCAAACCGGGGCCCCTGGCTCTGGCCCAGCAGCACTTCGTAGAGGGCCGAGAACCAGGCGCGCAGCGGCTCGAACCCAGCCGCCTTGCCGACCTCGAACACCTCGTTCTGGATGGCTTCGGCGTCGGCCCCAGGCGGCAGCGCCTGGAGCTTGGCGACCAGAGCTTCCATCGCCGCGCGTTCCTGATCGGTCGGCGCGCGGAAGCGCTTCGCGGGCTTCACGAAGTCCTCGTAGTACTGGATCGCATAGCCGGCGAGCTTATCGAGCAGAGGCTCGCTCTCCGGCGTCGCGCCGGGCAGGTAGCGCCCGATGAAGGCCCACAGCAGCTCTTTGGTCGAGGCGTCGGCCGCCGACACCAGGTTCAGCAGCAGCGAGAAGCTGACCGGTGAGCCCTTTTCCGGCGGATGGCCGCGATGGACGTGCCAGGCGGGGTTGTCCAGCTGGGCGCTGTTGTCGCCGTCGGCCTTCTTGCGGATCAGGGCGTCCATCTGCTGGAGATACTCGTCCGTCGCCTTGGGGATGACGTCGAAATAGAGCCGCTTCGCCGACTTGGGCGACTGGTACATGTAGTAGGTGAGGCTCTCGGGCGTGCCGTAGCGCAGCCACTCCTCGATGGTCAGGCCGTTGCCCTTGGACTTCGAGATCTTCTGGTTGTTCTCGTCCATGAAGAGCTCGAAGTGGAACGCCTCCGGCGGCTCGCCGCCCAGGGCCTTCACGATCTTGTTCGACACCCGGACGCTGTCGACCAGATCCTTGCCCGAGGCCTCGAAGTCGACCTCCAGCGCGGTCCAGCGCGCCGCCCAGTCGGGCCGCCATTGCAGCTTCACGTGACCGCCGGTGACGGGGACCTCGGTCAGCTCGCCGTCCTCGTCGTGGAAGGTGATCGTGCCCTTTTCCACGTCGCGACCGACGGTCGCTGCCTGCAGCACGCGCCCGGTCTTGGGGCTGATGGGCAGGAAGGGCGAGTAGGTCGCGCGGCGCTCCTCGCCCAGGGTCGGCAGCATGATCGCCTGCACGGCGTCGAACCGTGCAAGGATGCGCAGCAGAACCTCGTCGAACCGGCCGGACTTGTAGGTCTCGGTCGAGCTCATGAACGTGTACTCGAAGCCGAAGCCGTCGAGGAATGCGCGCAGGCGGGCGTTGTTGTGCGCGCCGAAGCTCTCGTACTCGCCGAACGGGTCGCGGACCGAGGTGACCGGCTTGTCGCGATCCTCTTCGAGCATCGCCTTGTTGGGCACGTTGTCCGGGATTTTTCGCAGGCCATCCATGTCGTCGGAGAAGACGATCAGTTGGGTCGGGATCGCGTCTTCGGTGAGCGCACGGAAGGCGTTGCGCACGATGGTCGGACGGGTGGCCTCACCGAAGGTGCCCAGGTGCGGCAGGCCGGACGCGCCATAGCCGCACTGGAAGACGACCGACTTCGCCAGGGCGGGCAGGGTCTGGACCGCCTCCGCGAACTTGCCCTGGGCGAAGAGGGCCATGGCCAGGTCGCGCTCGCCGTCGGAGAGGCGCAGTCGGGTGATCCGGTCCAGCAGCAGCCGCGCCTGTTCGAACGGCCAGCTCTTGGCGTCGCGCGCTTGGTGGGACAGTCCTTGAAGGTTCGGGCCTTGAAGCATGGCGCGCGGCCTAACCCCTGACGGCCGCGGCCTCAAGCGCAATCGGGTGTCGCGCGACCTTCACGCAGCTGTCGCGGCGTCGTCACGGCTAGGCCGTATGCGGCGCACATCGATTTTCGGGGGTGTGTGATGCTGGTGAATAGGTCGGCGCGTGGTCTGCGACAGCGCGAGGTTCTCCTGTCCGTTTCCGGCCTGGCGCTGGCGTTCGCGCTGGCCGCTCCGGCCCGGGCCGCCGACGCCGACGCCGCCGCCGCCGAGGCCCAGGTCGAGGAGATCGTGGTCACCGGCCAGCGCGAAGCCCAGCGCGCGGCGATCGCGGTCAAGAAGCAGGAATTCGTGGTCGCCGACGTGGTTTCGGCCGACGACATCGGCAAGCTGCCCGATCACAACACCGCCGCCGCGCTGCGCCGCATTCCCGGCGTGTCGATCATGGAAGACCAGGGCGAGCCGCGCTTTCCCACCATCCGGGGCCTGCGCTCGACCTACAACCGCACCACGGTCGACGGCGCCCTGGTGGGATCGGTCGACGAAAGCGGCCGCACCGTGCCGCTGGATATCGTCCCGTCGGTGATGGCCGGCCGTCTCGAAGTCATCAAGACGGTGACCCCGGAGAACGACGGCAACGCCATCGGCGGCGTCGTCAACGTCACCACCCGCAGCGCCTTCGACGCGGGCCGCCCGTTCCTCAACATGATGGGGTCCTACGGCCACTACGAGAACCACGGCGACGTACGCAACGATAAGCCGTCGTTCCGCCTCGCCGCCGCCGCGGGCCGCACCTTCGGCGTCGACGATGAATGGGGCGTCGTCATCGGCGGGTCGTTCGAGCAGCTCGACTACGACATCCCGCAGGTCGAGAGCCAGGACCCGTCGGTGCGCGAATACACCGCCGCCGGCGCTCCGGTGAGCTCGGGCGCGCCCACGGGCAACGGCATCCAGGTGCCGGCCTTCCAGCGGCTGTTCTGGTACAACAACACCAAGCAGCGGAAGGGCGTGAACGGCAAGGTCGAGTACCGGCCGACCGACGATTTCCGCGCCGAGGTTTCCGCCCTCTACGCCAAGATGGAGGACGACGAGGAGCGGATCGAAAACCGCCTCGAGCCGCTGGGCAACGTCACCAACCAGACGGCGACGTCCGGCACGTTCGCCCGTGGCCGCGGCGTCATCCAGCTGAACCAGCCGATCACCAACCGCGAGATCGATATCGGCCGCGCCAGCTTCGAATGGACCTTCGTCCCCCAATGGAAGGCCGACGGCGATCTGATCGTCTCGGAAGCCGCCCTCGACGTGCCGAACCACTCGGTGGAATTCCGCACCGTGGACGCGCAGGGCGCCAACTACGCGTTCAACTACAACACCTCAAACCCACTGTTCCCGGTCTTCACGCCGGTCAATGACGCGGCCTATCGCAACCCGGCCAACTACAATCTGCAACAGCACCGCGACGCCCTGACGGCGACGAACGAGCAGGCCTATCAGGGGCGGTTCAACCTGACCTTCGACCAGGATCAGGGCGAGAACCGGCTGCAGGCCAAGATCGGCGGCGTGGCCCGCTCGACCCTGCGCAAGTTCATCTCCCGCCAGACCAACTACACGGTGAACCAGGCGAGCTTCCCCTACACCCTGGCGGCCGTCGCTGGGGCCGGACCGACCGAGCTGATCGCCGGCCGGTATCTGCTGAACCCGCGCATCGACGCGGACAAGGCGATGGAATTCTTCAACGCCAACCGCAGCCGCTTCATCACCACGGTGAGCGCCCCCACCGGCGACTACAAGGTCAAGGAGGACGTCCTGGCCGGCTACGCCCAGGCCAGCTACGAATTCGGCGCCTTCACCGTGCTGGGCGGCCTGCGTTACGAGCGCACCGACGTCCGCGCCAACGTCAACCGCGTGGCGAGCGGCGTGATCACGCCGGTGACCAACGATGGCGACTACGGCAACTGGATGCCCAGTCTCCACCTGCAGTGGAAGCTGCGCGACGACCTGATCGTCCGCGCCGCCTGGACCAACACGATCGGCCGGCCGGACTTCGGCCAGCTGGCCGGCGCCGAGAACGTCACCTTCGACGGCGCCCAGGCGATCCTGACCCGGGGCAACCCGGACCTGAAGCCTCGCGAGAGCGAAGGCTTCGACCTGTCGGTGGAGTTCTACCCGCCGGACGGCCTGATCTCGCTGGCGGTCTTCCACAAGGACATCAAGAACGAGATCTTCACGCTCAGCTCGACGGAACAGCTGAATATCGGCCGTGGCGTCGAATCCGTGCAGGTGCGCACGTCGCGCAATGCGGAAAGCGTCAAGCTGAAGGGCCTGGAGCTTGGGGTCCAGCAGGCCTTCACCTTCCTGCCGGAGCCGTTCAACGGCTTCGGGTTCAACGGCAACCTGACCCTGGTGGACAGCGAGGCGACCTACATCACCAGCGCCGGCCGCCGCGACCGCAGCCTGTTCCAGCAGCCCGAGATCACCACCAACGAGTCGATCTACTATCAGCGCGGACCCTTCGAGGCCCGGGTGTCGCACAACTACATCGGCGGCTTCCTGGAGACGATCGTCGACGCTGTCCCCAACTCCGACCAGTACTGGAAGGGCCGCCACAGCTTCGACGCGTCCGTCAGCTGGCGCTTCAACGATCACTTCACGGTGTTCGCCGAAGGCCAGAACCTCTCCAACACCGGCCGCCAGGAAGTGACCGGACCGAACCAGCGGAACCTGCAGGAGTGGGCGAACTACGGTCGCACCTACTGGGTCGGCGTGGCGGCCAACTTCTGATGCTCCGGACCCTTCTCGCCGCCAGCCTGACGCTGCTGGCGGCGCCGTCGCTGGCCCAGGCTCCGCCGGTGCTGAAATCCGAGGTGGTCCGGCGCTGGAAGGCGCCGGAGGCCACCCAGGGCGTGGCGGTCGACGCGCGCCATTTCTATGCGGTCGCGAACTCCCGCATCGCCAAGTACGACAAGGCGACCGGCGCCAAGGTGGCGGAGTGGTCCGGGGACAAGGCGCGCTTTCCGCATATCAACTCCTGCGAGATCATCGGCCGCGATCTGGTCTGCGTGAACTCGAACTTCCCCGAGACACCGATGACCAGTTCGGTGGAGATTTTCGATCCCGTGCGGATGGTTCACCGTCGGACCGTGTCGCTGGGCCAGCAGATCGGGTCGCTCACCTGGCTGGACCGCAAGGACGGGGTTTGGTGGGCGGCTTTCGCCAACTACGACGGCAAGGGTGGCGAGCCCGGCCGCGGCCACGCCTACACCCAGCTCGTGACCTTCGACGACCAGTGGCGGCGGATGGAGAGCTGGTCGTTCCCGACCTCGGTCACCGACCGGTTCGCGCCGATGAGTTCGTCCGGCGGGGCCTGGGGTCCCGATGGTCTGCTCTATGTCACGGGCCACGATCATCCCGAGCTCTACGTGCTGCGTCTGCCCCAGGGCGGGTCAAAGCTGGACCACGTGGCGACGATCGAGGCGGCGATCGAAGGCCAGGCGATCGGCTTTGACCGGAGCGCGCCGCGGGTCCTGTTCGGCATCAGCCGGCCGAACCGCGAGGTCGTTTCCATGACGCTCCCGGTTGTCGCAGTGAAATGATCGGCCGCGGGCTTGCGAGGGGCGGGGTCGGACAGCCAAGGTAGCCCATGGATTCAGCCGTCACCTCGCGCCGGGCGCTCATCCTTCAAGCCGCGGCCCTGGCCGGCGCCGCGTTGTCGCCCAGCGCCTGGACCAGCGCCGTCGCCCAGACCCGTCTGGCCAGGGACCCGTTTCAGGTCGGAATCGCCTCGGGCGAGCCGTCGCCGGACGGGGTCGTGCTTTGGACGCGTCTGGTGACCGACCCCCAGGCCATCGGCGGCGGGATGGATCGCGCGCCCGTGCGCGTCGCCTGGGAAATCGCCGAGGACGAGAGGCTGACGCGGACCGTGCGGCGGGGCGAGACCCTGGCGGTCGCCGAGGCCGGACATTCCGTTCACGTCGAGCTCGGGGGTCTCCGGCCGGACCGCGACTACTGGTACCGCTTCACTGCGGGCGGCCACGCCAGCCCGGTCGGTCGCACGCGCACCGCGCCCGCGCCGGGGGCCAGGGTCGACCGCCTCCGCATCGCCTATGGCTCCTGCCAGAAGTGGGAGTCCGGCTACTATTCCGCCCACGCCGACCTTGCCGGCCAGGCGCCCGACCTGGTGATGTTCCTGGGCGACTACATCTACGAGAAGAAGACGTCCAAGGACGCGCTCCGACCGCACCCCGACGTCGAGGCGCAGGACCTTGCCAGCTATCGGCAGCGCTACGCCTGGTACAAGGCCGACCCCAACCTCCAGGCGGCGCACGCCTGCGCGCCTTGGGTGGTCATGTGGGACGACCACGAGGTGACCAACGACTATGGCGGCGACCAGGACAGGTCCAATCCGCCCGTCGCCCAGTTCCTCAAGCGTCGCGCCGCCGCCTATCAGGCCTACTACGAGAACATGCCGCTCCGTCGTGCGGCCCGGCCCGTGGGGCCAAACATGCGGCTCTACCGGGCGATGGACTGGGGCCAGCTGGCTCGCCTGGCCCTGATCGACGACCGGCAGTACCGGGCTCACCGGAGCTGCGACGCCCAAGCCAACGCCGCCAACACCAAGCTGATCCCCGCCGCCTGCCCCGAGCGCTTCGATCCCAAACGATCCATGTTGGGCGCGCCGCAGGAGGCCTGGCTGCAGCGCCAGCTGCGCGACACGTCGGCCCGTTGGAATGTCCTGGGCCAGCAGACCCTGATGAATCCGGTGATCACGCCCGACCAGCGGGTCAGCAACGACGGTTGGGATGGCTACGACCAGACCCGCCGTCGGATCCTGGAGGGCTGGCGCGACGCCAAGACGTCGAATCCGGTGGTTCTGGGCGGCGACGTCCACTGCTTCTTCGCCGGCGACCTCGCCCTGGAGCCGGGCGGCAAGCCTGTGGCGAGCGAGTTCGTCGGTGGGTCGATCAGCTCGCTTGGTCGGTCCAAGGAGGTCATCCGCGGCATGCTGGGCGTGTCTCCGGATCTGAAGTTCGGCGATGGCGAGACCCGGGGCTATGGCCTGGCGGACCTCACCGAGAAGGCGTGCACGGTGACCTTCCGCGGCGTGGACAACGCCCTAGTCCCCAGCTCGCCCGCTCGCGACCTGGCGCGGTTCGTGGTCGAGGATGGCGTGGCGGGGCTGCAGCGTGCTTGAGCTGATCGCCGCCGCGGCCCTGACGCTGGCGCCCGCCCAGGTTCTGTCGCGCCTGCCCGCGCCGGAGGCGAACCAGGGCGTCGCGGTGGACGCCGGCTTCATCTACGCCATCGATAACTCGGCCATCGCCAAGTACGACCGCGCCACGGGCCAAAAGGTCGCCGCGTGGTCGGGCGATCCAGCGACCTTTCCCCACCTGAATTCCTGCGCGGTCATCGGGGCCGAGCTGGTATGCGCCAGCTCCAACTACCCGGAGACCCCGATGCGCAGTTCGGTCGAGGTCTTCGACCCCGCGACCCTGACCTGGCTGCGCTCCATCGCGATCAGCCCGCAGCCGGGGTCGCTGACCTGGGTCGACCGGCGGGACAACGCCTGGTGGGCCGGCTTCGCCAACTATGACGGACGGGGCGGCGAGCCGGGCCGCGACCACCGCTTCACCACCCTGCTGAAGTTCGACGACAAGTGGCGGGTCACCGGCGTCTGGACCTTCCCCGACAGCGTTCTGGCCAGGCTCAAGCCGCGCAGCGCGTCGGGCGGCGCCTGGGGCGCGGACGGTCGTCTCTATGTGACCGGCCATGACGCCCCCGAAGTCTATGTTCTGGAACTGCCGCGGATCGGCTCGGTGCTGAACCATGTGGCCACCATCCCCGCGCCGATCGCGGGGCAGGCAGTGGCCTTCGACCGGGGCGCTGCCCGGGTGCTGTATGGAATCAACCGCGAAAAGCGGGAGGTGGTGGCCGTGACGCTGCCGCCCTTGGAGGGACGATGAACCGCCGTATCATCCTGGCGCTGGCCGCCACCGCTGTCCTGGCGAGCTGCAGTCCCCCCAAGCCGGTCGAACGCAAGGAGCTGGTGTTCTCGATCCTCTCCGCCGAAAGCCAGACCAGCGCCGAGGCCGACTGGGCGCCGTTCCTGGCCGACATGTCCAAGGCCATCGGCCGGCCGGTGAAGGCCTTCTACGGCTCGAACTACACCGCCTTGATCGAGGGCATGCGGTTCAAGCAGACCGACCTGGGGTGGTTCACCAACCAGTCGGGGCTTGAGGCTGTGCGTCGGGCGAACGGCGAAGTCTTCGCCCGGTCCGTGAACCCCACCGGCATCGACGGCTATGAGGCCGTGATCATCGTCAAGAAGGGCTCGGGCCTGACCCTCGACAAGATCCTGGCCTGCGACAGGACGGTCAACTTCGGCATGGGCGACGCCAAGTCCACCTCGGGCACCCTGGCCCCCATGACCTATCTCTTCGCGCCGCGGAACATCGACCCTGCAACCTGCTTCAAGACCCTGCGCTCGGCGAACCACGAGACGAACCTGTTCTCGGTGGCCGGCGGCATGCTGGACGCGGCGACCAACAACACCGCCTCGATGGACCGCCTGCGCCTGCTGAACACCGACGTGGCCAAGACCACCCTGGGCAATGTCGAGATCGTCTGGCGCTCGCCGCGCATCCCCGAGGACCCGCTGGTCTGGCGCAAGGACCTGGATCCGGCCCTGCGGAAGAAGCTCGCCGACTTCATGTTCAGCTATGGCGTCGGCGACACGCCCGAGGCCGCCCGGCAGCGCAAGGTCCTGGAGCAGATCCAGACCAAGCCCTTCATCGCCGCCGACGACAGCCATCTGCTGCCTGTCCGGGAGATGGAGGCCACCGGCCAGCTGATCGAGGCGCGCAACCGCAAGGATGCGGCGGCCGAGGCCGCGGCTCAGGCCGCCCTGGCCGAGATCGCCAAGGAACGCGCCGCCGCCAAGCCTTAGGGCGCGGTCCGCAGCAGGAAATGGCCGGTCAGTCCGGCGATGGGCTGGGACCGGCTGTCCTGCCAGGCTTCCACCTGCACGTTCGCGACCCGGCGCCCCACCTTGCGGAGGATCGCGCGGGCGTAGGTGTCCTGCGCGCGGCCGGAGCGCAGGTACTCGATGGTGATGTCGACGGTCTTGGGCACCCGCTGGGTCGGCTCCGCCAGCGACAGCTGGGCCAGCGCGGTGAGCTCCAGGAACGCGCCGATGGCCCCGCCATGCAGGGCGGGCAGCATGGGGTTGCCGATCAGGTGCTGGCTGAAAGGCAGCACCGCCGTCATCTCGTCGCCGGCCAATTCGACCCGCATCCCGAGGAACCGGACGTAGGGGACCTTCTGCAGGAAGGCGTCGAGGTTGCGGATGGCGTTGTCGTTCATGCGCCACCCTTCAGGGGCTGGCCGCGGGTGTTCAGCATGAAGGCGGCCTGCGCCGTCGCCACCAGATCGCCGCGGTCCACGTCCCAGGCCTCGGCGCGGACGAAGCCAATGGTGCTGGTCAGACGATAGGCGTGCGCCTCGGCGGTGACCCCGGTGCGCGGCGCCGCCGGCCGCATGTAGTCGATGCGCAGGTCCAGGGTCGCGATGGGCATGGCCTCGCCCATGGCAGAATTGATCGCCAGGCCACAGGTGTGATCGATCAGGGCCGTCACCACGCCGGAGGCGATCACCCCCGTTTCCGGATCGCCGACCAGTTCCTCGCGCCAGGGCGTGGTCATGACGCCACGGCCCTTCTCGATGGAAACCAGTTGCATCCCCAGGGCGTCAGCGTGGGGCGCCATCAGCATGCGCTCGGGCAGCGGCGCGGTGTTGAAGTCGGACATGCGTCCGGGGTGGAACCGACGCGTTTGGAAGTCAATCACAACCGCACCTGGGCGGAGCCTTCCCCGCGCCCCTACATTGAACAGCGATGATCCGACCTCAGGACCTGCTCTGCCCGAAGCCCGAGGGCCTCTACTGCCCGCCGGGCGACTTCTACATCGACCCCGTGCGGCCGGTGGACCGGGCGGTCATCACCCATGGCCACGCCGACCACGCCCGCGCCGGCCACGGCGCCGTCCTGGCGACGCCGGAGACCTTGGCCATCATGGGCGAACGCTACGGCGTGGATTTCGCCCAGGCCACGGAGGCGGCGCCCTATGGCCACACCGTGGCGCGCGACGCCGTCGAGGTGACGCTGGTCCCAGCCGGCCATGTGCTGGGCTCCGCCCAGGCGGTGGTTCGCTGGAAGGGCCTGACCATGGTGGTCAGCGGCGACTACAAGCGCCGGCGCGATCCCACCTGTCCGACCTTCGAGCCGGTCCCCTGCGACGTGTTCATCTCCGAGGCGACCTTCGGCCTGCCGGTCTTCAGGCATCCGCCAGACGGGGAAGAGATCGCCCGCCTGCTGAAGTCGGTGGCCCAGTTTCCGGAGCGCAGCCACATCATCGGCGCCTACGCCCTGGGCAAGGCGCAGCGCATCATCCGCCTTCTGCGCGAAGCCGGCTGGGACGAAACCATCTACGTCCACGGCGCGCTCGAGCGGCTGAACGCGCTCTACGGCCGTCACGGGATCGACCTCGGACCGCTGGCCCAGGCCACCACGGCGCGCAAGGCGGACTTCGCGGGCGCCATCATCGTCGCCCCGCCGTCGGCCATGCAGGATCGCTGGAGCCGCCGGTTCCCCGAACCCATCGCCGCCTTCGCCTCCGGCTGGATGCAGATCCGCGCGCGCGCCCGACAGAAGGGCGTCGAACTGCCGCTGGTCATTTCCGACCACGCCGACTGGGACGAGCTGATCGCCACGGTCAGCGAGCTGCGCCCCGGCGAGCTGTGGATCACCCATGGCCGCGAGGAGGCCCTGGCCCGCTGGGCGACCCTCAACGGCATTCCCGCCCGGGCGCTGGCGCTGGTGGGCTATGAGGACGAGGAGGGCGGTGACTGATGCGCCCTTTTGCTGAACTGCTCGACAGGCTGTCCCTGACGTCCTCGCGGAACGCCAAGCTGACGATGGTGCGCGACTACCTGCGCGACACGCCGGATCCGGACCGGGGATGGGCGCTGGCGGCCCTGACCGGCGAGCTGAGCTTCGATGCGGTGAAGCCGGCCTTCATCCGCAAGGCTGTCGAGGCGCGGATGGACCCGCAGCTGTTCGCCTGGTCGTACGACTATGTGGGCGACCTTGCGGAGGCCGTGTCGTTGGTCTGGCCGGGCCAACCGGGCGCCAATCGCGAACCGGACCTCTCCGAGGTCATTGAGGGCCTCAAGTCGGCTACGCGCGCCGAGGCCCAGGGCCGGATCGAGGCCTGGCTCGACGCATTGCCCCAGGCGCGGGAACGGTGGGCGCTGTTGAAGCTGGTGACCGGCGGCTTGCGCGTCGGCTTGTCGGCGCGGTTGGCAAAGCAGGCCGCCGCGGATCTGGGCGAGACGCCCGTGGCGGAGGTCGAGGAGCTTTGGCACGCCCTCGAGGCTCCCTATGCGGACCTCTTCGCCTGGCTGGAGGGACGGGCCGACAAGCCGTCCTCCGAGAACCCCGCCCGCTTCCGGCCGGTGATGCTGGCCCAGGCGATCGACGAGGCCGTGGACTTCGCCAAGCTCGATCCCGCCGACTACGCCGCTGAATGGAAGTGGGACGGCATCAGGGTGCAGGCGGCGAACGAAGGCGGCGTGCGACGGCTCTACACCCGCACCGGCGACGACATCTCCCGCACCTTTCCGGACATCCTCGATGCGCTCGATGACCAGGGGGTGATCGACGGCGAACTGCTGGTCATCCGCGAGGGCAAGGTCGCGCCCTTCGCCGACCTTCAGCAGCGGCTGAACCGAAAGTCCGTGGACGCCAAGCTGATGACCGCCTATCCCGCCGCCATCCGGGCCTATGACCTTCTGCAGGACGGGGATGACGACACCCGCGGCCTGCCGCTCGCCGCGCGGCGGCAAAGGCTGGAGGCCTTCGTGGCCCGACAGGCCAGCCCGCGCATCGACCTGTCGCCGATGCAGCCCTTCGCCAGCTGGGCCGAGCTCGCGGCGCTCCGGGCCGATCCGCCCACGGGCGACCCGCAGATCGCCGAAGGGCTGATGCTCAAGCGCTGGGACGCGGCCTATGTCGCCGGCCGGCCGAAGGGGCCATGGTTCAAGTGGAAGCGCGACCCGTTCCTGGTCGACGCGGTGCTGATGTACGCCCAGCGCGGCCACGGGAAACGATCCAGCTATTACTCCGACTACACCTTCGGCGTCTGGATAGAGGACGCCGCCGGCCAAAGGTCGCTGACCCCGGTGGGCAAGGCCTACTTCGGCTTCACGGACCAGGAGCTGCTGCAGATCGACAAGTTCGTCCGCGACAACACGCTGGAACGTTTCGGGCCGGTCCGCTCGGTGCGCGCGGAGCCCCATGCGGGCCTGGTGTTCGAGGTGGCGTTCGAAGGGCTGCAACGATCCACCCGCCACAAGTCCGGCGTCGCCATGCGCTTCCCCCGCATCCACCGCATCCGGTGGGACAAGCCACCGGGCGAAGCAGACGAACTCGCCGTGCTGGAGCGGCTGCTGGCGCAGATGGAGCTGCGCTAGCCGGGCAGCAGATCTTCCTTGGCGAGGAAGTCGGCGAGGTTTCCGCCATCGAAGAGTACGCCGCGGACGCCGGCGCGTAGGGCGGCCTCGAGGTCCGAGGGCTTGTCGCCGACGAGCAGCGACGCCTCGCGGTCGATCGGCCAGTCCTGCAACGCCTGCAGGATCATGCCCGGGTTGGGTTTTCGCAGGGGCGGGTCGGGGTGGCGGTAGGCCGCCAGCGGCGCCTCCGGATGGTGCGGGGCGTGGTAGAAGGCGTCGATATGGCCGCCCGCCGCCGCCAGGTCGTCCTGCATCCGGGCGTGAAGCGCGTGGACGTCGTCCTCGGCGTAGTAACCGCGTCCGACGCCGGACTGGTTCGTCACCACCAGCACCAGCCAGCCGGCGCGATTGAACGCCGCCACCGTCTCGCGCGCCCCTGGGATCCAACGGAAGTCTTCCCAGCGGTGCACGTAGCCCCGGTCCTCGTTCAACACGCCGTCGCGGTCGAGAAACAGGGCGGGTTTGGGCGGCGAAGCGGACACGCCGCGATCATACCTTACGGCGGCCGATTGCCGACCTTGGAAACGTGTTGGCGTTCGGGGGGGGGGCCGCAACCGTGCTCGGTCGTTGTGTTTGCGACCAAGTGTGGCGGAACGCCGCAGTATTCATGGTTGTATTGGTCGGAATGGACGCCCGGTCGGCCAAAACTCCATTCACGAAATCAGCAAAAAACCGCACAAGTCACAATGTAGAGCCAAAATTCCCAGGATTCCCACCTTATTAAGTTTCCGGTCCTACGGGTGGCGTGGATCGGAGTTGAGCGGTTGCAAATCAACGTCTTCGGAAGAAGGGCGGCCATCTTCGTGGTCACCATCGCCCTGGTGCTGATGTCGGCCCTGATCGGCGCACGCATCTGGTCAGCCGAGCTCTCCGACCAACGGGTCGCCCGGCGTGAGGAAGAACTGGTCGCCAACGGCATGATCGGCTGGATGGCCGAGATCGCCGGTCGCGCCGTCCCGCAGACGACCTGGGATGAGGCGGTGGAGCATCTGGGCGTCCGGTTCGACGCCGATTGGGCGCGCCAGAACATCGGGGCTTATCTGCACGACGTCAGCGGCTTCGAGCGCGCCTACGTCTTGGACGGCCGCGACCGCCCGCTGTACGCCATGATCCGCGGCCAGGATCGTCCCGCGTCCGCCTATGCGGACATACAGGGGGTCGCCGCGCCCCTTGTCGCCGCTGTCCGCGAGGCGGAAACGGCAAGCCGATCGAAATCGGCCGTCCAGACTCCGCCAGCGCCGAACCAAGCCAGCGTCATCGCCATCCTGGGCGGGGAACCCGCCGTCGTCACCGCCAGCCTGGTCCAGCCCGACTTCGGCCGGGTCAAGCTGTCGGGGTCCGGGCCGATCATTGTGACGGCTCACATCCTCGGGCCGGCCTTTCAGGCCGGCTTCGCCGATCGCTTCATGCTGGAAGGCTTTCACGTCCATGCCGGCGACGGCCCGCTGGCGCACGCAGGGGAAACCGGGGTCCGGCTCCGTGATCGCCAGGGCCGGGTCGTGGCGCGCATGGGCTGGACGCCGCAACGACCCGCGCATCGGCTCATGAACCGCTCCCTGCCCATGGTGATCACCGCTATGCTGGTCTTCGCCGTGGCCGTGGCCGCGCTCTTCCTTAGGGGGCGGGCGGCGGCGCAGGCGCTGATGGCCAGCGAGAGCCGGGCCAAGCACATGGCCTACCACGATCACCTGACCGGCCTGCCCAACCGCGCGATGATGGGCGAGCAGCTGGCGCAGGCGCTGCGCGAGACGGCCGAAACCGGGCGGCCGCTCGGGATTCTCAACCTCGATCTCGACCGCTTCAAGGAAGTGAACGACACCTATGGCCACGCCGCCGGCGACGAACTGATCACCCAGGTCGCGACCCGGTTGAAGTCGCTCGCCGAACCGGACGGCGCGGTGGCGCGGTTGGGCGGCGACGAGTTCGCCATCCTGCTGCGAAATTCCGCCATCGGCGCGCCGGAGGTCCTGGCCGCCAAGATCATTGAGAGCTTCGCCACGCCCTTCGATCTGTCGTTCGGCCGCGTCTACCCCAGCATTTCGATCGGCGTCGCCCGTATCGAGGAGCCGAACGTCGACTCCGTCGAGGCGCTGCGGCGGGCCGATGTGGCGATGTACCGGGCGAAAGACCAGGGCCGGGCGTGTTTCCAGATCTACGACGGTCGCATGGACGCCGCGCTGCAGGCGCGTCACGCCCTGGAGAACGATCTTCGGGACGCCCTGGATCGCAATGTGCTGACCATGGTCTACCAGCCCCAGATCCAGGGCGGTCGACGTGTGGTGGGGGTGGAGGCGTTGGTCCGCTGGCGCCACCCCGAGCGGGGCGCGGTCTCGCCGGCCTACTTCGTTTCGGTCGCCGAGGAATGCGGCCTGATCGACGCCTTGGGGGAATTCACCCTGCGCCGGGCGCTGGCCGACAGCCGGCGCTGGCCGGATTTGCGCGTGGCGGTCAACATCTCCGCGGCCCAGTTGCGCAGCCATGGCTTCCTGGCGCTGATCGATCGGGTGCTCGTGGAGACCCAGGCCGACCCGAAGATGATCGAGCTGGAGATCACCGAGAGCCTGCTGCTTGAGGAAAACGACCGGAACGCCCGCATCCTGGCTCAGCTTCGCGCCATGGGCTTCAACCTGGCGCTGGACGATTTCGGCACCGGCTATTCCAGCTTGGCGTACCTGCGGCGCTATCCCGTCGACAAGATCAAGATCGATCGTTCCTTCATCACCAACCTGGGCGTGGAAAAGGAAGCCGAGGCCGTTGTTGGCGCCATTGTGAACCTGGCCCGCGCGCTTGATCTGGAGGTTATCGCCGAGGGCGTCGAGACCGAGATCCAGCGGATCGGCCTGGGTCGGGCCGGATGTTCGCAGATCCAGGGCTACATCTATGCCGAACCGATGCCGGCGGACGCGGTCGACGCCTATGTCACCGGGTTCGGCGCGCGGCCCGCCCAGGCGATGGTCTCGTGATCGGGGCGACCGCCGGCGTTGCTCCGACGCCTTGCCGTCGTTAGGTTGCGCGACTTTTCGGGAACCGGCCGCGCACATGACTCTCGCCTTCGACGACATCCTCGCCGCCCATGAGCGGGTGAAGGGTCATATCGAGCGCACGCCTTGCCGGTTCTCCCGCACCCTCTCCGAGATCACCGGCGCCCAGGTCTGGGTGAAGTTCGAGAACCTCCAGTTCACCGCCGCCTACAAGGAGCGCGGCGCGCTGAACAAGCTGCTGCTGCTGGGCGAGAACGTCCGCAAGCGCGGCGTGATCGCAGCGTCGGCCGGCAACCATAGCCAGGGGCTGGCCTATCACGCCGCCCGGCTGGGGATCCCTGTCACCATCGTCATGCCCAAGGCCACGCCCTTCGTGAAGGTGCAGCAGACCCGGGCCCACGGCGCCGAGGTGGTGATCGATGGCGACGGCTACGACGAGGCCTCGGCCACCGCCCGCAAGATCTGCGACGAGCGCGAGCTGACGTTCGTCCACCCGTTCAACGACCCCGACGTCATGGCGGGGCAAGGCACCGTCGCGCTGGAAATGCTGCAGGATGTGCCGGACCTTGAGGTTCTGCCCATCCCGATCGGCGGCGGGGGCTTGATCGCCGGCATGGCGACCGCAGCCAAGCACATGCAGCGGGACATTCAGGTCATCGGCGTCGAGCCGGCGATGTTCCCCTCGTTCACCGCCCGGATGCGTGGCGTTCAGATGTCGGTCGCCGGCGGCGGCGCGACCATCGCCGAGGGCATCGCGGTCAAGGCCGTGGGCGACCTGTCCTATGCCGTGGCGCGGCCGCTCCTGGACGATGTGCTGCTCGTGGAGGAGCCGTTCTTCGAGCGCGGCGTCGCGCTGTACTGCAATGTCGAGAAGACGGTGGTCGAAGGCGCCGGGGCTGCGTCGCTGGCCGCGCTGCTGGCCTACCCCGAGCGGTTCCGCGGCAAGAAGGTCGGGCTGGTGATCACCGGCGGCAACATCGACACCCGTCTGCTGGCCTCGGTGCTGACTCGCGAGCTGGTGCGTGAGAGCCGGATCGTCAGCCTGCGGATCATCGGCGACGATCGCCCCGGCCTGCTGGCCAATGTCTCGGCGATCATCGGCCTGATGGGCGCCAACATCATCGAGGTGGCGCACAACCGCCTCGCCCTCGACGTGCCGGCCAAGGGCGCGGAGTTCGACGTGATGATCGAGACCCGCGACGCCAAGCACACCCAAGAGGTGATGGAAGCGCTGCGCGAACGCGGCTACCCGCCGCGCGTCGTCTAAGGACCTGAAGACCATGAAGCGCACCCTGATCCTCGTCGCCGCGGCTCTCTCGCTGGCCGCCTGCCAACCCAAGGGCGCGGCCAAGGACCCGGCGGCGGCCGCGGCGGCCGCCCAGCCTTCCGAAGCCAGCAAGGCGTTCATGGCGAAGATCGCCAAGGAACCGGGCGTGAAGGTCCTGGCCTCGGGTCTCGCCTACAAGGTCGTCCGCTCCGGCCCGGAGACGGGCCTGAAACCCCAGGTCTCCGACGAGGTGAAGGTCCACTACGAAGGCAAGCTGGAGAACGGCACGGTCTTCGACAGTTCCTATGAGCGCGGCCAGCCCGCCGCCATGCCGCTGAAGGCCCTCATCCCCGGCTGGCAGGAGGCGCTGCAGCTGATGCGTCCGGGCGACGAGTGGACCCTCTACGTTCCCTCCAACCTGGGCTACGGCGAAGACGGCGCCGGCCAAATCCCGCCGGGATCGCCGCTGATCTTCAAGATCGAGCTGATCGACGTCCTGCCCGGTCCGGGACGGATTCAACAGGGCTAGTCGTCCCACGGCGAGGGTGGCTCGCTGGCGGAGCGGATCCTGCGCGCTGGCACCGGGGGCAGGACTGCGATCTGGGCAGGGCTGAGCCGTACGCCGTAGCGCTCAATGCCTGTGAGAACCCCGGCAGACAGCGCCCCGCGCGGACTGAGCGTTAAGACGCGACCGGCGCCGGCCTTGTTGGACGCCTCGATCATGTCGGCCGGCAGGCCACGCTCGATCAGGTATTTGTCGCCAGCGTCGCCAGCGGTGTTCGCCGACCAGAGCATCAGCCGGTTGCGGGTTTCGGCCAGCGGAGCCACAGCGTGCACATCGAGGGACGCCGAGGCCTCGGCGATCCGTTCGTCGCCAGCCATCAATAGGTAGAGGCAGGCGCTGGCGCAAACCTTCCGCACGACGACGGTCGATCCCGGCCGAGCTTGCAGGGCGCGCGCCGCCACCAGCGCCTCGTGACTCAGGCCGCCGTCGCTGGCGACTTCGACCGTCACCGGGTCCTTTATCTCCACCAGGGCCGCCGCGAACGCCGGCCCGAATCCCGGACCGATCGAACCGATCAGCTCGATCCGCCGCCGTGACGCATCGACGTGCAGATCGTAGTTCAGGAATTCCGCTCCGATGGCATTGTCGACCACGGGCTGTTCGAGGTGAAGCTCGAACGCCGCCAGGGCGATACCACAGATCGTTGTCAGCGCTATCGCCACGGTACCGATGGCCCGCAGTTCACCGTTCTCGCCCGAGCCGCGCCCGGCCCGCCACCAGAGCAGCGCCGACGTCAGGCTGGCGACCATCAGGGTCCAGCCGGCGAGCGGCCATATCCGGGCCAGAGCCGCGGCGCCGGGTCGCACCTCGGTGGGCGCCCAGACCAGGAGCGCGCAGAGGATCAGGGCTCCGAACTGGATACCCGCGGCAACCCCGATGGCCAGAGGTCGGCCCCAGCGTGCGCGCCGAGCCGCACGCGGCAGCACCTGGGCCAGTGGTTGCCAGTCTGGCGCGCCTTCACTCCAGATCCGCGCGGTTAGCCCCAATCCGCGCGCAGCCGCCTCCGCTTGCAGTTCTGCTAGGCTGAATGGGCCGTGCGTGGCGCCGTCGCCGTCCGCTAGCCACCAAAACCGCGCCGGTCTCACGAGGCGGAAGCGAAGCGAACGATGGCCGCCGCGGCGATCAGGCAGCCCACCGCGATCCACATCCCAATAGTGGCGAGAACGCTTTGGTCTCGATGCGTGACGATATTGCCCTGGCGGAGGTCCCAAGCGGTGCGGCGCTTGCCCGTCGTCAGTTCGTTGTAGGAATTGGAAAGGGTGAGCAGTGAGATCAGCGGGATGCCGCACGCCAGCCCGCGCACCCAAATTTCCAGTTCGCGGTTCAGGGCGGCGGGGAAGCCGATGGGGCGCCCCTCGCGCAGCACTCGGACGCCAAAGATCCATTTTCCCGGGGTCAGCCCCGTCAGTCCGATTAGCGCGGCGGTCCCCGGGATGGCGCAAAGCAGAGTGAGCAGTTGGTCGGCAATGCCGCCAAGCGGTCCATCGAAGACGGAGAAGAAGGCCTCTGACTCCGCCGGCGCAACGCTGTAGGCGACCAGCCCGATGATCCACCATGTCATCAGCCCCACGACCATGTTGTCGAGGATGCGGGCCGCATAGCGACGCCAGGGATGGGGCGAGGTGTCGGTCCAGCCGGTCGCAGGCGCCGGCGATGCGCTCACCGTGGGCGGTGCGGCGAAGAGACCAGGAAGACGCTCGCCGGCCGCGCTCCAGTCTCCGCCCGCCCCATCCCTGACCTGAGTGTCTGACATGATCTCGCCTGTGCGCACTAACGCCGCGAGTCCTTCGACAGTGCTGGGCCCGTCGTCACGGCCTTGCACAAACCAAGTCATTTCAGACATACGCCCCCCAGCACACACCCCACGACATACCAGCTCAGCTTGGCTTTGAATGCAACGCCGACGCGAAGCGCGCACGTCTGCACGCTCGCTTCCCTTTGAGGGCCGCTTGCTTCCGGTCTAAGCCTTCGCGATGACCGCCGACCTCTATCCCGCCGCTCGCGCCCTGCTCGCCAAGCTGGTCAGCTTCGACACCACCTCGCGGGGCTCCAACCTCGCCCTGATCGAATGGGTGGAAGGCTATCTCGACGGCCTTTCGATCCCGCATCGGCGCTTGCCCAACGCCGATGGGACCAAGACCAACCTGCTGGCGACCATCGGGCCCCTGACCGAGGGTGGCGCGGTGCTGTCCGGCCACACCGACGTGGTGCCGGTGGACGGCCAGCCCTGGACGACCGATCCCTTCCAACTGCACGAGGCCGACGGCCGGCTGTATGGCCGTGGGACGTGCGACATGAAGGGGTTCCTGGCCCTCGCGCTCGCCGCCGCCCCCGAACTGGCCGCCACGGCGCGCAAGCCTGTCCATCTCGCGTTCTCCTATGACGAGGAGATCGGCTGCCTGGGCGCCCCGCACATGATCGAGGTCATCCGCCGGGAACTCCCGCCGCCCGCGGTCGTCGTCGTCGGGGAACCGACCAACATGGAGGCCGTGAACGGCCACAAGGGCATCGCCACCTTCCACGTCACCGTCACGGGGCGCGAGTGCCACTCCAGCCAGCCGCATCTGGGCGTGTCGGCTGTGATGGAGGCGGTCAAGCTGATGGGGTCGCTCAACGCCTTGTCGGCGCGGCTGTGGGATGACGTCGATCCCGCGTCACCGTTCACGCCGAAGGGCGCCACCCTGACCATCGGTCAGGTTCAAGGCGGCACGGCGCACAATATCATCGCCCGAGAGTGCCACTTCGTCTTCGACCTGCGAACGCCGGGACCGCGGACGCCGCGGGAGATCGTGGCGCCGTTCCTGGCCGAATGCGCGGCGATGGACGCGGCGCTGAAAGCCCGCGCGCCGGAGGCCGGCGTCGTGGTGGAGATGCGGACGGACGTTCCCCCGTTTCGGCCCGAAGCCCAGGGTGCGGCCGAGGCCTTCGCCCGCCGCATGGCCGGCGACAACGGTCCGCCCCGCGTGGTCGCCTTCGCCGCCGAGGCGGGTCAGTTCCAGCAGGCCGGATTCTCGACCGTGATCTGCGGCCCCGGCTCCATCGACCAGGCGCACCAGCCCAACGAATATGTCGAGATCGCCCAGATGCAGCGCGGCGCCACCTTCATGCGCCGCCTGATCGAGTGGGCTAACGAAGCGCCCTGAGCGGCCGGATAACCGGGCGGCGTCTGGACAGGTCCTTCGGGTTCCAGGTCATGGCGCGGGCGATGTCGCCGAGGCTGGCGGTGCGCTGCCGCTGAACCACTCTCCGCGTCCTGAACATCCTCGGCGCGCCTGCGAACGCCGCGGCGACCGCCCGCAGGATCAGTCGGATGTGCGGGCGGTTGTCCTTCTTCAGATAGATCAGCACCAGCGCCATCAGGTGTAGCGGCACGACCAGGGGCAGCAGCAGGGCCGGGGTGTTCTTGAACAGCACCCAGAAGCGGTTGCGCGTGCCGTGGAAGACGGCGAACTCCGACTTGCGCCCGCCGGACGAGGCCGAGCCCACATGGTGGATGACGGCGTCGGGGACCAGCAAGGTCGGCTGGCCCGCCAGCTGCAGGCGATAGCCCAGGTCCACGTCCTCGCCGTAGCAGAAGAAGTCTTCGTCGAACCCGCCCAGGCTGAGGAAGAGCTGCCGGTCGATCATCATGGCCGCGCCGCAAGGGCTGAACACCTCGCCCTCCCGCGCTTGGCCATCGTCCGGGTTCAGATAACCGCCCCGGTACGGAATGCCGGTGATGCTCATGACATCGCCCAGGCCGTCCAGCAGGCCCGGTTCGCCCTCGACCATCTGGCGCGAGGTGAACGAGGTGACCCGCGGGTGGCGCTCAGCGGCGGCGACCAGCTTCGCCAGCCAGTCCGGCTCGGCGTAGGCGTCGGGGTTCAGCAGCACGTACCAGCGGCCGCGGCCCTCCCGGGCGCCCTGGTTGCCGGCGCCGGTGAAGCCCAGGTTGGCGGTGTTGCGGATCAGTCGAACCCACGGAAATTCGGCCGCGATCGCCGCGTCGCCGGGATCGGGTGAGGCGTTGTCGATCACCAGCGTCTCGAAATCGCGGAAGGTCTGGGCGCCGAGATGCTCAAGACACGTGCGCAAGGTCGGCCCGGAGTTGAAGGCGATCACGCAGACGGTCACGCGCAGGTGTTCTGCCTTGTCATCGCCCTGTTGCTGCGCCATGCGACAGCGTCACCCGCTAAATCTGGATTGCCATGACGATCACGCCGCTCGCCATTCCCGACGTCCTGCTTATCACGCCGAAGCGCCATGGCGATGCCCGCGGCTGGTTCTCCGAGACCTGGAGCCAGAAGGCGCTGGCCGGCACGACGGCCGACACCACCTTCGTCCAGGACAATCAGGCCTACAGCTCGACCAAGGGGATCATCCGGGGCCTGCACTTCCAGAAGGGCGACACCGCCCAGGGCAAGCTGATCCGCTCCCTCCGGGGCGCGATCTATGATGTGGCGGTCGACCTGCGCGCCGGCTCGCCGACCTACGGCAAGTGGGTCAGCGCCGAGCTGACCGCCGAGGGCGGCGAGCAGCTCTGGGTGCCGCGCGGCTTCGCCCACGGCTACTGCACGCTCACCGCCGAGTGCGAGATCTTCTACAAGGTCGACAACCTCTACGCGCCCAGCGAGGAGGGCGGGGTCATCTGGAACGATCCCGACCTGGGGATTCCCTGGCCCCTCGACGGCGAGCCCCTGCTCTCGGACAAGGACACGAAACTGCCGCGCGTGAAGGATCTTGGGGACGTCGGCTTCTAGTAGCTGAGCTTCGGGTACCAGTCTGGGTCGCGGCCATTGGGCGTCAGGTCCAGCACGCTCCACAGGGGTGACAGGTCGGGGGCCCCGCGCGGGTCCTGACCGGGATCGGCCATCTCGCCGCTCATCTCGCCGGAGTAGAAGTGGCGGATGACGCCGTCGCGGCGCGTGAAGACGTTGACGCCCGGGTTGTCGCTCTTGCCCTCGGCGTCCGTCGCGCGGAAGTCACGGCTGAACGCGTCGTCCAGATCGGCGTACACTGGCAGGCTCTTCCAGCCTCGCTCGGCCTTGAAGGCCACAAGGCGCGCGATGGGCGAGCGGGCGACCACGGACAGCGCGACCTGTTGGTGGATATCGGCGCCCACCGCGTCCCAGGCGTTCAGAACATTGGCGCACATCGGGCAGGAGCGCTCCCGCTCGGGTCCGAACATCCAGCTGTAGAGAACCAGGGTGTCCTTATCGCCGAACATGTCGGCGAGGCTGGCCGGCCCGCTTTCGCCCATGAACCGGTAGGTGGCGGTCACCTCGCCGCCGGGCGGCAGAGCCCGACGCATGGACGCCACGCGCTCAAGATGCCGCCGCAGCTCGATCTCCTCGGCGAGGAGGGCATTTCGCGCGGCGCGGTAGTCCGCGCTTTCGTTCGGATAGTGGGCGGTGTTGGCGGCCGCGAGTGTGGCCGCGTCCGTGAGATGGGTTCTGTCGCCCATGGTCTCGTCTCCCATATGCGTCTCCTGAAGCGGGCGACCGCGACCCTAGCTATCCAGCGCGAGCGCCCATTCCTCCAGGACGGCCGGGTCGGCTTCGTCCCGACAATGCGTCTGGCGCAGGGTCGCCAAGGTTTCAGCCCCCGTCAGCCGCGACAAGGCCCAGATCGCGGCGCCGCGGACCGGGGGCGAGGGGTCGGCCAGCATGCGCTGCGCCTCGTCAGCCAGGCCGATCTCACCGGAATTACCGATGGCGTAGAGGACGTTGCGGACAAACCGGTCCCGGCCGATCCGCTTGACCGGGTTCTTGGCGAACATCGCGCGGAATGCGGCATCGTCCAGCTGCACAAGGTCGGCGAGGGACGGCGCGGTCAGGGCGTCCCGCGACGCCAGCTTCTGCTCGCGGCCGGCTTGCGCGAACTTGTTCCAGGGGCACACCGCCAGGCAGTCGTCGCAGCCGTAGATCCGGTTGCCCAGCAGCGGCCGGAATTCCCGCGGGATCGGCCCCTTCACCTCGATGGTCAGGTACGAGATGCAGCGCCGGGCGTCGAGCTGGTAGGGCGCGGGGAAGGCGTTCGTCGGGCACACATCCAAGCAGGCCCGGCAGACGCCGCAGACCGCCGTCTCGCGCGCGTCGGGCTCCAGCTCCAGGGTCGTCAGGATCGAACCCAGGAACAGCCACGAGCCAAACTCCCGGCTGACCAGGTTCGTATGCTTGCCCTGCCAGCCCAGGCCCGCGCGCTCGGCCAGCGGCTTCTCCAGCAGCGGCGCCGTATCGACGAACACCTTCAGCTCGCCGCCCAGCGTCGCGACCATCCAGCGGGCCAGGGCTTTCAGCCGGGCCTTGATCACCTCGTGGTAGTCGTCGCCCTGCGCATAGACGCTGATGGCCCCCCTGGTCGGCTGGGCCAGGATCTCCAGCGGGTCGCGATCCGGGCCGTAGTTCACGCCCAGCACGATGGCCGACCGCGCCCCGTCCCACATCGCGCGAGGATGTTTCCGCCGCTCGAGGGTGTCGGACATCCAGGCCATCTCGCCATGACGACCGGCGTCGACGAATGCTGTCAGGCGCCCCGCGGCGGGCCAGGCCTCGTCGATGTCGGTGAAACGGCAGAGGTCGAAGCCGAGCGCGGCGGCTTCCGCCCGGATCAGCGCTTCGGCGGTGTCAGAAATCGAGGTCGTCATAGTGCCCGGCGGGGTGCAGGCCCGGCCACCGGTCGTTGAGCAGCGGCCGGAAACAGGGCCGGGACTTCATCTTCATGTACCAGGTCTTCACCGCGGGGAACTCCCGCCACGGCATGTCGCCGAAATAGTCGATCACCGAGAAGTGGGCCGCCGCCGCGAAATCGGCCAGCGACAGTCGCCGCCCCGCCAGCCACTCGCGAGCCTGCAACAGGGTGTCCAGCATGAAGAGGTGGTTCTTCAGCGCCTCTTTGCCCTGGCGCAGGTTCGCCAGCTCGGGCGCGCCCAGGCCCAGCAGCCGCTTCTCGATCTTCTCGTGCAGGATGTAGCCGCCGGCCTCGAAGGCGAACTTGCCTTCGAACCAGCTGATCAGGCGCCGCGCTTCGGCTCGCTCGACCGGATCGGGCGCGAACAGCGGCGGTTGCGGGACCGTCTCGTCCAGGTGGTCGATGATCGCGCGGGGTTCGCACAGGATCAGCGGCGCGCCGCCCTGCGGCGTCTCCACCAGCACCGGGACCATGCCCGACGGGTTCATCTTGGTCAGGTCGCGGGGCCGCTCCCAATAGCGGACCGACACCTCGGTGAACGCCAGCCGCTTTTCACCCAGCACCAGGCGGACCTGGCGCGAGGCCGGGTCGAGCGGGAAGTGATGTAGGATGCGTTCGACGGTCATGGCGGCTTGGCGGGGAAGGGGGCGCGCCTCATACGCGAATCGAGGCCACCCCAACAGACGCTGAGGGTCTTAAGGGGGCGTTTACTTCGTTTGAGCGGCGCCGATTGAAGCTGTGGACTCCGCAAACGCGCCACCGTGAGGTTCGGCCCGTCCCCGGGGATCGGCGTGGATGAGAATGTCCGCGGCGGGAAAGGCTTCGAGGATGCGCTTTTCCGCCGCGACGATGACCTGGTGAGCCGCTTCCAGCGTCAGGTCGGGGTCCAGATCGGCATGCATCTGGATGTGGACGTAGGGGCCCGAGGCGCGGGTCCTCAGCTGGTGAACGTCGGTCAGGCGTGGGTCGGCGCTGGCCAGTTTGACGATCTGGGCCCGCTGCTCGTCGGGCAGTTCATGGTCCATCAGCTGGCCCGCCGCTTCGCGGAAGACCCCGACCGCGCCCCAGAGCAGAAGCGCGGCGATCACCAGGGCCGCGGCGGCGTCCAGGCCATTGACCCCCAGCCACGCCGAAGCGGCGATCCCCACCAGGGCGATGATGTTCGAGGCCAGGTCGGAGGCGTAGTGGGCCCGGTCGCCCGAGACCGCCACCGACGCGGTCTGGCGCAGGACGCGGGTCTGGGCGGCCAGCAGAAGCGCGGTCAGAACCGTTGAGATGGCCATGACGACCACGGCCCACCCCTCCTGCTTCAGGGGGTGCGGCGTCAGGAAGTCGCCGACCGCCTCGCGTGCGATCAGGGCGGCGGAGGCGAACACCAGACCGGCCTGGATCAGGCTGGCGAAAGCCTCGGCCTTGCCGTGACCGAACCGATGCTCGGCGTCCGGCGGTGCGACCGCGTAGCGCACGGCGAAGGCGGTGACCAACGAAGCGACCAGGTCCAGGCCGGAGTCCGCCATCGACGCCAGCATGGCTGTCGAACCCGACATCACCCAGGCCGCTAGCTTGATCGTCACCAGGACGGCGGCGGTTCCCACCGACAGCAACGTCACCCGGCGCGTGAGCGCGGCGCTTTCGGACGGCGAGAGGCGAGGGGCGGACATGCTCCCTAGTTAGCGCCGGCGACGCGGGCCGCCAGCGCTAACGACTCGCAAGGGTCAGGCCGCCTTGCGCGGAGCGGGTCCCACATAAAGGCTCGCCGGACGGATCAGACGGCCGCCCGCCAGCTGTTCGCGCGCATGCGCCAGCCAACCGGCGACCCGGCCCATGGCGAAGACGCAGGTAAAGGCGCTGGGCGGGAAGTCGAGGGCTTCGAGCAGCAGCGCCGTATAGAACTCGACGTTGGTCTCCAGCGACCGCTCGGGCTTGTGCTCGCGCAGGATCGCCAGGGCGGCGGCCTCCACGGCTTCGGCGAATTCGAGCCGCCCCTGGCGTGCGTCCAGCCAGCGAACCGCCGTCTTCAGCGCGTCGGCGCGGGGGTCGCGCACCTTGTACACCCGGTGGCCGAAGCCCATCAGCCGATCGCCGCGGGCCAGGGCCGCCTCGATCCAGGCGCGGGCGTTGGACGGTTCGCCGATCTCATCCAGCATTTCGATCACCGGGCCGGGCGCGCCCCCGTGCAGCGGCCCCTTCAGCGCGCTGATCCCCGCCAGCACCGCGGAGGTCAGACCGGCCCGGGTGGAGGCCACGACACGTGCGGCGAAGGTCGAGGCGTTCAGCCCGTGGTCGGCCACGGTCACGAGATAAGTGTCCAGCGCATCGGCTTCCGCCTTGGACGCCGGCTTGCCCCGCAGCATGCGCAGGATGTCCGCCGCGTGGCTGAGTGTCGGGTCGGGGGCCACCGGCGCCTCGCCGCCCTGGGCCCGCACAACGGCGGCCGTGAACACGGCGGGCGCGGCCAGCAGGCGCAGCGCCGTCTGCATGTCGTCGCCGTCCGCCAAGCGGGCGGTCAGCGCGCGCATGGCCTCGATGGGCGTGCGGTCCAGCAGGCCGGTATCGAGGGCCGAGACCTCGGCGAACACCTCCGCCCGCGCGGCGCCCAGGGCGGCCGGCAGGTCCGAGGGCAGATCCGGATAGAAGCCGCCGAACAGCAGGGCGACCACCTGCTCGTAGGTCGTGCGGCCAGCCAGTTCGTCCAGCGAGCGACCGCGGACGATCAGGACGCCGGCGGCGCCATCCACTTCGCTGAGTACGGTTTCGGCGGCGACGACGCCTTCCAGTCCATCGGACATCTCGGTCTCCAATCTCTCTTGCTGACGCCCAGAAATGCCTTCAGAGTTGAAGCGTCAATCTTGATCAACATGATCAATATAAATGTCGAACATTGACTGGATCGCCGCCGAAGAAGCTCAGTCGCGTCTGAGCGTGCGTCCGCAGACGCTGTACGCCTACGTCAGTCGCGGGCGCGTCAGCGTGCGCCCCGATCCCAGCGATCCTCGCCGCAGCCTCTATCGCGCCGCCGACATCGCCGCCCTGGCCGAACGAAAATCGCGTAGCCGCAAGATCTCTGACGTCGCAGCGGGCGCCATTTCCTGGGGCGAACCCGTACTCGCCTCCGCCATCACCACGGTCAGCGGCGGGCGCCTGTTCTACCGTGGACGCGACGCGATCCGGCTGGCCGAGACCGAGACGCTGGAGTCGGTCGCCCGTCTGCTGCGGGGCGGTCACGGCGCCGCCCTGAAACGCACGCAGCGGCCGACGCCGCCGGCGGGCGACGACATGCGGACCCGCGCCTATCTGGCCCTCGCCCAACGGGCGGCGGTGGATCCCCCGGCCCGGGGTCGCGCGGCATTGGCGCTGGCGGTGGAGGCGGCCACGCTGCTGGACGTGCTGACCGACGCCATCGCCGGCGAGGTTGGCGGCGGGGCGATCCACAATCGCCTGGCCCTGGCCTGGGGACAGGGACCCGGCGGCGACGGGGCGGACCTGATCCGGCGCATCCTCGTCCTGGTGGCCGATCATGAGCTGAACGCTTCTGCCTTCGCCGCACGGGTCGCCGCCTCGACCGGGGCCTCGCTGGCGGCGGCGGCGCTCGCTGGCATCTCCACCCTGTCCGGTCCGCGCCACGGTGGCGCAACCGAGGCTGTGCGGAAGTTCGCCGCCGAGGCGGCGCAGCTGGGGCCGCGCGAGGCGATCGCCAGCCGCCTGACCGACGATCGCGCCCTGCCGGGCTTCGGCCACAACCTCTACCCTGATGGCGATCCCCGCGCCGCCGCCCTGCTGGACCGGTTCGACCCGCCCGCAGACCTGGTCCGGCTGCAGGCGGCGGTGAAGGCGATCACCGGCCTGGCGCCTAACATCGACTACGCCCTGATCGCCGCCTGCGAAGCGCTCGCCCTGCCGCGCGACGCGCCCTTCGCCCTGTTCAGCGTCGCCCGCTGCGCCGGCTGGATCGCCCACGCGATCGAGCAGGGGCAGACCGATTCCCTCATCCGCCCCCGCGCGCGCTACGTCGGACCTGAGCCCGAGGGCCTCTAGGCCCGCTCGTGAACCCGCTCTTCGGCGTCGAGGGCGTGGTCAAGACGGCCGACCATCTCCTTCGGGCAGACCTGCCAGACGTGGGCCAACGCCAGATCCCAGTTGCGAAGTAGATCACCTGCGAGCGCCGAGCCGGTTTCGCGGTGGTGCTCCTCCACGAGCGCCTTCAGCACTCCCTGCCAGTGAGGGCTGGACACCCGGCAGGTGACCACGCTTTCCGGATTCAGCATGCGGTGGAAGCGGGCCTCGGGGTCATAGACAAACGCCATGCCGCCGGTCATGCCGGCCGCGAAGTTGAAGCCGACGGGCCCCAGGATCACGGCCGTGCCGCCGGTCATGTACTCCAGCCCGTTGGCCCCGCAGCCCTCAATGACCGTCGTCGCGCCGGAATTGCGCACCCCGAAGCGTTCCCCCGCCAGGCCCGCCGCGAACAGCCGGCCGGAGGTGGCGCCGTACAGCACCGTGTTGCCGATGATGGCGTTCAGGTGCGGCTGCGCGATCTGTGGCGCGGGCTTGATGACGATGGTGGCGCCCGACAGGCCCTTGCCCACGTAGTCGTTGGCCTCACCGGTCACCTCGAGCCGCAGCCCCTGCACCGCGAAGGCGCCCAGGCTCTGGCCGGCCGAGCCCTTGAGCTGCACGGTCAGGTGGCCCGGCTGCAGGCCGTCCATCCCGAACTTTCGCACCATGTGCGAGGACGTCCGCGTTCCGATGGCGCGGGCGGTGTTCCGCACGGTGTAGGTCAGCTGCATCTTCTCGCCGCGCTCCAGCATCGGCGCCGCGTCCCGGACGATCTGGGCGTCCAGGGTGTCGGGCACTTCGTTTCGGCCGACGACGGTGCAGTACGGCTTGTTCAGGCCGGGATCGGCCTTCACCAGCAGCGGGTTGAGGTCCAGGTCATCCAGGTGCTCGCCGCCGCGGCTGACCTGCATCAACAGGTCTGTCCGGCCGATGATCTCGTCCAGCGACCGGGCGCCGATCTTGGCCAGAATCTCGCGAACCTCCTCGGCGATGAAGGTGAAGAGGTTGATCACCTTGTCCGGCGTGCCGGTGAACTTGGCGCGAAGCGCCTCGTCCTGGGTGCAGACCCCCACCGGGCAGGTGTTGGAGTGGCACTGGCGCACCATGATGCAGCCCATGGCGATCAGGCTCGCGGTGCCAATCCCGAATTCTTCCGCGCCCAGCATCGCGGCGATGACCACATCTCGACCCGTGCGGATGCCGCCGTCCGCCCTTAGCCGCACGAAGTGGCGCAGGTTGTTCAGGGTCAGCACCTGATGCGCCTCGGAGAGGCCCATCTCCCACGGACCGCCGGCGTACTTGATCGAGGTCTGGGGCGAGGCGCCCGTGCCGCCGACGTTGCCGGAGATCAGGATCACGTCGGCCTTGGCCTTGGCCACGCCGGCCGCGATGGCCCCGATGCCGGTCATCGAGACCAGCTTCACGGTCACCCGCGCGTCCGAGTTGATCTGCTTCAAGTCGTAGATGAGCTGGGCCAGGTCCTCGATCGAATAGATGTCATGGTGCGGCGGCGGGCTGATCAGCATCACCCCCGGCGTCGCGTGGCGCAGCTTGGCGATCAGCTCGGTGACCTTGAAGCCCGGAAGCTGTCCGCCCTCGCCGGGCTTGGCGCCCTGGCTGACCTTGATCTCGATCTCGCGGCACTGGTTCAGGTACTCGGCGGTGACGCCGAACCGGCCCGAGGCGATCTGCTTCACCGCCGAGTTCGGGTTGTCGCCGTTGGGCAGCGGCTGATAGCGGCTGCGGTCCTCGCCGCCTTCGCCGGAGACGCTCTTGGCCCCGATCCGGTTCATGGCGATGTTGAGCGCGCCGTGCGCCTCGGGCGCCAGGGCGCCCAGGCTCATGCCCGGCGTCAGGAAGCGCTTGCGGATCTCGTTGACGCTTTCGACGTCTTCCAGCGCGGCGGGCTTCGTCTCGGCGCGGATGTCCAGAAGGTCGCGCAGCTGGATGGCCGGCAGGCTGCGCATCCCGTCCGAGAAGCGCTTGTAGATCTGGTAGTCCCCGGTGTCGCAGGCGCGCTGCAGGGTATGGATCATCCGGGCTTCGAAGGCGTGGGCCTCGCCCGTCCGACGCGCCTTGTAGAAGCCGCCGACCGGCAGGCTGATCGCCGCCGGATCCCAGGCCTTGCGATGCAGTTCGACGCTCTTAGCCTCGATGCCGGCCAGGCCGATGCCGGAGATACGCGAGGGCATGCCCGGGAAGAACTCGGCCACCAGACTGCGCGACAGGCCGACGGCTTCGAAGTTGTAGCCGCCCCGGTACGAGGAGATCACAGAGATCCCCATCTTCGAGATAATCTTGAGCAGGCCGCCCTCGATCGCCCGCTTGTGGTTCAGGCACAGGTCACGGAGCGACAGGTCGCCCGTCAGGCCGCGCTCCTGGCGGTCGACATAGCTCTCCTGCGCCAGGTAGGCGTTCACCGCCGTCGCGCCGACGCCGATCAGGACGGCGAAGGCGTGGGTGTCCAGGCACTCGGCCGATCGCACGATGATCGACACGTAGGACCGCAGCCCCTTGCCCACCAGCCAGGCATGCACGCCACCGGTGGCCAGGATCATCGGCAGGGCGACGCGGTCGGGTCCGGTCTCCATGTCGCTGAGCACGATCGTGGAACAGCCCCGCAGCGCCGCCTCTTCGGCCTCGGCGCGGATGCGGTCCAGGTTGGCGCGCAGCGCATCGCCGCCCCGGGCGTCGGGGGCAGGGATCGGCATGGTGCAGTCGATCTGCGCCACGTTCTTTTCGCCGATCTCGGTGATGACGCGCTCGTACATGCCGGTGGTCAGGACCGGGCTTTCCATCACGAAGACGTCGGCCTGGGTCTCGTTCTCGGCCAGGATGTTGCCCAGGTTCTTGAACCGGGTCTTCAGGCTCATGACCGCCGTTTCGCGCAGCGAGTCGATCGGCGGGTTCGTCACCTGGCTGAAGTTCTGCCGGAAGAAGTGGCTGAGCGGGCGATAGCCCTCGGACAGCACCGCCAGCGGCGTGTCGTCGCCCATCGAGCCCACGGCTTCCTTGGCGTCCTCGACCATGGGCGCCAGGACCAGTTCCAGGTCTTCCAGTGTCAGGCCAGCCGCCGCCTGCCGGCGGATCAGCTCTTCGCGGCCATAGAGGCGTGGCTCGGGACCGGGGCCGATCTTCTCGGCCAGGTCCACCATGTTGCCGAGCCAGCGGTCGTAGGGGTGCTGGGCGGCCAGGCGGTCGAGGATCGCCTCCTCGTCGTAGAGCTTGCCCTCGTTCAGATCGATGGCGAGCATCCGGCCGGGCTGGATATGCGCCTTGCGGACGATCCGGCTTTCCTCGACCCGGCACATGCCGGCCTCGGAACCCACGATCAGCAGGCCATCCGAGGTTTGCGTGACGCGCAGGGGGCGCAGGCCGTTGCGGTCCTTGCCGGCTACGACCCAGCGGCCGTCGCTGGCGCAGACGGCGGCGGGACCGTCCCACGGCTCCATCACCGCGTTGCAGTAGGAATAGAGCGCCTTGTGGCTGGCCTTCATCTGCTCGTCCGAGCGGTTGTTCCACGCCTCGGGGATCAGCAGGGTCTTGGCCATCGGCGCGTCGCGGCCGGCGCGCACCAGCACCTCGAAGGTGTTGTCGAGGGCCGCCGAGTCCGAGCCGCCCGGCTGAATCACGGGCTTGATGTCGTCCTGGTAGTCGCCGAACGCCGAGGCCGCCATACGGATCTCGTGGCTCTTCATCCAGTTGACGTTGCCCTTCAGCGTGTTGATCTCGCCGTTGTGGGCCAGCATCCGGAAGGGCTGGGCCAGCCGCCATTCCGGGAAGGTGTTGGTCGAATAGCGCTGGTGGAAGATCGCCACCGCCGCCTTGAACCGTGGGTCGGTCAGGTCGGGGTAGAAGGCGTCGATGCTCGCCGCCAGGAACATGCCCTTGTAGATCAGCGCCTTGGCCGACAGCGAGCAGATGTAGAAGTGCTGGATGTTCGCCTGGGCGACCCGCTTCTCGATACGCTTGCGACACAGGAACAGCGCGCGTTCCAGCGCCTCGCCCTCCATGCCGTTGGGCGGGCTCAGCATGATTTGCTCGATCTCGGGGCGGGTGGCGTTGGCCTTCTCGCCGATCACCGAGGTGTCGGTGGGCACCTGCCGCCAGCCATAGATGTAGAAACCGAAGCGCAGAACCTCGGACTCCACGATGGTCCGGGCGGCCTCCTGGGCCCCCAGGTCCACGCGGGGCAGGAAGACCTGACCGACGGCGATCGGGCCCGGCCGCACGACGTGGCCGATCCGCTCGACGTGGGCGGCGAAGAAGTCCTGCGGCACCGAGACCAGCACGCCGGCGCCGTCGCCGGTCTTGCCGTCGGCGTCCACCGCGCCCCGGTGCCACACAGCCTTGAGCGCCCGGATGGCCAGCTCCACCACCTCGCGGCGGGGCTTGCCGTCGATGGCGCAGACCAGGCCGACGCCGCAGGCGTCGTGCTGCTCGGTGATGTCGTAGCCGCCGTTGGCCTCCAGCAGGCGCTGACGGTCGCGTTCGTAGCGGGCGAGGATGTCGTCGGTCATCGGCGTCACTCGGCGGGGATCAGGGTGTCGGCGCTGGCGTGCGCCATCAGATAGCGGTGGATGGCCTCGGCGCTGTCGCGCCCGTCGCGGATGGCCCAGACCACCAGGCTTGCGCCGCGGACGATGTCGCCGGCTGCGAACACGCCCGGGATCGAGGTCATCATGTTGCGCATGTCGGCCTTCACCGTGCCCCAGCGGGTCACGGCGAGGTCGGGCGCCCCGAAGCCGGTCGGCAGGTCCTCGGGATCGAAGCCCAGGGCCTTGATCACCAGGTCGGCGCGCAGCTCGAAGTCGGCGCCTTCGATCTCCTCAGGAGCCTGGCGGCCCGACGCGTCCGGCGCGCCCAGGCGCATCCGCGCGGCGACAAGCCCCGCGGCGCGCAGCGCATCGCCCGTCACGCCCTTGGGCGCGGCCAGCCATTCGAAGACCACGCCCTCTTCCTCGGCGTTGGCCACCTCCCGGTCGGAGCCGGGCATGTTGGCGCGATCGCGGCGGTAGAGGCAGGTGACCGAGGTCGCGCCCTGGCGGATGGCGGTGCGCACACAGTCCATCGCGGTGTCGCCGCCACCCACGACCACCACGTCCTTGCCGGTGGCGTTCAGCTTGCCGGAGTCGAAGTCGGCGACCTCGTCGCCCATGCCCTTGCGGTTGGACGCGATCAGATAGTCCAGGGCCGCCACCACGCCGGCCGATCCTGCGCCGGGCACGGTCATGTCGCGGGCGGCGTAGACCCCGGTCGCGATCAGTACGCTGTCGTGCTTGGCCCGGAGCTGATCGAGGGTGGCGTCGCGTCCGACCTCGAAGTCGAGCACATATTCGACGCCGCCCTCGGCGAGGCGCCGCGTGCGCCGCTCGACAACGTCCTTCTCCAGCTTGAAGCCGGGGATGCCATAGACCAGCAGGCCGCCTGGCCGGTCATGGCGGTCGTACACCGTCACCGCATAGCCCAGTTCGCGTAGGCGTTCGGCCGCGGCCAGCCCGGCCGGCCCCGCCCCGACGATGCCGACCGACTGGCCGCGCGCGGCGCCGGCGACGAGCGGGCGCACCCAGCCCATCTCCCAGGCCTTGTCGGACAGATAGCGCTCGACCGCCCCGATGGTGACCGTGCCGTGGCCCGACTGCTCGATGACGCAATTGCCCTCGCACAAGCGGTCCTGCGGACAGATGCGGCCGCAGATCTCCGGCATCGCATTGGTGGCCTGGCTGAGCGCGTACGCCTCTTCCAGGCGGCCTTCCGCCGTCATCCGCAGCCAGTCGGGGATGTTGTTGTGGAGCGGGCAGTGGGTCTGACAGAACGGCACGCCGCACTGCGAGCAGCGCGAGGCCTGTTCCGACGCTTTCGCGTCGATGAAGTCCCGATAGATCTCATGGAAGTCGCCGGCGCGCGCATCCGCCGCCCGCTTCTCCGGGGTCGTCCGCGGCGTCACCGTGAACTTCAGCATCCGCTCAGCCATGGACCGCGCCCTCTCTTGTCCGCGTGGCCATCTAGAGCCCCTCAGACCGCCTGAAAAGTCGATGGTCAATAATAAGGACTATCAGAATCGGCAAATCGGCTAGCCTGAGCGACAGGCACCGCAATGAGGAAAATATAGTCCAATTTTGAGATGAACTGGTTCTTCACCATATTCGCCACCCATCGCCCTCGGTTTTGAGTTGGAGCGCCGCCGTGCTGCCGGACTGGGTCTACGCCATCATCCTGGGTGTCATCGAAGGGCTGACCGAATTCATCCCGGTCTCCTCGACCGGCATGATGCTGCTCGCGAAACAGGCGATGGGTCTGCCCAACGGCTTCTGGGACACCTTCGCCGTGATGATCCAGCTGGGGGCGATCCTGGCGGTGGTCGCGCTCTACTTCGGTCGGCTCTGGAAGCAGGTGGTCAGCCTGCCCACCGATCCTGAGGCGCGGAAATTCGCGCTCAGCGTGATTGTGGCCTTCATCCCCTCGATCGTGCTCGGCCTGCTGTTCCACGACTTCATCAAGGCCGTGCTGTTCGACAGCCCGGTCGTGCAGTGCATTTCCCTGATCCTAGGCGGTATCGTGCTGCTGTTCATCGACCGCCTCGCGCCGCCGCCGGTGGCGCACGACGCGTTCAAGCTGCCGCTGGTCAAGGCGCTGGCCATCGGCCTGTTCCAGGTCCTGGCGATGATGCCGGGGGTCTCGCGCTCAGGCGCCACGATCGTCGGTGGCATGCTGTTCGGCGTGGAGAAGCGTGCGGCCGCCGAATTCACCTTCTTCCTGGCGATCCCGACCATGCTGGGCGCCTTCGTGCTGGACGCCTGGCAGAGCCGTGATCAGCTGACCGCGGACACGATGCCGCTGATCGCCATCGGCTTCGTGGTGGCCTTCCTGGTCGCCCTGGTTGTCATCCGCACCATGTTGGCGGTCGTCACCAGCCGCGGGCTCGCGCCCTTCGGCTGGCTGCGCATCGCGATCGGCGGGATCGGCCTGGCGCTGCTTACGCTAGCCTAGGCCTGGGTCAGACCCTGAGCCAGCGGAACGCGCGGGCGATGAACGCCCGGCCATCGCGTTCGACCGGGGCGCCGTGGGCCATCAGCACCCTGTCCGACGGCCATTCCAAGATGCGCCGAATGGCGGCCCGGCCGGCCTTGCGATCGACGAAGGCGGCGCGAAACTTCCGTGGCACGGACGCCTCCGCCGCCACCATGAGGTCCAGCCTCGCTACCAGCGCCCGCCAGCCAGTGAACCAGCCCGGCCGGAATTGCTGGATCAGGTCGGTGAATAGCACCGACCCGCTCGGCCGGTGGAAGAGCACGACTTCGGTCGTGATCGCATTGCCCTGCACGACCACCTGATCGATGTCGACGGCCCATTCCGGCGGCGGCGCATCGTCCAGGTCCGCATCGAACACAAGATCGCTCCGCCGATGCCGCAAGCCCGGCGCGGCCCAGAGCTTGGCCCTTGGATAGGCCCACCGCCATTCGCCCAGAAATTGGTGATGGAGCGAGTTTGGCGCCACGAGATGACGCACGGCGCCAAGAGCCTCGACCTCCGCCGCGAGGTCCGGCGACAGGGTGATTGGCGACCAGATGAAGAGATCGCCGCCGGTCAGCCGGATGACGACCATGCGGGTCGGATAGCGAAAGCCGGCGACCGACGTTTCCGACCCGGCGGCGATCCAGAGCTCCGGTCCGAAAGACTGCAGCTGGGGCGGTTTCAACGGATGGTATCCCTTGAGCCCGCCTTGCCCGTCAGGCTCGGCCGGCTTCCATCTCGCGGGCGTCCTGGTCGGCGTACTGGCCGCCCTTGCGGTAGCTGTAGAGGTAGGTCGGCAACACGGCTTCGAGGCTGGTGGCCGAGATGCCCATGTCCGCGAGCCCGGGATACTGACCGCTCACGACATTGTCGGTGCGCAGCGATTCCACCTGGTCGGCGGTCACCGGCGGCGGGATGATCCCACCCACCAGATCGCCCAGCTGGCCCAGCAGGCTGGCCGCCGGCCAGGGCACGGGAACCAGGAAGCGCCGCTGGCCGGTCTCGGCCAGCATCTTTTCCATCAGCGTCTTGAAGCTGAACACGCCCGGGCCGCCCAGCTCGTAGGTCTGGCCGGCCGCGGCGCTGTCGGCGACGGCATAGGCCAGCGCCTGGCCGACATCGCCCACGAAAACCGGCTGGAAGCGCGTGTGCCCGCCGCCAATCAGCGGCAGGGCGGGGCTCAGCTGCGCCATGGCCGCGAACCGATTGAAGAAGCCGTCGCCGTTGCCGAAGACGATGGACGGGCGAACGATCACCGCGTCGGGGTAGATATCGCGCACCGCGGCCTCGCCCTCGGCCTTGGTCCGCAGATACTTCGAGGTCGCCTTGGCGTCGGCGCCGATGGCCGAGACCTGCACCACCCGGGTCAGGCCCATCTTGCGGGCCGCCTCGGCGATATTGCGCGCGCCCATGACATGGATCGCCTGGAAGCCCTGGCGGCCGGTCTCGCGCAGCAGGCCCACCAGGTTGAGCGAGGCGGTCGCCCCGTCCAGGGCGCGTTCGATCGAGGCGGGGTTGCGGATGTTCACCTGCACCACGTCGATCTGGCCCACGTCGCCCAGCAGGCGCATCTTGTAGGCCAGGTTCGGGTTGCGCACCGCGACGCGGACGCGCCAGCCGGCCTTGGCCAGGTAGCGGACAGCCTGGGTGCCCACGAAGCCGGAGCCGCCGAAGACGGTGACGAGGTTCTGCATGACGGCGTGGCCAGTCCTGTAGCGCGATGACGAAGGCTGCGGTTTAGGCGATGCGGCGACGCCTCGCAATCGGCGCTTGAGATGGCCCGTTGACGCGGTCCAGACCTTGCCATAAGTAGCCGCCTCCCGATCCGACGGACGGGGCCCAGGTGGCGGAATTGGTAGACGCGCTGGCTTCAGGTGCCAGTGGCTTAACGGCCGTGAAGGTTCGAGTCCTTTCCTGGGCACCACCGTTGGGTGGTGAGCGGCGCTTGCCAGGCGCCGCCGATTTCGGCCTCGGACTGAGGTTTCAGTCCAAGACCCCCTTTTCAGAGCCTCAGTGCATCTTGAAGCGGATGGGGACCGATTTCGGTCCGCAGACGAAGCTGGCCTCCATGCGCCGCGGCTGACCGTCCAGCTCCACCGATTCGAGACGGGGCAGCAGCTCCTCCCAGAGAATCCGCATTTCCATCCGCGCCAGGTGCTGGCCCAGGCAGACGTGGGCGCCGTAGCCGAAGGCGATGTGCTTGTTGTTGGCGCGGGTGACGTCGAAGTCGAAGGGGTTCTCGAACACCGCCTCGTCGCGGTTGCCCGACGGATAGCTCAGCATCAGCCAGTCGCCCTTGGCGATCTTGCGACCGGCCAGCTCGGCGTCCGCGGTGGCGGTCCGCATGAAGTGCTTCACCGGCGTCTCCCAGCGGATCGATTCCTCGATCAGGCCCTTGATCAGGCTGGGATCGTTCTTCAACGCCCGGAACTGGTCGGGACGCTCGGCCAGGGCCCAGAGCGCGCCGGCGGTGGTGCTGGACGTGGTGTCGTGGCCGGCTGTGGCGGCGATGATGTAGTAGCTCATGGCCTCCAGGTGGCCGAGCGGCTGGCCGTCGATCTTCCCGTTGGCGATCAAGCTGGCGATGTCTTCCCGCGGATTGCGCCGCCGGTCCTCGGTCATCTCGTTGAAGTAGATAATGAAGTCGGCGACCGTCGCCTGCAGGTTGGCCAGCGCCTGGTCGGTGTCGGCCACCTGGCCCTGCGCCCGATTGAGCTCGGGATCGGCGTTGCCGAACAGCTCCTGGGTCAGCTTCAGCATCCGGGGTTCGTCGGCCTCGGGCACGCCCAGGACCTCCATGATCACGTGCAGCGGGTAGAGGAAGGCCACGTCCTTGGCGAAGTCGCAGCGGTCGCCCTTGGCCGCCATGCGGTCCACGAAGCCGCGAGCGATCTCGCGGATCCGCCCCTCAAGCGCGCGCAGGCTCTGCGGCCCGAAGGCGGCCTGGGTCAGGCGGCGGTAGTTCCCGTGGTCGGGGTTGTCCATCTGCACCAGCGAGCGGACCAGGTGCGGCGATCCGCCCATCATCTGGCGGACCTTCTGATCAGCCTCGATGGTGGTCAGCACGGTGGAGCGGTCGCCATTGTGGAACAGCTCGTTCTGCAGCTCGACCTCGCGGATGTCGGCTTGGCGGGTGACGACCCAGAACGGATCGAAGCCCTCGGGCTGCGCCTGCTCCAGCGGAGACTCGCGCCGCAGCGTGGCGAACGCCTCGTCGACGCGATGCCCGTCGGCGTAGGCCTTGGGGTCGACGATGGTCTGGGCGAGTTCCTGGGAGATCATGGCGCGTATCCTTCCGCTTTGGTCGACGCCCCGCGCCGCCTGTTACCGGAACCGTAGGTCGAACTTGCTATACGTTCAACAAGTAACTAACCAAGGGTGATGGACCAGATCGTTCAGGCGCGGACGCGGCGCACCCAGGCGGAACGGCGCGACGAATCCGGCCGGCGGCTGTTGGACGCCACCGCGCGCGTCGTCGCGACCGAGGGCGTGTCGGCGGCGACCTTCGAGGCGATCGGCCGCAACGCCGGCTACAGTCGCGGTCTCGCCACCCAGAAGTTCGGGTCGAAGGATGGACTGATCGAGGCCCTGATCGCCGATCTTCACGATCATCAGGACGCGCTCCTGGCGGCGTACCATATCGACGACATCCCCGGTCTGCGGGCCATTCTCGACTACGTGGACCTGTACCTGCGGCACCTGCGCGACCAGCCCGCGACCCGCGCCTACTTCATGCTGCTGGCCGGCGCCGTGGCCGACGCCTCGCCCCTGCGGGCCGCCTTCGCCCATTCCCATGAGCGGGTGAAGGGGCGGCTAGCCGCCGTGGTCAGCCGAGGCCAGGCCGAAGGCGACATCCGCGCGGAGATCGATCCGGAATCGGCGGCCGTGATGATCGGGGGCATGCTGCTGGGCCTCAGCGTCCAGTGGCTGGTGGATCCCGACACCGATCTGGACGCCATCCGGCGCACCAGCCTGGGCATGTTCCGGCTGGCGTTCGCGACGCCCGACGCCAAGGCCTGAAGTCGAGGATCCCGTATGACCGACGCCCCGTTCCAGACCTGGCAATGCCGGACCTGCGGTTACATCTACGACGAGGAAGCGGGCGATCCTGACGAGGGGCTGGGCCCCGGCACGCGTTGGCGCGACATCCCGGCGACGTGGCGCTGCCCCCTCTGCGGCACGGCCAAGTCCGACTTCGACATGGTCGAGCTTTAGGCGCCGCCCCTATCCGCTTCCGGGCGGATCATCTAAAGAACGGATGACGCCGACCCTGGGCGCGCTGCGCGGACCTTGACGCCGCATCCCCCGCGCGCCAGATCGCCGGCCCCCTGGACGCCCCCGACGGGCGCCCTGGGTCGAGTTCAACCTGCCTGGCCGGAAGCCGGCGTCGGAGTTCTTGGCGAGTGACGACCTTCCTGCACGACGGCGACCTTCCTGCCGACGCCCTGGCGACTGCGACCGCCGTGGCGGTGGATTCCGAGACCATGGGCCTACGACTGGGACGCGATCCGCTGTGCGTGGTCCAGCTGTCGGCTGGCGACGGCGACGCCCACGTCGTGAAGCTGGACCGTTCGACCTACGATGCGCCGAACCTGAAGCGGCTGCTGACCGACCCGAACGTCGTGAAGATCTTCCACTTCGGCCGCTTCGATATCGCCATGTTCTGGCTGCATCTGGGGGTCGTGACCGCGCCCGTCTACTGCACCAAGATCGCCTCGAAGCTGGCCCGCACCTACACCGATCGCCATGGCCTCAAGGACGTGTCGCGCGAGCTGCTCAGCGTCGACATGTCCAAGGCCCAACAAAGCTCCGACTGGGGCGCGGCCAAGCTGTCGGACGACCAGATCGCCTATGCGGCGTCGGACGTCCTGCACCTGCACGCCCTCCGTACCCGTCTCGACGAGATGCTCGTCCGTGAGCGTCGCGACCACCTGGCCCGCGCCTGTTTCGAATTCCTCCCCCACCGCGCCCTGCTCGACGTGGCCGGCTGGGAGGATGCCGATATCTTCGCGCATACCTAGATAAGCCCCATGACGGTCGCCGACGCGCCCCACTCCGATACGCTGGCCGAACCGCGGCGCGCCGACTTCGAGCGGTGGCGGCGGCGTTCGCGGCTGATCCGGACGCTGCGCGTCCTGCTGCCGGGTCTGATCGTCGTGATCTTCCTGGGGCTGATCGGCAGCGTCGCCTGGTCCACCTTCAACGCCCAGCCCCGCTCGGCGCGGGCGGGCGACGAGCCGATCCGCCTGACCAATCCCCGGTTCATAGGTCGAGACGACAAGGGCCGCGCCTTCGTGCTGACCGCCGACTCTGCGATCCGTGATCCGCTCGACTACCAGCGGGTGATCCTCAAGAAGCCGGCTCTGCTGCTCGACGAGAAGGGCCCCGACGAAATGCGCCTAAACGGCGCCGACGGGATCTTCCACGAGCAGACCGGAAAGCTCGAACTGTCGAACGGCGTGCGGATGGCCGACGCCAAGAATACGTTCGACACCGCCACGTCGCTGTTTGACACCAAGACGGGCGAGGTCCTCGGTTCAGGCCCCATTCAGGGCGCTGGTGGCCTTGGTGAAATCCGCGCAGAGTCCTATGCCGTTTATGGCAAGGGCGATCGCATGGTCTTCAAGGGCGGTGTGAAGACGCGCCTGGAGACCAAGAAATAGATGCTGAAGGCACGCATGAAATCTCTCGTCACCTCCACTGTGTTCGCTGCGGCCCTGCTGTCGGGCGGGTCCGCCTGGGCGCAAAGCCTCGGCCCGAACTCGGACGGCCCTCTGGACATCACCGCCGATGAGCTCGAGGTGCAGAACAAGGAATGCGTGTCGGTGTGGCGCGGCAAGGCCGAGGCGCTCCAGGGTCAGTCGCGCCTGCGCGCCGATCTGATCCGCGCCATCCTGAAGACCAAGGCCGGCGCCACCACGACGGTCGGCACGGGCGGCTGCGGCGAGGTAATCCGGATCGAAGCCGAGGGCTCGGTCTACTACGTGACCAGCAAGGACCAGCGGGCTCGCGGCGACAAGGGCGTCTACGAGGCCGGCAGCGAGACCGTGACGCTGACTGGCGACGTGGTGGCCGTGCAGGGTGAGAACGTGCTTCGCGGCAGCCGGATGGTGTTCAACACCAAGACCGGCGAGGGCCGCATGATGGGCAGCGCCACCGGGACCAACGCCAAGTCGCGTCCGCGCGGCGTGTTCTATCCCTCGAAGAAGCAAGCGGACGCCGCGAAGTGAACGCGCCGTCCCGGGTCCAGGCCAAGGGCGCGATCCCCACCGAAGGGCTCGTGGTCGACAACATCGGCAAGTCCTTCCGCGGGCGGGCCGTGGTGAAGGGCGTCAGCCTGCGCCTGGCGCGGGGCGAGGTCGCCGGCCTGCTGGGGCCGAACGGCGCCGGCAAGACCACCACCTTCTACATGATCACCGGCCTGATCCCGGCCGACTACGGCGCCATCTACCTCGACGGCGAGAACATCACCGCCCAGCCGATGTACCAGCGCGCCCGCATGGGCGTCGGCTACCTGCCGCAGGAGACCTCGATCTTCCGCGGCATGAGCGTCTGGGAGAACGTCATGGCCGTGGTCGAGCTGCGCCAGCGCGACCAACGGCAGGCCAAGGCCACCGTCACCCAGCTGCTCGAAGAGCTGCATATCGAGCACCTGCGCAACTCGCCGGCCGTCTCGCTGTCGGGCGGTGAGCGTCGTCGCGTCGAGATCGCCCGCGCCCTGGCCTCCGATCCGTCCTTCATGCTGCTGGACGAACCGTTCGCCGGGATCGACCCCCTGGCCATCGCCGACATCCGCCAGGTGATCACCTATCTGAAGCAGCGCGGCATCGGCATCCTGATCACCGACCACAACGTCCGCGAAACCCTCGACATCATCGACCGCGCCTCGATCATCCACGCGGGCGAGGTCCTGTTCGAGGGCAGCCCCGACGAGATCGTCGACGATCCTGAAGTCCGCCGGGTCTACCTGGGCGACCGCTTCACCTGAGGCGCCGCCCGCCTCAGCCGATCAGGCGCTCCATCTCGTCCAGGGTGCGCGAGAACTTGGCCAGCAGGGTGCGGTAGGGCTCGGGGCTGGTCATGTCGACGCCGGCCTTCTGCAGCACCGCCACCGGATAGTCCGAGCCGCCGGCCTTCAGCGCGCCCAGGTAGGCCTCCCGCTCCGCCGCCTTGCCGCTCAGGATGCGCTCGGCGAAGGCCGAGGCCGCCGTCACCGACGTCGCGTACTGGTAGACGTAGAAGTCGCGGAAGAAGTGCCCCGGCAGCGCCCACTCCAGCCCGTAGACCGGCGCGATCGTCACCTTCGGCCCGTGGTAGCGCTGCAGCAGGTCGAAATACATGTTGCTCAGGCGCTTGCCCGACAGCGCCTGGCCCTTTTCGGCGGTCTCGTGGATCGCCAGTTCGAACTCCGCGAACATGGTCTGGCGGAAGAACGTGCCGCGCATCGTCTCGCAGACCCGGTCCAGGTAGAACAGCCGCTCGTCCTTGCTCTTCGCGCCCTTCAGCATGTGCGCCACCAGCAGCTGTTCGTTGACGGTGGACGCCACCTCGGCGGTGAAGGTCGGGTAGTTCGCCAGTTCGAACGGCTGGGCCTTCTGGGCGAGCAGGGTGTGCATCGCATGGCCCCATTCGTGGGCGTAGGTGGACAGGCTCTCGTAGTCGTCGTGGTGGTTCAGCAGCAGGTAGGGGTGCACATCGTAGGCAGCTCCGAACATGTAGGCGCCGGCCGCCTTGCCCTTGCGCGGCAGCACGTCGACCCAGCCGGCAGCGGAGGCCTTGGCGAAGGCGGCGCCATACTCCGGGCCCAGCGGCTTCAACGCCTCCAGCGAGATCCGGCGGGACGTCGGCACGTCGAAACGGGCGTCCAGCTTGGTCACCGGCGGGTAGATGTCCCAATAGCCCATATCGTCCAGCCCGAGCAGCCGCCGGCGGATCTCGAAGTAGCGATGCAGGATCGGCAGGCCGCGGTTCGCCTCCGCGACCAGGGTCCGATAGACGGCCTCCGGCACATTGGGACCATCCAGCGCGGCGGCCAGGCTGGACGGATACTTCCGGGCGCGGGCCATGAAGATGTCGCCCTGGACCTTGGTCGCCAGGGTCGCGCCCAGGCTGGATTCATAGGTCTTGAACGCCCCGAAGAAGGTGTCGAACACCGCCTTCCGCTCGGTCCGGTCGCGGGTGGCTCGCGCGGCGGTGAAACCCTGGCTGTCCAGCCGCACCTTTTTGCCCTCGACGGTCAGCTCCGGCCACGGGATGTCGGACAGCACCATCTGGTTGCGGATCTGCTGCGGCCCCGAAAGCGTCGCCGAGGTCGAGGCCAGCAGCGCCTCGCCGGCGTCGTCCAGGGTGTGCGGCGCCTGGCGCAGGGTGTTCTCGAAGCTGAACCGGAACCGGTCCATGTCGCGGTCCCCGGCGGTGAACGCTTTGATCTTCTCCGCGCCGACGGCCAGGATTTCGGGGCTGAGCCACGCCGTCGCCTCGCCCAGCTTGCCCATCAGCAGCTGCGCCATCATCCGCCGCTCCTGGTCGCTGGCGCTCTGCAGGTTCTCGTCCCCTTTCAGCGTCGCATAGACCAGCAGGCGATAGGCCCGCCGGGTCACGTCGGAGATCGCCTGGGAGGCCGCCTTCAGCGTCGCCGCGCTCTCGCCCAGGCGTCCCTTGAACGCCAGCACCTTGGGCAACTCCGCCTCCACCGCCTTGCGCTCGTCCGTCCAGGCCGCGTCGGTGGGATAGAGCTCGGTCAGGTCCCAGGTCGTCGGCAGCACGGGCTCGGCGGCCAGGGACAGCCCCGGCGCGACGGCCGCGGCGGCGGTTAGCAGCAACGCGGCGCGGCGGTTCAGATCGGTCATGGTGTGGCGTTTCCTCGGGATTCGCGCGCAGGCTAAGGATCGTCAGCCGATCCGCCAACCGCCGTCAGGCGGGCGTCTCGTCGGTCTCCGCCGACTTGGCCTTCATCGCCTGCCAATGCTCCTGCTGGCGGCGCCGCCAGCGGGCGCGCAGGGCCGCTGGGCGATCGGGATAGCGCTCCTCGGTGAAGCTCGCGCTGGAAACGCGGTCTGTCCGAAAGCTGCGGAAATCGGCGCGCATCTCGCACCACGCGACCACAAGGCGACTGGTCTCGTAGTAGCCGATCGCGAAGGGCCAGACCGTGCGGACCGTCTCCCGATCCTGCTCGTCGCGATAGTTGAGCTTGATCTTGTGGCCCGCGCGGATCGCCTGCCGGACGCCTGACATGTCGATGTTGTCCGGCGCCGCGTTCCAGCTGGGCGCCGCGCGGGTCGACGGCTCCACCACCAGGGGCCGCAGATTTTCGGGGATCACCGCGCCGATCTTGGCGATCAGGTCTTGGGCCGCCCGTCGCAGCGCCGGGTCGCCCCGCGCCGCCACCATCTGGGCGCCCAGGACGGCCGCCTCGATCTCGTCGGCCGTCAGCATCAGCGGCGGCAGGTCGAAGCCGTCCTCCAGCACATAGCCGACCCCCGCCTCGCCGCGGATGGGCGCGCGCTGCCCGATGAGGTCGGCGATGTCGCGATAGACCGTCCGCTTCGAGGTCTCCAGCTCCTCGGCGATGGCGTCGGCGGTGATCGGCCGCTGGCTGCGGCGCAGGATCTGGATGATCTGGAACAGGCGATCCGCCCGGCGCATGTTCGCCTACCGTTCTGCTGACAGGATGCTGTCAGCAAGGCCCTGCCAAGGTCCCGCTGTCAACGCGGGAGGACGCAGATGATCACGCTCTATGGCGCCGGCGAGGGGTTCGGTCTGCCGGAAATCAGCCCCTATGTCATGAAGACCGAGGTGCAGCTGAAGATGGCGGGGCTGGCCTACCGCAAGATCCGGGCGCGCCCCGACGAATCGCCCAAGGGCCAGCTGCCCTTCATCGACGCCGGCGGACTGCGTATCGCCGATTCGACCTTCATCCGCGGCTATCTGGAGCGCACCTACGGCGTCGATTTCGACGAGGGTCTCGACGCCGCCCAGCGGGCCCAGGCCTGGGCCATCGAGCGCATGGCCGAGAATCATCTCTGCTGGATCATGGTCGCCGAGCGCTGGCTCGACGCGGAGAACTTCGCGAAGGGGCCGGCCCAGTTCTTCGACGGCGCGCCCGCCAGCGTGCGGACCGGGGCGCTGGAAAACGTGCGCCGCAACGTGCTGGCAGTGGGCATCGGACGCCATACGGAGCTGGAGGTCGTGGCCCTGGCGGTGCGCTCTCTTGCCGCGATCTCGACGATCCTGGGGGACAAGCCCTACCTGTTCGGGCCGCGTCCGTGCGGCGCCGACGCGACGGTGTTCGCCGTGGTGGCGGGGGTGCTGACGCCGCATTTCGCAGGCGAGATCCGCCGTCGCGCCGAGGGCTTCGGCAACCTTGTCGCCTACGTGGACCGCCTGATGGCGCAGTTCTATTCCAGCTTCGCCTGGGACCTCGACGCAAGCCGACCCACGCCGGTCGCCGCATAAAACGCCGGGCGTTAACTAGTCAGTGGGGAGTGGCCCCCTAGCCTGTGAAGCAAGAAACAGGCCAGGGGGCGGTTCGTTGGCGCTGAGCGCACGACTTGAGATTCGGCAGGGGCAGGGGCTGGTCATCACCCCCCAGCTGCAGCAGGCGATCAAGCTGCTGCAGATGTCGAATATCGAGCTCGACGCCTTCGTCGAGACCGAACTCGAACGCAATCCGCTGCTGGCGCGCGACGAACGCGACAACGAGTCCGACGACGGTCCCCACGACGAGGCGCCCGCGCCGGCCGAGCACGCCGCCGACGCCGAGGCCCGCGCCGACCTGGACGCGACCCATGACCAGGCCTCGCCGGGCGAGCGCGCCACTGGCGATGCGCCCGAAGTCGCCGATGTCGGGGGGGCGGTGGACTGGTCCCGCGCCGGGTCCGGGGGCAGTTTCGATCACGACGGCGAGGGCTTCGAGGGCGCGCTGAGCCGCGACAAGACCCTGACCGAGCACCTGCAGGAGCAACTCTCGGCGTCCGGCCTCTCGCCGGTCGAGACCGTCATCGCCGGCGTCCTGATCGATGCGGTGGACGAGGCCGGCTATCTGCGCGCCGAGGTCGACGACGTGGCCGCCCGCCTGGGCTGCGACGCCGATCTGGTCGAACGCGTGCTGTCGGTGATCCAGGGCTTCGATCCGGTCGGTGTCGCCGCCCGCGATGTCCGCGAGTGCCTGATGATCCAGCTCAAGGATCAGAACCGCTACGATCCAGCCATCGGCGCCCTGCTGGACAATCTCCCGCTGCTCGCGCGCCGCGACATGGCCGCCCTGAAGAAGATCTGCGGCGTCGACGACGAGGATCTGCGCGACATGGTCGCCGAGATCCGCGGCCTCACGCCCCGCCCCGGCGCCGCGTTTCCGGGCGGCGAGGCGGCCTCCGCCGTGGCCCCCGACGTCTTCGTCCGCGAAGGCCCCGGCGGCCTCTGGAACGTCGAGCTGAACGGCGACACCCTTCCCCGGCTGCTGCTGGACCAGCGCTACCACGCCCGGGTCTCCGGCCAGTCCAAGACGGACCAGGAAAAGACCTTCGTCTCCGACTGCCTCGCCCAGGCGAACTGGCTGATGAAGAGCCTGGACCAGCGGGCCCGCACCATCCTGAAGGTGTCGTCCGAGATCGTGCGCCAGCAGGACGCCTTCCTGGCCTATGGCGTCCAGCACCTGCGACCGCTCAATCTCAAGACTGTCGCCGACGCGATCGGCATGCACGAGTCCACCGTCAGCCGCGTCACCTCCGGCAAATACATCTCGACCCCCCGCGGCCTGTTCGAGATGAAGTTCTTCTTCACCTCGGCCATCGCCTCGTCCGAAGGCGGCCAGGCGCACTCGGCCGAAAGCGTGCGCGACAAGATCCGCAAGCTGATCGAGACCGAGGTCACCGAGGCCGACGTCCACTCGGACGATCGCATCGTCGAGATCCTCAAGGCGGATGGCGTCGACATTGCCCGCCGCACCGTCGCCAAGTACCGCGAAGCCATGCGCATCCCGTCGTCCGTCGACCGGCGGCGGATGCTCAAGGAACCGGCTTAGGCCGAATTCGCTTCCGGCCCTTGGCGAACCCCGATGGACGCGCCAGATGGATGGCAGATGTCCGAAACCGTTGAGACGCTAGACCCGCCCGCGAACGAGCTGCCGCTGTCCGCTGTCCTCAGCGATATCGCCGAGCACGGAGAGGCCCGGATCTCCATCGAGGAGCTCATGGAGAAGTTCGGCGGCCGGGCCATCGGCGCCCTGCTGTTCGTTTTTGGCCTGGCCTGCGCTCTGCCCCTGCCGCCCGGCGCCACGACCATTTTCGGAGCCCCGCTGCTGCTGCTCGCGCCGCAGCTGATCATCGGGTCCCGGGCGCCGTGGCTGCCCGCGCGCGTGAAGACCCGCACCCTCGCCACCGCCGACCTGCGGAAGGCCCTGCCGAAGGTCATCCCGACCCTGCGGCGCGTTGAGGCCGTCTCGCGGCCCCGCTTCGTCTTTCTTTTCGGGAACGTCGGCGAGCGCCTGTTGGGCCTGGTCTGCACCGCGCTTGCGATCGTGCTGATCCTGCCCATTCCCGGGGGCAACATCCTGCCGGCCCTGGCGGTCTCGGCCCTGTCTTTCGCGTTGATCCAGCGGGACGGCCTCATCGCCCTGCTCGGCTACGCCCTGGCCATCACCAGCGCCTCGATCCTGGTCCTCGCGGCTCACATTGTCGTTAGGATGTTCCTGCACGTGCTGAGCGTCGTTTCGCCCGCTTGACACCGAATGCGGCCCGGCGCGTTCATCATCACATGCAAGTCCAAGTCACCGGCAAGCACGTCGATGTCGGAGATGCTCTGCGATCGCGGGTCTCCGACGAAATCAACAACAGCATAGCGAAGTACTTCGACCGGGGCGGCGGCGGCGCCGACGTGGTCGTGAGTCGGGAGGGAAACGCCTTCAAGGTCGACTGCGCCGTCACCCTGGCGTCCGGACAGCAACTGACGACGCAGGGCATCGGGGGCGACGCCCACCTGGCCTTCGACGCCGCCATGGCGAAGATGTCCAAGCGCATCCGTCGCTACAAGAATCGCCTGAAGGATCACCATCCCCAGGCCGTCGCCGCCAAACAGGCCGAAAACGCCGCCTATTTCGTCATCGCCTCCTCCGACACGGACGACGACCTCGATGAGGACGAGGACGCCCCCGCCTTCGGTGAACCCATCATCATCGCCGAAACCGAGCGCCCGATCCGCTCGATGACGGTTTCTATGGCGGTCCTGGATCTGGATCTGACCGAAGCTCAAACAATCGTGTTCCGAAACGCCGCGCACGGCGGACTTTCGGTGGTATATCGCCGCCCCGATGGGAACATCGGCTGGATTGATCCGGAGCGCACCCGGAACCGAAATGGTTCTGACGGGGACGCTTCGGGGTCGGCCCACTAACTGCTGGCGGCCGTAGGGGCCCGCCTTCCGGGGCGGGTCCGTACGGATGGGGTTCGTTCTACAAGACCATGAATATCGGTGAATTGCTGGATCGCACCGCGATCTCCATGCGCGTGGGCGCGGCCAACAAGAAGAAGGCGCTGGCCGTGATCGCCGAGATTGCGGCGCGGAACTTCGGCCTCGAGCCCGCGGCCGTTCTGGACGCCCTGCTGGAGCGTGAGGCCGCCGGGTCGACGGGTGTCGGACATGGCGTGGCGGTGCCGCATGCCCGGCTGGACGGCCTGGAGCGTATGCGCGGTGTCTTCGTGCGGCTCGAGCAGCCGGTGGAGTTCGAATCGATCGACGACCAGCCGGTCGATCTGCTGTTCGCCTTGTTCGCGCCCCGCAACGCCGGTGCGGAGCATCTGCGCGCCCTGGCCAAGGTGTCGCGCCAGCTCCGGCAAGGCGATCTGCGAGAGCAGCTCCGCAAAGCCCGAAGCGCCGACGCGGTGCACGCGCTCCTGGTGCAGGATCTTTCCGCCCGTCCCGCGGCCTGACACCCACGAAAAAGGCCGACGTTTCCGCCGGCCTCCTCGAATACGCGACGCTGGCGGCGGTCCCTAGTGGACCGACACCGGGGCCAACTCGTGGGCCAGCGCGGCCGCCATGGCCGCGTCCTTGTCGGTCAGGACCGCCAGGCGTTCGCCGTCCGCGCGGTGCACGGCGTACAGCGTCTGCTCCGGGTCCAGCTCAAAGCTCTGGATTTGCGCGGGAGGCGTATGCGCGATGATCTCGGACGCCTTGATGGGGCGGACATAGACCAGATTGGGCGCGCCCAGCGCGGCAAAGGCTTCCATCGTAAGTATCGGTGTCATCATGACCACCTCCGTGAAACTCAACGCTCCGGAAGGCCGCGAGTTCAGCCGGCCTTCCATTCAAGTGGACCCCGGCGTGTCCGGCGGTCCGATCGGTTCGTCCTGATCAAAGCTATCCGGCCGTGCGGATCGGGATCGACTGCACCCGCGTCTCGGGTTCCGGTCGCACCAGGTCGATGTGCAGCAGGCCATGTTCCAGCGTTGCGCCGTCCACCACCATGCCATCGGCCAGAACGAAACTTCTCACGAAGCCCCGCGCGGCGATCCCGCGATGGAGGAAGGCGTCCTCGGCCTTGCCCTGCGATCCTTCGCGGCGGCCGGCTACCACCAGTTGGCGGTCCTCGACGCTGACGCTCAGCTGGTCGGGCGAAAAGCCCGCGACGGCGAGGGTGATGCGCAGCGCACCGCCGCCGAGGTCCTCGACGTTGTAGGGCGGATAGCTCTCGGCCGCGGCTTTCGCCGCCCGCTCGATCAGGCTGCGCGTGTGCTCGAAGCCCAGAAGAAAGGGACTGTCGAAGATCAGGCTACGATTCATTCCTAAAGAGTCCTCGCTGGAAGCGACTCTCCGGTCGAACCGCCCGGCATCGGCTCGATTCGACCGGACAAGGCCTATGTGGGAAGCCCGACCTTCGGGATCAATGACGGCCCATGGCGCGGTCAGCTCCCGCCGGCGGTCAACGCGCCTCGAAGTTGAGGGTCGCCGAGTCGTAGAAGCCTTTCCCGTCGGTGGAGACCACCCGGACGATCGCGGTGTGGCGGCCCGGCTTGATCGTCCCCGCAGGCAGGGTCACGCGGAAGCCGGAATTGAGAACCGCCTGGGTATTGTAATAGGCGGCCACGTCCTCGCGAGGCTGGCAGCAGGTCGTGCCGTAGGCGACGCCGTCGACGACGATGTCGATGGCCTTCCCCGACGACTTTGCCACGGGGTCGAAGCCGAACCCGGAAAACGTCGTTGGCACGCCGGCCTGGATTTTCGCTGGGGTGTTCAGGGGGTCGGCGGCCGCGTTGATCATGTCGAGCGAGAAGACGGCCATCTCCAGCCGTCGTCCCGCCCCGGTACCTGCGGCGGCAAGCGGCGGGGCGCTCGTGCGCGCGGCATCGGCGGCTGCGGCCGCCGCGGCCGCAGCCGCCGCCTGAGGTCGGGGCTTCGGCTGATCGCACGCCGTCAGCACGATCGGCAGGAGCAATGCGACGATGGGGCGTGCGACGTTCACAGGGGCGTTCCTTGGATCAGCGGCTTGTCCGCATACCGCAGAACGCCGTCGACCGTCAGCCGCGATCCGGGCCGCGATCCCGCGGGCTTAGGTCGCGCACGGCGCCGCGGGCCGCGCTGGTGGTGAAGGCTGCGTAGGCCTGGAGCGCCTTGGACACCTTGCGATTGCGCGGTGCGGCCGGGCGCCACGCCGCCTCGCCCTTGGCCTCCATCGCGGCCCGGCGCCGGGCGATGACGGCCGGGGCGACCTGCAGGCTGATCGTGCGGTTGGGGATGTCGATGGCGATGATGTCCCCGTCCTCCACCAGGCCGATCAGGCCGCCCTCGGCCGCCTCGGGCGAGACGTGGCCGATGGACAGGCCGGATGTGCCGCCTGAAAAGCGCCCGTCCGTGATCAGGGCGCAGGCTTTGCCCAGGCCCTTCGATTTCAGATAGCTGGTCGGGTACAGCATCTCCTGCATCCCCGGCCCGCCGCGCGGCCCCTCATAGCGGATGACCACGACGTCGCCCGCCTTGACCTTGCCGGTGAGGATGGCGCTGACCGAGGCGTCCTGGCTCTCATAGACCTTGGCCGGCCCTGAGAATTTCAGAATGCTCTCGTCGACGCCGGCGGTCTTCACGATGCAGCCGTCGGGCGCCAGGTCGCCGGTCAGCACCGCCAGCCCGCCGTCCTGCGAGAAGGCGTGGGCGGCGTCGCGGATCACCCCGCCGGTGCGGTCCAGATCCAGCTCGTCCCACCGCCGGCTCTGGCTGAAGGCCACCTGGGTCGGCACCCCGCCGGGCGCGGCCCGGTAGAAGGTCCGCACATCCTCGCTGTTGGTGCGGGCGATGTCCCAGCGGTTCAGCGCCTCGGCCATGGTGGTGGCGTGCACCGTGGGCAGGTCGGTGGTGAGCAGGCCGGCGCGATCCAGCTCGCCCAGGATGGCCATCACGCCGCCTGCGCGGTGCACGTCCTCCATGTGGACGTCGGACTTGGCGGGCGCGACCTTCGACAGGCACGGCACCTTGCGCGACAGGCGGTCGATGTCGGCCATCGTGAAATCGACCTCGGCCTCATGGGCCGCGGCCAGCAGGTGCAGCACGGTGTTGGTCGAGCCGCCCATGGCGATGTCCAGGCACACGGCGTTCTCGAACGCGGCGAAGCTGGCGATCTTGCGCGGCAGGGCGCTCTCGTCGTCCTGCTCGTAGTAGCGGCGGGTGATGTCGACGATCGTACGGCCGGCCTCCAGGAACAGCCGCTCGCGGTCGGCGTGGGTCGCCAGCACCGAGCCGTTGCCCGGCAGCGACAGGCCCAGCGCTTCGGTCAGGCAGTTCATCGAATTGGCGGTGAACATTCCCGAGCACGAGCCGCAGGTGGGGCAGGCCGCCTTCTCGATGGCGGTGACTTCCGCGTCCGACACCGACTCGTCCGCCGCGGCGACCATGGCGTCGACCAGGTCCAGGGCCACTTCCTTGCCCTTCAGGACCACCTTGCCGGCTTCCATCGGCCCGCCCGAGACGAACACCGACGGGATGTTCAGCCGCAGCGAGGCCATCAGCATGCCGGGCGTGATCTTGTCGCAGTTGGAGATGCAGACCATGCCGTCCACGCAGTGGGCGTTGGCCATGTACTCGACGCTGTCGGCGATCAGCTCGCGCGACGGCAGGCTGTACAGCATCCCGTCGTGGCCCATGGCGATGCCGTCATCGACGGCGATGGTGTTGAACTCCTTGGCGACGCCGCCCGCCCGCTCGATCTCGCGCGCCACCAGCTGGCCCAGGTCTTTCAGGTGCACGTGGCCGGGCACGAACTGGGTGAAGGAGTTCACCACCGCGATGATCGGCTTGCCGAAGTCGCCATCCTTCATCCCCGTCGCGCGCCACAGGCCGCGAGCGCCGGCCATGTTGCGGCCGTGGGTCGAGGTGCGTGAACGATAGGCGGGCATGGCGAGGCTCCTTTGACCGTCGCTCAGCTAGTCGCCGGGCGTCGATTGGTAAAATATATTCTTGGCGCTCGAATAGGTCGCTATGAATATCAGTATGGATGTCCGCCAACTTCGGCACTTCGTCGCCGTCGCCGAGACCCTGCATTTCGGGCGGGCGGCCGCGCGCCTCGGCATGACCCAGCCGCCGCTCAGCCAGTCGATCATGGCGCTGGAGCGAACACTCGGCGCCGACCTTTTCACCCGCACCAAGCGCAGCGTGGCGCTCACGCCCTTCGGCGCGCGCTGGCTGGAGCCGGTCCGGGCTGTCCTGGCCCAACTGGGCGAACTGCCCGAGATCGCGCGCCGGCTGCGGGACGGCGAAGCCGGCCGGCTGGAGATCGCCTTCGTCAGCACCGCCGACTACAGCATCCTGCCCACCTACGTCCGTCGCTACGCCACAGCCTTCCCGGACGTGGAGATCGCGCTGACCGAGTCGACCAGCGACCTCCAGATCGCCGCCCTGGCCGCGGGTGTCGGCCACGCGGGGATCGTCATCGCGCCGGCGGGCGGCGCCCTGCCGGCCGGTCTGACCTATCGCCGGCTGGTGGTCGAGCCCCTGGTGGTCGCGGCGCCCGAGAGCTGGTTCGCCGAGGGACGCCTGCCGCAGGACCTCACGCAGGTGGGCCCGGATTTCGTGATCCGCTCGCCGCTGATCATCTTCCCCCGCCGGGTGGCGCCGGCCTTCCACGACCTGGTGACCGGCTACTACGCCGCCCACGGCGGGGTCGCGCGGATCGCGCAGGAAGCCATCCAGATGCAGACCATCATCAGCCTGGTGTCCGCCGGCATGGGCATCGCCCTTGCACCAGCGTCGCTGCGCCACCTGGCCCGCACCGGCGTCCGCTACCTCGACCTCACCGGCGACGCCCCCCAGCTCGAGACCGGCATCGTCTGGCGCCGGGACGACGACACCCCGACCCTGAGCCGATTTCTGGAAGTGGTGCTGAATTCCGGGCCGGAACATGAAGAAGGCCCGCAGCGCTAACTGCGGGCCTCCATGGTGGAGCTAAGCGGAGTCGAACCGCTGACCTCTTGAATGCCATTCAAGCGCTCTACCAGCTGAGCTATAGCCCCAGAGGGGGTTTTCCAAGGAGGCTGGCCCCCCGGGAAGGCGCGGAACCTATTCAAAGCGCCTCCCGCGATCAAGCCCGCTTTTCAGGCTTTTTTCGTTGGCGGCGCCGAAGGCCCCGAAAGTGGGTCGCAAAGCCGGTCTCCCAGCCCTGCGACCCGCATCGTCTATCGGTCGTCGTCCTCGCCGGGAAGGCCGTCGATCTCGGTGTCGTCGAATTCGTCTTCGTCCTCGTCCTCCAGGAACGGAACGTCGGCGTCGTCTTCCTCGACTTCGTCCTCGTCGGTGAATTCGCCCAGGTCCTCGGACACGGCGGCCGGCTCGTCCGCCTCGTCGTCATCGCTGACCAGCGGCGGCTCGTCGGCGACTTCGTCGAGTTCAGGCGTCTTGGCCTCTTCCTCGTCTTCGTCCTCGTCGGTTTCCTTCTCGACGACTTGATCCTCGGCCTGATCGTCGTCCGGCACGATCGTGCGCGCACGGACGCGACGGTTGCGGACGGCTTCGTCGGGATCGAACTCGTGGTCGCACTTCGGGCAGTGAGCCGGGCGCTTGCCGAGGTCGTAGAATTTGGCTTGGCAGTTCGGGCAGATTTGCTTGGTGCCCAGTTCGGGATTTGCCAAAGGCGGCGACCCTCTAAAATTGTCTGTGGTTTGCGCGGAAAGGCGGCGTCCCTTGCCACGCGGGAAGGCGGCTGTCAAAGCATCCGCGCTCGACATTTCCCCTATCCCGGAGGCGTTTTCTGCAGATGACGGCGGCCCACCTGACCGCCAGGCGCGCGGGTCCCTTGCGAGGGACGGTCCGTGCGCCGGGGGATAAGTCCATCAGCCACCGCGCCCTGATCCTGGGCGCCCTGGCCACTGGCGTGACCGAGATCCGCGGCCTGCTCGAAGGCGACGACGTCAAGCGCACCGCCGCGGCGATGGCGGCGTTCGGGGCCGGCGTGGAGCGCCTGGGCGAGGGGCACTGGCGCGTCGAGGGGCGCGGCGGCTTCTCCGAGCCCGCCGACGTGATCGACTGCGGTAACGCCGGCACCGGCGTGCGCCTCATCATGGGCGCGGCGGCCGGGTTCGATATGGCGGCCACCTTCACCGGCGACGCCTCGCTGCGCGGCCGGCCGATGAACCGGGTGCTCAAGCCCCTGGGCGAAATGGGCGCGACCTGGATCTGCAAGGCCGGCGGGCGTCTGCCGCTGACGCTCAAGGGCGGGGCCCTGCGTCATATCGCCTACACCCTGCCCGAGCCGTCCGCCCAGGTGAAATCCGCCGTGCTGCTGGCCGGGCTGCACGCCGATGGCGGGGCCGAGGTCATCGAGCCCGAGGCCACCCGCGACCATACCGAGCGCATGCTCCGCGGCTTCGGCGCCGAGGTCGAGGTCCGCGAGACCGGGGCCGGTCGCCACATCGTCCTCCCCGGCGGTCAGTCTCTTCGCGGCACGAACATCCACGTACCGGGCGATCCGTCCTCCGCCGCCTTCCCCCTGGTCGCCGCGCTGGTGACGCCAGGGTCCGAGGTCACCGTGGTCGGGATGCTGCTGAACCCCTTGCGCATCGGGCTGCTGGAAACCCTGGGCGACATGGGCGCCGACATCTCCGTCACCAACGTCCGGGACGAGGGCGGCGAGACGGTCGCCGACGTCACCGCCCGCCACTCCGAGCTTGAAGGCGTCGAGGTCCCGCCCGAGCGCGCACCGTCGATGATCGACGAATATCCGATCCTGGCCGTCGCGGCCGCCTTCGCCTCGGGCAAGACCATCATGCGCGGCATCGGCGAGATGCGGGTCAAGGAAAGCGACCGCATCGCCCTGATGGCCGCCGGCCTCGCCGCCTGCGGCATCGGCGTCGACGAGGAGCCCGAGACGCTGACCGTCATCGGCGCCAAGCGCGGCAACCACCTGGTCGGCGGCGGCGCCGGCGTCACGACCCATGGCGATCACCGGATCGCCATGTCGCACCTGATCCTCGGCCTGGCGGCCGAAGCGCCGGTCAGCGTCGACGAACCGGGCATGATCGCCACCAGCTTCCCCGGCTTCGTCGGCATGATGCGCGGCCTGGGCGCCGAGATCGCGGATGCAGCGACCTGAAGCCGCGACCCCTCTCCCCCCGCGAAGCGGAGAGGGAGAGGGAAGGGAGAGGGCGGCTCAGCGTCGCCGCGCCACAGGCCGTTCAGCCAAGCCCCTCCCGCTCACCGCCGCAGGCGTCGAGAATCCTGAAACACACGCCATCGCGATTGGTCAAAACGTCATGGTTCCAGACGCGAAGAACACGGAGGCCGGAGCGTTCGATGTACCGTGTTCGTCGCGCATCGTACGCGACTTGCTCGGCGTGGTGACCGCCATCGACCTCCACGACGAGGCGGGCCTCGACGGACAAGAAATCAAGAAAGTAAGGTCCCCACGGCGCTTGACGTTTCCAGCGCCAGCCGCCCAAGCCCCGCGCACGAAGAGCGTTCCAAAGACACGCCTCGGCCGCAGTGTCGTTCAGGCGCAGATCGCGTGCTCGACGGATCGTTTTGACGCGGCTGAGGGTTTGGACCTTGCTCACGGCGACATTGTGAACATTTGTGGAACATTCATGCAAGCTGGAGCCGCGGCGCCGCCCTCTCCCTGCCCTCTCCCTCTCCGCTTCGCGGGGGGAGAGGAGGTGCGCTGATGGGCAAGCATAAGGGCAGCTTCATCGTTGCGGTCGATGGGCCGGCGGCGTCCGGCAAGGGGACGATCGCGACGCGGCTGGGCCGGGAACTGGGCCTGCCGGTGCTGGACACCGGCCTGCTCTACCGCGCGGTGGGCGTGGTGATGGATCGCGGCGGCCTGTCGCTGGACGACGAGGGCGCGGGCGCGGCGGCGGCCGCCACCCTGACCGCCGACCTGCTCTCCGACCCGGCCCTGCGGACCCGCGCCGCGGGCGAACTGGCCAGCCGCGTGGCCGTGCATCCCCGCGTGCGCGCCGCCCTGCTGGAATTCCAGCGCACCTTCGCCCGCCAGGACGGCGGCGCGGTGCTGGACGGCCGCGATATCGGTACGGTGATCTGCCCCGAGGCGCCGGCCAAGCTGTTCGTCACGGCGACGCCCGAGGTCCGCGCCGAGCGCCGCTGGAAACAGCTCTCGTCCCAGGGCGAGGCCGTGGCCTACGACGATGTGCTGGCCGATATCCTCAAGCGCGACGCCCGCGACGGGGGCCGCGACGCCGCGCCGATGAAGGCCGCGGATGACGCCGCCTTGCTCGAAACCACTGAAATGACTATAGAGCAGGCCGCCGATGCGGCCCGCCGTATCGTCGAGGCGGCGCGCGTCCGCTGGGAGGCCCTTGAGGGGGACGACCGGTAGACAAATCCAACCGCGCCTTTCCCTCGTACGGCTGCGGGCAAATTTCACGGCGTGGGGGCCTCTCCACGCTTTCGGTTGCAACCCTTAACCCGACCTCGCGGGACTCCGTCCGGCCACCTGTGGCGCGGACCCCTTGGTCATTTGAAGACGAAAGAACTTATGGCTGACGATATGAGCCTGAACCCCTCGCGGGACGACTTCTCCGCCCTGCTCGACGAGTCCCTGGGCGGACGCGACTTCATGGAAGGCCAGGTGGTCCACGGCCTCGTGGTCGCCATCGAGAAGGACTTCGCGATCATCGACGTCGGTCTGAAGACCGAAGGTCGCGTCTCGCTGAAGGAATTCGGCATGGACGAAGGTCGCCCGGCCCTGAAGGTCGGCGACAACGTCGAGGTCTTCCTGGAGCGCGTCGAGAACGCGATGGGCGAGGCCGTCATCAGCCGTGAAAAGGCCCGCCGCGAGGAAGCCTGGACCCGTCTGGAAGGCGTCTACGAAAAGAACGAGCCGGTGATGGGCTCCATCGTCGGCCGTGTGAAGGGCGGCTTCACCGTCGACCTGGGCGGCGCCTCGGCGTTCCTGCCCGGTTCGCAAGTCGACATCCGTCCGGTGCGCGACGTCGGCCCGCTCATGGGCCGCGAGCAACCCTTCGCCATCCTCAAGATGGACCGTCCGCGCGGCAACATCGTCGTCTCGCGTCGCGCCATCCTGGAAGAAGCCCGCGCCGAACAGCGCACCGAGCTGGTCAGCCAGCTGCAGGAAGGCGAAGTCCGCGAAGGCGTGGTCAAGAACATCACCGACTACGGTGCGTTCGTGGACCTGGGCGGCATCGACGGCCTGCTGCACGTCACCGACATGAGCTGGAAGCGCGTCAACCACCCGAGCCAGGTGCTCGCGGTCGGCGACACGGTGAAGGTCCAGATCGTCAAGATCAACCCGGACACCCAGCGCATCTCGCTCGGCATGAAGCAGCTCCAGTCGGACCCGTGGGACGGCGTGGAAGCGAAGTACCCGGTCGGCGCCAAGTTCACCGGTCGCATCACCAACATCACCGACTACGGCGCCTTCGTGGAGCTGGAAGCCGGTGTCGAAGGCCTGGTGCACGTGTCGGAAATGTCCTGGACCAAGAAGAACGTCCACCCCGGCAAGATCGTCTCGACCTCCCAGGAAGTCGACGTGGTCGTGCTGGACGTCGATCCGTCCAAGCGTCGCGTCTCGCTCGGCCTGAAGCAGGCGATGGCCAATCCGTGGGAGGCCTTCGTCGCCGCTCACCCGATCGGCTCGACCGTCGAAGGCGAAGTCAAGAACGCCACCGAGTTCGGCCTGTTCATCGGCCTCGAGAACGACATCGACGGCATGGTCCACCTGTCCGACCTGGACTGGGCGACCCCCGGCGAAGAAGCCATCGCGAAGTACACCAAGGGCGAGACCGTCAAGGCGCGCGTCCTGGATGTGGACGTCGAGAAGGAGCGTATCTCGCTCGGCATCAAGCAACTGGGCGGCGATCCGCTGCAGGGCGACACCTTCCGCAAGGGCCAGACCGTCACCACGACCGTCACCGAGATCACCTCGGGCGGCATTGAGGTCCGGTTCGGCGATGACGACGCGCCGATGACGGCCTTCATCCGCAAGTCGGACCTGAGCCGTGACCGCGCCGACCAGCGCCCCGAGCGTTTCGCCGTCGGCGACCGCCTGGACGCGCAGGTGACCAACATCGACAAGGCGGCTCGCCGCATCTCGCTGTCGGTCAAGTCGCTGGAAATGGCCGAGGAAAAGGAAGCCATCGAGCAGTTCGGCTCGTCGGACTCCGGCGCCTCGCTGGGTGACATCCTGGGCGCCGCGCTCCGCGAGAAGGCTCAGAAGGAATAGTTCAGGCTCTTGAGGTCTGAATAGCGGACGGCGGATCGGGAAACCGATCCGCCGTTTTCGTTTGGGGCCGGGCGCTCTATCGTGACGGCCTTGGTCTCGAAGGGTCGGTCCACACCTTGCGTATTGCTCGTTTCGCCGCCGGCCTGGCCGTCGCCCTGCTCATCTCCGTTCCCGCCCTGGCCGCCCCGAAGCCCGTCTTCGGCCCGCCGCCGAAGTGGGTGGACGTGGCCGTCGTGCCAGAGGCGCCGCCGGCCGAGGGCGCGCCGGCTGTGCAGACCCTGCTGGACGACAACCAGAGCCGTCTCACGCCCACGGGCGACACCTTCTACAATCGCCGCATCCGCAAGGTGCTGAAGCCCGAGGGGCTGTCGTCGCAGACCACCTTCGGCGTCACCTGGGATCCAGGGGATGAAACGGTCACGATCCACACCCTTCGGATCATCCGCGACGGCAAGGTCATCGACCTGCTCGACAAGGGCCGCAAGATGCTGGTCCTGCGCCGCGAGCAGGACCTCGAACGCGCCATGCTCGACGGCCGGATGAGCGCCACCCAACAGATCGAGGGTCTGCAGGTCGGCGACATCCTCGACGCCGCCTGGACCCACACCGGCCGCGACCCGGTCGCCGGCAACCGCTCCTACGACGTGGAGGGCCTGGGCTTCCCGGGCGTCGCCAGCCGCTATCGCGTGCGGCTGTCGTGGCCGACCGGGGCGCCGATGAAATACCGGCCCACCGAAGGCTTTGGGGAACCGAAGCTCACCCAGGACGACGGCTGGACCTATCTGACCGTGGACACGCCCAACGCCCAGGCGCCGAAGCCCCCGGTCGGCGCGCCGCCGCGCTTCCGCCGCCTCGGCTACATGGAAACCTCCAGCTTCGAGAGCTGGAACGAGATTTCGCGCATCATGGCGCCGCTTTATGACCGCGCCGCCACGATCGACCGCAACTCGGACCTGCGCGCCGAGATCGACGCCATCGCGGCGAAGTCAGCGGATCCCGCCGTGCGCGCCTTCGAGGCCCTGCGCCTGGTGGAGGACAAGACCCGCTACTTCTTCATCGGCATGGGCGACGGCGGCTACGTGCCGGCCGGCGCGGACGAGACGTGGCAGCGCAAGTTCGGCGACTGCAAGGGCAAGACGGCGTTGCTGCTGGCGATCCTCCGCGAGTTGAAGGTCGAGGCCGAGCCCGCCCTGGTCAGCCTGGGGGGCGGCGACGGCATGAACGAGCGCCTGCCCTCGCTGGCGGCCTTCAACCACGTGATCATCCGCGCGACCGTCGGCGGCAAGGTCTACTGGCTGGACGGCACCCGCACTGGCGATCGCAGCGGCCTGGAGGCGCTGCGTCCGCCCCCGCACCGCTGGGCCCTGCCGATCCGCACCGCCGGATCCGACCTGGTCGAGATCGTCGTGCCGCCGCTGAGCGAGCCGATGCTGGAGGCGACCACCCGCTTCGACGCCTCCAAGGGCCTCGACGCCCCGGCGGCGATGCAGATGGTCAGCCGCTACCGCGGGGACGCCGCCAACGGCATGCGCCAGATCGTGGCGTCGGTCCCCCAGGCCGACCTGGAGCGAAACTTCCGCCAGCAGCTTTCGGGCGCCATGAGCTGGGTGGACGTGGAAAAGGTCGAGTGGAAGGACGACGCCGCCAACGACGCGTTCGAGGTTCGCATGTCGGGCTCGGCCGATCTGGATTGGCGGAAAAACCCGGACCTGAATGTCCGCGAGTACCGTGTGACGGTGTCCAGCAACACCTCGCCGGGCTATCCGCGCCGGGAGCCAGGCCCCAACCGCGACGCGCCCTACGCCGTGCCGTTCCCGCTGTTCGTCCGGTCCACCACCGAGGTCGTGCTGCCCGCCGGGGGCAAGGGATTCACGGTGCGCGGACCCACGGACAAGGAGATCGTCGGGGGCATGGAGCTGAGCCGCGCGTCCAGCCTTGTCGACGGCGTCGCGCGCTTCAAGACCGACATGCGCTCGCTGGCGCCCGAGATCCCGGCGGTCGAGGCCGAGGCGGCGGCGCGTGCGTTCCGGCGCATCGCCGCCGAGGACAGCCTGATCCGCGCCCCTCTGTAGGCGATGAGGTCCGCGCGCGGGGGTTGTGGCGCCAATGAGAGCGGCAAGCTTCGCCTTACCGCGTCGTCACCCGCTTTTGCGCCTTGATTGCAGAGGGCGCTTTCGCCATGGTCGCGCCAGTTCGAGGGGCGTGCATGATCAAGTCCGAGCTGATCGCGAAACTTGCGGAGGAAAATCCGCACCTTACGCAACGCGACATCGAGCGCGTGGTGGGCGTGATCCTGGAACGCATGATCGAGGCCCTCGAAGACGGCGGCCGGGTCGAGCTGCGGGGCTTCGGAGCCTTGTCGGTCCGCTCCCGCGACGCCCGGGCCGGTCGCAACCCCCGAACCGGCGAGCCGGTTGACGTGCGCGCCAAACACGTCCCCTTTTTCAAGAGCGGCAAGGAGCTGCGCGAGCGGCTGAACGCCGAGGATGAGGGCTAGGCTTCAAACGGCCCTTAACAGGAGGGTCTGATGGGCGTTTTCTCGGAATTCCGTGAGTTCATCAATCGGGGCAATGTCGTCGACCTCGCCGTCGGCGTGATCATCGGCGCGGCGTTCAACGACATCGTCAAGGTGCTGGTCGACCAGGTGGTGATGCCGCCGATCGGCATGCTGACCTCCGGCGTGGACTTTTCCAAACTGGCTATCGTTCTGAAGCCGGATGATCCGGCCACGGCCGCGAGCGAACTGGTGGCGATCCAGTACGGCGCGCTGATCAACGCCGGCATCAAGTTCCTGATCGTCGCCTGGGTGGTGTTCCTGCTGGTGAAGGCGGTCAACGCCCTGCGCCGCAAGGAGGCCGAGGCTCCGGCCGAGCCTGCCGCGCCGCCGCCTCAGGAAGCGCTACTGATGGAAATTCGGGATCTGCTGAAGTCCCGATAGGCGACGGAATCGCGGCGTAGTCGGCGGCCACGTCTTGCATCGACGGCCCCGCGCCCCCTAATCCGCAGCCATGGCGGCGAAGGCGAAGATCTGCGGGCTCACGACCCCCGAGGCGGTGCGCGCCGCCGTGGATGGCGACGCCGCCTTCCTGGGCTTCGTCTTCTTTCCGAAGAGCCCGCGGGCGATCACGCCTGACGCCGCCGCGCGTCTGGCGCCGCCCGCCCGGGCCAGGAACGTCAAGATCGTCGCCCTGGCGGTGGATCCCACCGACAACGAGGTGGACGCCATCGTCGGCGGCCTCGCGCCCGACCTGATCCAGCTGCACGGCAAGGAGACGCCCGCCCGGGTGCGCGAGATCGTTCAGCGGTCCGGCCGCGGCGCCATCAAGGTGCTGCCGGTGTCGGACGCCTCCGACGTGGCAGCGGCGGGCGCCTATGACACCCTGGTCGAGCATCTGATGTTCGACGCCAAGCCGCCCAAGGACGCCGAACGGCCCGGCGGCCTGGGCGAACCCTTCGACTGGACCCTGCTGTCCGGACGCCGTTTCACCCGGCCGTGGCTATTGGCCGGCGGCCTGGATCCGTGGAACGTCGCCGCCGCCATCGCCGCCTCCGGCGCCCCGCTTGTGGACGTTTCCTCTGGCGTGGAACGCGGACCCGGACTAAAGGACCCCGCCCTGATCACGGCGTTTCTCGACGCCGTCCGACGCGCCTGAGCACCCATCATGAACGCGCCCGTTAGACCCAACGACTACGCCGCCTTCCCCGACGCCAAAGGCCGCTTCGGCGACTACGGCGGCCAGTACGTCCCCGAGACGTTGATGCCGCTGGTCCACGACCTGGACGCGGCCTACACGGCGGCCAAGGCCGACCCGGCCTTCCAGGCCGAGCTCGATGGCTTCCTGACCCACTACGTGGGCCGTCCCTCGCCGCTCTACTTCGCGGAACGGCTGACCGAACACTTCGGCGGCGCGAAGATCTATCTGAAGCGCGAGGAGCTGAATCACACCGGCTCGCACAAGATCAACAACTGCATGGGCCAGATCCTTCTGGCCCGTCGCATGGGCAAGACCCGGATCATCGCGGAGACCGGCGCCGGCCAGCACGGCGTGGCTTCCGCCACCGTCTGCGCGCGCTTCGGCCTGCCCTGCATCGTCTACATGGGCGCGGTCGATGTGGAGCGGCAGAAGCCCAACGTCTTCCGCATGAACCTGCTGGGCGCGCGCGTCGAGGCGGTGACCTCAGGCTCGGCGACCCTCAAGGACGCCATGAACGAGGCCCTGCGCGACTGGGTCACCAACGTCCACGACACCTACTACATGATCGGCACCGCCGCCGGCATGCACCCCTATCCGGAGATGGTCCGCGACTTCCAGGCCGTTATCGGCCGTGAGACGCGCGCCCAGGTTCTCGAGATCGAGGGCCGTCTGCCTGACGCGGTCGTGGCCTGCGTCGGCGGCGGCTCGAACGCCATTGGCATCTTCCATCCCTTCCTCAACGACGAGGGCGTTCAGCTCATCGGCGTCGAGGCGGCCGGCGACGGCATGGACACCGATCGCCACGCCGCGGCGATCAACGGCGGCCGTCCGGGCGTCCTGCACGGCAACATGACCTACCTGCTGCAGGACCGCGAAGGCCAGATCACCGAGGCCCATTCGATCTCGGCGGGCCTGGACTACCCCGGCATCGGGCCCGAGCATTCCTGGCTGCACGACGTGGGCCGGGCGACCTACCAGACCGCCACCGATGCGGAATCGCTGGAGGCGTTCATGCTGCTGTCCAAGCTGGAAGGCATCCTGCCGGCCATCGAGTCGGCGCACGCCCTGGCCCGGATCGGCGACATCGCCCGCGACGTCGGCAAGGGCGGGGTCGTCGTGCTGAACCTCTCCGGCCGTGGCGACAAGGACGTGAACACGGTGGCCGCGCACCTGGGACGCCAGATTTGACCAAAGCCCGTATCGACGCCCGCTTCGCGGCCCTGAAGGCCGAGGGGCGCGCCGCCTTCGTGCCCTATGTCATGGCCGGCGACCCCGACGCCGCGACCGCCCTGAAGATTCTCAAGGGCCTGCCCGCGGCCGGGGCCGACCTGATCGAGGTCGGGTTCCCGTTCTCCGATCCGATGGCCGAGGGCCCGCCGATCCAGCGCGCCGCCCTGCGCGCCCTGGCCAAGGGCATGACCCTTCGGGGGACGCTCGACCTGATCTCCGCCTTCCGCGAAGGCGACCAGACCACGCCGATCATCCTGATGGGCTACATGAACCCGCTGGTCAGCCGCGGCTTCAAGGACTTCGCCCGCGAGGCGGCCGAGGCCGGCGTGGATGGCATGATCGTCGTCGACTGCCCGCCCGAGGAAGCCGACCCCCTGGCCGACGCCCTCGAGGCCCATGGCCTGGCCCTGATCTTCCTCACCTCGCCGACCACCGACGACAAGCGCCTGCCGACCGTCATCCGCCGCGCCTCCGGCTTCGTCTACTACGTCTCCGTCGCTGGCGTGACCGGGGTCAAGGAAGCCGACGCGGCATCCGTGGCTCCCAATGTCGAACGGATCCGCAAGGCCTCAGGCCTTCCGGTCGCCGTGGGCTTCGGCATCAAGACCCCGGAACGCGCCGCCGCCATCGCCGAAGTCGCCGACGCCGTGGTGGTCGGATCCGCCCTGGTGGACGTCGTGGCCGAAGCAGTGGAATTGAACGAAGACGTGACGACGCGGGTTCTTTCCAAAGTCGATTCTCTTGCTAAGGCTGTACGCTTCGCGCGTCGGAGCCTCACGGCGGTCTGAAAACCATGGCGATGGCTGAACAGCGTAACGACAAACCCGGCCGTCCCACCGCTGAACGGCGCCGGGGCTGGCTGTCACGGATCGCCCCCGGCGTTCGCGGCCTGACCAAGAAGGACACGCCCGAAAACCTGTGGGTCAAGGACCCCGACACGGGCGAGATGCTGTACCGGCCCGATCTCGAAGCGGCGATGTGGGTGACCCCCTCGGGCAATCACATGCGGATCGGGTCGAAGCTCCGCCTCGACTACACCTTCGACGACGCCAAGTACGAGCGCATCGCCACGCCGATCGTCGCCGACGATCCGCTGAACTTCCCGGACGACAAGCCTTACCCTGAGCGCCTGAAGGCGGCCCGCAAGGCCACGGGCGAGCAGGATTCCATGGCCGCGGGATACGGCCACATCCGCGGACAGCCGGCGGTAGTGATCGTCCAAGACTTCACCTTCATGGGCGGCTCGCTTGGCATGGCCGCTGGCGAGACCTTCGTGAAGGCGGCCCAGGAGGCCGTGAAGCGGGAGGTCCCGCTGGTGATCTTCACGGCCTCGGGCGGCGCCCGCATGCAGGAAGGGACCCTGTCCCTGATGCAGATGGCCCGGACCACCCTGGCGCTGAACGAGGTGAAGGCGGCGGGCCTTCCCTACATCGTCGTCCTCACCGACCCGACGACGGGCGGCGTGACCGCGTCCTACGCCATGCTGGGCGACGTCCACTTGGCCGAACCCAACGCCACCATCGGCTTCTCTGGTCGGCGGGTGATCGAACAGACAATCCGCGAAACCCTGCCGCCGGGCTTCCAGCGCTCGGAGTTCCTGGTCGAGCACGGCATGGTCGATCAAGTCGTGAAACGCGCCGATCTGCCGGAAAAGCTGAGTTCTATCCTCAAGACCCTTATGATGGGGCGTGAGCGCCTTTCCTCCGCCGCCTGATTCCCCGTCGTTCGACCCGGGACACGACCCGATCCGCGCCTCCGACGCGGTGATCCAGCGCCTGCGCGCCAACCACCCGACCCTGATCGACCTGTCGACGGGCCGTGTGGAACGCCTGCTGGCCGCCGTGGGCGATCCGCATAAGAAGCTGCCGCCGGTGATCCATGTGGCCGGGACAAACGGCAAGGGCTCGACCGTCGCCTACCTCCGCGCCATCGGCGAGGCGGCGGGCCTGCGCGTCCACACCCTGACGTCGCCGCACCTCGTCCGCTTCGCCGAGCGCATCCGCCTGGCCGGGACCCTGATCACCGACGACCAGCTCAACGACCTCACCGACCGGCTGACCGAGGCCAACGCCGGGCAGGACATCAGCTTCTTCGAGATCACCACGGTCCTTGCCTTCCTCGCCTTCGCCGAGACTCCGGCCGATCTCTGCGTTGTGGAGGTGGGGCTGGGCGGCCGGTTCGACGCCACCAACGTCTTCGACGCCCCCGCCGTCAGCGTCATCACCCCCGTGGACTACGACCACGTGGAGATGCTGGGTCCGGGCCTACCTAAGATCGCCTGGGAGAAGGCTGGCATCATCAAGCGCGGCCGCCCCGTCGTCGTGGCCCGGCAGCGCGACGAGGCGCTGGAGATGATCGAGCGCGAGGCCGACGCCCGCATGGCGCCGATGCTGCTCATGGGCCGCGACTTCGACGCCTGGGAAGAGCGTGGCCGGCTGCTGGTGCAGATGCCCGAGCGGTTGCTCGACCTGCCCAGCCCCAGCCTGTTCGGCGGCTATCAGTTCGCGAACGCCGGCGTCGCGGTGGCGGCGGCCCTGACCTTCGACCGTGGGCTGTCGGACGAGGATCTGGGCCGAGGCGTCGCCTCGACGGTCTGGCCGGCGCGCATGCAACGCCTGACGGCGGGTCCGTTGGCCGATCTGGCGAAGGCGCGCGGGGGAGACCTGTGGCTGGACGGCGGCCACAACCCTCATGCCGGCAAGGCGCTGGCAGAGGCCGCCAGTCGGCTGCTGGACCGCGACCCCCGCCCCCTGGTGCTGGTCGCCGGCATGTTCGCGCGCAAGGACGCCGAGGGGTTCTTCCGGCCCTTCGCCGAAATGCGGCCCCGCCTGATCGTTACGAGCTTCGACAGCCCCATCGCCGCCACGCCGGACGAGTTGATGGACGCTGGGGCACGGGCTGGATTGGCGCCCGAGACGGCCGCCAACGTTTCGGACGCCGTCGCGCGCGCGCTTGAGGCTGGTGGTCCCGCGCCCCATGTCCTGATCTGTGGCGGTCTGCACTTCGCCGGAGAGGTGCTGGCAATGAGCCCGGAGACCTGGCCCAGCTGAGGAGGCGGCCGATGTTTGGGAAGCGCACCTGGCGCTTGGCGCTGCCAATCCCATGGCTGACCACCCTCGCTGTGGCGCTGGTGGTTCTGCTGGTGCTGGTCCACTTCTACGGGCGCGGGCCAACAGTCATGTTCGGCTGGCTCATCGGCTGGCTCCTGATCAGCCGGATCGTCAACTATGTCGTCAGCCGCCGCCCGCCAAAGCGCGGCGACGACTGACGTCAAACCTCTAGGCGGCGACGCCGGCTTCGGTGAGCCACTCGAGGATCTTCTGCTTCGGCATGGCGCCAACCTTCATCGAAGCCATCTGGCCGCCCTTGAAGAGCATCATGGTGGGGATGCCGCGGACGCCGTAGCGCGAGGGCGTGGTCGGGCTCTGCTCGATGTCCAGCTTGGCGATCGTCACCTTGCCGGCCAGTTCTTCGGAAAGCTGCTCCAGCGCCGGGGCGATCTGCTTGCAGGGGCCACACCACTCGGCCCAGAAATCAACCAGCACCGGGGTCTCGGACCCCAGGACGTCGGCTTGGAAGGTGTCGTCGGTGACCTTCACGGTGCTCATTCGATAACTCCTGTGGCGCACCGGAAATGCCCGACGCGCCCTGTGTCGATCCGCGCATGTAGGCGGCCCCTGACCCTGTATCAACCGTCACGGCGGAGGTCGGCAAGGGTTTGAACCATGAGGTTTTCTGGAACGGGCATCAGCTTCGGACCATCCGTCCAGACGATGGCGGCCTCGATCCGGCGGTCCGGGAAGATGTCGGCCAGGACCGCGGCGTAGAGCGCCATCTGTCGCAGGTAGGCCGGATCGGCGGCGGCGATGTCGTCGGGCGAGGGACGGTTGGTCTTGAAATCCACCACCAGAACGCGGTCGGGCAGGACGACCAGCCGGTCGATCCTGCCGGAAATGCGTAGGCCCGGCGGCAGGGCGGCGGCGGTCCCGGCGACGGCGATCTCGCCGCGCGATCCCAATCCGAACACCTCGGCGAAGCGGACGTCATTCAGCACCGAGAGGGCCGCATCCGCCATCTCGGCCCGCTGGGCGTCCGTCAGGTCGGCCTCGCGGGCCAGCAGGGCCATGGCGCCAGTGGCCCTTTCCGCCATGGGCAGGTCGGGGAGCAACTGCAGCAGCCGGTGGATCAAGTCCCCGCGTCGGAACCGCCCCAGCCCCTGCGCGGCCGCGAGGGGGGACGGAGCCGGGACGGCGGCGCCCTCGCCCAGGTCCGACGGCGAGGCGTATCGCGCGTAGGCTTCCGGCAGCGCCTGGCGGCCCGTCCATTCCGGCAACGGGGCGGTGGCGTCGCGCGCGGCGGGCTCGACGCCTCGAATCTTGGGATCGTCGCCATAGCGGTCGAACGAGAACGCGCCGATCTGAACGGTTCGTACCTGCGCGGCGATGTCCGCATGCGCCAGGGCGTCGCGGATCGCACCCCACCATCCGCGCAGCTTTGCCTGGTCCGTCCGCTCGGCCACACGTCCGCACAACACCAACCGATCTCGCGCCCGCGTCAGGGCGACATAGAGCAGCCGGTAGGCCTCCGCCTCCTCGCGCGCAGCGCGATCCAAGCGCGCGGCGGCGGTCGCCTCGCAGTCCTTCGCCGACGATGTGCACCACAGAAAGCCGTCACCGGCGTCATGCCGCACGCGCATCAGCGGCGACCCACGCGCGGACTGCGTGAGGGTGGTCTCCGGCAGGAAGACGATGGGCGCCTCCAGGCCCTTGGCCCCGTGGGCGGTCATCACCCGCACCTCCCGCCGCTCCGCCTCCATCTCGCGCTTTACGGTGATGTTCAGCCCGGCCAGCTCGGCGGCCAGGGCCTCCAGATCGTGGATGCCCCGCGCCTCTGCGGCCAGCACCTGGTTCAGAAACTCGTCCAGCGCGTCCTCGGCCTCCGAACCCAGCCGCCGCAGCAACCGCTGGCGCATGGAGCGGCCTTCGCCGTCGATGACGCCCAGGAGCCTGGAATACAGTTCGAAGGGTTGGCGAACCTTGGCTTCGGCCATGGCGTGCTCAAGGAACCCGCAGGCATGCGACCAGTCCGTCTGCTCCGCCGCCCGACGCTGCAGCCGCGTCCACAACGACTCCTTTCGGCGTCCGTGGGCCAGGGCGTAGAGGCTGTCATCGGTCAGGCCGCAGAAGGGGCTCTTCAGCAGCGCCGCCAGAGTCAGTTCGTCGCTGGGAAACAGCAGAAACCGCGCCAGGGCGACGAGGTCGTCGAAGACGATGTGTTCGCTCAACGCCAGACGGTCAGCCCCGGCCACGGGGATGCCCGCGTGCTTCAGCGCCCGCAGGATCTCCTCGAACAGGGCCCGGCGGCGGCGCACCAGAATCATGACGTCACCGGCGTGCGCCGGCCGTAAACGGCGCGTGTCCTTGTCGTAGACGGCGTCGCCGCGCGCGATCAGATCGCCGATCTCGCCGGCGATGCGGCGCGCCAGACGGCGGTTTGCGCTGTCCTCGGCCTCGGCGTCCAGGGGTGCATCCCAGGCTTCGCGCTCCTCGCCCCTCCGCTCGACCTCCAGCGGCCAGATGTCGACGCAGCCGGGGTGTTCGAGCCGGAACGCGGCGGGCCGATGTTCGACGCGCTCCAGCTCGGCGCGGGGCTGGATCGCCTGGGCCAGGTCTGGCGGTGCGAAGACCGCATCCACGAACCGGAGCACCTGCGGCGTGGACCGCCACGACGTCAGCAGGTCGACCCGGTCCAATCGGCGGCCCGCGCCGGCCGCGCGACTGAGGTGCACCTCGAACTGCTGCAGCAACTGTTCCGGCTGCGCGCCCTGGAACGAATAGATGGACTGCTTCTCGTCGCCGACGACGAAAAGCTGGCGCACGCGGGTGTCTCCGCCCACGCCAGCCCCGGCGAAGAACTCCTCGCTCAGGGCGTTGATGATGGCCCACTGGTCTGGGGCCGTGTCCTGCGCCTCGTCGAGCAGGATGTGGTCGATACCGCCGTCCAGCTTGTAGAGCACCCACGCCGCCGCAGGTCGGTCGCGCAGCAGGTGGCAGGCTTTCTCGATGAGGTCGGCGAAATCAAGGGCGCCGGCCGCCGCCTTCTCGATGCCGTAGGCCTTCAGATAGGCGTTGGCCAAGGTCAGGGCATAGACGGTGTCCTGTGCGATCTGGGCGGCGCGGATTCGGAGCCTGGCGTCGTGCAGCCGCGTCTGTTCGGCGAGTAGCTGAACCCGCAAGCCCTCGTGCGCCTTCAGGCCGCTGGTCTTGCCGACCCACTTCACCCCGTCGCCCTCGCCCTTTTCGGTGAACAGAACGGCGAGGGCCTGGTCGAAGGTGGCGGCAGGGTCCGCGGCGACCGCCGCCATCTGGGCGGCGCACTTCTGGTCGGTGACGCCGCCCAGGCGCAACACGTCGGCGACACCGCGCCACAGCTCGCGGTCCATCCGCGCCATGGCTTCCGCTGCGAGGGCGTCGGGGTTCGAACCGCGGGGCACGTCGACCGCGCGCCAGACCCACCCCAAAGCGCCATCAAGGCCGCCTTCGCGACTGAGGAACGCCGTCAGGGCGCCCCGGCGGGCCTCGAAGTCGGTGAACATCGCCTCGAAGCTCTGGAAGTCGAGCGCGACCGAGAACCGCGCGTAGGCGTCGGCCACCTCATCTCCCGCCGTCATGGCGTGCCGCGCCACCAGCCGGCGCGCCGCCTGCGCCACCGCCGCCGACGCGGGATCGTCCATGACGCGGAAGCCCGGTGAGATCCCCGCCTCCAGCGGGAACCGCCGCAGGAGCTTTTCGCAGAAAGCATGGATCGTCTGGATCTTCAGACCGCCTGGGGTTTCCAGCGCTTGGGCGAACAGACTGCGCGCCTCGGAGAGCTCGTCGGGGGCGAAACTCTCGGGCTTACGGTCCTGCAGGTCCGCCAGGGTGTTTCGCAGCTTGGCGTCGTCGTCGACGGACCAGTTGCCCAGCACCTGGAACAGCCGCCGCTGCATCTCCGACGCGGCGGCCTTGGTGTAGGTGACGCAGAGGATCGTCTCGGGCTTTGCCTTGACCAGCAGCAGGCGCGCCACCCGATCGATCAGGGTCTTGGTCTTCCCCGAGCCGGCGTTGGCGGTCACGAAGGCCGACAAGGCGGGATCGGCGGCAATCCGCTGCGGGTCCAGCGCGCGGGCGAGCAGATCGACGCTCATTCCTCGCCCTCGTCGCCGCTGGTCGACCATTCGAACACCCGCGCCAGGTGATCGTAATCGCTCATCCGGGCCTTCACGAACTGCGGAGCGACGCGTGAGAGATAGGGCTGCGCCGGGTCGTCGAACCGCGCGACCAGCTTGTGCAGACCCTCAAGCGCGCGGGCCGCCGCCTCCGCGCTCTCGTCGCCCGCGGCGGCGCGGGTCTCGACCTTTCCGGCGGGTTTGCGGCCGGTGATCTCCAGGTAGGTCAAGTCGCCGGGCTTGAGCGGCCCCAACTCTGGAAAACCGCCAGCCTCCAGGATCGCCGCCGTCAGGGTAAGCTGCGGGGAGAAACCCGTGGAGACCTCCTTCTTCGACGGCGCCTTGCCTGTCTTGTAGTCCAGGATGTGGCCGTGGCCGTCGGCGGTCACTTCGATCCGGTCGGCGCGGGCGGTAACCGTGAAGGGTCCGCCAGGGGTCTGGATCGTGCGCGTTCCCTTCAACTCGACGGTGATCTTCCGCCCGTCCCGCCGCTCGCGCTCCAGGTCCGCGACCCACGCGGCGGCCTCGACGGCCAGGGCCGCCTCGCGCGCCATGGCCTCGTGCGGCAGTCCGGCCTTCAGAAGTTCTTCCACATACAAGCTGGCGAAGGCTGCGGCGGCGTCTGGCGGCACATCGGCGGGATAGGCGAGGGCGAACCGCTCGAAGGCGGCGTGGATCGCGGTCCCGCGCGCCCGGGCATCGGCCTGCTCGTCGGGGCGATCCATCGCGAAGAGTTTCAGGATATCCCGCGCCCAGACCGAATAGGGGTCTCGCGTCAGGCTCTCGACACGGGTCACGGCCATCTCGCGAGGCCGGTCGGCGACGGGTGGGACTGGCGCGGGCCGCTTGATTGGATCGTAGCCCCCGGGCGCGTCCAGGCTGCGCGCCCAGTCCAGCACGTCGGTCCGTCCGGGTATGGCCAGCCCCGCCCCGCGCGCCAGGGTCTCCAGTCGCCAAAGCCACCGCGACTTGACCGCCGGGGCGCCCTCGCGGCGCTCGGTGTGCAGCAGGATCACCTCCGGCGCGCAGGCCGCCTGGGCGAAGTCGTGAGCCGCCAGCCCGATCCGGCGTTCGGGCGACGGTAAGCCCAGCATCTCGCGCATGGGCCGGGACAGGAACGGGTCGAGCGGCGCGCCGCCCGGCCAGACGCCTTCCTCCAAGCCCGCCACCACCAGCCGGTCGGCCCGCACCAGACGGGCTTCGATGGCGCCGAGAATCCGCAGCCGGGGGTGCGTGGCGCCGCCTGAGCGTACGGTTTCGCCGTCCATCAATCGTTGCAGGAGGTCGGCGAACTGGCGCGGCGTGACGCGCGGCAGGCCGGCGCCCTCACGGACCAGGGCGCCCAGCAGTCGCGCCATGGCTTCGCCACCGTGTCCCGCCCAGAGCTCCCCGGTGTCGCCGTCGCCCGCGGCTGCGAGCGCTTCCATCGCCGTCGCGGTGCGGCGGGCCGCGTCGGCGGGGCTCTCGGCGTCTTCGGTCCAGGCCAGGCTCGCGACGATGGTCTCCAGCCGCTCGGCCAGCGGTCGCGCCGACCCGGCGCGTGACTTGATCTCCCCCCAGTCTCGCGCCCGAGGCCCCCGCAGCGCCGGCGGTTTTTGGGCTGGATCTTCCAGCCCGAAGCTATCCCCGAGACGGGTGAACGGATGCTTCAGCAGGCCAAGGAGCGTGACCGGATCGACAGGATCCACGGCGGCCCGCGCCACCAAGGACGCCAGCACGCCACAGCGGCTGCCGGCCAAGCTTTCGCCGGCGGAGGAGTCGGGGACGACGCCCCAGCGCGCCAACTTTGCGGTGACGCGGCGGGCCAGCACCTGATCGGGGGTCACCAGCGCGGCGGTGCGCTCGGGGGTTTCCAAGGCCTCGCGCAGCAGCAGGGCGGTGGCGGTGGCGGCCTCCTCCTCGGTGCGAGCGCTCACCTGCGATAGCCCGCTCAGGCCCTCGGCGATGGCTGCGGGATGTTCGGCCTCCAGGCTGGCGATCACCTGCAGCCAGTCGGCCGTCTCTTCGGCGGGCCGCAGGGCCTCGTTGACGAGTCGCCGCCGCCAGCGCCCGGCCGACTCGGCGTGGATGGAGGCGGGCCACAGCGCCACCTCCCGCTTGGATACGCGCGCCTCGTCCAGCAGCCGCTTCAGCGCGCCCTGCGGATGTTGCACGTCGACCTTGGCCCAGGCCTTGTCCGCGAGGTCCTGATCCAGACCCGGCAGCACGACGGCGCCCCTGGGCGCGGCCGCGACGGCGATCAGCAGCGCGCGGGTGGCGGGCGCGGTGCCGGTGGAGCCGGCGGCCACCAGTACGCCCTTGGGCGGCGATTGGGTCCAGACCTCGGCCAGGCGCCGCAGCAGGCGGACCCGGCGTTCGCTGACGTCCGCAACGCCCAAGGCCCTCAGCCGTTCGGGCCATTGCGCGAGGGCCTGTTCCAGGAAGCCGCGTGAAACCTCCCAGTGCTCGGCCAGTTCGGCGCCGACCAGGCTGGCCAGGCGGTCGCCCACATCCACTTCTTCGATCTGGAGGCCATCCAGAAAGCCGCCCAGGGCGTCGGCCAGTTCCAGCGCGGCGCCGGCGCTGACGATGCCGCCGGGGATATGTTCGCCGAGATCGGACACCAGACGCGTCAGCTCGAAGCGCCGACGCAGCGGATCGATCGCCGCCGGAAGATCCAGCGCCAGATCTCCCGGCTCGAACGGTGGTTCGCCAGCCTCGAGATCCCCCAGGGGGCGCATCTGCGGCGGCAGCACCGCCTTGCCGCCGCTGGCCTTGATAAAGGCGTCGGCCAGGGCGCGGGCGCCACGGCGGGTGGGCGTGAGCACCACGGCGTCCGCGAGGGCTTCCGGTCCGAGGTGCGCCAAGGCGTCGTAGAGGCCCTGCGCGAGATCCTCCGCGAACGGCCGGTGCGCCGGAATGTTGAACCAACGCGCGCCCGGCTGCTCGAAGAAGGCGGTCATGAGCGCCGCGATGCGCTCAGGATGCGGTCCTCGGCCTGGTCGCGGGCAGCGGGATCGCCGACGTGCATCCAGAAAGCGTCCATCGCGGCGCCATGAAGCCGCCCTTCAGCCTGCAGGCGATGCCAGAGCGGGATGATCGAGAAGGCGCCGTCCGGCTGGTCGTCCAGCAGCTGCGGCTTGAGGATGGCGAAACCGATGTTCGCGAAGGGCGTGGGCGGCTCGGGCGCGGTGGCGTGGGTCAGGCGGCCGGCGGCGTCCATGAAGAAGCCTTGCGGTCCCTCGAACCCGATGCCCTGGCCGCGCGGCACCAGCAGCAGCAGGATGTCCATGGCGGACGGATCCCACGCGGCCTTCAACATCTCGAGCGGCGGAGTCTGGCCATCGATCCAGAGGCTGTCGATGTTGGCGACGAAGATCGGCTCGCGACCGAGCTCGCCGGCGGCATGCTTGATCCCGCCGCCCGAGTCCAACAGGGCGTCGCGCTCATCGGAGATCACGATTTCCATGTCGCGCCGACCCGCCAGATGGTCCTCGATCTGGTCGGCGAAGTGGTGGACGTTGACCACGGCCCGCGCGACGCCGGCGTCGCGCAGACGGTCCAGCACATGGTCGATCAACGGCTTGCCGGCCACGCGCACCAGAGCCTTGGGCTGCGTGTCGGTCAGTGGACGCATGCGGCTTCCGATGCCAGCGGCCAGCACCATCGCGGTCTTGGGGCCTGAGATCACCGGCGGGCCTCGCGCGGCACGTATCGGTCGAACCACGCTTGCAGGCCGGACATGGCGGGGTCGGTCAGGTTGCGCTCCAGATACCGCCAGGTGCGCGGCATGAAGGCCTCGTATTGACGTCGGCCCAGCAGCGCCTGGCGGGCAAACACGCGGCCCAGAATCCGCGCCGCGTTGGACGCCGCCAGGGCGCGGTACTCGGCCAGGAAGCGGTCGCGATCCAGGTGGGGGCTGGCGGCCAGGAAGCGGTCCAGCATGGCGGCTTCGAGCTCGGGCGAGACATCGCGTCGGGCGTCCTGCAGCAGGTGCAACAGGTCCCAGGCCGGATGCGCCTTCAGGGCGTCCTGGAAATCCAGCATGCCGACCCGCGCCACGCCGGACCGGTCAGGAAGCCAGAGCAGGTTCTGCGCATGATAGTCGCGGTGGGTGAACACCGACGCTCCGGCCTCGCCGGCGACCCACACCGGGCCCCATAGGTCGTCCCAGGCGGTGACGGCGTCGTCGGGGAAGGGCTGCAGACCCGCGAACCGGGGCCAGAATTCGAGGAAGGTGTCGGTCGCTACCTTCAAGGCGAGGGTGTCGTAGCTGAGTAGCGGCCAGGAGACCTCACCCGTCCGCAGCACTGTGGGCGGGGGCTCGGCCTGCATGACCACCTGAGCGTCCACGGCGGCCTCATAGAGCGGACCTTCGGCCAGGCCCTGTTCGATGAGGGTGGCGTAGAGCCCATCGCCCAGGTCCTCCAGGACCGCCAGGCCGGCATCGACGTCGTGCGCCAGAATCTCGGGTGCGGACAGCCCCCGATCCCGCAGCCAGCCGGCCGTGGCGACGAAGGCGGCGACCGATCCCGCCGCCAGTCGCGCGGCGGCGTTGTAGCCCAAGGCCAGCCGTTCCTCATCGGTCGCCCCAGGCGGACAGACCACGCTTTCGACGGCCGGCGGCTGGTCCATGAAGATGAAGCGGCCGCCGTCGGCGCGGTACAGGCGTTCGTACTGGCGCGTGGAGGCGTCACCCGACAGCAGCGCGCGACGAGCGTCGGCAAAGCCGGCGTCGCGGAGGAATTGCGCCTTCAGGGCCTCACGCTCAGAGCTCAAGTCCACGTCCTTCCCAGGCCCCGTGCGGGGTGAGCCGTGCGGTGCGTTCGCCAGCGTCTTCGGTCAGTTCGATCTCTACGTCGAGTCGGTCGGCCGGCAGGGCGCCCTCCAGCCGCTGGGGCCATTCGATCACCGCCGCGCCCGCGTCGAGCGCGTCGTCCAGACCGATCTCATAGGCCTCGTCGGGATCGGTGAGCCGGTAGAGGTCGAAGTGCGCCACCGACAGGCGTGGGCCCTCGTAGAACTGCACCAGGGTGAAGGTGGGCGAGGGCACGTCCTCGTCCGGCGTGGTCAAGGCGCGGACGAGCGCGCGGGCCAGGGTCGACTTGCCCGCCCCCAGGGGACCCCAGAGGCAAACCGCTTCGCCGGGCCGCAACGCCGCCGCGATGGCTTGGCCCAGCCGCGCTGTGGCCGCCTCGTCCGCCAGTCTCATGCGAAGACCCGGTCCGGATCGGCGGCCAGGCCGTGTGTCACGTGGTGCTTCAGCCGCCCCGTCACCTCGGTCGGATCCCCATCCAGCGCGGCGGGCGGGATCGGCTGGCCGACCGTCAGACGGAACGGACGCCCGCGCTTGTTCAGCAGCTCATGGAAGAGGGTGATGTCGCGTAGCTCGCCCGAGAACCCGTGGAAGAAATGGAACAGGGTCGACCACGGGCCATCCACATGGATCGGCAGGATCGGCGCCTCGTACTTGCGGGCGATGGAGGTCGCCGACGCCATCCAGGGCGACTCCGCCAGCTGACCATCCGCTTGGCGTCGGGCCAGCTTTCCCGCGGGAAAGATCACCAGGCAGCGCTCCGCCTCCATGGCCTCGCGGGTCAGGTTGAGGGTGGTGCGGGTCTTCTCCCGCGTGCGCTTGGCTTCAACCCATTCTACGGGGATCAGCACCTGATCGAACCGGGGACAGACGCGGTGCGCGTCGGCGTTGGCGTAGAAGCAGATGTCGGGGCGGATCGTCTTGAGCACGTCAAACACGGCGACACCATCGGCGATGCCGGTCGGATGATTGCAGATGACCACAAGGCGCCCGGACGGGGCCACCCGGTCCAGCCCGCTCGCCGCGACCTTCAACGCCAGCAGGTCGGACACATGGTCCAGGGCCGCACGACCTGACATCGTCGCGATCGCGTCGGCCATCCGGCGCGCCTTGCCATAGTCCAGCAGCGCATAGAGCAGAGGTCGCAGGACCGGCCACGCCGGACCGCCGGCCAGGCGCGGCGCGCGCTCGGCGATCAGCCTGTCCACGATGTGGTCGTGGCGGCCCGCGCGGGCGACCGCCGCGGACGCCGGGGTGGCGAGGGTCATGACAGGATGATGACTTGCGCTGGGTCTTCGGAGCAAGCCGCCGTCAGGCGCGCAGACGGGCGATAAGGGCCGCGGTGGAAGGGTCATGCGCGCCCGCTGGGCCGCCCTCCAACTCGCCCAGCACCCGGGTCGCCAGGGTCTTGCCGAGCTCGACCCCCCACTGGTCGAAGCTGTTGATGCCCCAGAGCACGCCCTCGACGAAGGTCTTGTGCTCGTAGAGCGCCACCAGCGCCCCCATCCGCTCGGGATCCAGGCGGTCCAGGAGGATGAAGCTTGTGGGCCGGTTGCCAGGGAAAGTGCGCTGAGGCGCCAGGGCGTCGATCTCGGCCGGCGTCTTGCCCGCGGCCGTCAGTTCGGCGCGCACGTCGGCCTCCGAGCGCCCCACCATAAGCGCCTCGGCCTGGGCGATGGCGTTGGCCAGCAGCTTCGTCTGGGCGGCTGGATCGCCCTCCGATCCCTCGCGGACCGCCAGGATGTCGACGGGCACGACATCTGTCCCCTGGTGCAGGAGCTGGAAGAAGGCGTGCTGACCATTGGTGCCGGCGTCGCCGAACACGCTGGTGGCCGTTGCATGGGCGACGGGCTGTCCCGTCGCCGTCACGCGCTTGCCGTTCGACTCCATCTCAAGCTGCTGCAGGAACGGGGCGAACAGCCGGAGGCGCTGGGCATACGGGACCACGGCGCGAATCGGCCGGCCCAGGCCATTGCGATTGAACATGTGCGCCAGGGCCAGCAGCACCGGCGCGTTGGCCTGCAGCGGCGCGGTCAGGAAATGGTCATCCATCGCCCGCGCGCCGGCCAGCATCCGGGCGAAGCCGTCGTAGCCCAGCGCGACCGCGCAGGAGAGGCCGACGGACGACCAGATGGAGTAGCGACCGCCCACCCAGTCCCAGAAGCCGAACACCTGGTCGGCCGGGACGCCGAAGGCCTGGGCCTTGTCGGGGGCCGCCGAGACGGCGACGAGGTGACTGTCGGACGCCGCCCCCAGGCTGGCGCGCAGCCAGCCACGGGCGGCCTCCGCGTTGGTCAGGGTCTCCAGGGTCGTGAAGGTCTTCGAGACCGTGACAATCATGGTCTCAGCCGGGTCGAGGCCGACCAGCGCCTGGGCCAGTTCGGCGGGATCGACGTTGGCCACGAAACGCAAATCGATCTGAGGGTCCAGCGGCTTCAACGCTTCCCAGATCAGTCGGGGACCCAGGTCGGAGCCGCCGATGCCGATGTGGAGGATCGCCCGGAACGGCTTCCCCGTAGCGCCGGTCTTGGCCCCGGAGCGAACGGCCTCGGCGAACGCGGCCATGGCGGCGCGGGTCGCGTCCACATCGGCCGAAACGGGCTGGCCGGCGGCGCGATAGTTTGCGCCCGTCGCGGCCCGCAACGCCACGTGCAGCGCGGGCCGGCCTTCCGAGGCGTTTACAACGTCACCGGCGAAGAGCTGCGTACGGGCCGTCTCGACCTGCGACGCGCGGGCCAGATCCAGCATCAGGTCCAGGTCCGCCAGGGACCAGGGCTGCTTCGAGAGATCGAGTTCCAGGCCGGCGGCGGTCAAGCCGAGGCGGCTCAGTCGCTCGGGTTCCTCAGCGAACAAGCTGTCGATCCGGCGGTCACGCGCCGCGTCGGCGGCCATGGAAAGGGCCGCCCAGGCGGCGTCGGACTTGGACACGTGGACCTCTTTAGTCTGCGGAGCCGTACTTGACGCTGCAGCCGTATGGCCGGGTTGCGGGCTGAGCCACCGCACGACCCGCCTTTACGTCGGCGAGGGCGGCGGTGACGTAGTTGGTTGCATCCTTCAGGCTGGCCGGGTCCGACGACGGCTTGTCGTCGATGCCGCCCATGTAGACTAGCTTGCCGGCCTTATCGACGATGTACATGTGCGGGGTGGTCTTGGCGTCGTAGGCGCGACCGACGGTTCCTTTTGGGTCCAGCAAGACGTCGGTGGAAGCCGCCTTCGATTCGGCCTTCCATTGCCGCGCCTGCGGTCCGGTCAGGTGACCCTGCATGCCGGGCGCGGACGAGATCAGCGTCAGCCAGACGACGCCGTCCTTGACGGCTTGGCTTTGCAGCCGCTGCATGTTTCCCGAATTGTAGTGCTTCTGGACGTACGGGCAGCCGTTGTTGGTCCACTCCAAAACAACAGTCCGTCCCCTGAATTCCGAGAGCGAGCGGGTCTTGCCCGACGCGTCCAGCGCCTGAAAGGCGGGGGCCGGCTGGCCAAGAACAGGCGCGGCGATGGCCGGGGTTGCGATGGCGGCGCAGGCGGCGAGAGCGACGAGAATGCGGGTCATGTCTGAGGCTCCTTCGGGGGGTGGAACGGTCAGCTGGCCTTGCCGGCGGCGTCCAGGGCTTTGACCACGACGCCCTCGGTCAGGATCGAGGGAAGGATAGCCGGGTCGCCGCCCTTGGCGCCATACACAAGGTACAGCGGCACGCCGGCGCGTCCGAAGCGGGCCAGTTCGGCGGCGATCGCGCCGTCACGCTTGGTCCAGTCCGCCTTGAGATAGACGGCGTTGTTGCGCGTCAGCGCTTCGGCCACGGCAGTTGTGGACAGGGCGACCCGGTCGTTGACCTGGCAGCTCACGCACCAGGCGGCCGTGTAGTTCACCAGCACCGGACGACCTTCCGCCTGGAGCGCCGCCAGCCGTGCTGGTGTGTAGGCCTCGTCCGCCAGTTTCGCCGCGCCGGACGGTTCGTCGGCCACGGTGTAGGCGGGCCAGAACGCGCCACCGATGACGGCGACCGCCGCAAGGACGGTGGCGACAGCGCCAAGCGCAACAGGCCGGCCGCCAGACAGCCTGCGCCGCTGAACGATGCCGAACACCCAGGCGGCCAGGGCCAGGATCACCGCCGCGCCCAGGATACGCGGCACGGCGTCGGAGCCCACCTGCACCGTCAGCACCCAGACCAGCCAGGCGACGGCGGCGTACATCGGAAAGGCGAGCAGCTTCTTGAAGCCGTCCATCCACGGACCCGGGCGCGGCAGGCGCGCCAGCAGACCAGGGGCGAACGCCACCGCGACGAACGGCGCCGCGAACCCGACGCCCAGCGCCAGGAAGACCACGAGAGCCGCGGCGGGCGGCTGGGTGAGGGCCCACCCCAGCGCCGGGCCCATGAAAGGGGCCGTGCAGGGGGCGGCGACGACGACGGCCAGGACACCGGTGAAGAACGAGCCGGACAGGCCGCCCTTGGCCGCCAAACCCGAGCCGACGCCTTGCAGGGAGGTTCCGATCTCGAAGACGCCGGACAGGTTCAGGCCGACCAGCAGCATCAGCAGCGCCAGGGTCGCGACCACCGGCGGATCCTGCAGCTGGAAGCCCCAGCCCACGGCCGAGCCGGCCGAACGTAGCGCGATCAACAGCGCCGCGAGGCCCAGGAAAGTCACGAGCACGCCGACGCCAAAGGCCAGGCCCTGACGGCGCGCTTCCGCTTGATGGGCGCCGTGACCCGCGAGGGACGCCGCCTTCATCGCCAGGACGGGGAACACGCACGGCATGAGGTTGAGGATCAAGCCACCCAGCAGGGCGAACAGAGCCGCCGAGGCGAGACCGAGGTTGGCCGTTCCTGCGGCCGCCGCGAGCTTGGCCGGCGGCGGACCGAGCCCGGACGCGGCGGCTGGCGCCGGTCCCGGCGAGGCGGTCACCTCGTAGGCTTTGCCGGCCACGACCAGGACGCCGGCCAGCGTCGTGGGCGGCGTGGGCGATTGGAAGTCGTAGCCCGGCATGATCGACAGCGTCAGGCCTTCGGGGCCGCGCTCGATCGATTGGGGTTTGGCGTGGTCGATGACCGTGCCTGAGAAGGGGAAGAAGTAGGCGTCGGTCATGTCCGCGCCCTTGAGCGCCGCGCCGGTGATGGCCAGCTTGACGATCTCACCCTGCTTTTCAAACGCGCCTGTCAGACCGGCGGGCTGTGGAGCCCCGGCCAGGGTCTTGGCGATGGCGGCCCCCCAGGTGGGATGAGCTGGCGCGGGCCCCTCGGTGACCGGGAGCGACAACGTCAGGGCGGCGTCTTCGGGAATGCAGATGTCCGCGCAGACGAGGAAGGCGGCGGCGGCCTTGAGCGTTACGGTGGACCCGGGCCTGGTGTCCTTCGGCGCCGTGATCGCCACCGGCAACAGCACCTCGTTCTCGTAGCCATAATTGGTCAGGGGGCCGACGGGCAACCGGTGCGGGGCCGGCCAGGTGAAGCTGGACGCCGACCAACCCGCGGGCAGGGTCCAGGTGATCTTCGTCGGCTCGCCGCTATCGCCGGCGTTGCGCCAATAGGTGTGCCACCCCTTCTGGATTTTCTGGCTCAGGGCGACGTGGATCGTCTCGCCGGGCGCGATGCCCTGGCGGCTGGCGACCAGCTCGGCGGTGAGGTGGCCGGTGTTGACCGGCTGGGCCGTCGCGACGGCCGAAAACAGGAGGGCGCAGATCGCCCCCAGCAGAAACCGCATCATGACCTCAAGCTGCGCCAGCCGTGTACGCGCTATATGGCGCGCCTGTGTCACGAGCGCAAAGCGGGCTCGACTTGGCGCGTCCGCCGGCCATGATCGACGAATCGCGTTTTTCGTCCTGCAGGAGTTCCGCCGCGTGCCCGCTTCCTTCGACGACATCGACATCGGCCAGGTGGTTTCGCTGGGGGCTGCAGGGGTGGACGCTGCGGCGCTGGCGGCGTTCATCGCCGCTTTCACGCCCGGTTGGCCGGTGGAACGCGGCGCCCCGGACGCCATGGTCTATGCGATCTGGGCCCGGCTGGACTCGGTGGCGTCCACCGAATGGCCGCAGACCAAGCGATTGGGCGTCGACGCCCTGCGCTGGATGCGCAACCCGCCGGCGGGCGAACTTCTGCGCGGCCGCATGACGGTGATGGCGAAGGATCCGGTGGGCGACGGCAAGGGCATCGTCATCGCCCAGCACGACCTCTTGGACGAAGCCGGGCGCCTGGTCTTCAGCTGCCTGACCCGCAGCGTATTCCAGCGGTAGAATGCGAAAAGGGCCGCGGCGGGATGTCCGCCGCGGCCCTCCATCTTCAGCCTACTTCGCGAAGAGGTCCGCCCAACGCGGCTTCTTGCGGTTCTTGTGCGAGCCGCGGTGCCAGGCGTCCGAGGCGATCAGCGGCACCACGGTGGTGGCTTCCGCGAACACCATCTGCTCCCAGGTCACGTCCACCTTGCCCCACGAGCAGGCTTCCTTGAGCGTCGAGGACGAACAGGCGCCGTCGCGCACGTCGGCCACGGTGATCTGGACCGCGTACTTGTGCATCTCGACCTCGTGGCCGAGGATCTCGGCGCAGACCACGGTGTCCTGCGCGAAGTTCTTCGGCACGCCGCCGCCGACCATGAAGAGCCCGGTCGCGCCGGCCTTCAGCTTGATCTCGGTCAGCTCGCGGAAATCGGCCACCGCGTCGATGGTCAGGTAGGGCTTGCCCGCCTTCATCCGCTCGACCTGGTGCTTCACCAGGCCGAAGCCGGCCGAGGAGTCCACGAACGCGGGGCAGAAGATCGGAACGCCTTCGCGATAGGCGACCTCGATCAGGCTGTCGGGCTTCTTGGCGTTGCCGGCGGCAAGCCACTTGCCCATCTCGTGGATGAACTCACGGCTCGAATAGGGGCGCGGCTCCAGCAGCTCGCAGATCTCGTAGATCGTGCCGTCGCAGTTCTGGAGCTCTTCCTCGTCGATATAGGTGTCGTAGATGCGGTCGATATACATCTCGCGCAGCTCACGGTCGTCGACGGTGGAGTCGGCCTGGTAGTGCTTGAAGCCAAGGGCTTCGAAGAAGTCCATGTCGACGATCGAGGCGCCGGTGGCGACGATCGCGTCGATCATCCCGTGACTGACCATGTCGCGGTAGATGTGCATGCAGCCGCCGGCCGAGGTCGAGCCAGCCAGGGTCAGCCAGGTCGAGCAATCCGGGTCGGCCAGCGACATCGACCAGATGTCGGCGGCGCGCGCGGTGTCGCGGCTGGTGAAGCTCATCTTGCGCATGGCGTCGATGATCGGACGGGCGTCGTACTGGTCGATCGCCACGTGTTCGACGGTGTTGGCCAGAAGCTCGGCCTTACGATTGGAATTAACTGGAGCGTTCATCTTCCGAAGTTCCCTTCTGAGGGTGATCGCCCGTCGAAAAACAGAAAGGCGCGACCGGGACGGAGCGACCGGCCGCGCCTGTGACATGCGCTCATAACGATCGAGCGTGTCGGTTTGTTACCGCTTGCGGCGCTTCTTGCCCGCCGCGCCCTTGGGACGCGAGAAACGGACGACCTTCCGCTCTTCCTCGCGCTCCTCTCGGGGCAGGCGGATCGAGCGACCGGCCAGGCCGAACATCGAAGCCATGGGGGCGTCGCCCACGACCGCGGTCTCGGCGTCGCCGAAGCCGTTGAAGCGGGTGTTCATGGCCACGCCATAGGCGCCCAGCATGCCGATCTCGATGTAATCACCCTCGCGGATGTCATCCGGCAGCCAGAACGGGCCCGGCATGTGATCGAGGCTGTCGCAGGTCGGGCCGTAGAAGCGGAACGGCTTCAGCGGACCCTCGACTTCATGGGCCTCGGCGCCTTCGCCCCGATACAGCTTCACCGGGAAGGGCCATTTCACGTGCGCCGCATCGAACAGCGAGCCGTAGCTGCCGTCGTTGAGGTACAGCGCGTCGCCCTTCTTCAGCTCGACCTTGGTGAGGATCGAGGAGGCTTCAGCCACCAGGGCCCGGCCGGGTTCGCACCACAGCTCGGTGTCCTCGTGAACCATCATCTCCGCGAAGCCGCGGTCGATCGAGTCGATGTAGTCCGCCATGTCCGGCGGGACCATGCCCGGGTAGATCGACGGGAAGCCGCCGCCCACGTCCACGATGTCCACCATGACGCCGGCGCGCACGATGGCGCGCGACGCCTGCGCCATCGCCGCCTGGTAGGCGGTCGGACGCATGCACTGGCTGCCGACGTGGAACGAGACGCCCATCTTGCCCTGGGTCGCCCGACGCGCGGCCAGCAGCAGGGCCGGGGCCTCGTGGGCCTCGACGCCAAACTTGCCGGACAGCGAATAGGACGCGCCCTCGGCGCTCACCGCGAGGCGAACGATCAGGGTCAGGTCGGTGGCGCCATCGGTCGCCTCGAGGATCTTTTGCAGCTCCTCGTGGGTGTCGAGCGAGAACGTCTTCACGCCATAGCGGTGATAGGCCTCGGCGATCGCCCTGCGGCTCTTCACCGGATGCATGAACGCCATGCGCGCGCCGGGGGCGTATTGCGCCACCAGCTCGATCTCGGGGACCGACGCCACATCGAACGAATTCACACCAGCGTTCGCCAGGGCCTCGATGACCCATGGCGAAGGGTTCGCCTTAACCGCGTAGAAAACGTCGCCCTTAAACTTGTCCTGGAACCAGCGCGCCGCTACCGCCACCGCATCCGGTCGCGCAAAGGCGACGGGACGTTCCGGTGACCGCTCACGGACCAGGTCCAGGGGCGTATGGTACGTCTGCACCTCACGCAACCCCCAACGGATTGTTGAACCAAGTCCGGCGTTAGCAGCGCTTTTGAGGACATCGGGTCCGCCGGAAGGCGCGCAAATAAGGACTATGGACGTGCATGTAAAGCATTGATGTGTGCGGCGCGTCGGCGCGCTGGAGTCACCGGTGCGGCGCCGTCGGGCCGGCGGGCGGTCGCGGCGCCTTTTCCATCGGTCTGCATCCTTCTATTGGAACGCGCCACTTCGCCGGGAAGCGCGCTAGACCGATGACCGGCCGCCGTGCCATGAAGCCGGGTTACTACGGGAAAGCTCCGACACGCCACATGCCTGACGCCGCCGTTCTGTCGATACGGAACGTCTCCAAGACCTTCGGCCAGCGCCGCGCCCTCGACGGCGTCTCGCTGAACGTCACGAAGGGCGAGATGATCGCCCTGATCGGGCCCTCCGGTTCGGGGAAATCCACGCTCCTGCGCTCCATCAGCGCCCTCCAGACCATCGACGCCGGTCCCGGCGAGATCGTGGCCTTCGACGGCCCGGTCCAGAAGGACGGGAAGATCGACGCCAACGTGCGCAAGACCCGCACGCGGATCGGCATGATCTTCCAGCAGTTCAATTTGGTCGGTCGGCTCAGCCTGTTCACCAACGTGGCCTTGGGGTCGCTGGGCCGGATCGGATTCTGGCAGGCGGCCTTCGGGCTGTGGCCGGCCGAGACCAAGCAGGCGACCATGGCCGCCCTGCACCGCTTCGGCGTATCCGACTACGCCAGCCAGCGCGCCAACACCCTCTCGGGCGGGCAGCAGCAGCGGGGCGCGATCGCCCGGGCGCTTGTCCAGAAGGCCAAGATCATCCTGGCGGATGAACCCGTCGCGTCGCTCGACCCGGTGTCGGCCCGCCGCGTGATGGAAATCCTGCGCGAGCTGAACAAGTCGGATGGCCTGACGGTTCTGGTGACCCTGCACCAGGTGGACTACGCCCTGCGCTACTGCGACCGGGTCGTGGCCCTCAAGGCGGGCAAGGTCGTCTATGACGGTCCGTCCGACGGCCTGAAGCGCGAACAACTCATCGATATCTACGGTCCCGAATTCGAAGACGTGTTCTGGGAAGGAGCGCCGACATGATCCGCCGCGACCTGATGCTGGCGCTGGGCGCCGCCGCCCTGGCCTTGAGCGCCTGCGGGAAACCCGCCGACAAGGCCGCGCCGGGCGCGGCCCCGACGGAACTGACCTTCTCGATCCTCTCGGCCGAGAACCAGACGTCGATGGAGCCGCTATGGGCGCCCCTGCTGGCCGACATGTCGGCCCAGATCGGCGTGCGGGTGAAGCCCTACTTCGCCACGAACTACACCTCCCTGGTCGAGGCGATGCGCTTCAAGCAGGTGCACATGGGCTGGTTCTCGGCGTCGCCGGCGCTGCAGGCGGTCCGTCGTGCGGACGCCGAGGTGCTGGGCCGGGTCGTCGACGCCGGCGGGGACGCCACCTACAAGTCGGTGATCATCGTGCGCAAAGGCAGCGGCATCACGCTCGACAAGCTGCTGGCCTGCGACAAGACCCTGAACTTCGGCCTGGGCGACACCCAGTCCACGTCGGGCACGCTGGCGCCCATGGCCTACCTGTTCACGCCCAAGGGCATCGAGCCCAGCAAGTGCTTCAAGTCGGTCCGCTCGGCCAGCCACCAGGCGAATGCGTTCTCGGTGGCCAACGGCGTGCTGGACGTGGCCACCAACAACTCCGTCGGCATGATCTTCTTCCGGCGCCAGAGCCCGGAGCTGGCGGACAAGGTCGAGGTGATCTGGGAATCGCCGCCGCTGCCAGAAAGCTCCATCGTCGTGCGCAAGGATCTGGATCCGGCGCTCAAGGAGAAGATCCGTCAGTTTTTCCTGACCTATGGGACGGGCGCCGACGAAAAGGCCGCCAAGCAGCGTGAGGTCCTCAAGGGGCTGGCGTACGGCGGCTTCAAGCCCGCCGACAACTCCTACCTCGATCCGGTGCGTGAGATGGAGGCCAGCGAGGCGCTCGCCGCCGCCCGTCGCTCGGGCGACAAGGCCAAGATCGCCGCCGCCCAGGCCGAGTTCGCCAAGGTCAGCGCCGAAGCCGCCCAGAGCCGGGCTATCGCGCCGACGCCCGCCCAATGACCACGTCGTCCGTCGTTCCGCCGCCGCCCCAGCGTTCGCTGGCTCAGCGCGCGCCTGACCTGCTCCTCTGGGGCGGCCTGATCGTGCTCCTGGCCATCGCCTTTGGGCCGGCCGAGCTCAGCAAGTTCCCGCTGCTCTTCACCAACTCCGGCAACATGCAGGAGTTGGGGCGTGGCTTCCTGCATCCCGACTTCACGCAGTGGGAGCTCTACGTCTCGAAGATGTGGCTCACGGTGCAGATGGCGCTTTGGGGCACGACCCTCGCCATCGTGGCGGCGGCCCCGCTGGGCCTGTTGGCCTCGCGTAATATCGCGCCGCCCTACATCCAGATTCCGATCCGCCGCTTCCTGGATATCGTCCGATCGGTCCCCGACCTGGTCATCGGGATGATCTTCCTGGTCGCCGTCGGTCCGGGCCCGCTCGCCGGCGTCATGGCCTTGGCGATCGGTACCTCGGGTGTTCTGGCCAAGCTGTTCTCCGAGGCGGTGGAATCGATCGACCGCGGCCCGGTGGAAGGCGTGCGTGCGACCGGCGGCCACAAGCTGCATGAGGTGGTGTGGGGCGTCATCCCGCAGGTGGCGCCGCTCTGGACGTCCTATGCGCTCTATCGGTTCGAATCGAACAGCCGCAGCGCCACGGTGCTGGGTCTGATCGGCGCGGGCGGTATCGGCCAGGTGCTGTTCGACAGCCTCAACGGCTTTGCCTACTCAAACACCGCCGCCATCGTCGTGGTGATCATCGTCGCCGTGAGCCTGATCGACATGCTCAGCCAGGCGATCCGCAGCCGCCTGCTCTGACGCTCAGGACTTGAACGTCGCCAGCAGGGTCCGCAGCTCCGGCTCGTCGACCAGGCTGGCGGCTTCGGCGGGGGACGACCAGAGCCGGTCGCGCTCGGCCATTTCGGGCCAGATGTCGCGAGCTTCCTGCACCTCCAGGGCGTAGACCATCACCCGGACATGCTGCAGGCGCCCAGAGCGCAGGCGCTTGTCGTAGTGGTAGACGCCGACCGTCTTGCGGCTCGGCTTTCCGATGATCCCAGCCTCTTCGTAGGCCTCGGTCGCCGCGGCATCCTCCGGCGTCTTGTCCTTCATCGGCCAGCCCTTGGGGATCACCCAGCGCCGGGTTTCCCGCGAGGTGATGAGCAGCATCTCGACGGACCCGTCGGCACGCTTGCGCCAAGGCAGAGCGGCGTACTGGGTGCGCGGTTCCCGATCGGGCTCGGGTCGCAGTCTGTCGATCTTCTTGCCCATGGGGCGTGTTTCGAAGCTCCCCGTCGCGCCGGTTGCCCCGGGGCCCATAGAGCCGGGGGATTTACGCGGGGTTGCGGCTCCCGCCAACACTCATCGTCACAAAAGTGTCACGCAAGTTCCGGCTCGGTCCTCAGGCCGCTTCCGGCCGCCGTCGACGCACGCGCGCGAGCCGCCGCAGCCGTCGCCAGAACCGCGTCTTCTGCGGCTCAGGATAGGGCTGCAGGTTCTTCACGAAGTCCTCGGCGCAGGCCCGCCAGGAGAAGGTCTCGGCGAAGGCGCGAACCTTCTTCCGGTCCAGCTCCAGGCACTGAAGGCAGGCCTCACGCAGACCTTCCGTGGCCGTCAGCGCCAACACACCCGCGCCCGAGCCCGGGATGATGTCGATCGGACCGGGGGCCGGATAGGCCGCGACCGGCGTACCGGCCGCCATCGCCTCCAGGATCACCAGGCCGAAGGTGTCGGTAAGCGAGGGGAAGACAAAGACATCGGCGCAGGCGTAGTGCGCCGCCAGTTCGTCGCCGGACTTGGAGCCCTTGAAGACGACGTCCGGGTACTTTTCCTTCAGTTCCTCGAGCTGCGGCCCTGGACCGACAACCACCTTGGTCCCGGGAAGATCGAGCGCGACGAACGCCTCGATGTTCTTCTCCACAGCCACCCGGCCCACATAGAGGAAGATCGGCTTCGGCAGGTCGGCGAACAGGTCCGGCTCGCCCTCGCGGCGCGGGTGGAAGTGCTCGGTGTCGACGCCGCGCGACCAGGCCGAGATGTTTCGGAAGCCGTGGTTCGACAGTTCTTCGCGCATGGTCGGCGTGGCCACCATCAGCCGGCCCGATGGCTTGTGGAACCACTTCATATACGCATAGCCCGCGGCCAGCGGCAGCGGCAGCCGGGCTGAGACGTATTCCGGGAAGCGGGTGTGGTAGCTGGTGGTGAAGGGCAGTTTCCACTCGACGCAGATCCGGCGCGCCGCCAGCCCGATCGGACCCTCAGTGGCGATGTGGATCGCCTCGGGCTCGAAGTCCTTGAAGAGCTCCTGCACGGGCTCATAGACACCGATGGCCACCTTGATCTCAGCGTAGGTGGGCAGGGGGAAGGTCTTGAATTGGCCGGGGTGGATCACCTCGACCACATGGCCCATCGCCTGCAGTTCCTGGACGACGCGGGTCAGGGTCCGGACCACACCGTTCACCTGAGGCTCCCAGGCGTCGGTCGCGACGAGAATCCGCATCGGCCGCATCGCGTCGCGGGGCGCGGTGATCCCCTCGCGGATTCTCCGGTCCGTCCTCTGGGTCTTAGGACGGTCGGGCTGCTGCCGGAACGCCTCGCTCTGCAGCCAGGCCCAGAAGGCCCCGAGCAGCGCTTCCTTGGTGGGGAAGTGCCGATAGACCGTCCGCTCGCCCACGCCGGCGTCGCGCGCGATCTCGGCGAAGTTGAGGTCTTCGAGCGAGCTCTTTTCGAGCTGGTCGCCGACGGCCCGCAGGATCTGCTCGCGGGTCTCCTCGCGCTGGCGATCGCGGAGGTTCGGCAAGGGCGCTTTCATGGCAGCCGCACTGTCATGAGTTCGCTCGCCAAGTCAACGAATGACGCCGTTATCCGGCTGTGGGGCAATGTCGACGACCCGGCGCCCAATCGGCGAACATCGCGCGGCCAATCCGCGCTACGGCCACGTATGATCTGGCCTGTGCGCCCCTCGTCTTGCTAGGGGGAGCCGACGAGAGCAGGCCCGCGCACAGGTCGCTGAACATTGGGTCCGATGGACGCCACGATATATCCTGCGAAGGCGACCCCCAAGTCGCAACGGACACGCGCCCGGATTCTGGACGCGGCCATGCGGCTGTTCGCCGAGATCGGCTATCACGCGGCGACGAACGCGGTGATCGCCGACGCCGCGACGCTGACCCGTGGGGCCATGCTCTACCACTTCGCCACACGCGAAGAACTGGTGGAGGCGGCGGTGGCCCACATCGAACTGCATCGCGCCCGCCTCTTCGAGCAGGCCGCCTCGACGCCGCCGGCCCCCGGGGTCGACGCCTCGGAGCATGCGATCGACGTCTATTGGGCTCTGCTGCACGAGGTTCCCTTCGTGGCGTTCGCTGAGCTCGAAGCCGCGGCCCGAACCGACGCCATGTTGGCCGAGCGGCTGGCCGCCGCCCGTAGCGCCTTCGATCACGCCCAAGTCGGCGGGGATCGGTTCGGCGCCATGGTGCAGGCCGGCGCCGACCCCCGGTTCCAGACCAGCCGTGACCTGGGGCGGTTCCTGCTCGAGGGCATGGCCAAGGGATCCATGACCTATGACGATGTCGCCCGCCGCGAGCGGCTGATGACCGTGATCAAGCGGGCGGTCCGAATGCTCAATCGCAAGGGCGATCTGCAGGATCTCTGGACGGACTAGCCAGCCAGGACGTCCTTGGGGTCGGCGACGTTCTTCAGCGGCTGGCCGTGCAGGTAGAGCGCCAGGTTCTCAAGGAACAGGCCGTCGTTGCGCGCGGCGTTGCCCGAACTCATGCCGGCGGCATGGGGCGTCATGGTGACCTGCGGATGGTCCCAGAAGGGGCTGTCGGCGGGCTGCGGCTCGGCCTCGAAGACATCCAGCACCGCATGGGACGGCGCCCCCGCGGCCAGGGCCGACAGCAGGGCGGGCTCGTCCACCAGCGCGCCGCGTCCGACGTTCACCAGCACCGACTGGGGCTTCATCCGGCCGAAGGCCTCGGCATTGGCGATGTGTCGGGTCTCGGGCGTCGCCGGCGCGCACAGGACCACAACGTCGGCCTCGGCGATCACGTCCAAAAACTGTGAGGGTGTCACCATGCGGTCCGCCGCGGGATCCGCGCCGCCGCTCCGCCGTACGCCGGTGATGTGGGCGCCGAACGCCTTGGCCCGCACCGCAATAGCCTGCCCAATCGCGCCGAAGCCCAGGATGACCCAGCGCGAGCCGTCCAGTTCGCGGAAGCCACGGCGCGTCCAGCCGAGCGCCGCCTGGTCCGCCCGTCGCGCTGCTCCGCCCTGATAGACGTCCAGGACACCCCACAGCACATAGTCGGCGATGCCCACCGCCTGGCCGTGGCTGGTGGTGAGGGTGGCGCCCTTCTGCACGAACTGACCGAAGATGGCGTTGTCGTAGCCGGCCGCGCCGCTCTGCACCCACTTCAGATCGGGCGACTTCAGGGTTGCGGCGGCGAAGGGGCGCATGGCGCCGCTGAAGAAGACGTCCGAGTTGGCCCAGGCGGCTTCGGGGCGCGCGTCCTCAAGGGTGATGGGCGCGCCATTGAGCGTTAGGCCGCCGTCGTCGGTCAGCAAAAGCGGCTCGACGGCAGAGCCGTGAGCCGCGATCGCCGCTTCGTTCCGGCGGTAGGATCGTTCGTGGATCAGCAAACGCATCGGTCTCTCCCTGGCCTGTTGGTCTTAGCCGGGGAGAGACCGGGTGCGCTACTCGTTAGCGTCCGCCCGCCTTGGCCGCGGGCGCGGCGGGCGTCGGCGCGGCCGGGGCCTGCTGAGCCTGGTCGCGGCGGCGGCCGCCCATCACCTTCAGCGCGCCCATCAGTTCGGCGTTCTCGATGGCGCCGGACTTATTCTGATCCATCATGGCGAAGTACGGCGAGAGCTTGTCGCCCAGGTCGCCCTTGAACTCGGCCTTCTGGATCTTGCCGTCGAGATTCTCGTCGAACATCCCCATCAGCCGGGTCTCGTCCATCAGCCGATCGTTGTCGGTCAGCTTGCTCGAGGTCTCTTCGGTCCAGCGGTAGCGGATCGCCGTGTAGAACATCTCCTCCCAGGACTGGTCGCCCCAGACGATGGTCTTCGACGCGTCCGGGTTGGCCGGGTTCTGCTTGGAGTTGTCGTACCAGTAGTGGGCGATCAGCTTCGAGCCCGCCGGGATCTTCAGCGGCTCAGCGAAGGTGTACTCGCGCTGCCAGTTGAAGTCGTACCGCGGCATGGCGAGCAGCAGTTTCTTCGTGCCGTCCGGGTACTGGACCCAGAAGTCCGAGGCGTAGCCGCGGTAGTGGGCGTGCGGGAACGCCGAATACAGCAGCATGTCCTTGGGCACGTTCAGATAGGCGGTTTCCTTGTGGCGCGCCTCACCCGCCGGGATGACGATCGTGTTGTCCACGATCACCGAGTTGCGCATCACCAGGTCGGGCTTTTCGCCGTCCTTGTAGAAGTAGAGCCCGATCTTAGACGCGTCGGTCACGTCCTTGCCGAAGGGCGTGTAGTGGGCCTGGAAGCCGATGGCGCCGCCCGGCGGCAGGTAGGTCCCGACGTTCTTGGGCCAGAGCGTGCTTTCGGCGCCCACCGCATAGCCGCCCATGGAGGCGCCCCAGCGGCTCTCGTTGCCCTTGCCGTCGGCCGGGATGTCCTTGAGGTAGCCGGACAGGAAGTGGTGCACGGCTTGGCGCTGGTTGACGACGTAGGTCGAGGCCTTGACCCACTTGCCCTCGGTCAGCGGGTTCACCACGATCGGACGCTGATAGTCGACCACGCCGGCGGCGGGGATGTTGTAGGTCGGCAGCGCCAGGATCAGGTCGGGCTTGCCCAGCGGCCACTCCTGGACGACCCGCTTCTTGGCGGCGATGGCCATGGGATCGGTCGTGCCGTCACGCGGCGCGCCCTGCTCGATCCAGTGCACCACCGTCTTGATTTCGTCGGGGGTCAAGCTCTTGTCGTCGGCGAACTTGCTGACGTGCGGGTCGACGTTCCACGGGGGCATCCGGTCGGTGCGCAGCACCTCGCGGATCATCGGCGAGAAACCTTTGACCATCTCGTAGCTGGACATGGCGAAGGGACCGATGCCGCCCTCGGTGTGGCAGGCGGCGCACTTCTTCTCGAGGATCGGCGCGACCTGCTTGGAGTAGGAAATCTTCGCCACCTTGCGGTTGGGGAAATCCACCAGGCAGCCGGGGCTCATCTTGCTGGCGGCCATCGCCTGACGGCCCGCGAGGGTGGCCTCGATGGCGTCGGCGGCCCAGGTGTGCTCGGCGACCGCCTTTTGCGTCCCGTAGTCCAGCCGATCGTCAAGCGGGCCGCGGTAGGTGATCTTCCAGGTCTTGGGATCGACCACGAAGAACTCGGCGGTCCGGGTGACGCCCAGCTGTTCGCCCACCAGCTGGTTGGCGTCCTTGAGGATCGGAATGTCGATACCGTAGTCGGCCTTTTCCTTGGCGATGGCTTCCATGCTGTCCTGGATGGCCGAATTGACCATCAGGAACTGCACGCCCTGGCTCTCGTACTTGGCCTTCAGCGCCTTCAGCGCCGGGGACAGGTTGCGGACGATGGGGCAGCCGTTGGCGTGGCTGATCAGCACGATCACCTTGGCGTCGGTTCGATACAGCTCGTGACCCATGTATTCGGTGTCGGCGAGCATGAAGTTGTCGACCGTGGCGGGCGCCGCGACCCTCGCCGTCTCCACAGACGCGGTGGGCGACCCGGCCGCCAGGGCGTTCGGAGCCTGGCCATCGGCCGCGCAGCCGACCAGCAGACCGCTAAGGGCGGCGGTGGCGGCCAACGCTGAAATGCGCGCCTTCGTCATCGAAATCATCCTCCCAAGGGCCTCTGCGGAGATTGATCGCTCCGTCTGGGTCCCAGCCCCAAAGTTCGTGTTACGCCAAATCATACCCAAGACGACTGGCGTTGCATCATTATTTCTAATCGATGTTTAGATACCATTTCCTCGAGAAATGAACGTGCTGGCCCCTCAAGCGCGGACGGCGCCGAGGCTTGGCAGGGATGCGCGGGTCAGGGCAGATGTTCGCCGGAAAAGGGGCGCGCATGAGTTTCATCACCCGCAGGAAGCCGATCGCCTTCGGCGCGCCGACCGAGGGCGGCCGCCACCTGAAGCCGACACTGGGCTGGCCGCATCTAATGGCGCTGGGGGTCGGCGCGATCATCGGCACGGGCATCTACACCCTCACCGGCGTGGCGGCCGGCCTGGCGGGGCCGGCGGTGATCGTGTCCTTCGCGGTGGCGGGAGCCGTCTGCGCCTGCGCGGCGCTCTGCTACGCCGAGATGGCCAGCCTGACGCCGCAAGCGGGCAGCGCCTACACCTACGCCTACGTCACGCTTGGCGAAGGTTTGGCCTGGCTGATCGGCTGGAGCCTGATCCTCGAGTACACCCTGGTCTGCAGCGCCGTCTCCGTGGGCTGGTCCGGCTATGCGTCGGGCCTTATCCGGTCGGCGCAACTGGGCGTCCCCGACGCGTTGCTGGCCGGCGGCGTCGTCGATGTGCCGGCCATTTTTATCGCCCTTGTCGTCACCGGCGTCCTGCTGCTGGGCACGCGTGAGAGCGCGACTGTGAACTTCATCCTGGTCTGCGTGAAGCTGGTGGCCCTGGCGGCCTTCGTCGCCCTTACGCTGCCTTCCTTCGACGCCGCCCACTTCCAGCCCTTCGCCCCCTTCGGCTTTGGCGCGCACGAGGTGAATGGCGCCAAGGTCGGCGTCATGGGCGCCGCGGCGATCATCTTCTTCGCCTTCTACGGTTTCGACGCCATCTCGACGGCGGCCGAGGAGGCCAAGAACCCCAAGCGCGACCTGATTATCGGTATTGTCGGCTCGATGGCGCTCTGCACCCTGATCTACATGGGCGTCGCCGCCGTGGCGCTGGGCGCCGTGCCCTACGACGTCTTCTCCAAGAGCCCGGAGCCGCTGGCTTTCGTGCTCAAGGAGCTTGGCCGTCCGACCGCCGCGGCGCTGATCGCGGGCGCCGCCGTCGTGGCGATGCCCACGGTGATCATGGTCTTCATGTTTGGCCAGAGCCGGGTCTTCTTCGCCATGGCTCGCGATGGCCTCTTGCCGCGTCGCCTGGCGCAGGTCAGCGGGCGGGGCGTGCCGACGTTCGTCACCATCCTGACGGGCCTCATCGCCGCCGCCATCTCCGGCTTCATGCCGCTGTCCGAGATCGCCTCCCTGGCCAACGCCGGAACCCTGGCGGCGTTCATCGCCACGGCCTGCGCGGTCATGGTGCTGCGCCGGCGCGCACCCGACCTGGAGCGGCCGTTCAGGACGCCGCTCGTGTGGCTGATCGGTCCTGCGGCGGTGCTGGGCTGCCTCTACCTGTTCACCAGCCTGTCGGCGAACACGATCATCTTCTTCTTCGTCTGGAACGCCATCGGCGTGGTGGCCTACTTGGCCTATGGGCGGGCCAACAGCCGACTGGCCTCAACCTAGGCGCAGGTAGAGGATGGGCTGGGTCCAGGTGACACGGCCCTTGGGTCGCTTCGTGCCGATGCGCTGGGCGCCCTGCCGGAGATAGAACCCCTCGGCGGGCGGATTCGACACGATCTTCACAGCGTCGATGCCGAGGGCGCGAGCCTGTTCGGCCATATGTGCGAACAGGCGGGCGCCGAGGCCGGTCCCCTGCGCGGCGTCGGCCACGAACATCAGGTCCAGCTCGGGCTCGCCCTCGACGATCAGGCTGTAGAAGCCCATTGGCGTCCCATCGACCTCAGCGACGAAGACCAGGTCGCTGGCGAACTGGGCCGCGGTCAGCGCGTAGCCTGTGAGCATCGGCGCGTAGTCGCCGTGATAGGCGCTGACGGCGCGCATCAGGGCGTCGACGGTGGGCAGGTCCTCGGCCGTGGCGCGCCGGATCGTCTCGCTCATCCCGCCTTGAGCTCCGCCACGACGTCGGCCAGGGCGGCCTGCCACGACCGGGGGGTGACGCCGTAAACGCGCTCCAGCTTGCCCAGGTCCATCGTGGCGCGGAGCGGTCGGGTCGCCGGCGTCTTGTAGTCGGCGGTCTGCTGGCCGCCGACCTCGGGCGCCTGGGCGCCCAGGGCCTGACGGAAGATCTCGACCGCGAAGTCGCGCCAGGTGACTTCGCCGGCATTGGCGAAGTGGACTGTGCCGAACGCCGGGTCGCCGGCCTTCGACGCCGCGAGACGCGGCGCCTGGCTCAGGATGAACCCGGCGAGGTCGGCGGCCGAGGTCGGTCGGCCGGACTGGTCGTCGACGACCTTCAGCGGGTTCCCCGCCGCGGCCACCCGCAGCATGGTCTTCACGAAGTTCTTGCCGTGGGCCGAAACGACCCAGGAGGTGCGGATATTCAGGGACCGCGGGGTCGCCGCCAGGACCGCTTTCTCGCCCTCCAGTTTGGTCGCGCCGTAGATGTTCAGCGGGTGGGTCGGGGCGTCCTCGGCGTACGGCGCGCCGCCGGCGCCGTCGAACACGTAGTCCGTCGAGATGTTGACCACGGCCGCGCCGACCGCGCCGGCCGCCTGGGCGATGGCCGCGGGCGAGCCGGCGTTGACCGCCCGGGCCACGTCCGGCTCGCTCTCCGCCAGATCGACGGCGGTATAGGCGGCCGCGATGATCACCAGATCGGGTCTCGCCTCCATCACCCGCTGTGCGCACGTCGACGGGTCTGAGAGGTCGGCGTCGGCGCGGCTTAGCGCCGTGATGGTCACATCATGGGCGGAGGCTTGGCGCAGAAGCTCGATGGCGAGCTGGCCGGTTGTTCCGAACTGCAGGATCTTTAGGGTCATCTGGCTTCCATAACCCGAAACCTGCGACCCTCAAGCGACACTATGGCCTGCGGTCGCGCTTGAACCCAACGGCGCCCGGCTCGTAGAAGCAGTATGTCGCGAGCGAGTCAGGGGGCGGTCTTGGTAGGGGGGACGACGACGGCGGGGCGGCCGGGCGGCCCGCCTGGCCGCAAGATGCCCGACCTGACGCATGGCCCGATCGGCAAGACGCTGATCCTGTTCGCCCTGCCGGTGCTGGCCACCAACATCCTGCAATCGCTGAACGGTTCGGCCAACGCGATCTGGGTCAGCCACGTCCTGGGCGAGGCGGCGCTGACGGCCACCTCCAACGCCAATCAGATCATGTTCCTGATGCTGGGTGCGGTGTTCGGGCTGTCGATGGCCTCGAACATCATGATCGGCCAGGCCATGGGTAGCCGCGACATGGCGACGGCCAAGAAGGTCATCGGGACCTCGACGGCCTTTTTCATCATCGTCTCGCTGAGCGTGGGCGCGCTGGGCGTCGCCCTGACCCCGCACATCCTGACCTGGATGGGAACGCCGGCCGAGGCCAAGCGGGACGCCATCGCCTATCTGCGGGTGATCTTCTCGGCCATGCCGTTCATGTACTTCTTCTCGTACGTGATGATGGCCCAGCGCGGGACGGGGGACAGTCGGACCCCCTTCTATTTCTCGCTGGTGACCGTCGGCCTGGACGTCGTCCTGAACCCGATGCTGATCACCGGCTTCGGGCCGTTCCCCCGGCTGGGCATCGCGGGTTCGGCGACGGCGACCCTGGTCGCCCAGACGATCACCCTCGCGGCGATGATCGTTCACCTCTACCGCAAGAAATCGATCCTGGTGCTGCGGCCGGGCGAGTTCCATCTGCTGATCCCGGACCTGGGCATTATCCGCGCCCTGGTGCTCAAGGGCCTGCCCATGGGCTTCCAGATGATCGTCACCAGCCTCGCGGCGGTGACGATGATGGGGCTGGTGAACAAGCACGGCGTGCACACCTCGGCCGCATATGGCGCCGCGGCCCAGCTCTGGACCTATGTGCAGATGCCGGCGATGGCCCTGGGAGCGGCGGTGTCGTCCATGGCGGCGCAGAACGTCGGCGCGGGCCGGATGGATCGGGTCGAGCGGATCGCCCGGTCGGGCGCCGCCTATGCCCTGCTGTTCACCGCCGTACCAGTGGTGCTGATCTACCTGGCCGATCCGTGGGTGCTCCGGGCCTTCCTTCCGGGCGACAGCCCGTCGCTGCCCATCGCGGTCCACATCAATTCGATCGTGCTGTGGGGCTTCATCGCCTTCGGGATGGCCTTCATCTTCTCGGGCGTGGTTCGAGCGACCGGGGCCGTCTGGCCGCCGCTGCTGGCGATGATCATTTCCCTCTGGGGGATCAGGGTGCCGCTGGCCAACATCCTGGAACCGCACCTGGGCGCCGACGCCATCTGGATCAGCTTCCCGATCGGCAGCGGCGCGACCCTGGTGCTGGCCTTCAGCTACTACATGTGGGGCGGCTGGCGGAAATCGCGGATGCTACCCACGACGCCCATCGTCGCCGACGAGCCCGACACCGGCTTCGGCCAGCCCTCGATCGATGAGGCCGAAGCCATGGCGGACGCCGCCGAGGCTAGCCGTTCGTCTCCATCAGGGCCGAATAGACGAGGGTCCTGAGCTCGCGCCGGATCGCATAGGTCGACGAGGGCAGCAGCTGGGTCATGAAGACGGCCGTGATGTCCTCCATCGGATCGACCCAGAAGGCGGTCGAGGCCGCGCCGCCCCAATAGAACTCGCCCAGGCTGCAGGGGATCAGCGTCTGCGGCGGGTCGAACACCACGGCGAAGCCCAGGCCGAAGCCCACGCCCGCGTTGGTGCTTTCCGAGAACAGCGACCGGGACATCTCGGTCAGGTCCGCGCCGCCCGGCAGATGGTTCGAGGCCATCAGGTCCACGGTCTTGGGGGCCAGGATTCGCGCGCCGTCCAGTTCGCCGCGGTTCAGCAGCATGTTGCTGAACCGCATGTAGTCAGCCGCCGTGCCCACCAGGCCGCCGCCGCCGGACAGCAGGGCCGGGGGCGCGAGGTAGGGGCTCTTTGTCGGATCGTCCTGCAGCTTCATCTTGCCGCCGGGGGCGGCCTCGTAGCAGGCGGTGAACCGGCTCCGCTGGTCGTCGCGGACGTAGAAGCCGGTATCCACCATCTTCAGGGGATCAAAAATCCGCTCTTGGAACACCTGGTCCAACGGCTTGCCCGCCACGGTCTGGACCAGATAGCCGCAGACATCGGTGGCGACGGAGTAGTTCCAGGCCTCGCCCGGTGAGAACTCCAGCGGGAGCGTCGCCATCATCTGGATCATCGCCGCCAGGTCGTGGCCGCCGTGCATGCCCTCCAACGCCAGCTTGCGATAGGCGGCGTCGATGTTGGTGCGGTTCTGGAACCCATAGGTGAGGCCCGACGTGTGCCGCAGCAGATCGACCACCTGCATCGGTCGCGCCGGAGGGGTCGTGAGGTAAGGACCGGTTCCGGCCGCGAAGACGCCCAGGTCCTTCCAAGCCGGGATGTAGCGGGCGACCGGATCGTCCAGGGCGATCAGCCCTTCCTCGACCAGCGTCATGAGCGCCACCGATGTCACCGGCTTGGTCATGGAATAGATGCGGTAGACGCTGTCCTCGGCCAGCGCGACGCCCCGCTCGGGGTCCTGACGGCCCAGCAGGGTCTGGTGGACGGTCTCGCCGCCGCGGGCCAGCAGGAACTGGGCATGCGGCAGTCGGCCCGCGCCCACGTACTTCTCCTGCAGGAAGCGGTCGATCCGCGCCAGGCGCGCGGTCGAGAATCCCAGTCGCTCGGCCTTGCTCATCGTCGTCTCCGGAAGTTGGGCCGGCATTTGCCCTTGCCTTCCGTTCGGTCGCAAGCACGACGGACGAAACTCGACGGCTGCAAATCGCCGACCGTGCACTAGAGTCGGCCGCGCCGGACCGCGTCCTTTTGTTGAGGTTGAGCTTATGACTGACACCTGGCCCGTGATGTCGATCGCCGAAGCCCACGCCAAGCTGACCGGCCCGGGGTCGCCGTTCGAGATCGAGGAGACGGTGATCCGGGGCGTTCCCACACGTGTTTGGAAGAATGCGCCGCCGACCCTGCGCGACGTGTTCCTGAACGGCCGCCGCTTCGCCGAGCGGGAGTTCCTGGTCTACGAGGACGACCGCGCCACCTACGACAGCTTCGCCCGGGCGACGGTCACCCTCGCCCACCGGCTCCAGGCCGACGGCGTGCGAAAGGGCGATCGGGTCGCGGTCATCATGCGCAACCTGCCGGAATGGCCGGTGGCGTTCTGGGCGGGCGTGCTTTGCGGGGCGATCGTGACGCCGCTGAACGCCTGGTGGACGGGTGCGGAGCTGGAGTACGGCCTGGCCGATTCCGGGACAAAGATCGCCTTTGTTGACGACGAGCGCCTCGACCGAGTGGAGGAATTCCTCGCCAAGCTCCCCGACCTCGAGAAGGTCTATGTCACCCGCCACGCCGCGGAGGGTCTGCCGGCCAAGACCGAGCGGCTGGAGTCGGTGATCGGGGAAGTCAACAGCTGGTCCGACCTGCCGGACCTGGCTCTGCCCGACGTTCCGCTGGAGCCCGAGGACGACGCGACGATCCTCTACACCTCAGGCACGACGGGAAAGCCTAAGGGCGCGCTGGGCACCCACCGCAACATGACCTCGAACATCGGTGCGGGCGGCATCGCGGCGGCGCGGAACTTCCTGCGCGCGGGCGAGCCGCTGCCGGAACTGGATCCCACCAAGGCGCCGCAGCGCTGCGTCCTGCTGGTCGTGCCGATGTTCCACGCCACCGGCCTCTCCGCGACCCTGGGCCCGACGATGAATTCGGGCGGCAAGATCGTGCTGATGCGGCGCTGGGACGCCGAGCCGGCCATGCGTCTGATCGAGCGCGAAAAGGTCAGCGCCACCGGCGGCGTGCCGACCATCGCCTGGCAGCTGATCGAGCATCCGGCGCGGTCGAAGTACGACCTGTCGTCCCTTATGGCCGTGACCTATGGCGGGGCCCCGTCCGCGCCCGAGCTGGTGCGCAAGATCGCCGAGATCTTCCCGGGCTCTCAGCCCGGGAACGGCTGGGGCATGACCGAGACGACCGCCACTTTCACGTCGCATCTTGGCCGCGACTACGAGAACCGTCCCGACAGCGCCGGTCCGGCGGCCCCCGTGGGCGAAATGCAGATCCGCGACCCCGCTGACGGCAAGACCGTCCTGTCGGTCGGTGCGGTGGGTGAGCTCTGGGTCAAGGGGCCGCAGGTCGTGAAGCTGTATTGGAACAAGCCCGAGGCGACGGCCGAGACCTTCCAGGACGGCTGGTTGCGCACCGGCGACCTCGCGCGGATCGACGATGAGGGCTTCCTGTTCATCATCGACCGGGCCAAGGACATGCTGATCCGCGGCGGCGAGAACATCTACTGCGTCGAGGTCGAGAATGTCCTCTACGACCACCCGGACGTCATGGACGCCGCGCTGGTCGGCATCCCGCATAAGACCCTGGGTGAGGAGCCTGGGGCGGTCGTGCATCTGAAGCCGGGCGGCACGGCCACGGAATCGGAGCTCCGTGATTTGGTCCGCGAGCGTCTGGCCAACTTCAAGGTGCCGGTGAAGATCGTCTTCTGGCCCGAGACGCTGCCGCGCAACGCGAATGGCAAGATCATGAAGAGCGAGCTGAAGAAGGTGTTCGTCACGGAGGCGGTGGGAAGCTGATCGGAAGCCGAACCGGGCGTCGGTCGCCTTCGGGGTGGCGCAGGCGGCTTGGCCGGCCTAGAGGTCCAGCATGACTGGTGGCCGACCCCTGATCCTCGGCCTGGGCGGAACAATCCGCGCGGGCTCATCGACCGAAAAAGCGCTGATCTGCGCGCTGCGACGCGCCGAGGCGCTCGGGGCCGAGACGCGTCTGTTGGGAGGTGAGTTCCTCGGCTCGCTGCCGATCTTTGATCCACGGCCGTCCGACGCAACCCCGGCGCAGTTGGCCCTTGCGGAGGCGATCCGCGCCGCCGACGGCGTGATCGTGGCCAGCCCCGGCTACCACGGCTCGATTTCCGGCGTGATCAAGAACGCCCTCGACACCCTGGAGCTGACCTCGAAGGACGACCAGCCTTACCTGACCGCCAAGCCCGTGGGCACGATCATCACGGCGGCCGGGGCGCAAGCCGGGGGCACGACCTTGATGGCGCTCCGGTCGATCATACATGCGCTGCGGGGCTGGCCGACACCGTACGGCGCCGCCCTGAACGCCGGTGGCGATATCTTCGACGAAACGGGCGCCTGCCGGAATGAGAAGGATGCCTGGCAACTCGACACCGTGGCCGAGCAGGTCGTGGAGTTCGCTCAGATGAAAGCACGCCGATGAAGCGCCCCTATCTGGTTCCCCCCGGCGAGAAGCCGGACGCAGACTCCGTCGCGGGCGCGATCAGCCCCATCGAGGACATCATCGAGGACGCCCGCAACGGGCGGCCTTACATCCTGGTCGACGCCGAGGATCGCGAGAACGAGGGGGATGTGATCATCCCGGCTCAGTTCGCCACGCCCGACCAGATCAATTTCATGGCCAAGCACGCCCGCGGCCTGATCTGCCTCTCCATCACCGCCGAACGGGCGCGACAGCTTCGCCTCCCGCCCATGGCGACCGACAATCAGTCCGGCCACGGCACCGCCTTCACGGTCTCGATCGAGGCGCGCGAGGGTGTGACGACGGGCATCTCCGCCCATGACCGGGCCCACACCATCGCGGTGGCCGTGGATCCCTCCAAGGGCGTCGAGGACGTGGTCTCGCCGGGACACGTCTTCCCACTGGTCGCGCGCGACGGTGGGGTCCTGGTCCGCGCCGGCCACACCGAGGCGGCGGTGGACATCAGCCGCATGGCGGGCCTGAACCCGGCCGGCGTCATCTGCGAGATCATGAAGGACGACGGGTCGATGGCCCGTCTGCCGGACCTGGTGGCGTTCGCCCAACTCCATGGCCTGAAGATCGGCACGATCGCCGACTTGATCGCCTACCGCCGCCGGACCGAGCGGCAGGTGGAACGGGTCCTGGAGACGCCGTTCAACTCCACCTTCGGCGGCAAGTTCCGGATGGTGATCTACCGCAACTCGATCGACCAGACCGAGCACGTCGTGCTCACCAAGGGCCGGATCGAGCCCGAGAAGCCGACCTTGGTGCGCATGCACCGCGTCGACTTGGCCACCGACATGCTGGGCGCGGTCGAAGCGCGCCAGGACTACGTTCCGAAGGCCCTGAAGGCGATGGAAGCCTATGACGGCGCCGCTGTCGCCGTCTTCATCCGCGATAGCAATCCGCATTGGCTGAGCGAGCGCTACGGCCAATCCAAGGCGGACCACAGCGACAACGTCCTGCGTGACTACGGCATTGGCGCCCAAATCCTGCTGGACCTCGGCGTGCGCGACATGACGCTCCTGACGTCGTCGCAGACGGTTCTGCCGGGGTCGGCCGGCTATGGTCTGCGCATCGTCGGGCGCCAGCCGCTCGCCTAGGCGTCGATCGGCGCGGATGTCGCGCGGCGTTCAGCTTCCGTACATCTCGGCCGCAGCCAAATCTGCTACGGTCGAGTCGCGGTCCGGCGGTTTACCTAAAGCCTTAGACGCTTGGTAACGGGGGTGGGGTGTGGTGGTCGCTGCAATGTTGTCCGACGCCGATTCCTCCTTGGTCGAGAGCTCCGAGCTGCAGGCCGCCGCGCTGGCGTCGCGCGTCTACAATGCGCCTGAAACCGTCGCGCGTTGCGTCTGCCCGCTCTGCTCCGGTCAGGCTCAGGTCGTCGAGACCGGTGGCGACGCCGCGACGCAGTCCTATCTGAACGCCGACCAGCGCGCCGGGACCTCGGTCAACGGCAAGGAGAGCTTCACCATCGACCGGGCGGCGCTGCAGCTGACCGGCTTCGACGCCCAGACGATGGCGCCCGCGCCGGGCTGGGGCGGTGTCGCGGGCCGGGCCTTCACCGTCACCTACGCCTTCCGGTCGACCGAGCCTGCGAACATGCCGGGGGACACCGCCGGCTTCCAGCGGTTCAACGCCCAGCAGATCTACCAGGTTGAACAGGCTCTGCAGGCCTGGGCCGATGTGGCCAACATCAAGTTCGTCCGGGTGGGCATCGGCTCGGAGGGCGAGGGCGCCTATTCCAACGATGCGGCCATCCTGTTCGGCAATTACAGCTCGGGGGAAAGCGGCTCGGCGGCCTTCGCCAACTATCCAGGCAGCACCAATTCGGCGAGCGCGGCCGGCGACGTCTGGGTGAACATCACTGCCGGAACCAACAGCTCGCCCAGCCTGGGCAACTACGGCGCTCAGGTGCTGATCCACGAGATCGGCCACGCGATCGGGCTCGCGCACCCCGGCGACTACAACGCCGGCGACGACACCGCGACCGCGATCACCTACGCGAACTCTGCGGAGTATTACGAGGATAGCCGCCAGTACACGGTGATGAGCTATTTCTCGGAGAGCAACACCGGCGGCAGCTATGGCGGCCGCTACGCCTCCGCGCCGCAGTTGGATGACATCCGCGCCGCGCAGATCGAATACGGCGCCAACATGACCACCCGCACCGGGGACACGGTCTATGGATTTAACTCCACCGCGGACCGGGCCTGGTTCGCCGCCACCACCAGCTCCAGCCGGGTGATCTTCGCGGTCTGGGACGCCGGCGGCACGGATACCCTCGACTTCTCGGGCTATTCCCAGGCGCAGACCATCGACCTGCGCGAGGGGTTCTTCTCCAATGTCGGCGGGCTGGTGGGCAATGTGGCCATCGCCCAGGGCGCGCGGATCGAGAACGCCATCGGCGGATCCGGCGCCGACACCATCAATGGCAACGCGGCCGACAACAGCCTCAACGGCGGCGCGGGTTTCGACAGCATCTTCGCCGGCGCGGGCAACGACACCATCAGCGGCGGCGCCGGGACCAGCTATCTGCGCGGCGAGGATGGCAATGACAGCATCGTCGGCGGCGCGGTCTTCGACGATATCCAGGGTAATGCCGGCGCCGATACCGAAAGCGGCGGGGACGGCGATGATTGGGTCGTCGGCGGCAAGGACAACGACGTCCTCTTTGGGGATAACGGCGCCGACCTGGTCTACGGCAACATCGGCGCCGACACCGTCGATGGCGGGGCCGGCGCCGACACGGTCCGCGGCGGGCAGGACAACGACTCCCTGTCCGGCGGGGCGGGGGACGACTTCCTGTCGGGCGACAAGGGCGCGGATACGGTGACAGGCGGACTGGGCGCCGACATCTTCCATATCTCGGCCGATGCGGGCAGCGACCGCGTGCTGGACTTCAACCGGGCGGAGGGCGATCGGGTCCATCTGGACCCCGGCGCAACCTACTCTGTGGCCCAGGTCGGGGCCGACACCGTGATCACCCTGGCCGCGTCCAGCGATCAGATGATCCTGGTCGGCGTGCAGATGACGAGCTTGACGCCGGGGTGGATCTTCGGGGCGTAACCGAGAATCCCGTTTTCAGGCCGGCGTAACCAGCCTATATGAAAGGTCTCACCGCCCGGCCGAAAGGCCGGGCGCCTTCGTTTCCGGGACTACACCATGACGCAGATCCTGATGCCCAAGGCGACCGCCGTCTGGCTCGTCGACAACACCTCGCTGACCTTCGATCAGATCGCCGACTTCTGCGAACTGCACCCGCTGGAAGTGAAGGGCATCGCCGATGGCGAAGTGGCGCGCGACATCCGCGGCGCGGACCCGATCGCCAACGGCCAGCTCAGCCGCGATGAGCTGGATGCGGCCGAGAAGAACGAGAAGTATCGGATGAAGGCTCAGAAAAGCCGTCACGCCGAACTGCTGAAGCCGGTGAAGAAGGCCCCGCGCTACACCCCCGTGTCGCGCCGCCAGGACCGACCGGACGCCATCGCCTGGTTCATCCGCAACCACCCGGAAGTGGCCGACAGCCAGATCGCCCGCCTGTTGGGCACCACCAAGGCCACCATCGACCAGGTGCGCAATCGCCAGCACTGGAACTCGGCCCAGATCAAGCCGGTCGATCCGGTGACCCTCGGGCTTTCGACCCAACTCGAACTCGACGCGGTGGTGAAGAAGGCGGCGGACAAGAAGGCTAAGGACGACGCCCGCCGCGGCATCGTCGAGCCGGAAGGCGCCACGCTGCGACCCGCCTCGGAGGTCGATGTTGTCGAGGAGGAGGACGAGCGCGAGCGCAAGACCGATCTCAGCGCCGTGTTCGCCAACTCGCCCAAGCACGAACCGGAATTCGACGAGGACGACGAAGACTAAGACGAGGCGACGCTCGCCCTTCCCGTTCGGAAGGGCGTTGTGGCGCGGATGGGGACGGGGGACCAGCTCGCAAGCTGGCCGCCCGCAGCCCACCCCTCGCCGGTTCCGCCCTGGACGGGGCGAACCGAAGGAACCCTTAGTGGAGTTGGCCCCGAAGGGTCTCGATCTCTTCCTTCAGCTTGAGTTTCTGTCGCTTCAGTTGCCGGAGCCTAAGAGCATCGGCCGATGGCCTGCGCATCTCGTCCTGGATCGCCTGGTCCAGGGACTGGTGACGGGACCCGAGTTCACGGATCCGGGCATCTAGCGCCATTGCGAATGGCCTCCTGAGCTGTTGGACACAGGGTGAGTGAACACCCGCTTCCGCCGGCTGTCAGATCACATATGTTTGCGCGTGGTCCCGCTGGAACCGGATCGAGTTTGGGGGCGTGAAAAATGGCCAGGACCGACAAGCGCAGGCTGATCGTCGGAATCTCCGGCGCCTCCGGCGTCGCCTACGGCCTTCGTGCGCTGGACGCCTGCCGCGAACTTGGCGTCGAGAGCCATCTTGTGATGAGCCGGTCGTCGGCGCTGACCCTCGCCCAGGAAACCGATCTCTCAATCGCCGACGTGCAGGCGCGAGCCGACGTCACGCACAAGGTCGGGGACGTCGGCGCGGCGATCGCGTCGGGGTCGTTCCATACGCTGGGTATGATCGTTGCGCCGTGCTCGGTGCGCACCATGAGCGAAGTCGCCACCGGGGTCACCTCGTCGCTGCTCACGCGCGCGGCGGACGTGACACTGAAGGAGCGCCGCCCGCTGGTCCTGATGGTGCGCGAGACGCCTCTCCATCTCGGCCATCTGCGGACGATGGTCCGGTTGGCGGAAATGGGCGCCGTCATCGCGCCGCCGCTGCCGGCGTTCTACGCCAAGCCCGACAGCCTCGAGGCCATGGTCGATCAGTCGGTCGGCCGCGCGCTGGATCTGTTCGGCCTGGACTGGAAACCCGTAAAGCGCTGGGGCGAGGATGTCGCGCCGATCCGGGGTGAAGCCTGATGTCGATCTGGGCGTGGATGCTGGAGGCCTATGCGCGGCCCGGTGTGCCCGAGGCCTGCCTCGTGCTGCAGGACGCGCATGGCCAGAACACCTGCCTGCTGCTCTGGGCGGTCTATGCGGAGGTCAAGGACCCGGAATGCCTCGCGCGGGCCGCCGCGGCGGCGCGCATGTGGGAGCAGGTCGCGCTGGGTCCGCTGCGCGGTGTGCGGCGCGGGCTGAAATCCCCGGCGCCGCCCGTCGAAGACGCGTCTCGCCTGGCGCTTCGGGAGGACGTGAAGCGCCTCGAACTGGCGGCCGAACGTCTCCTTCTGGAGACCCTGGACGGGATGTCGCAGGGGCGCGGCGGCGCCCATGTGCTGGAGGCCCTGGAAGCCGCGTCGAAGGCGTGGGAAAAGCCGGCTCCAGCCGGCGCTCTGGCCGAATTGGCTGTTGCGTTAGGGTAGGGGCGCCCCGGGCCGATGATCGACTATTCCAATTTCTCGGACGAGGCCCTTGAGGCGCGACTGGCCGAGCTGCGCCAGGATCACGCCGACCTGGACGCGGCGATTCAGGCGCTGAGCCACACCAATGTCCCCGATCTGATCGTCATCGGTCGGCTCAAGCGCAAGAAGCTGGCGCTGAAGGATGAGATCGCGCGGGTCGAGGATGTCCTCAATCCCGACATCATCGCCTAGTTCGCGCGGCGTTGCCGCTTGGCCTCGAACATGGCCGCATCGGCCTCTGCGATTAGGAGTTCAGGCTCGATGTCGGCCCCGATTTCGCGCACGCCGTAGCTGACCCGCAGTCGGGCGCTATCGTCACCCGGCACCACCGGGTCGCGCTCGATGGCCTCGGCGAGGCGGGTGGCCTTGGCTTCGGCGGTCGCCTGGTCGGCCTGCACCAGAACCACGGCAAACTCGTCGCCGCCCATCCGGCCGACGACGTCGCTGTCCCGGACGTTGGCGGACAGGCGCTCGGCCACGGCCTTGAGCGCCGCGTCCCCCGCGGCGTGGCCGAGACGGTCGTTCAGGTCCTTGAACCCATCCAGATCGAAATAGACCAGGCTTAGGGCGAAGCCGTATCGCCGCGCGGCGGTCCGCGCGCGGCCCAGTTCGCGCACGAACGCCCGCCGGTTCAGCAGTGGCGTAAGGGCGTCGCGATCGGCCAGTCCTTCGGCTTCGTCCAGCCGCGCCTTGAGCCGGTCCACCTCGGACTTCAGTTCGTCCAGTTCACTCAGCAGGACGCGGATCGCCGCCTGGACGGCCGGTGTCATCTCGGCGCGGGTGATCCCAAGGAACGTCACGCTGTCGACCCGCTGAGTCGCCAGAGATGGCTGAGCCCCCGCGGGCACGGAGACGCGCGGGCGGTTCGCCGCAATGGGTTCGCTACGAGCGCCGCCGATCTTCATGGCCATCCCCGTATGGTTAATCCCATTCGACGCCACTGCGGTTAACGGATTCTAACCGCAGCGCATTGTGTCCGAAATGGCGGCGCCTATACTCCGCCGCCTTCCGGGGCCCCTGCAGGACTTCCACACAATATGAGTGCGCCCGTCGCCATTATCATGGGCAGCCGGTCCGACTGGCCCGTGCTGCGCCATGCCGCCGAGATGCTGGATGGGCTGGGTGTCGCCTACGAGGCCAAGGTGGTTTCCGCGCACCGCACGCCTGAGCGCATGTACAGCTTCGCCAAGGGCGCCAAGGCGGCGGGGTTCAAGGTGATCATCGCCGGCGCGGGCGGGGCCGCCCACTTGCCAGGCATGACCGCGTCGCTGACCGATCTGCCCGTGCTGGGCGTTCCGATCGAATCCAAGGCGCTGAAGGGCATGGACAGCCTGCTCTCCATCGTCCAGATGCCCGGCGGCATCCCTGTGGGCACGCTCGCCATCGGGGAGGCGGGCGCCAAGAACGCGGGGCTGATGGCGGCGAGGATCCTGGCCCTGTCGGACGACGGCGTGGCCCGCCGCGTCGCCGAGTTCGCCGCCAACCAGACCGCCAGCGTGTCCGAGGCGGTCGAGTAGAGACGAGACAGATGCCGACGCTTCCGCTTCCGCCCGGTTCCACCCTCGGCATCCTGGGGGGCGGACAGTTAGGTCGCATGCTGGCGCTGGCCGCCGCGCGGCTGGGATTCGATGTGGCCGTGCTGGAACGCGACGCCGACAGCCCGGCTGGCCGTGTCGCCGCCCATACGATCATCGGCGCCTACGACGATCCCGCCGCGCTCGAGGCGCTGGCCGCTGTCGCCCAGGTGGTCACGTTCGAGTTCGAGAACGTCCCGGCAGCCTCCGTCTTGAAGCTCCAGGCCCTCGGCGTCGAGGTCGCGCCGGGGCCGGAGGCGCTGGCCGTCGCCCAGGATCGGATCGCCGAGAAGCAATTCCTCAACGCCAACGGCGCCCCGACGGTGGCTTTCGCCGCGGCCGACAGCGCGGATGAAGCCGTCGCCGCCGTCGCCGAGATGGGCGCGCCGGTGCTCATGAAAACCCGCCGCGAGGGCTATGACGGCAAGGGGCAACGTTGGGTCGAGCATGCGGCGGACGCCGCGGCGATCTTCGACGAGCTGGGCGCCGTGCCGGTCATCCTGGAAGCTCCCGCCGATTTCGTGCGGGAGCTGTCGATCATCGCGGCGCGCGGCCGCGATGGCGCGACCGCCATCTACCCCCTGGCCGAGAACCACCACGAGGGCGGCATCCTGCGGCGCAGCCTGGCGCCCGCGACGGTGAGCGACGACCTGGCGTTCCAGGCCGAGAAAATCGCCGCCCGGGTGCTCAAGGGTCTGAACTACGTCGGCGTCGTCGGCATCGAGCTGTTCGAGCTCAAGGACGGGACCCTGCTGGTCAACGAGATCGCGCCCCGGGTGCACAACACCGGCCATTGGACTCAGGACGGCTGCGCCGTGGACCAGTTCGAACAGCACATTCGCGCCGTCGCCGGCTGGCCGCTGGGCCCGACCGTTCCGCACGCCCGCGTCGAGATGCTCAATCTGTTAGGCGATGAGGTCGAGGCGTGGGCCAAGTTGGCCCATGAGCCTGAGACCCGCGTGCACCTCTATGGAAAGCGTGACGCCAAGCCGGGCCGCAAGATGGGCCACGTCAACAAGGTGAAATCCCTGTCGGGATTGTAAGGTTGACCTTACATGCGCCTCGTGTCAGGTTTACCTGACATTGAAGGAGGCTGTCCTATGGCTATGGATATCGCGCACCGCCGCTATGTGATCCGCACCATCGCGTTCATGACGCCCTATGTGCTGATGAACGTCGCGGCCATGTCTGGGGCCTTTGACGGGCGGACAACGCCGGGCTCCTGGCTGCTGGGGCTCGCCGTCGCGGCTCCGGTCGTCGGCCAGATCTGGGCCACGCTGGCGTTGATGCACGATGCGGACGAGTATGTGCGCGCGCTGACCGCCAAGCGGTTCATCCTCGCGGCTGGCAGCGCGATCGCGGTCTTCACGGCCTGGGGCTTTTGCGAAGAGTACGCCCAGGCGCCCCACGTGCCCGGCTACATGATGTATCCGCTGTTCTGGCTTTGCTACGGCATGATCTCGCCCTTCGTCCGGACGACGCGATGAGGAACCGGCTGAAGGACCTGCGCGTCGCGCGCGGGTGGACGCAGGCCGACCTTGGCGAGCGGCTGGGCGTTTCACGGCAGGCGATCATCGCCCTCGAAAACGAAAAGCACGACCCGTCTCTGGACCTGGCCTATCGGATCGCCGCCCTGTTCGGTGAGGCGGTCGAGGCGATTTTCGAGAACCCGCACGCGGGGTGACGGCCCCGACCCTCGCGCAGCGAAGGTGAAGAGGTGGCGACTATTCGGCGGAGGCGCCGTAGCGCGCCTTACCCATCCGCTCTGCGACCTGGCTGAGCCACTGGCTGGGCCGGAACGTCGTCCGACCCTTCCATTTTTCAAAGCTCATGACGTTGTCGATGCGGCGGTCGACGAACGCTAGGGCGGCGTCACGGCCAGAGGTCAGGCGCACCGCCGTGGCGCCGGAGACGATTCCCGCCAGCAGGGCGCGCTTGGTGTAGTGGTTCTCGTCGGTGGCGGTGTCGCCGGCCCAGCGCCACAGGTGGTCGGCGCTCTCCCACGACAGGCGGCCGCCCAGGACCAGGTTCTGGGGCAGGGCCAGGAAGCCCACCCAGCGCCGAAGCGCCGCTTCGTCGTCGGCCGCGGCGTCGAGGCGAGCTTCCACCGCCCGGCGGATGCGTTCGCGGATCTTCAGGCCTGCCGCGTCCGTTTCGCTGAGGGCGGCCAGCGCGCGGGCGTCGTGCCGGCGTGAGAGCAGGGCCGCGAGATCCGCCGGACCGTGTGGAATCAGCAGCTCGGTCTCGCCCGCCGACATGCCGAGGGCCGCTCCGGCCAGGGTCGCGGTGCGTTGGGTCCAGCCATGAACGGGGGCCAGCTTGAGGGCCTCGTCGAGCAGCGCCTGCTCGGTGGTTTCGGCCCAGTCCTGTGCGGCGGTGGTCATGGTTGCTTTCTAGGGCGAACGCGTGGACATCGCGAGTTCGTTCTGCTAATTGCCCGCGCTCAAACCCGAAGGGTCACACCTTCGGGCGATCCATTTTTGCACGCTCGCCGCCTTTTGCCGGTCGAGGCGGGCGGCTAGCGATACGCAGGAGAGGTTCCTCTGGTTCAGATTTTCGTCCGCGACAACAACGTCGATCAGGCCCTGAAGGCGCTGAAGAAGAAGATGCAGCGCGAAGGCTCGTTCCGCGAAATGAAGCGGCACGTGCACTACGAAAAGCCGTCGGAAAAGCGCGCGCGCCAGAAGGCCGAAGCCGTCCGTCGCGCCCGCAAGCTGGCTCGCAAGCGCGCCCAGCGTGAAGGTCTGATCGCGGCTCCGAAGAAGCCGACGCGTTAAGATCCGCGCTCAGGTCTAAAACCTGGCACGTTTGATGCTTATTTGAAGGGCTGCGCCACCGGCGCGGCCCTTTTTGCGTATAGGCTCATGGCGCGATCTTCCGTCGCAATGCGCCGGCGTTAAATGGTCTCTCACCGGTCGGCGCACTATCTGTTGGTCTGCTACGCCGCTTTCCTGGGAACGGTCACCATATGAACCTCCGCAATTTCGTCATCTGGGGCGTCATCGTCGTCGTCCTGATCGGCCTCTACAGCATGATGACGGGCGGCGGCCGCGGCGCGGCCGGGACCCACGAGGTCACCTACTCCCAGCTTCTCTCGAAGGTGAACGCTGGCGAAGTGAAGAAGGCTGAAATCCGCGGCCCGCTGGTCGAGGTGACGGACCAATCCAACCGCACCTTCACCGCCGCGACGCCCAACAACCAGGACGACCTGGTCAAGCGCCTGGAGGCGCAGGGCGCTGACATCTCGGTGAAGCCGGCCGGCGGGATCACCCTGATGGGCCTGCTGCTGAATTCGCTGCCGATCCTGCTGCTGATCGGCGTGTGGATCTTCTTCATGCGCCAGATGCAGGGCGGCGCGCGCGGCGCCATGGGCTTCGGTAAGTCCAAGGCCAAGCTGCTGACCGAGAACAAGAACCGCGTCACCTTCGAGGACGTGGCCGGTGTCGACGAGGCCAAGGAAGAGCTGACGGAAATCGTCGACTTCCTGAAGGACCCGCAGAAGTTCCAACGCCTTGGCGGCAAGATTCCGAAGGGCGCCCTGCTGATCGGGCCTCCCGGTACGGGTAAGACCCTGATCGCCCGCGCTGTCGCGGGCGAGGCCGGCGTGCCGTTCTTCACGATCTCAGGCTCGGACTTCGTCGAAATGTTTGTCGGCGTCGGCGCCAGCCGCGTGCGCGACATGTTCGAACAGGCGAAGAAGAACGCGCCCTGCATCATCTTCATCGACGAAATCGACGCGGTCGGTCGTCACCGGGGCGCGGGCCTCGGCGGCGGCAACGACGAGCGCGAACAGACGCTCAACCAGCTGCTGGTCGAGATGGACGGCTTCGAATCCAACGAAGGGATCATCCTGATCGCCGCCACCAACCGTCCGGACGTTCTGGACCCCGCGCTGCTGCGTCCGGGCCGCTTCGACCGTCAGGTCGTTGTGCCGAACCCTGACATCAACGGGCGCGAACGCATCCTGCGCGTCCACATGAAGAACGTGCCGCTGGCGGCCGACGTCGACGTGAAGGTCGTTGCGCGCGGCACCCCGGGCTTCTCGGGCGCCGACCTGGCCAATCTGGTCAACGAAGCCGCCCTGATGGGCGCGCGCAAGAACCGTCGCATGGTCACCATGCGCGACTTCGAAGACGCCAAGGATAAGGTCATGATGGGCGCCGAGCGCCGGTCGATGGTCATGACCGAGGACGAGAAGAAGCTGACGGCCTACCACGAGGGCGGCCACGCCCTGGTCGCGCTGAACGTCCCCAACACCGACCCGGTGCACAAGGCCACGATCATTCCGCGGGGCCGCGCGCTGGGCATGGTCATGCAGCTGCCGGAACGCGACAAGTTCTCGATGAGCTACCAGCAGATGACCTCCCGGCTGGCGATCCTGTTCGGCGGCCGCGTCGCCGAGGAGATCATCTTCGGCAAGGAGCACATCACCTCGGGCGCCTCGTCGGACATCGGCCAGGCCACCAAGCTGGCGCGCGCCATGGTCACCAAGTGGGGCTTCTCCGACCTGCTGGGCGCCGTCGAGTACGGCGAGAACCAGGAAGAGGTGTTCCTGGGCCACTCGGTCGCCCGCAATCAGAACGTCTCGGAAGACACCGCCAAGATCATCGACCAGGAGGTCAAGCGCCTGGTGAAGGCGGGCGAGGATGAGGCGCGCCGCATCCTGACCGAGAAGCTGGACGAGCTGCACACCCTGGCCAAGGCCCTGCTCGAGTACGAGACCCTGACCGGCGACGAGATCGTCAACGCGCTGAAGGGCGTGGCCCCCAGCCGCGACGATAGCGAAGCCAAGCGCCCGAGCGGACCGGCCGTCGCCGTGCCGATCTCGCCCAAGCCGAGCGCCGAACCGGCGTAAGACGAGGCCTGAATCCGAAATCCAGGGCGGCTGCCGAAAGGTGGCCGCCCTTTTCGTTTTCCGACGCCCGCGACAGCGACGCCGCATCCTCGTATGACCAGCGGGAAGTCGTCGCATGAACGCCCGTCCGTCAATCGTTCCCCGCCCAAAGGTCATGGGCATCGTCAACGCCACGCCGGACAGCTTCTCCGATGGCGGACGCTTCCTCGCGCCTGCGGCCGCGCTGGCGCACGCCCGGCGGCTGATCGCCGATGGGGCGGACCTGCTGGATGTGGGGGCGGAGTCCACGCGTCCGGGCGCTACGCCCGTGGCCGCCGAGATCGAGATCGAGCGCCTTGTCCCGCTGATCACCGTCCTGCGCCAGGAAACGGACATCCCCATTTCGGTCGATACGATGAAGCCGGCGGTGGCGCGCGCCGCAATGGCCGCGGGCGCGACGATGTGGAACGACGTCACGGCGCTGAGGCATTCGCCGGACAGCCTGTCGGCGGCGGCGGATCTTGGCTGCGATGTCGTGCTGATGCACATGCAGGGACTGCCGCGCACCATGCAGTCGGAGCCTCGCTACGCCGATGTGGTCGGCGAGGTGACGGCGTTCCTGGCGGAGCGGGCGGCGGCGGCGCTGGCGGCCGGGGTGCCGCGGGAGCGGATCTGGCTCGACCCCGGGATCGGCTTCGGCAAGCACCCGACGCAGCACAACCTGCCCCTGCTGGCGCAACTGTACCGCATCGTCGCCCTGGATTTCCCGGTCCTGCTGGGCGCCAGCCGCAAGGCCTTCATTGGCGTCCTCGATGGCGGCGCGCCCGCCGAACGGCGCCTCGGCGGCTCGGTCGCCGCCGCCATCGCCGGCGCCGCCGCCGGCGTGGCGGTCGTGCGGGTCCACGATGTGCGCGAGACGGTCCAGGCGCTGGCCGTCCACCACGCCATCGCCCAGGCCGCCTTGCCCGCTCCTCCCAACCGGTGACCTGACGCATGCAGACCCTCGGCCGAGTCCTGATCATCGCCGGCTCCGACAGCGGAGGGGGCGCGGGTGTCCAGGCGGACATCAAGACCGTGACGGCGCTGGGCGGCTACGCGGCCACGGCGATCACCGCGGTCACGGTGCAGAACACCCTGGGGGTGACCGGCGTCCATCCGATCCCATTGGACGTGATCGAGGCTCAGGCCCGGGCCGTGCTCACCGACATCGGCGCGGATGTCATCAAGACCGGCATGCTGGGCGACGCCGCCACCGTCGAACTCCTCGCGCGCCTATTGGCGGAAGCCGGCGTCCCGGCGGTGATCGATCCCGTGATGGTGGCCAAAGGCGGCGCGTCTCTGCTGGCGGCCGATGCGGTGACCGCGGTGCGCGAGCGGCTGATCCCGCGTGCGGCTTTGCTGACCCCCAATGCGCCGGAGGCCGCAACCCTGACCGGCCTCACCGTGGAGACCACCGACGATCTCCGCCGGGCGGGCGATGTCCTGCTCGCCGCTGGCGCGCGGGCGGTGCTGATGAAGGGCGGGCATGTGGCGGGGGAACGGGTCGTGGACCTGCTGCTCACCCCGGACGGGGAGACGGCGTTCGAGGGCGAGCGCATCGAGAGCCGCCATACCCACGGCACGGGCTGCACCCTGGCCTCCGCCTGCGCGACCGGCCTGGCTCAGGGCCTGCCGCTCGAGGCCGCCGTGGCCTGCGCCTGGGACTATGTGCATGAGGCCATGCTGCAGGCGCCGGGGTTCGGCGCCGGTCACGGGCCCCTCGACCACGGCTGGCCGCTGCGGGGACGCGCGTGAGACCAGAGGTCCGCCTGGAAGAGATCCTGCGCCGCTCCACGCCGTTGATGCAGGTGCTGCGGACCCTGCGCGAGCTGGATCCGCCGGACTGGCTGGTGTTCTCCGGCGCCATCTACCAGCGGGTCTTTAACGACCTGACCGGCCGCCCGCTGGACTATGGGATCAAGGACTACGACGTCGGCTATTTCGACGACTCCGATATCTCGTACGAAGCCGAGGACGTGGTGATCCGCCGGGTCGAGGCCGCGTTCGATCCGCCGCTGCGCGAGATGGTCGAGGTGCGGAATCAGGCGCGGGTCCACGTCTGGTTCGAGGGTCATTTCGGCGAACCGTACTCCCCGCTTGGCAGCACCACCGAAGCTTTGACCCGCTTCGTCAGCCCCGTGTTCGCCGTTGGCGTGCGGCTGGAGGTCGACGATGCGATGCGCATCCACGCGCCATTCGGTCTGGACGACCTGTTCGCCCTGCGGATGCGTCACAACCCGAACCGCCGCAGTCCGAACTTCGCCAAGATCGCCGCCGGCGCCCAGGCGCGGTGGCCCGAGCTGACCGTCATCCCCGACTAGCGGCGTCCCGGCGACGTCAGGGCGGTAGATCCGCGCAGCGATCGCAGTGGGTCCTGAGGTCCATGCGGCCGGAACTGGCCCTTGCCGCCGCGGCGGTCCGGCCGCAAGTCCAGGGCGCCATTTCGAGGAGGCCTGTTTTGCGCCAGTGGACTGTCGATGCGTTCGCCGCCCAACCCTTTCGGGGCAACCCGGCCTGCGTGGTCGAGCCCTTCGACGCCTGGCCCGACGCCGCGTGGATGCAGGCGTTGGCCGCCGAGAACAACCAGGCGGAGACGGCCTTCCTGCTGCGCACCGCCGATCCGGCCCGTTTTGGCCTGCGGTGGTTCACCCCGGCGCTGGAGGTGCCGCTGTGCGGGCACGCGACCCTGGCGTCGTCCCACGTCCTGTTCGCGGTTCTGGGCTGCGAGGCGCCGCGTATCACGTTCGACACCCTGTCGGGCCCCCTCATCGTGAGCCGTACAGGCGACGGTTACGAGATGGATTTCCCCGCCCAGCCGCCCGTCCGGACCGCCACCCCGGACGGTCTCGCCGAGGCCTTGGGCGCTGAGCCCTCCGAGGTCTGGGCCTCCACCTATCTGGTCGCCATGTTCGACGATGCGGAGACGGTCCGCGCCCTGCGCCCCGACATCGCGGCGCTCAATCACATCGCCGGCCAGGCGACAGGGGGACGCGGGAACATCGGCGTTGCGGCCCTGGCCGGAAGCGGGCCGCACGACGTCGTCGATCGGTTCTTCGCTCCGGGGTCTGGCATTCCGGAGGATCCCTGCACTGGCTCGCTGCACTGCATCCTGGCCCCGCTCTACGCGGAGAAACTGGGTCGCCCGGTCGTCCGCTTCCATCAGGCCTATCCGGGTCGGGGCGGCGACCTGACGTGTGAGACGCGAGGCGATCGCGTCCTGCTGCGGGGACAGGCGGTCACGACCATCGAGAGCCGGCTGCACCTCTGAGCCTGACACGAAGACGCCCCCGAAGCCGGGGCTTCGGGGGCGTCGCGGCGCCGTTGTCAGATGTTAGCGGCGGTAACCGTAGCCATAGTCACGGTCTCGGGTCTCGTGCTTGATCGACTGGATCAGGTTATCCCAGCGGCGCTCAAGTATTGAGCGCTCCCGACCAGTGAGGCCATCGCGGCGAAAGGACGACTCGAGGCGGGCGTAGTCCCGCACTTCGTCTTGCAGCTGGCGCGCCTCGCGCGGGGTCAATTCGCGGTTGCGGAGACCTTGATCGATCCGACGCTCGGCCGTGGCGACGCGGGCGCTGTCGCGGTGACCGTAGCCGCGGCTGTCGTAACCGCGGTCGTCATAGCCACGGCTGTCGTAGCCGCGATCATCGTGGCGGTACGGCTGGGCGGCGGCAGGCGCGGCGGCGGCCGTCACGGCCGCGACCGCGGCCAGGCTGGCGAAAAGGGTCTTGGCGGTGAGGGTCTTCATCGTGGGTCTCCAGTTCCATGTCGGCCGGGGGCGGCCTCCAGTAAACGCAAGAAACCATGCTGCGCCTGACGCGCGTCTGAGCCTGACGTTGGCTGCCGTTCAGGTAGATGACCCGAATGTCAGGCGGCGGAGCTGGCCTGAAGCGCGGGGGAAACCCGGTCGGTCGCCGCCGCCTGCAGGACGCTGGAGATCGCGTCGTAGAGCTTGGCGATCTCGATCGGCTTGGCCACGTGGGCGTCCATGCCGACCGCCAGATACTCCTCGACCTGGTGGGTCAGGGCGTTGGCGGTCAGGGCGACAATCGGGGTCCGGCGGCGGCCGGTGGCCGTTTCGGCCTCGCGGATGGTCGACGCCGCGGTGATGCCGTCCATGACCGGCATCTGGATGTCCATCAGGATCAGGTCGTAGGAGCCGGTGCGCCACGCCTCGACGGCTTCCTTGCCGTCCGGCACGATATGCACCTCGATGCCCAGCGAGCCGAGCACCGCGGCCAGGACCTGCTGGTTGGTCGGATTGTCCTCAGCCGCCAGAAGCCGGAGGTCGCCATCGCCCGACGAGGGGGTCGGTTCGGCCGCCTGCAGGGACGCGGGGCGGCCCCGACCCATCGTCAGCTCGACGGTGAAGGTCGAGCCATGGCCCTCGCGGCTCTCGACGTCGATCGAGCCGCCCATCATCTGGGTGAGCTCGCGGCAGATGGCCAGCCCGAGGCCTGTGCCGCCGAAGCGGCGGGTGGCGGAGTTGTCAGCCTGTGTAAATTTCTCGAATAGGCTGGGCAGCTTCTCGGGCGAGATGCCGACGCCGCTGTCGCGGACGACGATCCGCAGGCTGCCCTTCTCGCTGACGCCGACCTCAGCGCCCACGGCGCCGCTCGGCGTGAACTTGATCGCGTTGGACAGCAGGTTGCCGAGGATCTGGCGCAGGCGGTCCGCGTCGCCGCGCCACCAGCCCCGCGCCTCGTCCGATACGGTGATGTCGAAGGCCAGACCCTTGGCCTTGGCCATGATCTCGAAGCTCTCGCGCGCCTGATCGACCGTCGCATCGATGTCGAAGTCGTCTTCGAACAGCGTCAGCTTGCCGGCCTCGATCTTGGAGAGGTCCAGCACGTCGTTCAGCACCGCCAGCAGCAGGCCCCCCGACCGACGGATCACGTCGAGGCGGTCGCGCTGCACCGGGGCCAGATCGCCCAGGGCCATGACCTCCGCCATCGCAAGCACGCCGTTCAGCGGCGTGCGGATCTCGTGGCTCATGTTGGCCAGGAATTGGGTCTTCAGCACATTGGCGGCGTTGGCGGCGTCGCGGGCGAGCTCCAGCTCGCGCATGGCGCCCTTCAGATCGTCTTCCCGCTCGGCAAGCTTGCCCAGCAGGTGGTTGAAGCTCTCGGTCAGGCTCTGGAACAGCTCGTCCGAGGCGTCGACGATGACGGGATCGAAGTTACCGCCGGCGGCGACTTCATGCATCGCCTGCGATAGCACCTGAACCGGCTGGATGACCCGATGCGCCAGGCTGCGGGCTAGGAACAAGGCCACGCCCACGCCGCCGAACAGCAGGACAAAGGTGAGGGCGATGAACTGCGGCAGCATCGGCGTCAGAGACGGCTGATTGACCGTCATCGTGAAGCGGCCGGCGGTCCGGCCATCGACGATGATGTCCTTGGTGATCGTCTCGGTCGGCGCCTTCGCGGTCTGCGGGACCCGGAAGCTGGCGACGACGCGGCCGGAGGCGTCGGTAACCTGGCCGGAGAGCACGTCCTTACTGGCCTGCACGGCGCCGACGGCTTGCGAGAGGCGGACGCGGTCGCCAGCAGCCAGCGAGGGCCCGGCCATCTCGGCGCCGATCTCGGCGAGGCCTTCGTGGAAGCGGTGCGCCTGGGTGCGCGCCACCGCCCACTGCTGAAGCATGAAGGTCAGGCAGGCGGCAAGCAGCACGACGACCGTCGTAATCAGCCCGACGCCCGCCACGCGCGCATGGAAGGTCACCGTGGGCGCAGATCGGCGCTGCGCGTCCTCATCCGGCTTGTCCGCGGGCGAACTCATGCCTCGGTTGATAGGGCGATAGTCCTAACGCTTCGCTTCCGTCGCGCTGTGCAACCTAGCGTCGGCTTACCCAAACTGTGGTTTCGGCGCCACGATACAACCTGCCCCAGAAGAAAACATGGTTAACAACCTATGAATCGTTTGCGCGCCTCGTAATGCTTCATTTACCTTAACCATTGTCGGGTAACTTTTGGGGTGTAACGACATGGATAAGGTTTTCGTGGCCAAGCGCGTGGCCGAAAAGCTGTTCGAGACTGAAGCGGCGGTTGACGGCGCGATGGTCGAAGCGGCTGAACTGATGAGCGAAATGCTCAAGGCTCGTAAGGACGTGAACACCTCGCTGGTGTTCGCCGACGACGTGCAAGTGAAGATGATGGAGGCCATCAAGGCCCTCAGCGAAGCCCGCACCGCGATGGTCGGCGTGCACCAGGAACTGAACGAAGCCAAACTTCGTCTCGGCATCCGCACGAAGATGAGCGGTATGGACAAGCCGCAAGAAGGCGCGTCCCGCGAACAGACGATCATGCGGGAAGCGATCTAACGCGTTCTTCCGCCGGTTTTCCGGCGGATCATTGCAATAGATTAACTGGTTGGGCGCCTCTAATTTGCATTAGGGGCGCTTAATCATGCCAGACATCTCCGTCAGACTGCTGATCAATGTCTTCTCGGTCCTCGGCGCCCTGTTCGCGCTTTGGAAGGGCGGCAAGGCGGAGCGTGCGGCCGCAGCCATCGTGCTGCTGAACACCCTGGTCGGCGAGGGCAGCCACTGGCTGGCGCCGGGCAGCGACGACATCATCCGACTGATCAACGATGGCCTGACCGCGATGGGCCTGCTGATCGTCACGGTCTGGTATGTCGCCCCGTGGATGGGTGGAGTCATGCTGTTCTTCGCCGCCCAGTTCGCCATGCACTCCTACTACATGGTCACCGAGCGGCCGACGGGCGATTATCTCAACGCCCTGATCAACAACGTGAATTTCAGCGGCATAATTTGGTGCATGGTGATCGGCACCATCGTCGCCTGGCGCCGGCGACTGAAGACGAGCGCGGCGCGCGCCGCCGCGCCGTCGGCCTGATGCGGCTCCGCGGGCGCTGACGCCTGCCCCCGCGCGCGACGTGGATCACATCGCCGCACGCGCCCGCCTGCGGCCCCTTTGCGATCCGCGATCTTCATCCGTCGTTAGAAATCTTTCGCTTGCGCCGGCGTTCAAACGAGGGCTTTTGGCCGGCGGGCCACGCCCCCCCAACGGGGCGCTGCTCATCTGTAAGGATGGGAGACATCGCTATGACTACCGCGCCGAAGCCGGCCATGCGCCCGGCTCGCCCCGAATTTTCGTCCGGCCCGTGCGCCAAGCGCCCCGGATGGAACCCCCAGAACCTCAGCAACGCCGTGTTGGGTCGGTCCCACCGGTCCAAGATCGGTAAGGCGCGCCTGAAAGAGGCGATCGACCGCACCCGTGAGGTGCTGGGCGTGCCCGACGACTATCTGATCGGCATCGTGCCGGGATCCGACACGGGCGCCGTCGAGATGGCGCTGTGGTCGCTGCTGGGCCCCAAGCCGGTCCAGCTGCTGGCCTTCGAAAGCTTCGGCAAGGACTGGGTGACGGACGTCACCAAGCAACTGAAGCTGGACGCCGAGGTGCTCGACGCGCCCTACGGCCAGCTGCCCGACCTGTCCAAGGTCCGGCCGGACGCGGACCTGGTCTTCACCTGGAATGGCACGACCTCGGGCGTGCGTGTGCCGAACGCCGATTTCATCTCGGCCGACCGGACGGGGGTCACCATCTGTGACGCGACCTCGGCCGCCTTCGCCCAGGACCTCGACTGGTCGAAGCTCGATGTGGTCACCTTCTCCTGGCAGAAGGCGCTGGGCGGCGAAGCCGCGCACGGCGTTCTGATCCTGTCGCCCCGCGCCGTCGCTCGGCTCGAGAGCTACACCCCGGCTTGGCCGATGCCGAAGCTGTTCCGCATGACCAAGGGGGGCAAGGTCACGCTGGATCTGTTCGAAGGCGCCACGATCAACACGCCCTCGATGCTTGCCGTGGAAGACGCGGTGGACGCGCTGAAGTGGGCGGCGTCGATCGGCGGGTTCCCCGAGATGAAGCGCCGGGCGGATGCGAATCTCGCGGTTCTCGACGCCTGGGTCGCCAAGACCGATTGGGTGGCCTTCCTCGCCGAGGACGCCGCCACACGATCCAACACCTCGGTCTGCCTGAAGGTGGTCGATCCGCGTGTCACCGGCCTCTCCGCCGACGCCCAGGCCGACTTCGCCAAGAAGCTTGCCGCGGTGCTGGAGAAGGAAGGCGTGGCCCTCGACGTTGGCGGCTACCGCGACGCCCCTCCCGGTCTGCGGATCTGGTGCGGCGCCACGGTCGAGACCTCCGACCTCGACGCTCTGACGCCCTGGCTCGACTGGGCGTTCGCCTCGACCCTCGACACGCTTCAAGCCGCTTAAGACGGCCGACCCTCATCCCTGAACACATCCCTCCCGGCCGCGCCGGGAGGGCGCTCCCTTAGGAGATTCACCATGCCTCGCGTTCTTATCGCCGATAGCCTCAGCCCCGCCGCCGTCGACATCTTCCGCCAACGCGGCGTCGAAGTGGATATCAAGACCGGTCTGTCCAAGGACGAGTTGATCGCTGTCATCGGCGACTACGACGGCCTGGTCGTCCGCTCGGACACCAAGCCCAACAAGGACGTCATCGCCGCCGCCAAGAACCTGAAGGTGATCGGTCGCGCCGGCATCGGCGTCGACAACATCGACATTCCGGCGGCCACCGCGGCCGGCGTCGTGGTGATGAACACACCCTTCGGGAATTCGATCACCACGGCCGAACACGCCATCGCGATGATGTTCGCCCTCGCGCGCCAGATGCCCGCGGCCGACGCCTCGACCCAGGCAGGCAAGTGGGAGAAGAGCCGCTTCATGGGCGTGGAGCTGTACGCCAAGACTCTGGGCCTGATCGGCGCCGGCAACATCGGCTCGATTGTCGCCGATCGCGCGCTTGGCCTGAAAATGAAGGTCGTGGCCTATGACCCCTTCCTGTCGCCCGAGCGCGCGGTTGAGATGGGCGTCGAGAAGGTCGAACTGGACGAACTGCTGGCCCGCGCCGACTTCATCACCCTGCACACCCCGCTGACCGACAAGACCCGCAATATCCTGTCCGCGGAGAATCTGGCCAAGGCGAAGAAGGGTGTGTTCATCATCAACTGCGCTCGCGGCGGCCTGGTCGATGAGGCGGCTCTGCGCGCGGCCCTGGATAGCGGCCATGTTGGCGGGGCCGGCTTCGATGTCTTCACGCAAGAGCCGGCCAAGGAGAACGTGCTGTTCGGCGCGCCGAACCTGGTCGCCACGCCGCACCTCGGGGCCTCGACCAACGAAGCCCAGGAGAACGTCGCCCTGCAGGTCGCCGAACAGATCAGCGACTACCTGCTGACCGGCGCGGTCACCAACGCCCTTAACAGCCCCTCGGTCACCGCTGAGGAGGCCCCGCGCCTGAAGCCCTTCGTCGCCTTGGCGGAAAAGCTGGGCGCTCTGGCCGGGCAGATGGTCGACTTCGGCGTTCTGGCGGTGGACATCGCTTTCGAGGGCGAGGTGTCGAAGCTGAACACCAAGCCGCTCAGCGCGGCGGCCCTGGCCGGCGTCCTGCGGCCCATGCTGGCCGAGATCAACATGGTCTCCGCGCCGGCGGTGGCGAAGGAGCGCGGCATCACCTTCTCGGAGAGCCGCCAGGAAAGCTCGCCGATCTACGAAAGCCTGGTGCGGATCACGGTCACCACCGAGAAGGGCAAGCGCTCGTTCGCGGGCGCGGTCCAGGCGGGCGCCCCGCGGGTGGTCGAGGTCAAGGGCATGGATCTCGACGCCCCGTTCTCGCCGCGGATGCTGTACGTCAACAACCTGGACAAGCCCGGCTTCATCGGCGCGCTTGGCGGCCTGCTCGGCGAGGCTGGCGTGAACATCGCCACCTTCAACCTGGGCCGCATCGACGCCGGCGATGACGCCATCGCCCTGGTGGGCGTCGATCAGGAACCCTCCGAAAAGCTGTTGGCCAAGATCCAGGCCCTTCCGCATGTGAAGGAAGCCCGCGTCCTGAAGTTCTGAAACGACAGAGCGCTGTCCGCCGCCCCTGATCGTGCGGGGGCGGCGGACGCTTTGCGCACGGCTCAGTGGAAGTCGCGGCTGCGGATCAGACGTCCGCTGACCCGAGAGCGCACCGCAATCTCGGCCTGGTCTTCGCGCAGTTCGGAGAGCCGACCGGAGAGGTCGGTGAACCCTTCGGCGACCACGTGGATCACCTCGCCTTCCTTCTGCACCTGGCCGTGCACGACCAAAAAGGATGCGGTCATCACCAGGCTCCGATGCGCCTCGAACGCATCGCGCCAGATCACGATGTTGGCGATGCCCGTCTCGTCCTCCAGGGTCATGAACACCACGCCCTTGGCGGTGCCCGGCCGCTGGCGCACCAGCACCAGGCCGCCCACGGAAATCCGCCGCCGGTCGCGCAGTGTCTTCAGCGCCACGCAGGGCACGACCTTCCGGCGGGCAAGGTCCTCCCGGAAGAAGCGGATCGGATGGCCCTTCAGCGACAGGCTGGTGGTGCGATAGTCCTCGGCCACATGCTGCGGGTCGCTCATGAACGGCAACTCGACCTGCGCCTCCTTCAGGCTCTGACGCAGCAGGAGCGGCGCGTGGGCCTCCGCCCCCCATTCCGCGGCCAGGCCCTTCACGGCCCATAGCGCCTCGCGCCGGGGAAATCCTAAGCTGCGGAAGGCGTCGGCCTCGGCCAACAGCTCCAGGGCCCGGCGCGACAGCCGGGTCCGCCGAGCGAAAGCTTCGATGCTGTCGGCGCCGGCTTTCCGGGCCGCCATCAGCGCCTTGGCGTCCTTGTCCGAAAGACCCTTGATCTGGCGTAGCCCCAGGCGGACGGGGCGCAGCTTCTCCCGATCGTCGTCCTTGGCCTCCAGCGTGCAGTCCCAGTCGCTGAACATCACGTCCGGCGGCCGCACCTCGACCCCGTGCGCCTGGGCGTCCCGGACCAGCTGGGCCGGCTGGTAGAATCCCATCGGCTGGCTGTTGAGCAGCGAGGCCAGGAACGCGTCCGGATGGTGGTGCTTCACCCACGCCGAGGCATAGACCAGGATCGCGAAGCTGATCGCGTGACTCTCCGGGAAGCCGTACGAGCCGAAGCCCTCGATCTGCTTGAAGCACCGCTCGGCGAATTCCGCGTCGTAACCGCGGTCGACCATGCCCTTCACGAACTTCAGCCCATGCTCGCCGATGGTGCCCACATTCCGGAAGGTGGCCATCGAGCGGCGAAGTTGGTCGGCCTCGTCGTCCGTGAACTTGGCGGCGGTGATCGCCACCCGCATGGCCTGTTCCTGGAACAGCGGCACACCCAGGGTCTTCTTCAGAATGTCCTTCAGTTCGTCGCGGGGATGTCCGGGGCCGGGCTGCGGGTAGGTGACCAGATCGGGATTGGCGCGCCGCTGCAGATAGGGGTGCACCATGTCCCCCTGGATCGGTCCGGGCCGGACGATCGCCACCTCGATCACCAGGTCGTAGAACGTCTGGGGCCGCAGGCGCGGCAGCATCGACATCTGGGCCCGGCTTTCCACCTGAAACACGCCCACCGAGTCGGCCCGGCACAGCATGTCGTAGACCGCCTTGTCGCCCTGCGGGATGTGGGCCACGTCGCTGACGACGGTCCCGTCCGCCAAGGGCGGCAGCATGTCGAAGCTCTTCTTCAGGGCCGTGAGCATGCCCAGCGCCAGGATGTCGACCTTCATCAGCTTCAGCGCGTCGATGTCGTCCTTGTCCCACTCGATGAAGGTCCGTTCGGGCATGGCCGCGTTGCCGATGGGGACGGTCTCGTCCAGTCGCCGCTGGGTCAGGACATAGCCGCCGACGTGCTGCGACAGGTGGCGGGGGAATCCCAGAAGCTCCTGGGCCAGGGTGGTCGCGCGGCGAATCTCCGGGGCGTCCGGATCGATGCCCGTCTGCCGGATATGGGTGTCGGGAACATCGTGGCCGTAGCTGCCCCAGACGGTGCTCGCCAGCGCCGCGGTGACGTCCTCGGTCAAGCCCAACGCCTTGCCCACCTGGCGGATGGCCATGCGCGGGCGATAGTGGATGACGGTGGCCACGATGGCGGCGCGATCCCGGCCGTACCGCCGATAGACGTACTGCATCACCTCCTCGCGGCGGGCGTGCTCGAAGTCGACGTCGATGTCTGGCGGCTCGTTGCGGTTGCGCGAGATGAACCGCGAGAACAGCAGGTCCTGGCCCTCCTTGGTCGGATCGACCGCGGTCACGCCCAGGCAGAAGCAGACACAGGAGTTGGCCGCCGAGCCGCGCCCCTGGCAGAGGATCTTCAGGTCTTCCCGAGCGTGGTGGACGATGTCGTGCACCGTCAGGAAATAGTTCGGGTAGTCCAGCTCCTCGATCAGCTCCAGTTCGTGGAGGATGGTCTGACGCACCTTGTCGGGAACGCCGTTGGGAAAGCGCCATGCCGCGCCCGCCCAGGTCAGGTCACGCAGGTGCTGGATGGCGGTCTTGCCCGGCGGCACGGGTTCGTCGGGGTATTCGTATCGCAGGTCGCCCAGGTCGAATGTGATCCGCTTAGCGATCTCCACGCTGCGCTCGACCACGCCCGGAAACCGCGCGAACAGCCGGGCCATCTCGTCGGGATGCTTCAGATGGCGTTCGGCGTTGGCCGCCAGGCGCAGGCCCGCCTCGTGGATCGTGCAGGCTTCGCGGATGCAGGTCAGCACGTCCTGCAGGGGGCGGCGTTCCGGGCCGTGGTAGAGGACGTCGTTGGTGGCGACCATGGGGATCGCGGCGGCCTGGGCCAGCGCGTCCAGTCGAGCGAGCCGGTGAAGGTCGCGGGCGCCATACCGACGGGCGGCGGCCAGCCAGACATCCGGCAGTTCGCCCCGGATGCGCCGCAGATCGTGCTCGAACATCGGCTCCAGGCGATCGGGGGGCACGACCAGCACCAGCTGACCGGCGGCGTGGCCCAGGAAATCCTCCCAGTGCAGCTCGCAGCCGCCCTTATCGGCGCGGCGCTGGCCCACGGTCAGCAGGCGGGTCAGCCGGCCATAGGCCTCGCGGTCCGAGGGATAGACGATCAGGCTGGGCGTGCCGTCCGCGAAGTCCAGGCGGCAGCCCGTGAGCGCGCGGAGGGTCGACCCCCCGGCCCGCAAGTCCTGCGCCTGCCGCCAGGCCCGCACCACACCGGCCAGGCTGTTGCGGTCGCAGATGCCGATCGCTTCCAGGCCCAGGGCGTCGGCGCCCGCGACCAGCTCCCAGGGATGCGACGCGCCGCGCAGGAACGAGAAGTTCGAGGTGGTCTGCAGCTCGGCGTATCGGGTCATGCGAACAGCCCGTGCAGCCACCACTTCGCCGGCTCGCCACCCCGGTAGAGACCCGCTCGGAACAGCCAGAAGCGCCCGCCCTCGGCGTCCTCCACTCGGTAGTAGTCGCGGATATGGCTGACGGACACGTCGCCGATGTCGGCCTTCCACCATTCCTCGCCGATCCGTTCCGGACCCTCGGCCCGCCGCACGCGGTGCAAACGGCCACGCCAGCGAAACTGCACCGGCGGATCGTCAGGCATGAGCGCGACCACCTGTTCCAGGGGTTCGGGTCGCTGAAAGAGGCGGATAGGCCGGGGGGCCTCGCGATCCCACGGTCGGGCCGGGGCGTCAGGGGCGCCCAGCGCGGGCTCCCGCCCCACGGCGCGTTCGGGCACATGGCTCTCCACCGGGGCGGCCCGCCAGACGGCGGCGGACCCCAGGCGGTTGGCGAGGCGGTCCACAAGGGGCGCCAGGCCGTCTTCGACCGCCGCGTTAGCGCCGGCGTCGATGCGGATCTGGCGGCCGCCCACCGGCTCGACCGCATAGGCGGCGATGGTCACGCTCTCGATCCCGAAGCCGGGATCGACGGTCTCGACCTTGGGCTGGAACAGGCGCGCGATGCGCGTGGCGTCGCGGCCGGCCAGCGACAGGCCCACGGCGATGGGGAGCGCCTTGCCGTCCACCCGGTGAAAGGCGATCTCGAAACGGCGGCCGCCATGCCCCTCGGCCTCCAGCCGGGCGCACAGCTTGGCGGTGACGTCCGCGGTGACGCGGGCCATGTCCTCGGGCGCGCTGATCGGCTCGAAGAAGGCCAGGCGCGCGATCCAGGGCGTCGCCGGGCGACGGAAGCGCAGGGCCTCGGCGGATCGGCCCAGGGCCTGGTCCAGCCGGTCGAGGGTCAGGGCGCCGAACCGGCGGCCCAGGGGCGCGCGCGGAATCTCCATCAGCTGACCGACCCGCCGCAGGCCCAGGCGTTCGATCTGGGCCGCGGATTCCGGGTCCAGGCGCAGGGCTGCGGGCGGCAGCGGGGCCAGCAGGTCGCCCTGGCCGTTCGGCGGGGCGATCGTCCCGTCCCGGCCGAAGTGAGCCAGCGCCCAGGCCGCGCCCGGCGTGTCGGCGATGGCCAGGCGGAAAGGCAGGCCGTTGGCGTCCAGACGGGCCCGGATTTCCCCCATCAGTTCGGCCTCGCCTCCGAACAGGTGGTCAACGCCCGAGATGTCCAGGAACAGCCCGTCCGGCGGGTCGGGGGCCACCGCCGGGGAAAACCGCACGCACCAGTCCGTCAGGGCGGCGAGCGCCAGGGCGTCCGCCTCGGGCTCGGCCTCGGCGGTGGCCAGATCGGGCGCCAGCGCCATGGCGTCGGTGGCCTTCTGCCCGACATGCAGACCCCGCCTGGCCGCTTCGACGCTGACCGCCGACAGGCGGCGGACCTGACGGACGGTGGCGATCAGCGCGAGGGGGGCCTCATGCGGCGCGGCGCTCGAGGGGTTCCGACGGCGCCAGTTGGCGATCGCCCAAGTCGGCGACCAGGCGCAGAGGATTCGCGACATCGTCCGCCTCCCAGGCATAGGCCGCTTGGGCCTCGAGGATCCATTCGCCGAGGCGACCGCCCCGGCAGCGTTCCAGCGTCACGCGGAAGCGCGGCGCCCCCAGGCCGAACTCGCCGGCCGGCGGCGCGGAGGGGGCCGAGCCGATCCGCCAGCGGGTGGCGGCCACCGATCCCGCCGCCTCCGTCTTCGCCGTCCCGCCGAACGGCCGACGCTTGATCACGAACCCGGTGGCGCCCCGCTTCTCGCAGGCCAGTTGCAGTCGCCGGCCGGCGGTCAGGTCCACGGCCTCGACCTCGCCGAAGACCGCGCTGACGCCCACGGTGGCCAGGGCGTCCTCCATCACCGCCAGGGTCTCGGCCTCGTCGCGGGCGCACACCTGGATCAGCCGATCCGGCGGAAAGCCCAGCCCGGCCAGACCCGGCGCCCAGAGATCGTCCCGGCGCATCACCCATACCGCTTCTCCCCGTCGGGCCAGTGGAGCCGCTGTGAGGGCCGCAAACGCCGCCGGCGCGGCGCAGGTCTCGGCTTCCAGCCCGGCGCCGCCCACCTCATGCCAGCGGCCCAGGGGCAGCCCCTCGCCCGGCAGGCAGGCGTCGATCCGCGCATCGCCAAAGGGCAGGACGCCCACGTCGGCGCGCCCGCCCGTCTCGATGGCGGCGATCTTCGCGGCCAGGGCGGCAAGCCGCGCCGGACGGACACCAGACATGGGACCGGGACTCCTTTTGTTCCATATTTGTTCTGAAACTGAGAAGCCCGGGAGTCAAGCCGGCGGAGTCCGGATTCAGCTGCCCGGTGGACCGCCGGCGAAGTCGAAGCCGGGGTCCTTCGGCCGCTTGCCCGCGCCGCCAAAGGCCCATGTGAACCCGACATACACCGCCCGCACATTGCCTTCAGTGCGGCGCTTCAGCCGCAGGTCCGGTCGATCCACCGTGATCACATACTCCGTCGTCTTCAGGACATCCTGCGCCGTGATCAGCAGCGAAAGGTCGTCGGTGACCTTATGGCGATATCCCAGGTTGAGGATGCCGTTCGCGGCGATGCGGCCCTGGGGTGTCAGCTGGGCGCTCTGGATATTGGCGTTGACCTGTAGAAAGTCCTTCGGGGTCACTTGCCAATTCAACGTCCCCCGCCCGCCGATCGCCACGTCGGACCGCCGCCCTGTAAATCCCAGGTTGCCGGCGTCGATCTCGTTCCAGAAGAGATTGCTGCTGAGATTGTAGGACAGTTTTGGTGTGATCTTGCCGTTGGCGACCAACTCCAGTCCGCCAGCCTTGCGCCGCCCCAGGTTCTCCCGGGTCTGCAACAGCACGCCCTCTCCGAGATCGACGAACACGTTGTTCGGCACGTCGCGGCTGTCGCGGAAATACAGCGTCGCCAGATAGTAGGTGGGCCCCTTCCGCCGCTGCCAGGCGGCCTCGAATGAATTCATCTTCAGCGGCTTTAGCCCCGGATTCCCCTGTTGGACGTTCGACGGATCGACGTAGGTGCGGAAGGGGTTCAGATCCTGTGGCAGCGATCGGTTGATCCGCCGGCTGAAGGCCAGGCTCACCTGCTGTTCGTCGTCCAACCGATAGCCGAGATGCAGGCTCGGATAGACGTTCAGTCGGTTCTGACCATACCGCTCGCCCGATGTGACCTGATGGATGTCGATGTCCACCGCCTGAAGGCGCAAGCCCGTCAGCACCGTCAGCTTGCCGAGCGCCCGTTCATATGTGGCGTAAGCGCCCGGACTCACGAAGTCGTAGCGGTACACGTTGGTCAGGCCGGGTTGACTGGTGAGGGCGCCGGTTTCAGGACCTCGCAGCCCCAGGAACGATCCACCGAAATCCTGAAGGCTGAGATCCGCCCCCAACTTCAGCTTTCCGCCGCCCTCTAGCGGTCTGACGTAGTCGGCCTTCAACTCCAGTTCGTCGAGCCGGTTGTCGGGGCGGATTTCCTCGAACACGACGCTGGTCGCCGGCAAACGGGTCGTCACTGCGGTCGCAGTTCGGCTCTCATTGTCAGTCCGCTCAAGGCGCAGGCTCAGCGACAGGTCGCTGTCCTGTGTGAACTTGCGCCGGAACGTCGTAGTGGCCGCCATATTGGATCGCGTGAACGCTAGGCCGCCGGTTCGGTTGTACAACCGCAGGATCGGGCCAGCGGGGTCGCGTCCTACGTCTTGTTCGTACAGACCGACATCAAGCTTCATCCGGTTGCCCGGAGCTCCAGACCCATACGGGTCTTGGGATCGAGGTCGTAGTCAGCCGCGCCCCGCAGGCTGTAGATGTGGCCGTCGCCCACGCTCTGCGAGATGTAGTGGCTCTCCACCGGTCGCCCGCCGACCTCGAGTCCCTGTCGAGTCTCGATCTGCTGGAACTTTTGCGGGTCTCGCCGAACGCTGGCGTCCCCCGACAGATTGAGCTTGCCGGAATTGAAGCCGCCGCTCACGCCAGCGGTGTAGCGCGCCTCGCTTCCCCGGGTGGCCCGTAGCGTCCCCGAGTATCCCGGCTTGCGAACCTTCTTGCTGATGAGGTTGATGATCCCCGACCCGTCCGGTCTGAACTCGGCCGACGGCGTGGTGATCACTTCGACCCGTTCGAACTGATCCGCCGGCAAGCTCTGCAGCGCAGAGGCACGGCTCTCACCCTTGAATTGTCCGGAGGGCTGCCCGTCGATCATGATGGTGACGTTGGAGTCGCCCGCAGGCTCACATTTCCCTGCAGATCGACGTTGACCGACGGAATGTTGCGTAGTGCGTCGCCGATCGAACCCGCCGTCGTCTGCAGGTCTCCAGCAATGCCATAGCTGCGGCGATCCACCTCCGTGCGCAGGCCTTGGCGGGAGGCGCCCGTAACGACAACCTCCTCCACGGGCTTGCTCGGCGAAGTGGCGGGCGCAGGGGCTGTGACAGGTTCCGACGCGGCAAAGAAGGCCAGCGCGATCCTCGATAGAACCAGCATGTCGCACCCCGATTACATTTGTACACAACGAAGAGTACATCTGTAATCTGCAGATGCAAGCCGCAATCCATTCCGCAAATTCCCACAACTTTGTGGCGAAGGTTGCCGCCTCGCCGAAAGCCTGGGACTAATTCGCGCAAAGACGGGGGAGGCGGATATGCGGTTGGGGATGATGGTGGCGGCGGCGTGGCTGGCGGCGGGGGCGGCGCAGGCGCAGGCGCCCGTGAAGGCCAAGGTCGAGGGCGGCGTCCTGGTGGGCGAGGCCACGGACCGGGCTAACATCTTCCGCAACATCCCCTTCGCCGCCGCGCCGGTGGGCAAGCTGCGCTGGGCGCCGCCTCAGGCTGCCGCCAAGTGGACGGGCGACCGGGACGCCACGAAGAACGGTCCCTCCTGTCCCCAGCCGATGCTCCCCAACGACATGCCCAACACCGGGGGCGCCAATGGGCCGATCGCCGAGGATTGCCTGCAGCTGAACGTGTTCGCGCCGAAGGCCGGCCCCAAAGCGGCAAAGGGGGCCGCGCCGGTGATGGTGTGGATTCATGGCGGCAGCCACCGCACGGGAGCCGGCTGGGTCTATGACGGCTCCAATTTCGCCCGCGACGGGGTGGTGCTGGTCTCGATCAACTACCGCCTGGGCGCCCTGGGCTATTTCGCCCATCCCGCTCTGACCAAGGACGCCGGCGCGAACGCCACCGGCAACTTCGGCCTGATGGACCAGATCGCCGCCCTGGAGTGGGTGAAGCGCAACATTGCAGCCTTCGGCGGCGACCCGAAGAACGTCACCGTCTTCGGCGAGTCGGCCGGCGGCATGAGCACCCTGGCGCTGCTGGCCACGCCCAAGGCCAGGGGCCTCTATCAGAAGGCCGTGGTGCAGTCCGGCGGCGGCTGGTTTCCGCCGGTGACCCTGGCGGTCAAGGAACAGGAAGGCCAAGCCGCCCTGACCAAGGCCGGCGCATCGGCCACGGCCACCGTGGACGATCTGCGGGCCCTGCCGGTCGAGGCCCTGATTCCGATCGGCGGAAACTACGGGCCGTTCATCGATGGCAAGCTGATGACGCAGACCGCCTCCCAGGCCCTGGCGCGCGGGACCTTCGACGACGTGCCGCTGATGATCGGCGCCAATTCGGGGGAGGACTCGCTGATGGGGCCGGGCCCCCTCGCGCCGGCGCAGCTGGCCCTGATCCCGCCCGCGGCCCGCACCGTCTACGTCGAGGAGGCGGCCAAGGGCGACGAGGTTCTGGCTCGCGCCATCTTCACCGACCGCATCATGGTGGGCGCCGCCCGCTGGGCCGCGGAGAAGGCGGCGGCCGGCAAGCCCGCTTGGCTCTACCACTTCTCCTATGTCGGCTCTCGGTTCCGGCCGGCGGTGAAAACCGCCGCCCACGCCGCCGAGATCCAGTACGTCTTCGAGTACTGGGGCCGCCGCACGCCGGTGAGCATGGTCGGCGAGGACGACAAGGCGATGGCAGGCCTGATGCACGCCTGCTGGGTCAGCTTCGCCAAGACCGGCGCGCCGAAGTGCGGCGCCCAGACCTGGCCCGCCTACGACGCCAAGACCGACAAGCTGATGGAGTTCGGCTTCGACAGCGGCGTGCGCACCAACTTCCGCAAGTCGCAGATCGACTTCCAGCAGGCGCAGGCCCTGCCGACCTTGGGTCTCGGAAAATAGCTGCGAACTGACTCTGCCGTGGCGGCGTTGAGTCGCGGAATCCGGAGTCACCCATGGCCACCCGTCCGACCTGGCAGGGCTACCTGCGCCTAAGCCTCGTGAGCTGTCCCGTCGCGCTCTACACCGCCACCCAGCGGACCAGCGACGTCAGCTTCAACATGCTGCACAAGCAGACCAACAACCGGATCAAGATGATCCCCACCGACCCGGAGACCGGGCCGGTGGACCGGTCCGACATCGTCAAGGGGTTCGAGGTCGAGAAGGGCCAGTATGTCGTCGTCACGGACGACGAGATCAAGAACGTCCGGCTGGAGACCACGCGCACCCTCGATATCGAGCGCTTCGTCGATGAAGACGAGATCGACCGTCTCTATTGGAATGACCCCTATTTCCTCGCCCCCGACGGCGACATGGCGGTGGAGGCCTTCACCGTGATCCGCCAAGCCATGGAGAAGGCCGGCAAGGTTGCTCTGGGCCGGTTGGTGATGCACCAGCGCGAGCGGCTGATGGCGCTGGAGCCGCGGGGCAAGGGTATCCTGGCCTACTCCCTGCGCACCAACCGCGAGGTCCGGGACGCCGCCGACGTGTTCGACCGAATCCCCGCCCACAAGGCCCCGCCGGCGATGATCGACATCGCGGCGAAGATCATCGAGCAGCAGTCCGGCGACTTCGATCCGTCGACGTTCAACGACCGCTACGAGGACGCCCTGCGCGCGCTCATCAAGGAAAAGCAGAAGGGCCACGGCGTGAAGACCGTCGAGGCGCCCAAGGAAGCCGAGGTCATCGACCTTATGGAAGCCCTGAAGCGCAGCCTGGGCGGCGACCGCCGCAAGGCCCCGGCGCGCAAGGCTGCGCCCGCCAAGGCCGCGGCCAAGCCGGCCACCGCGCGCAAGGCTCCTGCGAAGAAGCGCGCCTGACCACCCGTGTCCGCGCTAAGATCCAGCGCGGCAGGAGGGCCCATGAGCGTCTATGTGATCAACGAGATCGTTGTCACCGATCCCGAGCGGTTCCAGACCTACGCCGACCAGGTTCCGGCGATCCTGCGCCAGTACGGCGGCGAATATGTCATCCGGGGGGGATCGCCGGCGCGGGTGGACGGTCCCCAGCCCCCCGACAAGCTGGTGGTGCTGCGGTTCGAGAGCCGTGAGGCGGCGCTGGCCTGGCGAAATGGGCCGGAATACGTCGCGATCCTGCCGATCCGCGAGGCGACCTCGACCAGCCGGGTCTACATCGTCGACGGCTATGGCGGCTAGCGGGCCTTCAGCTTCTTGATGGCGTCGGCCAGCGGCCGCTCAGCGTCGCAATAGTCCGCCCAGGCCTTGGTCTTCTTCAATTGGGCCGGGGCCGTGCGGATCGTCCAGGCCTTGGGGTCCAGCCCCGGCTTCACCTGGCTCCAGGTCAGCGGGAAGCTGACCGGCGCCAGCGGCCGGGCGCGCGGCGACAGGGGCGCCACGGCGGTCGAGAGCCGGTCGTTGCGCAGGTAGTCCAGGAAGATCCGCCCCACCCGCTTGGCCTTGGACATGTTGACCACGTAGCGGTCAGGCTGGTCGGCGGCGATCGCCAGGCAGACGTCTTGGGCGAATTGCTTGGCCGTCTTCCAGTCCATCTTGCCCTTGCCGCCCTTCAGTGGGGTCACGACGTGCAGGCCCTTGCCGCCGGTCGTCTTGCAGAAGGCGACGAGGCCCAGGGCCTCCAGCCGCGCCTTCACCTCCTTCGCCGCCTCGATCACCCGGTCGAAGTGGATGTCTTCGTCCGGGTCCAGGTCGAACACCAGGCGGCCTGGAACCTCGGGCTGGCCCGGCTGACAGTTCCAGGGGTGGAACTCCACGGCCGAGATCTGCGCCAGGGCCGCCAGCGCCTCGACCCGGTCGATCTGCAGGTAGGCGCCATGGTCGCCGGCGACCGTGACCTCGCTCAGCAGGGCTGAGGACCCCTTGCCCGCATGGCGCTGGAAGAATCGTTCTCCCTCAATCCCGTCCGGCGTGCGGATGATCGAGCAGGGCCGGCCCTTGATGTGTTGCATCATCCAGGGGCCGACGGCTTCGAGATACTGCGCCAGCTCCAGCTTGGTGATGGGGCGTCCCGCCCCGTCGTCTGGCCACAGCGCCTTGTCGGGGCTGGACAGGGTCACGCCCATCACCACGGGCGCCCCGGCCTTTGCTGCGGGCTTTGGCGCGGCCAGTTCGGCCTTGTTCACAGGCTGTGGCGTTTCGGCCTCCACCTCGCGCGCGGGCTTATCCTCTCGCAGGCCCTTGAAGGCGCCCTGCCGCACCATGCCCGATCCCGTGAACCCGGCGAACTCGATTTCCGCGACCAGCTCCGGCTTGGCCCAGTGGACGTTGGCCTCCTTGCGCGGCGCCCCGGGTCCCGAGAATGGACTCTTCGGACTGGCCGCCGCCTCGAGGCGCGGCAGAACGCGGGCCACCTTGTCGCGCCCAAAGCCTGTGCCGACCCGGCCCACGTAGACCAGCTTGTCCCCACGATGCACGCCGACCAGCAGCGAACGGAGCTGTCCGGCCTCGCCGGTCCAGCCGCCGATCACGACCTCGTGGCCCGCACGGCACTTGGACTTCACCCATGTCTCCCCGCGGTCGGAATGGTAGGGCGCGTCCAGCCGCTTGGAGACGATGCCTTCCAGCGACATACGGCAGGCCGACTGCAGCACGGCGTCGCCCGCGGCCTCGAAGTGGTCGACATACCGAATGCGCCGCTCCAGCGCCTTGCCGGCCTGCTTGATCGCGGCCGCCAGCCGCGTCTTCCGGTCGCCAAGCGGGAGCGCGCGCAGATCCTCACCCTCGAGGAACAGGGCGTCGAAGGCGAAGAACATCAGGTCGTCGGTCTTGCCGTCCGACAGTGCGGCCTGAAGGGCCGGGAAGTCGGGCGAGCCCTGGGCGTCGAGGGCGCAGGCCTCACCGTCGTAGATCCCATCCGGAAGGGCCAGGGCGTCCCGGGCGATAGCGGCGAACTTGGTCGTCCAGTCCAGACCCTTGCGGGTCTTCAGGGTGGTCTTGCCGTCCGCCACACGCAGCTGCAACCTGTAGCCGTCAAACTTGATCTCGTGCCCCCAACCCGCGCCCGCGGGCGGTCGGTCGACCGATTTGGCCAACTGCGGCGGGATGAAGTCGGGCAGGGCGGTCGCGTTGACCTTCGGCGCCTTCCCCGCCTTGGCCTTCACCGTCTTGGCCTTCGCGGCCTTCGCCGGCGCGGTCTTGGGCTTCGATTTTACCTTGGCCGTCGTACGCCAGACATCGTCGGCGGCGGCGCGACCCTTGCCAGTCATGAAGGCGGTCGGACCTTTTCCGCGACCTGCGGCGATGTCCTCCATCGTTCGACCGGAGGCGACGGAGTTGGTCTCGGTCTCGACCAAGGCGCCGCCCTCGCCTTCGACCGCCCAGCCGTCGCGATGTTTGATCAGCAGCCAGTTGTCGCGCTTTTCGTTGCCTCTGCGCTTCATGCGCACCAGGACCCACGAGCCCTTCAACCTCTGGCCGTCCAGGGTGAACTTCAGGTCGCCGCCCTTGAGCATTGCCTTGGGATTGCCCTCGGGCTCCCAGTAGCCGCGGTCCCATAGCGACACCGTGCCGCCGCCATATTCGCCCTTGGGAATGGTCCCCTCGAAGTCGCCGTAGTCCAGCGGATGGTCCTCGGTCTGCACCGCCAGCCGCTTGTCGGCCGGGTCGAGGGACGGCCCGCGGGTCACCGCCCAGGACAGGAACACGCCGTCCAGTTCCAGACGGAAGTCATAGTGCAGGCGAGTGGCGGCGTGCTTCTGGATCACGAACCGCAGCCGGTTGGAGGCCTGGGTCCGCTCGGCGCCGGCGGGCTCGGCGGTCTTGCCGAAGTCCCGCATCGACCGATAGCGCGCCAGCTTGTCGGCCATCAGCTCACCAGGGCAGGGCGTCGCTGCAGGCATCCGTTGGTGAGGGCGCCGACGAAGGCGTCGCGCCAGGCGCCCACGTCCTCACGCTGGACGCTCTCGAAAAGTGTGGTCCAACGCCGGATGCGCTCGGGCTTTTCCATCGCCAGCGCGCGCTTCAGCGCGTCTGCGACGTCCTCGGGACTGTTCGGGTTGACCAGCAGGGCGTCCTGCATCTGCCGCGCGGCGCCGGCGAACCGGGACAAGATCAGCACGCCGGGATCCTCCGGGTCTTGGGCGGCGATGTACTCCTTCGCCACCAGGTTCATGCCATCCCGTAGGGGCGTGACCAGTCCGACCCGTGCGGCGCCATAGATGCCGGCCAGCTCGTCGCGTCGGTAGTTGCGATTGACCCACCGGAACGGCGCCCAGTCCACATCGGCGAACTCGCCGTTGATCCGTCCCGACAGCGAGTCGAGGCGCCCGCGGATTTCTTGATAGGCTTCCACCGCTTCCCGGCTGAGCGGCGCGATCTGCAACATCAGCACCTCGCGGCGCAGGTCCGGATTGCGGATCAGGAACTGTTCGAAGCCCAGGAAACGTTCCTCCAAACCCTTCGAATAGTCGAGCCGGTCGACCCCGACGATGAGGTTGCGGAACACCGTGTGGGCGGCCATCAGGTCGCGCATCCGCCGCGCCCGCGCGCTCTTCACCATCTGCGCGAACTCGGGGGCGTCGATGCCGATCGGGAACGCGCCGACCTCCAGGTGACGGCCGAACCCCTTGAGCAGACCCGGGCTCACCACGGCGCCGTCTGCTTCGGACAGCACATATTCCTCGAAAGCCTGCTGGTACTCGGCGGTCTGAAAGCCGCACAGGTCGTAGTCGAACATCGACTCCACCAACTGGCGGTGCCGCGGCAGATTGATCATGACCTGGTGCGCCGGCCAGGGGATGTGCAGGAAAAAGCCGATCCGGTTCGTCACGCCCAGCGACCGGAGCTCCCGCGCCAGCGGGATCAGGTGATAGTCGTGCACCCAGATGACGTCGTCGGGCTGGATGAGCGGGGCGAGCGTCTCGGCGAAGCGCCGATTGACCCGGACATAACCCTTGTCGAACGCACGGTCGAACGCGGCCAGGTCGTTGCGGTAGTGGAACAGCGGCCACAGCGTCTTGTTGGCGTAGCCGTTGTAATACTCCTCAAGGTCCACTTCCTCGAGATCGACGGTCGCCGCGGTCACGTCGCCGACTGTCCGGACGTTGAGCTCGCCGGTGAAGGTCTCGGTGGTCTGGCCGCTCCAGCCAAACCAGATGCCAGAGTACTGTTTAAGGGCCGCCGACAGCGCCATGGCCAGGCCGCCCACGCTCTGCTCGCCCTCGCCGGAGGGCAGGTTCACGCGGTTTGATACGACGATCAGCCGGCTCATCGCGCGGCCTCCAGCCAAGCCAGCACGTCCTCGACGTTGCGCAGGCCAAAGCGGGCGTGGGTATCCCTGGGATGACCCACGAGCACGCCGAACCCGCCAAGTTGCGCCACGGCGTCGAAGCCGTGCTCGTCGGTCGCGTCGTCGCCCACGAACACCGGAACGGCGCCGCGGAAATCATCGGTCGCCATGAAGTCGCGTACGGCGTCGCCCTTCGACGGACCCGGGGTGCGTAGCTCCTCGACCATGTCGCCCTCCTGAAGGGCGAGCCCGGTCTCGGCGGCGACGCGGCGCGCCAGGGCGCGGGCGTCCAGCGCGCGGGCGCGGGCCAGCCGGAAGTGCAGGGCGACGCTGGCGCCCTTCTCCTCGACGAGAAGACCTGGGTCCCGCTCGGCGAAGTCTCGCAGGGCCGCGACGGCTTGGTTCATGCCGGGGTGCGGCTCGGGCGTCTGCAGGCCGCCGTGCCGATCCCGCCGCACAAGGCCGTGCACCGCCGACACGCAGGCGATCCGTCCTTCGAGGATCCGGTCGATGTCCTCGAGGGTGCGTCCGCTCACCACGGCGAGACGTCCGTCCAGGCCCGCGTCCAGGCGCTCGATAAGGCGCGTAAGCCGCGGGTTTGAAACCACGTCCTGCGGCCGAGCGGCGATGGGGGCCAGCGTTCCGTCCAAGTCGAGGAACAGCGCCGCCCCGTTCAGTCGCAACGGCTTGGGCGCCGGCAGACTGATCATAAGGGTTTCAACTGGCATTTCTCTCCCGCCCATTCGCGGAGACAACGCCGCAGCGCACAATTTCGATCCCCCGGCGCCCTTGACCTGGGGGCCGGCGCGCGGTGGTCTCCGCGCTCCACGCGAGGAGACTTCATGCCTGCGATGCCGCAAGCTGACGCGATTGTGTTGTTCGGCGCCACGGGCGATCTGGCGCGGCGGATGCTGCTGGCGTCGCTCTACTTCCTCGACGCGGATGGGTTCCTGGCCAAGGACTTCCGGATCGTCGCGACGGCGCGCGCGGACCTTAGCCGGGACGCGTTCCTCGAGCAGACCCATGCGGTGCTCACCGAGCGGCCGGAAGGCATCGATGACGCCGTGTGGAAGCGATTCTCCGCCCGGATGACGTACGTCGGCGCCGACGCCACGACCGCAGAAGGCGCGGCGAAGCTGAAGCCTGCGCTCGAGGGCTGTAGCGCCCCGTTCTTCTATCTGGCGATCTCGCCCAGCCTCTACGAGAAGGTCTGCATCTCTCTCGCCGCCGCCGGCCTCGCCACGGACGACACCCGCATCGTGCTGGAAAAGCCGATCGGCCGAGACCTGGAGACCTCGCGCCACATCAACACTTCGTTGGGCGCGGTGTTCGACGAGAACCAGATCTTCCGCATCGATCACTACCTCGGCAAGGAGACGGTCCAGAACCTGCTGGCGCTGCGGTTCGCAAACACCCTCTTCGAGCCTCTGTGGAACAACCTGACGATCGACCACGTGCAGATCACCGTGGCCGAGACCGAAGGCGTCGGCGCCCGCTGGCCCTACTACGATGAGTACGGCGCCCTGCGCGACATGCTGCAGAACCACATGCTTCAGCTCCTGTGCCTCGTCGCCATGGAGCCGCCGGCCGACATGGAGCCGGACTCGGTGCGCAACGAGAAGGTGAAAGTTCTAAGGTCGCTGCGCCGCTTCACGCGGGTGGATGTCCAGGCGAACTCGGTGCGCGGCCAGTACACGCAAGGGGTGGTCGGCGGGAAGTCGGTCGAGGGCTACGAGGCCGAGCGGGGGGAAAAGACCGGCACGGAGACCTTTACGGCGCTGCGGGTGGACATCGACAACTGGCGCTGGGCCGGCGTGCCCTTCTTCCTTCGCACCGGCAAACGGATGCCTGAGAAGCGCACCCAGATCGCCATCCAGTTCAAGCCCGTGCCGCACTCGATCTTCGGCAGTGCGTCGACAGCCGACCTCGCCCCCAACCGCCTGGTTATCGACCTCCAGCCGGACGAGGACATCAAGCTCAGCCTGATGAACAAGGCGCCGGGTCTGAGCCAGGGCGGCATGCGCCTTCAGTCCCTGCCGCTATCCCTGTCGCTGCTTCGGACCTACGAGGGCGCGGGCGGGCGGCGGCGGATCGCCTACGAGCGGCTGCTCTTGGATGTCATCCACGGCGACGCCACCCTGTTCGTGCGGCGCGACGAGGTCGAGGAGGCCTGGCGCTGGGTCGACGGCGTGGCCGACGCCTGGGCCGAGGCCGGCCAGGCGCCCAAGCCGTATGCCGCCGGCAGCTGGGGTCCCTCTGGCGCCTTCGCCCTTATCGAGCGCTTCGGCCGCGACTGGTCCGACTGATCAGCGGATCGACTGCCAGCTCTTCGACAGCAGGTTGGCGCAGTTGATCAGCCCGACCAGGGAGTAGGTTTGCGGGTAGTTGCCCCATAGTTCCCGGCCATCCAGCGTGATGTCCTCGGACAACAAACCCGCGGCCGTGCGACGGCCCAGCATCTCTTCGAACAACGTGCGCGCTTCGTCGGTTCGTCCGGAGAGGTGCAAGGCCTCGATCAGCCAGAAGGTGCAGAAGTTGAACGCCGTCTCCGGCAGGCCGAAGTCGTCCGGCACGGCGTAGCGCAGCATGTAGGGTCCGCGCCGCAGACCCTCTTCCACCGCCGCCATGGTCGCCGCCATCCGCGGATCGTCGGCGGGCAGGAAGCGGACATCCACCATCTGCAAGAGGCTGGCGTCCAGGCCGTCGCCCTCGAAGGTCGCGGCGAACCGCCCGGCCTCGGCGTTCCAGGCGCGGCGCTCGATGGTTTCGCGCACCTGGGCGGCCCGCGCGTTCCAGTAATCCGCCCGTTCGGTCAGCCCGAGCTTGCCCGCGGCATTGCCCAGCCGGTCGCAGGCCGCCCAGCACATCACCGACGAATAGGTGTGAACGGCCTCGCGCCCCCGGAACTCCCAGAGGCTGGCGTCGGGCTTGTCGTGCAGTTCGAAGGCCCGTTCCCCGATCGGCTCCAGGGCGCGGAAGTCGTCGGCGCTCGCGGGGCGCAACAGCCGCTCGTCGAAGAACGCCTGCACCGTGGACAGCACGATCTGGCCGTAGACGTCGTGCTGCAGATGCTCGTGCGCCTGATTGCCCACGCGCACGGGACCAATGCCGCGATAGCCGGGCAGATTGGGGGCGATCCACTCCGTCAGCACCGGCTCCAGGCCGACCCCGTAAACCGGCTGGACATGGCCGGCCTTGCCCTGGGGCTGCGCCGCGCCGCCCGGCATCTCGCCCCGGCTGGCCAGTTCGACCAGATTGCGGAGATAGACCAGATAGTTCTCCAGCATGTCGGCGGCGCCGAGCCGGTTCAGCGCCTGGACGACGTAGTAGGCGTCCCGGAGCCAGCAATAGCGGTAGTCCCAGTTGCGGCCGGCGCCAGGCTCGGCGGCGTGCTCGGGCAGGGAGGTGGTGAGGGCCGCCACGATGGCGCCCGTCTCCTCATAGGCGCAGAGCTTGAGGGTGATGGCCGCCCGGATGACCGCTTCCTGCCACTCCAGCGGCACCGACAACGTCCGCACCCAGCCGCGCCAGTAGTCGGTGGTCTCCCGCAGCATGCGCGCGGTGGTGGTCGATACGTCCGCGTCCAGGCCTTCATCGGGTCCCAGGAACAGGCCGATAGGCTCCTCCAGCCGGAAGGCGCGCTCTTCGACGATGTGGCTGACCGGCGCGTCGGTGGTCAGGCGCAGGGTGACCTCTTCGCCGACATAGCGAATGTGGTTCGAGCCCGTGGTCGTGTAACAGGTTCGCTCGCCGTAGTTCGCCATGGGCCGCAGTCGAATTCGAATCCGCGGGGCGCCGCCGAGGGGCCGCACGATGCGGACGAAGGCCAGCGGTCGATATTGCCGTCCCAAGTGCCGGTAACGGGGGGAGAAGTCGATGATCTCGACCCCCGCGCCTTCGGCGTTGCGGATCTCCGTGCGCAGGATCGGGGTGTTGCGCAAGTATGCCTGGGTGGTGTGTGTCGCGCCCTCGACCTCGATTTCCCACAGCCCCTGGACGTCGCCGTCGGCGGGGTCCTTGCCGCTCAGCAGGGCGCAGAAGAAGGGGTCTCCGTCGACGCGCGGCGCGCAGGCCCAGATGTAGCGGCCGGCGCGATCGATCAGCGCGCTCGCTGCGCAGTTGCCGATCGGGAACAGGTCGAGGTTTTGGCTCAAGACCAGGGTCTCCGCTCAACGTTGATCAAGCAGCGCCCCATTGTCTGCCGGACGACACAACGCGGCGCGGCCCGCTTTGCTCCGCCGCGGGCTCAGCCGTACCGCACCCGCAAGCGGGGCCCGCGGCTGTTGGAGTGGACAGCCACCCGCGCGCCCTGGCGCTCGAACGTCAGGTCGATGGCGCCGTCCCCGATGGACAACCCCTCGATGCTCAGGCGGTCGATGCCAAGCGGCAGGGACGGATTGCGGACTTCAACCTCGGCGCCTTGCCCGTCTATCGAGAGTCCGAGGCACGCCTGGAGCAGCATGAACACCGCACCGGCGGCCCACGCCTGCGGCAGGCAGGCGACCGGATAGGCGACGGGCGGTTCGCCGGCGGCGCGCGGGAAGCCGCAGAACAATTCCGGCAAGCGCATGTCGGACTGCGCCGCGGTCTCGAACAGCGCGGCGGTCAGCTTCACCACGCCGTCGCGCTCGCCGTAGTATGAGAGGCCCAGCGCGGTCAGGGCGGTGTCGTGCGGCCACACCGAACCGTTGTGATAGGACATCGGGTTGAAGCGGGGCTGATCGACCGCCAGCGTGCGCAGCCCCCAGCCCGAGAAGAAATCGCTGGAGAACAGCCGCCGCGCCAGCTGCGCGGCTCTGTCGGCGCGCGGCAGACCGGTGAACAACAGATGCCCGGGGTTGGACGCGACCACGCGGCAGAGCTCGTTCTGTCCGTCCAGCGCAATGCCGTAGAAGCCATGCTCCGGCATCCAGAACCGCGCCTCGACCACCGCGCGCAGGGCGGTGGCCCGCCGGCTCCAGCGCTCGGCCGCCTCGGAGTCGCCGCGGCGCGCGGTCATCGACGCCATGGTGCGATAGGCGGCGTAGGCGTAGCCCTGCACCTCCACGAGGGCCACTGGGCCCTCAGGGAAGCGTCCGTCGGCGTGGAAGATCGAGTCGCCAGAATCCTTCCAGCCTTGGTTCGTCAGCCCGCCGTCCATCGCGCGAGCATAGGCGATCAGTCCCAACGGATGCTGCTCGGCCTTGGCCACGATCCAGTCCGCGGCGCGTTCCAGGGCGGGCCACCAACGGTCGAGCTGGTCGTAGTCTCCAGTGCGCTCGGCGTAGGCGCCGGCCAGGGCCACGAACAGCGGGGTGGTGTCGACCCCGCCGTAGTACCGCCCAAAGGGCACCTCGCCGAGGGCGGACATCTCCCCCCGGCGGGTTTCGTGCATGATCTTGCCTGGCTCGCTGTCGCGGAACGCCGAGGTTTCCCGCGCCTGCCATTCGGCCAGATAGGACAGGACACCCTTGGCCAGTTCCGGGTCGAACCACAGGATTTGCCAAGCCGTAATGATGCCGTCGCGGCCGAAGCTGGTCGAGAACCACGGAATCCCGGCGTACGGGTAGGGGCCGGTGCTCATCGGCGTTGTCAGGAGCGCCAAGTCCGAGCGTGACTTGTCGATCCAGGCGTTGAACAAGCGACCGTTGCTGCTGATCCGTGCGCCCTGACGGCGACGCGCGCGCATGGCGTAGCGGGCGCGGGCGGCAGCGGCGCGGTGCCGCGCGCGAGACGGGGTCTCCGCATGCGCGGCGCCGACCTCGATGTAGATCTCGCGGCATTCCTCGGTGTCGAGTTCAAACCGAAACTCTGCGCGTCCAGCGTCCAGCGCCGCCGGCGTCTCGGAAAAGGCGACCACGCTTCCGCGGGTCACCCCGTCCAGACCCTCGTAGCCGAAGCCGACGGCGCGGGCGGTGATCTCCGGCGGGAAGACCCGTCCCCGGGCGCGACGTCGCGCCCCGCGGACCTCGAACATGTCGTGGAAGTCCGCGGCGAACTTGATGACAAGCGGCAGGGTCATCGGTTCGGTGCTGTAGTTGGTGAGGCTCACACGCTCGTAGAGCCGCTCGTCCCAAAGGAACCGTTTGCGTTCCAGATGGACCACGCCCGGCGGCGCCATCGGCCCGGACGGCACGGGGATCGCCCGGTTGAGGCCGTGAGAGGTGAAGTAGACGTTGTCCTGGCTGATCGCGCCCGACAACAGCGTCGGGCCTTGTCGCCAAGGGTCAATTCCCAGCGCGACAGGATCCGGGTGTCGTCATGGAACAGCCCGTCAGCCGCGCCGGCGATGTCGCCGTGGCTGTCGGCCACGATGAAGGTGTCGCGGTCCTTCAGCGCGTAGAGTCGCTGCGGAATCCGGGGCTCTTCGATGTCGCCCCACTCGACCGGCGTCGTGTGGGACGGAGCGAGATCGTTCATCGCGACCCCTCGATCATGCCGCCTCGGTCAGCGGTTGGATGTGGGACAGGCGTTCGTAGATATCGATATAGCGGCGGGCCATGGCGGTGGCGGAGAAGCGTTCTTCGAACCGTGCGCGGATGGCATGGCGATCCAGGTCGCGCGCCTTCGCGACGGCCTCTCGCGCCTCGGCTTCCGAGCGGACGATGAAGCCGGTCACGCCGGGCTCGATGACCTCGGGGACCGAACCGTTCTCCCAGGCGATAACGGGCGTGCCGCAGGCCATCGCCTCGATCATCACCAGGCCGAAGGGCTCCGGCCAGTCGATGGGGAACAGCAGTGCGTCGGCGCCGCCCAGGAAATCTGACTTCGCGCCGTCTCCGATCTCGCCGATGAAGTCGATCAGCGGATTGTCCAGCAGCGGGTGGATGACCTCTTCGAAGTAGACCCGGTCGGCGTCGTCCACCTTCGCGGCGATCTTCAGCGGCCGGCCAGCCGCTGTGGCGATGGAGATGGCGCGGTCCGGACGCTTCTCGGGCGATATCCGTCCGAGAAAGGCGAGATAGCCTCTCGGCGTCGGGTTGAAGCGATAGAGTTCTGTCGACATGCCGTGGTGAACCGTCGCGGCCCAGTTCGCGAACGGGAGCGGCCGGCGCTGGTCGTCGCTGATCGATACCAGCGGGTATTGGGGCCATCGCCGATAGACGGCCGGAAGGTCCTTCAGATCCAGCCGACCGTGCAGGGTCGTGATCGTCTTCTGCGGCATGTCCTCGAACATCGGGAACTGGATCATGTCGGTATGGAAGTGGATGACGTCGAACTCGGCCGCGCGCCAGCGCACCTCGGCCAACTGGTTGAGGTGGGCCGCCAAATCCGACTTGAGCGGGGCCGGGTCCAGGCGAATGGCCTGATCGCGAACGGCCGCCAGCGTGCCCAGGGTTTCGGCGTCGGCGCTCGAAAACAGGGTCACGTCGTGGCCCAGCGTCACCAGGGCGTCGGTAAGGTGGGCGACGACGCGCTCGGTTCCGCCGTACAGGCGGGGCGGGACAGCCTCGTACAAGGGGGCGACCTGGGCGATACGCATGTTGACACATCCTCCGCGCCGCGCCGCCGCAACGCCCGATATCCGGAACTAGGACGCCAACCGGGGCTCGAGGTTCCACGTCCTTCGCGAAAAGGCGCGCGCACGGGGCGCCCGACCCGCGTCCGGCGCGTTATGAGGCAGAGATGATCGAGACCTTCATCAACGGTGACGCCCTAGCGGAGGCTGCGGCTGACGCCATCCTCGCCCGGCTAAGCGAGGCGCTCGGGACGCAGGGCCGCGCCAGCCTCGTGGCGACCGGGGGGCGCTCGCCCGGCCCTGTCTACGACCGTCTGTCGCGGGCGGACGTCATCGATTGGACGCGCGTGATCGTCACCCTGTCGGACGAGCGCTGCGTGGCGCAAGACGACACCGCCGCCAACGTCCGGCTGGTCCGCGAGCGGCTGTTGACGGGCTCTGCCGCCAAGGCGCACCTCCTGCCGCTCTGGCCCGCGCCGGCCGCCGAGGCCTTGGCGGCGATCCAACCCTTCGACGCCGTGATGCTGGGTATGGGCGAGGACGGCCATATCGCCTCGCTGATCCCGGGCGACCCGGGCCTTTCGGCGGGCCTCACGTCGACGGACCCGATCCGCGCTGTGCCGGAAGGGCTCGGCAAGCCGCCGTTGCCGCGCGTGACGCTGACCTTGAGCGCACTGCTGAATTCGCGGGCCATCTTCCTCTTGGTCGCGGGGGAGGCTAAGCGCGACGTCATTGGACGCGCACTGGCCGGCGAGGATCTGCCGGTCGGGCGGCTGATCTCGCAATCCAAGGCGCCCATCCGCATCTTCTGGACCCCGGACGGAGGTTGAAATCCATGCATCCCGTGACAGCCGAGGTCACCCAGAGGATCGTCGCGCGCAGTCGCGACACCCGCGCCGCCTACCTCTCGCAGATGGAGGCGGCCCGGCAGGCCGGCCCCGGCCGAGGCAAACTCTCCTGCGCCAACTGGGCCCACGCCTTCGCCGCGTCGCCGGATGGCGACAAGCAGCGGATGCGCAATCCGACCGCCCCGAATGTCGCCATCGTGTCGTCCTACAACGACATGCTCTCGGCCCATCAGCCCTACGAGCGTTTTCCCGACATCCTGCGGGAGGCGGCGCGCGAGGTGGGCGCCACCGCCCAATACGCGGGCGGCGTGCCGGCCATGTGCGATGGCGTGACCCAGGGTCGGCCGGGGATGGAGCTGTCGCTGTTCAGCCGCGACGTCATCGCCATGGCGACCTCGATCGCCCTGACCCACGACGCCTTCGACGCCGCCGTGATGCTGGGGATCTGCGACAAGATCGTGCCGGGCCTGTTTATCGGCGCCGCCGCTTTCGGCCACCTGCCCACGATCTTTGTGCCCAGCGGCCCGATGACTTCGGGTATCTCGAATGCGGAAAAGGCTCGGGTCCGCGCGCTCTACGCCGAGGGCAAGGCGACGCGCGATGAGCTGCTCGACAGCGAGATGAAGAGCTACCACGGGCCCGGCACCTGCACCTTCTATGGCACCGCCAACTCCAACCAGATGATGATGGAGATGACGGGACTGCACCTGCCGGGCGCGGCCTTTGTCAGCCCCAACACGCCGTTGCGCGACGCCTTGACGGCGGCGGCGCCCAAGCGGGCGGTGGCGATCCGCGATGGTGGAAACGAGTACACGCCGTTCGCGGCGGTCGTGGACGAGAAGAGCCTGGTGAACGCCATCGCCGGCCTTCTGGCGACGGGCGGCTCGACCAACCACACGCTGCACATCCTGGCGATGGCGCGGGCGGCGGGCGTGCTGGTGACCTGGGAGGACTTCCACGACCTCAGCCGCGTCACGCCGCTGATCGCCCGGGTCTATCCGAACGGGTCGGAGGACGTGAACGCGTTCCATGCGGCGGGCGGGATGAGCTTCGTCACCCGGACGCTCCTGGATCACGGGCTGGTCCATGACGATGTGCGCACCGTCGCCGGCGCCGGTCTTCGCCGCTACACCCAGGAGCCGTTCCTGGATGGCGGCCAGCTGGTGTGGCGCGACGGCCCGGCGGTCAGCTTGAACCGCGACATCCTGCGGCCCGCCGACGACCCGTTCGAGGCCGAGGGCGGGATGCGGGTCCTGACGGGCGGGCTGGGGCGTGGGGTCATCAAGACCTCGGCCGTGAAGCCGCAGCACCGCATCGTCGAGGCGCCGGCCCTGGTCTTCGACGACCAGGACGATCTGCTGGCGGCGCACAAGCGCGGCGAGCTTAATCGCGACTTCATCGCCGTCGTCCGGTTCCAGGGCCCGCAGGCGAATGGCATGCCCGAGCTTCATTCACTGACGCCGGCGCTGGGCGTGCAACTGGACAAGGGGTTCCAGGTGGCCCTGGTCACCGACGGCCGCATGTCGGGCGCCAGCGGGAAGGTTCCGGCGGCGATCCACGTCACGCCGGAAGCGGCGGTCGGCGGGCCGCTGGCCTATGTCCAGAACGGGGACGTCATTCGGCTGGACGCCGAGGGGGGGACCCTGGAGATCAAGGTCGATCCGAGCGAGCTGATGCGGCGGGAGCGGGCGGTCTGCCGGCCATCGGGGCTGGGCTATGGGCGTGAGATGTTCGGCTGGATGCGGCGCGCGGCCGGTCCCGCCGACGCGGGCGCCTGCGCCCTGTTCGAGGTCGCTTGATGAAGGGTCATTGGGTTGGCCTCGTGGGCGACGTGGGCGGGACGAACGCGCGCTTCGCCCTGGTGGACGGCCAGGGCCACATCCGCAATCCGCGGAGCTTTCCCTGTAAGGACTATCCGAGCCTCGACGCCATCGTGGCCGACTATATCGAGACAACCGCCGGTCGGAAGCGGCCGCCAAAGGCGGTGATTGCGGTCGCCGGGCCGGTGCTGGATGGCGAGATCGAGTTCACCAACCTGCACTGGCGCGTCTCCGAGGGCGACCTGCTGGCGCAGTTCGAGTTCGAGGCGGTCGAGCTGATCAACGACTTCGCCGCCCAGGCCCTGGCCTGTCCGCTGCTGGAGGGCGCGGACCTTCGGCCGCTGGGCAAGGCGCTGCCGAAGGGGCCGCACGACTGTCCGATCGTGGCGCTGGGCGCCGGCACCGGGTTCGGCGTCGCCGCGCTGGCGCGGAGCGAGCGGGGGGATGTGGCCATCGCCACCGAGGGCGGCCATGTCGGCTTCGCGCCGACCGACGAGGTCGAGATCGAGGTCCTGAAGCGGCTGATGGTCAAGTATGGCCGCGTTTCGGTGGAGCGGCTGCTGTCGGGCCAGGGGCTGTACGACCTCTACGCGGTGCTCTGCGATCTCGCCGGGGAGGCGCCGGCGCTGGCGGACGAGGTGTCGGTGACCCGCGAGGGGCTGGTGGGCGATCCGCTGGCGGGGCAGGCGCTGGACCGGTTCGGCGGCATCCTGGGCGCGGTGGCCGGCGACCTGGCCCTGACGTTCGGCGCGCGGGGCGGGGTCTATGTGTCGGGCGGGATCGCGCCGCGGATCGCCGAGCGGCTGGCCGCCGGCAGTTTCCGCACGCGCTTCGAGGCCAAGGGCCGGCTCTCCGGCTTCGTGGCCGCGATCCCGACCTACCTGGTGCTGCACCCCTACCCGGCGATCGTGGGCGCAGCCCGCCAACTGGAGCAGATGGGCCGGATGTAGGGCGCCTCAGCGCCCCACGAAGTTCCCCGGCCGGCGCTCGGCCACCGAGCGGACGCCCTCGGCGAAGTCCTCGCTGGCGCGCAGGACCGCTTGTTCGCTGTGCTCGATGGCGGTCTGGGCGCGGACGTCGGCGGCCAGTTTGGCGCGCAGGGTCTTGCGGGTGGCGGCCACGGCCAGGGGCGCGTTCTCGGCGATCTCCTGGGCCAGCTTCAGGGCCGCGCCCCGCAGCTCGTCCATCGGCACGACCTCGTCCACCAGACCCCAGGCCAGGCCTTCCTCGGCCTTGATCCGGCGGCCGGTGAGGAACATCAGGGCGGCGCGCTGCTGGCCGACGAGACGGGGCAGGGTGTGGGTCAGGCCGAAGCCCGGGTGGAAGGACAGCTTCACGAAGTTTGCGGCGAACCGCGCCTCGGGCGCCGCCACGCGGAAGTCGGCGACCAGCGCCAGGCCCAGGCCCGCGCCCACGGCCGAGCCCTGGACCGCCGCGACGATGGGCGTGGCGATGGAGAACAGGCGCACCGCCTGGTCGTAGAGGGCGTTCACGCCGTCCATGCCCGAGGCCACCTTGTCGGTGGGGGACGCAAAGTCGGCGCCGCCGGAGAAGGTGCGGCCCTCGCTCTGAAGGACGATGGCGCGCACGGCGTTCGAGGCGTCCGCCGCCTCCATGGCGTCGGCCAGGTCGGACATGAACTCGACCGAGACGAAGTTGTGCGGCGGGCGGTCCAGGGTGACCACGGCCACGTGCCCGTCCAGGGCGACCTTCACGTGTTCGCCGTAAGCGTCTTTCATCGTCTCGTCCCCAACAGGTTCCTGGCCACCACCCACTTATGCACTTCGGTGGGGCCGTCATAGATGCGCATGGTGCGAAGCTTCGCCTGCATGAGCTGCAGCGGTAGTTCCTTGGTCATACCCATGGCGCCGAACGCCTGCATGGCCCGGTCCACGGTCTCATAGGCCATCTCGGTGGCGTACCACTTGATCATGCTGATCTCGGAGCGCACGTCGCGGCCCTGATCCAGCTTCCAGGCGCAGTCATAGGTCATCAGCCGCGCGGCGTGGATCTTGGTCGCCGCTTCCGCCACCCAGAACTGGATCGCCTGGCGCTCGCTCAGCGGCATGCCGAAGGTCTTCCGCTGGGGCGCGTACTCGATGACCATCTCCATCGCCCGCTGGGCCATGCCGATGGACCACGCGGCCATCTGGATGCGGCGGGTGCCCAGGCGCACCTGCATCGGCGCGAACCCCTGACCTTCCACGCCCAGCAGCTTCCAGCCCTCGACCCGGCAATCCTCCAGGGCGATCTCATAGCTGTACTGCCCGCCCAGCATCGGGATCCGGCGCAGGATGTTGAAGCCCGGCGTGCCCCGGTCGACGAGGAAGGCGCTCATCCCGCCGCGGGCGCCCTTCTCCTTGTCGGTCACCGCCATCAGGATCGTGAAGTCGGACTCCGCGGCGCGCGTGATCCAGATCTTCCGGCCGTTGATGACCCAGTCGTCGCCGTCACGGACCGCGGAGGTGGTCATACCGGCCGGGTCAGACCCGGCGCCCGGCTCCGAAATGCCGATCGCCGAACTGATCTTTCCAGCGACGTAGGGGGCGAGATAGGCCTCGCGCTGCCGCTCGTTCACCGTGGCCATCAGCATCCGCAGGTTCGGGCTGTCCGGCGGCAGGGTGTAGGGGGTGATGCTGCGTCCGATCTCTTCCTCGACGCCGACCATGGCGACCATCGGCAGGTCCGAGCCGCCGACGTCCTCAGGCGCGTCCAGGCCGAACAGCCCCAGCTCATGAGCCTTCTTGTCGAGGCGCGCGTGGTCTTCCGGCAAGATGACGTGACCCTTGCCCTCGGCTTCGCGGGCCATGACGTCGGCCTCCAGCGGCATCAGCTCGTCACGGACGAACTTCGCCACCAGGTCCTTCAACATGCGGTGCTCTTCGGCGAGCTCGAAGTGCATGGCGTTTCCCTCGGTCGTCTTGTTGTGGCCCATTGAACAGGGCCGAGCGAACCGTTACTAGCTCTGGCTGCAAACGCCCATATGTGGATCGAATTTCCATATATGTGGAATTTTAAGCCGAGTGCTTGGATTTCGGGCGGATTTGGAGGGCGCGTGGCCGACGGGGCGGTAAAATCGGCGCAGCGGGCGCTGGAGATCCTGGAGGTCTTCGCACGCGAACGGCGGCCCCTGGCGCTCAAGGAAATCCTCGAGGCGCTGGGCTATCCGACCTCGTCCGGATCGGCGCTGATGAAGTCTCTCGTGGCCCTGGGCTACCTGGACTACGACCGCGAGCGGCGGACCTATTTCCCGACCATGCGGATCGCGGTGCTGGGCGCCTGGGTGCCGGGCGTGCTGTTCGGCGACGGCGAGCTTCTGCCGGCGCTCGAGGCGCTGCACCGGTCGTTGGACGAGACGGTCGTGCTGGCGGTGCAGAGCGACCTTCATGCCCAGTATGTCCACGTGATCCATTCCGCCGAGCCGCTGCAGTTCCGCGCCCCGCCGGGCACGCGCCGGCCGCTGGCGCGATCGGGCATGGGCCTGGCCCTGCTGTCGGCGAAGAGCGACACCGAGATCGAACGGCTGCGGCGGCGGATCAACGCCTCGGGCGACGACGGTCTGCCCCAGACGCGTGAGGAGCTGATGGCCCGGGTGCGCGAGGTGCGCGCCCGCGGGTTCGCCTTCTCCCGCAACAGTATTTCGCCCGGCCTGGGCATCATCGGCGCGGCCCTGCCCAGGGGCCCGTTCGGCCGTGTGTTCGCCGTGGGCGTCGCCGGCCGGGTCGAGCGCTTGGACGAGAAGAAGGACGACATCGTGGCCGGGCTGAAGGCCATGATCGAGCGTCTCGAGTTGCGTTAGGAGGATCCCATGACCGCAAAGACGATGGCCACCAAGCCCACCGGACCGCTCAGCGGCATTCGCATCCTGGACCTGACCAGCGTGGTCAACGGCGCCTATGGCACCCAGATCCTGGCCGATCAGGGCGCCGACGTGATCAAGGTCGAGGACCCGGGCTCCGGCCGTGGCGACGGCGGCGACATCATGCGATGGGCCGGCCATCTGCCCGACGGCGCGCCCAAGGGGATGGGCCCGATCTTCCTCACCATCAACCGCAACAAGCGCTCGATCCTCGTGGACATGAAGTCCGAGAGCGGCAAGCGGGCGATGCGGCGGCTGATCAAGTCCTGCGACGTCCTGGCCTCGTCGGTGCGCTACGACGGGATGAAGCGGCTGGGTCTTAGCTACGAGGACGTGGCGGCGATCAAGCCGGACATCATCTTCGCCCACGCCGCCGGGTATGGCTCGGACGGACCCTATGCCGGCGAGCCGGCCTATGACGACCTGATCCAGTCGGCCTGTGGCGCGTCCGACATCCTGGGCCGCACGGACGGCAACCCGACGCCGCGTATCCTGCCGACCCTGATGGCCGACAAGGTCTCGGGCCTGTTCCTGTCGCAGGCGATCACCGCCGCCCTGCTGCACCGGGCGCGAACCGGCGAGGGCCAGTTCGTCGAGGTGCCGATGTTCGAATGCGTCACCAGCTTCCTGCTGGTCGAGCACCTGTACGACCACACCTTCCAGCCGCCGACCGGCCAATGGGGCTATCAGCGGGTGCTCAACCCCAACCGTAAGCCGTACAAGACCAAGGACGGCTACATCGGCCTGCTGCCCTACACCGACAAGCAGTGGGACCTGTTCTTCCAGGCCGCGGGCTATGGCGATCTGATCCAGTCCGACCCGCGGTTCGCCGACTATGGGACGCGGGCCAAGCACATCCAGGACCTGTACGGGATGATCGAACAGGCGGCGGCGACCAAGACCACCCAGGAGTGGCTGGACATCCTGAAGCCCCTGTCGATTCCGGTGGTGAAGACCAACACCCTGGACGACCTGCCGGACGATCCGCACCTGAGCGCGGTCGGCTTCTTCGAAGGCTATGAGCATCCGGACGTGGGGTCCTATCGCCTGATGAAGCCGCCGGTGAAATTCGCCAAGACGCCCTCCAACATCCGCCGCCACCCGCCCAAGCTGGGCGAGCACACGGACGAGGTGATGGCGGAACTGGGCGCAGAGGGGTAGCGCGACGGACCACACGGACTGTTGGCTGCCCTTGGACGGATGGCTCTGCGCGCCGCAGGCGCTGTTTTTGACCACGAACGACACGAACGCGCCGCGCCGCGCCCGGCCTGGGCCGTTCGTGTGGTTCGTGTGGTTCGTGGTCGATAGGGCGCTGACGCGCCATCCAACCTGCTCGTCATCGCCCGGCTGGTCCGGGCGACCCAGGATCGCAGGTGTGTCTCGGCGGGGCGCGGCGGCGCCGTGCGCTTGGATCGGGCTCGGAGATCAAGGGTGGCCCGGACAAGCCGGGCCATGACGATCAAAGAGAGATTGGGTCAGCTCGAGTCGGCGGGCGTCGGGGCGCCCGCGAGCTCATCGTCGTCCCCGTCGTCCTCGTCCTCGTCTTCGCCAGGGTCGTCCGGGTCGGGGAGGTCGCGCCAGTTGAGGGCGGCGTCTTTGGAGAGGTCCATCTCCAGGCAGACGCGGACGATATGGTCGTCGAGGGGCTCGGCGCAGAAGCTGTCGTGCTGGATGGCGCCGGCGAGCTCCAGACCGAGCTGTTGCTCGAGCCAAGCCGCGTAGATCTCGTCCTCGGTCTCGTGCCAGATCACCCGCCGGACCGCCTCGCGCACCTCCCGGATGCGGCGGGTCACCTGCACGCCGCTGGGCTTCTTCGGCGGGGCCGCGGCCTGCGTCCGTTCGACCTCGCGCGTGTCCTGCGCCTGCTGGCGGGCCAGCCGGGCCTCCAGCGCCACGCACTGGCGCACCGAGCGGGAGACGACGTGGAACGCCTTCACCGCCTCGATCCGCTCAGCCGGCGTCTCGGCCGCCTGGGCATCGGCGAACTCCTGCTCGGCCAGGGCGAGGCCCATCTCGGCCAACCGCGCCAGGACGCGGGCGTGACGGTCGGCCATGTCGGGCGGCGTGGACATGAACGAAAAGGGAACATGGTGTAGGTGGGAACGCAAGGTTTCGGTGGGTGGGGTGCGTCCGGTTTTGACGTCGGCGGTGGTCAGCGGGCGTCACAGCGCTGTCCGGCCTTGAATGGCTCACCCCCGCAGCCGCTTAGGCGCGACGCCGGCCCAGGCGAGGCGGAGCAGGGTGGCGAGTTGGTCTTCGGAGACGCGGTCCGGCCAGACGTAGCTCCAGCCCTTTCGGCCCCAGTAGCCGGGGACGGGGGTGATCACGCCGGCTGCTTCGAGGTTGTGCTGATCCTCGGGGTCGAGCCGGACAGTGGCGCGGCCGTCGTCACCCACGGTGCAGAAGATCTTCTTGCCGACCAGGAACGCCGGCTTGCCGTGGTCGTCGCCCTCGGCAGCTTCCGGCAGGGCGAGCGCGAGGCGGCGGAGGTCGCTGGGCATGGCGGCGAGGATGGCGGCGGCGCGGACGGCCGGCAAGCATGACGTCGCGCGGCGCGTGGCCGGCCAGCCGCAGCAGCCCCTACCCGCCCGGATGAAGGCCCGGCGCCTCCTGGCCGGTGCGGGCGACGTATTCGGAGTAGCCGCCGCCGTACTGGTGGACGCCGTCGGGGGTGAGTTCCAGGACGCGGTTGGAGAGGGCGGCCAGGAAGTGGCGGTCGTGGCTGACGAACAGCATGGTGCCTTCGAAGTCCGCCAGGGCGGCGACCAGCATCTGTTTCGTCACCATGTCGAGGTGGTTGGTCGGCTCGTCGAGGACCAGCAGGTTGGGCGGGTCGAACAGCATCTTGGCCATCACCAGGCGGGCCTTTTCACCGCCGGAGAGGACGCGGCAGGGCTTTTCGACGTCGTCGCCCGAGAAGCCGAAGCAGCCCGCCAGGGTGCGAAGCGCGCCCTGGCCCGCCTGGGGGAACGAACTGTCGAGGGACTCGAAGATCGTCTCCTCGCCGTCTAGCAGGTCCATGGAGTGCTGGGCGAAGTAGCCCATGCGGACGCTGGCCCCGATGCCGACCGAGCCTTGGTCGGGGTTGGTGGCGCCCGCCACCAGCTTGAGCAGGGTCGACTTGCCGGCGCCATTGGCGCCCAGGACGCACCAGCGTTCCTTGCGACGCACCAGGAAGTCGAGGCCTTCGTAGATCGGCTGGGCGCCATAGCCCTTATGGACGCCCTTCAGGCTGATCACGTCGTCGCCCGAACGCGGCGGGCTGCGGAACTCGAACTGGACCGACTGGCGGCGGCGCGGGGCCTCGACGCGCTCGATCTTGTCCAGCTTCTTGACCCGGCTCTGCACCTGGGCGGCGTGGCTGGCGCGCGCCTTGAACTTCTCGATGAACTTGATTTCCTTGGCCAGCATCGCCTGCTGGCGCTCGTACTGGGCCTGGCGCTGCTGTTCGCTGAGCGCGCGCTGCTGGTCGTAGAAGTCGAGATCGCCCGAGTAGGTGATCAACTCGCCGCTGTCGATCTCCACCACCTTGCCGATGATGCGGTTCATGAAGGCGCGGTCGTGCGAGGTCATCAGCAGCGCGCCGGGATAGGTCTTGAGGAAGGACTCCAGCCAGATCAGGCTTTCGAGGTCGAGGTGGTTGCTGGGTTCGTCCAGCAGCATGCCGTCGGGCCGCTGGAGCAGGATGCGGGCCAGGGCGACGCGCATTTTCCAGCCCCCGGAGAGTAGGCCGACGTCGCCGTCCATCCGCTCCTGGCTGAAGCTCAGGCCGGCCAGGACTTCGCGGGCGCGGGCCTCCAGGGCGTAGCCATCAAGCTCCTGGAAGCGTTCCAGCACCTCGCCGTAGCGTTCCATGAGGGCATCCAGCCGGTCGGCCTGGTCCGGATCGACCATGGCGGCCTCAAGGGTCGCCATCTCGGCGGCCAGAGCGCTGACGGGGCCCACGCCATCCATCACCGCGGCGACCGCGCTCTGGCCCGACATCTCGCCGACGTCCTGGCTGAAGTAGCCGATGGTCATGCCGGGATCGATCACCACCAGGCCGTCGTCGGGCTGTTCCTGGCCGGTGATCATGCGGAACAGGGTTGTCTTGCCGGCGCCGTTCGGGCCGACCAGCCCCACCTTCTCCCCCTTCTGGATGTTCATCGAGGCTTCGATGAACAGGATCTGGTGGCCGTTCTGCTTGGAGATATTGTCGAGGCGGATCATGGGGCGGTCAGCTATCCCGGCGGCGTGGAGAACGCCAGCCCAAGCGGAGGGCCAGCGGCGAAGAGCGCCGGGGGGGTGAACATGCGCGTCGCGGTGGTGGGGACCTCGGGGTCGGGGAAGACGACGTTTGCCGGGCGGCTCGCGGCGGCGATGGACGTGCGGCATATCGAGCTGGACGCGGTGACCTGGCAGGCGGGGTGGGTGGCGCTGCACGAGACCGATCCCGCCGCGTTCGTGGCCCGCGCCGGCGCGGCGATGGCGGGCGAGGCTTGGGTGTCGTGCGGGAACTACGTCACGTCGCGGCCGGCGCTGCTGGCGCGCGTGACGGACCTGGTGTGGCTGGACTTTCCGCGGGCGCTGGTGATGGCGCGGGTCATCCGACGATCGTTCGTCCGCGCGGCGGGGGGCGTGGAGCTATGGCCGGGGACGGGCAACCGCGAGGACTTCCGCAGATGGCTGGACAAGGCGCACCCGATCCGCTGGGCCTGGGACACCTATGGGCGGCGCAAGCGCCAGTATGAGCGGCTGTTCGGGATGCTGGCGGACGGGCCGGTGCGGACCTGGCGGGTGACGCGGCCGTGGGAGGCCGAGGCGCTGATCGCGCGGTTGGCGGGCGGGGCGTCCTAATTCCTCCCCATCGGGGACGGAAGTGGATTGCGCCAACTCTTCGGTGTCATCCCGGTCTTCGGTGGCGCCCAAACCGGGATGACACGCGGTCGGTTTATGCCGGCACGAACACCGGCACAGGGGGGCCGCCTTCGGTCGGTTGGAGTTTGACCTTCACCGCCATGCCGATCTTCAGGTCGTCGGGGGCGATGTCGACGATGTTGGTGAGGACGTTGGGGCCTTCGTTCAGCGTGACGTAGGCGAGCGCATAGGGGCCGGTGGGCGACTTGCGCATGATCGAGAAGCTGTACACCACGCCTTCGCCGGGGCTCTCCTCCCAGACCGTCTGGTCCGAGTGGCAGAAGGGGCAGATGGTGCGCGGGTACCAGTGGGCCTCGCCGCAGGCGGTGCAGCGCTTGATCAGGAACTTGCCCTGCTCGGCGGCGTCGAAGAACGGCTTGCTCTCGATCGTGACGGCGGGGGCCGAGATCGGCCGGGTCATCTTTTCAGGGGAAGAGTGGAGGTCCGACATGCTCAGGCTTCCCGTTCCATGATGATGGTCGCCGCGCCGTGGCGGATGCCCAGCGAGCCGCCGGTGCCGTGGGCGATGGCCAGGTCGCAGTTGGGGACCTGGACCTTGGGGTGCGCTTCGCCGCGCAGTTGGCGAACCGCCTCGATCACCTTGGTGATGCCGCCGCGGTTGGTGGGGTGGTTGTTGCAGAGGCCGCCACCGTCGGTGTTGAACGGCAGCTTGCCGACGCCCGAGATCAGGTTCCCGTCGGCCACGAACTTGCCGCCCTCGCCCTTCTTGCAGAAGCCCAGGTCCTCGATCTGCATGAGGACGGTGATGGTGAAGCTGTCGTAGATCGAGGCGTACTTGATGTCGGCCGGGGTGACGCCGGCCTCTTCGAAGGCGCGGGGGCCGGACCAGACGGCGCCGGAGTAGGTGAGGTCGAGCTTGCCGCCCTGCTGCACCTTGGGCGCCTCGCCGGCGCCGATGAGGCGGACCTTTGGCCGGTTCAGGCTCCGGGCGATCTCGGGCGCGACCACGACCAGGGCGCCGCCGCCGTCGGTGACGACGCAGCAATCCAGCAGGTGCAGCGGGTCGGAGATCATGCGGCTGTTCACGACGTCCTCGACCGTGACCACGGTCTTGAGGAAGGCGTGCTCGTTCCACTGGGCGTGGTGGCTGGCGGCGACCTTGATCCAGGCCAGCTGTTCCGAGGTGGTGCCGTACTCGTACATGTGGCGCATGGCGCACATGCCGTAGGTGTTGTGGGTGGACCCGCCGTAGAGGCTCTCGAACCCGGCCTCGGGCGCGCCGTCGCTCAAGCCCGTGCCGCGCGGACCACCGGCCATGCTGGCGCCGGGGCGGTTGCCGCCGTTGCGGGGGCGGCCGGCCAGGGTGATCAGGGCGACCTTGCATTTGCCGGCGGCGATCGCCTGGGCGGCGTGGGCCACGTGCAGGATGTAGGACGAGCCGCCGGTCTCGGTGGTGTCCATGTGGCGGACGTTCTTCAGCCCCATGTAGTCGATCATCGACATGGCGCCGAAGCCGGGGGCGTCGCCGGCGCAGAAGTAGCCGTCGACGTCGTCGAAGCTCAGTCCCGCGTCGGCCAGGGCGCCGCGGGCGCTCTCGGCGTGCAGCTGCGCCGTGGTCTTGTCGGGAGCGTCCCGCGTCGGATGCTCGTAGGCCCCCATCAGGTAGGCCTGGCCCTTGATGCTCATACGATCTCCCGAAGGGGCGCCGAAGAAAGGGTACGGCCTTAGCCGCCCAACGGCGCCGCAGCAATCGTCCGTAGGGTGAGCGTCACGCCGGCTGGGCGGCGGCCGCAGCGATGCGGGCGTCGCGCAGCGCGGTACGGCGCACCTTGCCCGCGTCGTCACGGACCGGCTCGTCCACGAACTCGAAGGAGCGGGGCTGCTTGTAGGTGACGAGGCGATCCTTGAGGTGGGCCTTGAGGTCCTCGGCGCTGACTACGCCATGGGCCTTGACGATGGCGTGGATGCGGCTGCCCAGATCGTCGTCGGGCAGGCCGATGACCGCGCAGGACTGCACCGCCGGATGCTCCTCCAGCGCCGCCTCGATCTCGGCCGGGTAGACGTTGGAGCCGCCCACCAGGATCATGTCGGTGCGCCGGTCGGCCAGGTAGAGGTAGCCGTCCTCGTCGAAGCGGCCCAGGTCGCCCAGGCTTTCCCAGCCGCCGGGCAGGGTGCGGGCGGCGGCCCCGACGTACTTGTACGTCTCGGGCGTGCCCTCGGCGCGGCGCATGTAGATTTCGCCGACCTCGCCAGGGGGCAGTTCGCGACCGTCCTCGCCGAAGATCTTCATCTCGCCGGTGGTGACCCGGCCCACCGACCCGCGGCGGGTGAGCCACTCCGTGCCGGTGATGGTGGTGATCGCCTGGGCCTCGGTGCCGGCGTAGAGCTCCAGCACCTCGCCGGGCGCGATCCAGTGGATGAAGGCCTCCTTCAGCCAGGCCGGGCAGGGCGCGGCCATGTGCCAGAGGATCTCGACGCTGGAGAGATCGTGGGCGTCGCGGACCGCCTGGGGCAGGTGCCAGATGCGGTTCATCATGGTGGGAACGAGATAGACCCAGGTGGCCTTGCGGGCCTGGATCTCGGCCAGGGTCGCCTCGGGGTCGAAGCGGGGCAGCAGCACCAGGTGCGCGCCCAGGGCCGTGGCCTGCATCATCACGCCGAAGGGGGCGTTGTGATAGAGCGGCGCGGGCATGATGCAGGTGTCGTGGGGGCGCAGCTGGAAGCCGCCGCTCTCGGGCGTCTCCTTGAAGGTGACGCCGGGCTGGCCGGCCAGGATCAGCTTGGGCCGGCCGGTGGAGCCGCCGCTGGTGGGCGCCTTGGAGATCGGTGGGATGGCGTCGGGCAGGTCGCTGTCGTCGTCCGAGAGGGCGGCCAGCTCGGCGACGCTGACCACCGGCCGGTCGATCCGGTGCTCGAAGGCGGCGATCACCAGGGGCGAATTGGCCAGCTCGACGATGGCCTGCAGCTCGGCCTTGGGCAGGCGGAACGAGATCGGCTGGGGCGTGGCGCCCAGTTTCCAGATCGCGTGGGCGGCCTCGACGAAGCCCACGCTGTTGGGCAGGCCCAGCGTGACCAGGTCACCGGCCTTGACCCCCTTGGCCGCCAGGCCGCGGGCGATGCGGTTCGAGCGCCGGTGCAGCTCGGCGTAGGTCAGGGTCTCGGCCCCGCAGCTCACCGCCGGCTGGTCGCCCTTGCGCGCCGCGTTCTGCGCCAGCTTGGCCCCGAAGGAGATCATTTCGTCCGACATCGTCGCCTCCCGAATGCGTGGCGCGGATACGTCGTCCGCCACCTTTGCCCAGACTGTCGGGGTTCGCGCAGCGAGACGCAAGCGCCGCACTGATCGCGACGTCAGATCGCAGTTGCGTAACCTAAGCGAGATGAGTAGAACGCGCCCTCGCTCAGCGGGCCCTCTTCGGGGCGGCCTGCGCCGGCTCTGGAGAGGTGGCTGAGTGGTTGAAAGTACCGCACTCGAAATGCGGCGTACGTGAAAGCGTATCGTGGGTTCGAATCCCACCCTCTCCGCCACGGCCCCTTCAGCCCTGGTTCGCCCGGCCCGGACGATTTCCCCGCCAGACCTGACCGCCGCGCCTAGGCCAGCGGATCGACCCAGAGGGTTCCGGTTTCGCCGGCCTTCGCGCCGTGGTCGAAGAGGGTGCGCATGGTTGTGCGGTCGAAGCGGAGCAGGGATGCGCCGACGACGTTGGGCGGCAGGCTGCCGACCTGAAGGGTGAAATCGTTGAGCCGGCAGAAGGCCGCCAGCGTTCGCAGACCCCCGCGATAGGACGAGCGGAGCATCAGCTCGAAGCTGCGCATCAAAATGGGGACGGCGTGCAGGGGCGTGCGCCCCGCGCTGGGGTCAAGCGTGGTGTTGATCAGGGCGAAGACCTGGACGCCGGGCGGCCCGCCGTCGGCCGGCCGTGGCCAGGCCAAGGTCTCGGGCACCACGAACAGCGGCGTGATGGCGCCGCCGTCGATGTGGAGCTCCTGATAGGTTTCGCCCTCGGCGGTGACGTCGATGAGTTGGGGCGGAAACACGCCCGGCAGACTGGCCGAGGCGACCAGGACATTGGTGAACAGGCTCAAGGCGCGGGGGCCGCCGACCTGGGCGATGGCGCCGAGATCCCAGATCGAGGTCGTCTGGGCGTCGAGGTTGGCGGTGGCGACGAACAGCCGCCGGCCGCGAGCATGCTCCACGGCGACTGCCTCGATCAGCGCGGCGTCCACATAGCGGCTGACCAGGGCGCGGAGCTGCTGGTCCGGGTAGAGGCTGACCCATGGTCGGGCGGCGGAGAGCGCGAAGACCTCGGCGGCGTAGCCGTCGGTGAAGGCCGCCTCCAGCCGCGCGTCCCAGTCGGAACCCAGGAGGGCGAAGGGGGCGATCAAGGCGCCCGTGCTGACGCCTGTGACCGTGTCGTAGGTCAGGCGGGCGCCTGCGCGGCTGAGGCCCACCAGGGCGCCCGCGCCGAACGCCCCGCCCGCGCCCCCGCCGGACAGGGCGAGGACGGTGGGCGGCGCGCCAGACGGCGGGGCTTCGATATCGGGGCGATCGCCGAGGAAGCGGACAAGGTCGCGATCGTCGCCGACGAACCGCACGCCCTCGAACCCGGCGGGCGAGGCCAGCACGCCAAGGGGCGGCGGCGGCTGGCGGCGGGATCGGCCGGGCCAGGTTTCGCGGAGCCTGGCGCGCCAGGTACCCGGCGGCGCCCGTGGCGGATCGGTCGTCATGCCTGGTAGATGGACCTCGCGGCCCGCGAGGGCAACGGCGCCGTCGCGCGATCCCGCAGGCGCGCGATCAGGTGGCGGGGGCGGGGTCGCGACGGCGCCGGCGAGCCGGGCGGCGGAACCAGAAGGTCCAGACGGCGAGGCTGCCCAGGAGGCCCAATGTGAGGCCCGAGGCGGTCACCACCAGCCGGTAGGCCAACCCGCCGACCTTGCCGGCGTGGAGGGGGTAGAGGGCGTTGAAGGCCTGGACCTGGCGCGGCATCGCCAGGGCGTCGTTGGCGCGGACGAACGCGCCCGTGTCGACGGCGAAGTAGAGCGTGGTGCGGCCGTTGGGCAGCCACTCCTGCGGCTGGCGGAGCCTGAGGCTGATCAGGCCGCTCTTGGCGCGGGGAAGGGACAGGATGCGCACCTCGGCCTCAGGGTAGAGGCGGCGGGCCGTCGTGATCATGCCGCGCCAGTCCGGATTGGCGGCGAGCTTCACGGGATCGGACGGCGGGGCTTTCAGCGCCCGATCGACGGCCGCCGACGCGCCCGGACCCAGGATCACGTCGGCGACGGGCCGGAAGATCATGATCGTTCCAGTGATCATGGAGAGGGCCAGGATCGGAGCCATGACGACCCCGATGTCCCGGTGGTGCCGGAGGATCGCGAACCGTTCGAACTTGCGCGGCCACAGTCGGAACTCATAGGCGCGCCGCATGCGCCACCAGAGGATCGCGCCGGTGATCACAAAGCCCAGGCCGCAGAGCCCGGCGACGCCGGCGACGATCTCGCCCGTATCGCCGGCGAACAGGTGGTGATGCAGATCGAACAGCCAGACCTCGGGGCGGGCCCACTGGCTGGACCAGCGTGTGACGATCTCGCCCGTCTGACTGGCGTAGGCGCCGGCGCCGGCCTCCGGGTAGCTGAGCTGGTTGAGGCCGAAGGTTCGCGTGGCGAAGACGATGCTCCGCGGGCGCTCAGGGTCGGCCATGATCCGCTCGGCCGCGGCGGCGAGGGCGGCGGTGTCCTGCACCTGTACGTCGGCCGCGTGGGGCAGCATGACCCAGACGTCCTTGTGCGCCAGCAGCGCGCCGGACAGCCCCAGCACCGCCAGCACCAAGCCGATGACGCCGCCGGTCCACCGATGGATCAGGTCGATGAGACCCATCAGAAGCGGTAGTCCCACGCCAGGGTGAAGGTGCGGCCGCGACCGGAGAAGAAGCGGGCGTTGTTGGTCGGCTGCTGGGTGTCGGTGTTGTAGTCGATGTAATATTCGTCGAGCAGGTTCTGGACCGAGAGGCTGAGGCCGCCCAGGGCGTCGAAGTCGTAGCGAACCGAGCCGTCCACGAGGGTGTAGCCTTCGAAGCTGTTGCGGGGATCCGCGCCGTCGAAGCTGCGCGACAGGTACTTGCCGACCTGCAGGCGGCCGGACCAGGGGCCGGTGACGTAGTTGGCGGCCAGCACGATCCGGTCGGGCGAGATGTTGGCGCCGTCCAGGTCGATATCGACGCGGCCGTCGGCGTTCGAGTCGGCGCGGCCCTTGAGGTCGGCGTAGCCCGCCTGCAGGCTCAGGCCCTCGATGGGGGTGCGGACGGTGGCGCTGAGCTCCAGGCCCTCGATCTCGACCCGCTGGCGCTGGACCTCGAACACCGTGCCGACCAGGACCAGCAGTTGGCCCCTGGTGCTGGTGGACCAGAAGTAGGTGGCGTTGGCTTCGAGCCAGCCGCGCTTCACCTCCAGCCCGACCTCGCGGTTGTTGGAAATGACCGGGCTGATGTCGAGGTAGTCGTCGATGTCGACGCCGTTGATGTTGATCGCCCGGGTGATCCGGCCGACGTCGGGCACGGTGTAGCCCTGGGCGTAGCTGACGTAGCCGCGGATGCCCGGCGTGGGCTCGAAGATCACGCCGCCGTTGACCAGGGTATCGTGGAACTCCGGAGAGCCGCCGGCCACGGCGCGCGAGCCGTAGAAGGCCAGGGTGGTGAAGTCGTCCACCTTGATCTGGACGTTCTCGTTGCGCAGCCCGCCGGCGATCCGCAGCTTCTTGTCGAACAGGGCCAGGTTGGCCTGCACGAAGGGCGCGACCGAGCGGTAGTCGGTGGGCGGCACCCAGACGCGGTTGGTGCGGACCAGGGCCTGTTCGGTGCGGTCCTTCAGCAGGTCGAGGCCGACGATGGCGGTCAGGTTTTCAAAGTTGGGGACGGCGCGTTCGTAGCTGAACTTGGCGCCCAGCTTGCGCGAGCGGTTCTCGGACTGGTCCAGCAGCGTGCCGAACGGCGCGAGGCGGATGTCCTGGAAGGTGGCCGAGCTGTCGCCGCCGAAGAGGTCGCGGGTGCGGTTCCAGAACGCCTGGGTCACCAGATTGCCGCCCAGCAGGTCGGTGTCGGTGTAGGAGACCGCCGCGCTTTCCGTGCGGCCGCGGGCGGGCGTGCCCGGCGGGACGCCGCGGATGCCGGTGGAGGGCACGCCGGTGGTGCGGTTGCCGGCGAGGTTGATGTAGTCGCCGTCGCCCTCAAGCTGGAAGCGCGACAGGATCAGGTCGACGCGGGCGGTGTCGGAGACGGCATAGCCGAAGCGGCCGAACAGCGACCAGCTCTGGGAGTCCTGGGTTTCGCCCTGGGCGGCGTCGAAGCCGACGCGCTTGCCATGGCCGTCGTAGTAGGCGCCGCGGGTCTCGTAAGCCGCGCCCAGGGTGGCGTCGAAGGCGCCCGTCTTCCAGCTGCCGAGGCCGGCGGCCTTGTAGCCCGCGCCGTCGCCGTGGAAGCCGTTGTCAGCCAGGGTCTGCAGCAGGGCCCGGCCGCTGAAGCCCTCGGTGGTGGGTGCGCCGACGGTGACCTGGTTGACGATGCCGCCCGTGCCGCCGATGCCCTGAAGGGCGTTGGAGCCAAAGATCAGCTCCACACGATCGACGAAGAAGGGATCGATGGTGAAGCCGTCGCGGGACCCGTCGCGCAGCGGGGTCGACTGGGGAATGCCGTTGATGGCGTAAAGCGGCGAGCGACCGCGCAGGGTCTCGCCGGCGCCGGACAGCTTCTGGCGGGTGGGCGAGAAGGACGGCGTGAGCGCCGCGACGGCGTCGACCACCGAGCCGGAGATCCGCACCTGCTGGTCGAGCGCGCTCTTGTCGATCACGTCCACGGTCAGGGGCAGGGCGTTGGCCGGCAGGATGCTGCGGGCTGCGGTGACCACGACCTCGCCGACGTCCGTGTCGGCGGCCATCGCCGGCGCGGTCGACAGGCTTGCGCCCAGGATCAAGGCGATGGCGGACGTGGCGGTTTTCATGGGCCCCTCGAATGTTGCGGGAGGCCCTATAGATCAGCTGTTGATGCGAGTCATTCGCATTATCACGCTGGCGGCGCTTTCGTGGCGCGGCCCAGCGCCACCAGCAGGATCGCGGCGGTCAAGGCGACGGGCGCCATCGACAGGAAAACCTGCCCTGGGCTGGCCCCGGCGTTGCGAAGTTCCCCGGCGATCAGTGGGCCGGCGATCGATCCCAACCGGCCGACGGCGATGGCGGCGCCCGCGCCCGCCGCCCGCAGATGCGCCGGGTAGAGCATGGGGGCCACGGCATAGAGCGAGAACTGCGCGCCCATCACCAGGAAGCCCGCGGCGCCGGAGAGCGCCAGGATGGCCAGCGGCGCATCTGTCGCTGCGAGGCCCGCCATCGCCCCGGCCAGCGCGACGTAGACGACGGCCAGGGGCCAGCGCCAACCCAGGCGGTCGGCGACCGCGCCGACCATGATCGATCCCGCCGCGCCAGCGATATTGAAGACCATGGCGGCCATGAAGCCCTCTGAAGCGGGATGGCCCTTGTCGACCACCAGCGTCGGCAGCCAGTTGAGCGCCAGGTACAGAACCACCAGCGTCATCATGAACGCCGCCCAGATGAGCAGGGTGGGGGCGGCGCGCCGCTCGGCGAACAGGGCGCGGCCCAGGTGGCGGTCCGCGGACGGGTCGTGCGGCGGCCTGGTCTCGGGCAGCAGGCGCAGGATCACGGGCAGGAGCAGCAGGGGAACGACGCCGCCGGCGACGAAGATCGACCTCCAGTCCAGGCCGTCGCCCGCCAGTCGGGCGATCAGGGCCGAGATCGCGCCTCCCACCGGCATGCCGCAGAACATCGCCGCCACGGTCGCGGCCCGCCGCTCGGGCTTGCTGATTTCAACCGCCACCGCGATCAGGTTGGGCATGGCGCCGCCGAAGCCCAGCCCCGTGGCGAACCGCGCCCAGAGCAGGGCCTCGTAGCTGTGGGCGGCGGCGGTCAGCAGGGAGAACACGCCGAAGGCCGCCACGGCGCCCAGCAGCACCGGCTTGCGCCCGAAGCGGTCGGCCAGCCAACCGCCGGCGAAGGCGCCCAGCACCAGTCCGAACATCGCCGCACTGCCCGCCCAACCCTGTTGGCCAGGGTTGAGGCCGAGCTCAGGCACCATCCGCGGCGCGGCGACGCCGAAGGCCTGGATGTCGTAGCCCTCGACGGCGGCGATCAGGAAGCAGACGAAGACGACGAGGCCGGCGCTCGACGTCCCGACTCCGGACGTATCCTTCAACTCTGGCCCCCTCGATTCCGCAGCGGGCGGAAGATGCCATGCCTCGGGATGAAACCTAGCGCTGCCTTGGGGGTTACGTGAACCTGCGTGTCGAACCAACAAGGAGTGCGCCATGCGCAACAAGCTTATCGCCGCGATCGTGTTCGCCACCGCCAGCACGGCGCTGGTCGCCGCCCCGGTCCCGGCTGAGGCCAAGCGGGTGCTGGTCTGCAAGAACGTGAAGAAGAAGGCCAACAATGGCACCGTGATCGGTGCCATTGGCGGCGGTGTGCTGGGCAATGTGGTCGCCGGCAGCGGCAACAAGACGGAGGGCACCCTGATCGGCGCCGGCGTCGGCGCTGTCGCGGGTCACCAGATCGCCAAGAACAAGGCCAAGAAGAAGCAGTGCCACTACGAGTACCGCTGACGCCGGGCCCCCGTCCGCGCTGATGTTGAGACCGCCCGTCCGGCCGAACGCCGGACGGCGCGGGCCTCAAGTCAGGCGAAACTCCGCATCCACCGCCTTCAGCACCGCCGGCTTCACCAGCTGGCTATGGCCCACCGTGACCTTGAACAGAGGGCCATCCAGGCTGCGGGTCCAGAAGTCGAGAAACTTCCGGAGCGTCGGAAATTCGGGGAACAGATCGTAGTCCTGCCAGACGTAACTCTGCAGAAGACTGGGGTGGTCGGGCATCCGATAGAGAATCTCGGCGGTGGTGAGACCGAAGCCCTCGAGCTGTTTGCGAAACGCGGAAGAAACCTGCATGGCGACCTCGCACTAGAGACGTCGTCAAGCTACCGACGATTCGCTGAATACAGCATTAAAATCAAACTGTTAGCACTCACCTAGCGGCGCTGCTGCCAAGCGCTCCGACGGGGCCGGGCGGCAGGCCGCCATTTCGCCACGCTCCGGACCGCCTTCCGCCGGGAACCGCGGCCAAGATCCCAGGGTTGGTGGAGCGTTCCCGGAGACTTGGCCATGCCTGACACTCGCGCGCTCGTCGAGGCGCCGCTGCCGCATCCGCGGGGGGCGTTCAGCCACATCGCGGCGGCGGCCCAACCGCTTCCGGCGTTCGACGATCCCGCCTTTGGCCGCCTGTTCGATCACCTCGGCGACGCGCGGGTGGTGCTGCTCGGCGCCTCGACTTATGGCACCGCCGAGTTCCACCTGGCGCGCGCCGCCATCACGCGCTGGCTGGTCGCGCATCGCGGCTTCAACATCGTGGCGCTCGAGGCCGACGGGTCCGACGCGGCCGTGCTGGAGGCGCAGGTTCGTGACCTCCGCGCGGCGGGCGCGGGGCGCCTAGCCCGCGCGAACCGCTGGGTCTGGCGCAATCGCGAGTTCGACGGCTTTCTGAGCTGGCTTGGCGAACACAATCGCCGCGCATCGCGGAGCGACGAGACCCGTCTCCACGGCCTTGATCTTTATGACCTATCGGCCTCGCTGGGCGTGGCCGTGGACTATCTGGAACGGGTGGAGCCCGAGGTGGCGCGGGTGGCCCGCGAGCGGTTCGGCGGACGCGATCCCTGGTCGCAGGAGCCGGGGACCTATGGCCGCATGGCCGTGTCGGGCCGCTACGCGAGCTGCGAAGGCGCGGTCACCTCGATGCTGGCGGACCGGTTGCAGCAGAAGCTGCGCGAGGCGCCGGCGGTCGATGGGCTGTCATTGGCGCACGGCGCGCGGCTCGTTCGGGAGTCCGAGGCTCACTACCGCGCCATGTACTATGGCGGCGGCGAGGCCTGGAACCGGCGCGCGACGCACATGCTCGAGACGCTGCAGGCGATACTGGAGGCCCGAGGGCCTTACGCGCGGGCCGTGGTCTGGGCGCACAACGCCCATGTGGGCGACGCCCGGGCGACCGAGATGGGGATGGTGCGCGACGAGCTCAGCCTGGGTCAGCTGTGCCGCCAGACCTGGGGCGAGCAGGCGCGGCTGATCGGCCTGGGCGCCCACGCCGGGACGCTTCTATGCGCCGCCGACGGGGTCGACGCGGCGCCGACGGTCAAGGCGTTGCGCCCCTCGCTCCCCGAGAGCCAGGAGCGCCAGTCGCATAACGCTGGACTGGGACGGTATCTCTTGGATTTGGGCGCCAGCTCGCGCAACGGCGTGCGGCGGGCCCTGTCCGACCCTCGGATCGAGCGGTTCGTCGGCGCGACCTATCGGCCGGACACCGAACGCTGGAGCCACTACGCCGAGTGCCGGCTGTCGGAACAGTTCGACGCCTGGGTCTGGTTCGACGAGACCCAGGCGGTGACGCCGCTCGATGACTAGCCGATCGAGACGCGGAGCATCCAGGCGTGCTTCTCGTGGGCTTCGACGCGGGCATCGATGAGGGAGGCGGTGACGTCGTCGGCGCCGTCGCGGGCGGCCTTGGCGGTGGCGACAAGGGCGGCGTGGTCGGCGACCAACTCCTTCAGCATCGTTTCGGCGTCGTTCTTCGGGTTGCCGTCCTTGATGTCGGACAGCTCGGCGAAGGCGCCGTAGCCCTGCGGCGCATACTCGCCCAGGGCGCGGATGCGCTCGGCGATCAGATCGATCGACGCCCACATCTCGGTGTACTGAGCCATGAACAGGGCGTGCAGCGAGCCGAAGTTCGGGCCGCGGACGTTCCAGTGGTAGCCGTGAGTCTTGAGATAGACCGCGTAGGTGTCGGCCAGGAGCTTGGACAGCCCGGCGGCGACCTTCTTCTGCGATTTGTCGGCCATGTTGAGTCCTCGTGGATCAGGAGTGGACGCGGACGGGAACCGGCTCGCGACCGGACCAGGCGCGCTCGTGCAGAGCGTAGGCGATCGTCTGGAAGATGGGCTCGATCAGGCCCACCGCCAGCGCGGCGCGCCAGTTCTGGGTCAGAGCATACGCCACAGCTATGGCGACCGTCATGTGAACCAGCGACCAGCTGGCGGTTTTGGCGGCGAAGCGCATCGCGGCCTCCTTTTGCGAATTGTTCTCAAAATAGACCGAGGCGATCAAAAATCAATAATCGAAAGATAATATTTTTGAAGACGGATCGACGTCTCGGGGGTCGGGGCGGCTGAACCAATCGGCCGCTGCGTCGTTTTCACCACCCAAGACGAGGGACAACACCCCCACGTTTGAAGGAGAGACGTCATGAAGACCCTTATTGTCGCCCTGGCCGCCGCCACCGCCCTGACCGCCACCGCCGCGTCGGCACAGCCCTATGGTTACGGCAGGCACGACGGCCCGCGCGCCGAGCGCTGGATGACCATCAATGAGCGTCAGGCCATGCTGGAGCGCCGGATCGACCGTGGGGTCGCCCGCGGCGACCTGACCCGTCGCGAGGCTTATAATGCGCGCGCTACGTTCCAGACCATCGCCCGCCTGGAGCATCGCTATCGTCGCGATGGCCTCTCGCAGTGGGAGCGCGCGGACCTGGACCGCCGCTTCGACGCCCTGGCCGCACAGATTCGCTGGGATCGCCGGGATGGCGACCGGCGCTACGGCTACAACGACTATCCCCGCTATTGATCGGTCCTTGAGGCTGAGGCGGCCGGCGGCGGGAAGGGCGACCTTCCCGCCGCTGTCGTTTGGGGCCATTCGATTGCGCATGAACGACCTGTTCGATCTGCCACCCGCAGGCCCGCCAGGGTTCTGCTACCAGGCGGAGCTGATCTCGGCGGCCGAGGCGGCGGACCTCGCCGCACGCCTGGACGAGCTGCCGTTCCAGCCGTTCCTGTTCCGAGGCTACGAGGGTCGCCGACGGGTGGTGTCGTTTGGGCTGCGGTACGACTTCAACGGGCCGGGTCTGGTGGCGGCGGACCCCATGCCGGCCTGGCTGCTGCCGGTCCGCGACAAGGCCGCAGCGTTCGCCGGGCTCCCGGGCGAGGCCTTCGCCCACGTGCTGATCAACGAGTATCGTGAGGGCGCGCCCATCGGCTGGCATCGCGACCGGCCGGTGTTCGACAAGGTGGTCGGCGTGTCGCTGCTGGCTCCGACGATCATGCGGTTTCGCCGGCGCGTCGGGGCGAAGTTCGAGCGGATCAACGCGCCGTTGGCGCCGCGCTCGGCCTATCTGCTGGACGGGGCCGCGCGCGACGTGTGGGAGCATTCGCTGCCAGAGGCCCAGGCCCGGCGGGTCTCGATCACCTTCCGCAATCTGCGCGCCTAGATCCTTTCCAGATCAGCAATAGTGTGCCGCCATCGGATCGGATTATCCCACCAAGGCTTATGGCTATGTTCTGCCCGCGCGGCCTCTGGCGGCGCGTCATCCGTTTCAATTGGAGGCCGCCTCATGCGCCACTCGATCCAGATCGCCGCCTACGGCCTCGCCGCCGCCCTGATGATCTCGCCCGCCGCCCAGGCCCAGACCACCCAGGTCCCGGCCCAGGCGAAGGCCGGCGCCTACACGCTGAACTCCGACCACAGCAAGGTCACCTGGTCGGTGAACCACCTGGGCTTCTCGACCTATAGGGGCCAGTTCCAGGGCGTGACCGGCGCGCTCAAGATCGACCCGGCCAACCTGGCCGCCACGGACCTGCAGGTGACCATCGACACCAACCTGGTCGGCACCCTGACCCCGGCGCTGGACGCGCACCTGAAGTCCGCGGATTTCCTGGACACCGCGAAGTTCCCCACCGCCACGTTCAAGTCCACCAAGGTTGTCCGCACCGGCGACCGCACGGCGGACGTCACGGGCAACCTGACCCTGCATGGAGTGACCAAGCCGGTGACGATCCACGCCACCTTCAACCAGGCCGGCGTGAACTTCGTCGACAAGCAGTACTCGCTGGGCTTCGACGGCAAGGCCGTGATCAAGCGCTCGGAGTTCGGCGTCGCGGCCTATGTGCCGGCGGTGAGCGACGAGGTCACGCTGCAGCTGGCGGCCGAGTTCAAGGCCGTTCCCTAACGCAGAAGGGCCGCCCTCGCGGGCGGCCCTCCATCTCTAAGTTTTTGATCGAAATCAGAAGATTTCGAAAAGTCCTGCGGCGCCCATGCCACCGCCGACGCACATGGTGACGACGCCGTACTTGGCCTTGCGGCGCTTGCCTTCGTACATCAGGTGGGCCGTGCAGCGGGCGCCGGTCATGCCGTAGGGGTGGCCGATCGAGATCGAGCCGCCCGAGACGTTGTACTTCGCCGGGTCGATGCCCAGCTTGTCGCGGCAGTACAGCACCTGCGAGGCGAAAGCCTCGTTCAGCTCCCAGATGTCGATGTCGTCGACGGTCAGGCCGTTGCGCTCGAGCAGCTTCGGGATCGCGAAGACCGGACCGATGCCCATTTCCTCGGGACCGCAGCCGGCCACGGCCATGCCGCGATAGGCGCCCAGGGCCTCAAGGCCACGGCGCTCGGCCTCCTTGCGTTCCATCAGCACGATGGCGGCGGCGCCGTCGGAGAGCTGGCTGGCGTTTCCGGCGGTGACGAACTTGCCTTCCTGGACGTAGCGACCGCCCTTGAACACCGGGCTCAGCTTTTGCAGGTCGGCCAGCACCGTCTGCGGGCGGTTGCCCTCGTCGGCGGAGATGGTGATCTCCTTGTCGGCGGTCTCGCCGGTCTCCTTGTTGACCAGCACCTTCATGATGGTGGTGACCGGAACGATCTCCTGGGCGAAGCGGCCTTCGGCCTGCGCCTGGGCGGTGCGCTGCTGCGATTGCAGGGCGTATTCGTCCTGGGCCTCGCGGCTGACGCCATAGCGCTCGGCGACGATCTCGGCGGTCTCGATCATCGAGGTGGCCAGCTCGGGCACGTGCTCCTTGAGCCACGGATCGGTGGCCATGAAGCGGTTCACCTTGTCGTTCTGCACCAGGCTGATCGACTCGATGCCGGCGCCGATGGCGACCGGGGCGCCGTCGTTGATGATGTACTTCGCCGCGGTGGCGACGCCCATCAGGCCCGAGCTGCACTGGCGGTCGATGGTCATGCCCGACACGGTGTTGGGCAGGCCGGCGCGCAGGGCGGCCTGGCGGGCGATGTTGTTGCCGGTCGTGCCCTGCTGCAGGGCGCAGCCCATGGCCACGTCGTCGACTTCGCCCGGATCGATCCCGGCCTGGGCCACGGCGGCGCGGATGGCTTCAGCGCCGAGCGTGGCGCCGTAGGTGTTGTTGAACGCGCCGCGATAGGCCTTGCCGATGGGGGTCCGCTTGGCGGCGACGATGACAGCTTCACGCATTCGGGAGGGGTTCCTGTTGACGTTAGGTGAGGTTGAAGTCGTGAAAAAGGGCGGGAAGCCTGTCGGCCGCCCGCCCTCGTTTCGTGTGGATCAGCCCTTGAGGTCGCCGAACTTCTTGCCTTCGGCGGCGAGCTTCTCGAGCAGGGCGGCGGGCTTGAAGTCATCGCCCATGGCGCCCTGGAACTCCTTCATCTTGGCCAGGACCTTTTCCGGGCCGCCGATGAGGTCGCCGTAGAACATCGGGCCGCCGCGATAGACGGGCCAGCCGTAGCCGTTGACCCACACCACATCGACGTCGGACGAGCGGATAGCCTTGCCCTCTTCGAGGATCTTCACGCCCTCGTTGATCATCGGGAAGATGCAGCGCTCCAGGATCTCTTCGTCGGAGATCTTGCGCGGGTTGCGCCCCGACTTGACGATGAAGTCGTTGATCGCCTTCTCGGTGAAGGCGCTGGGCTTGGCGTTGCGGTTCTCGTCGTAGTCGTAGTAGCCGGCGCCGGTCTTCTGGCCGCGACGGTCGGCTTCACAGAGCACGTCGCGCAGGGTTTCGCCCTTCGAGTTCTCCTTCACCCAGCCGATGTCCAGGCCGGCCAGGTCGCTCATGGCGAACGGACCCATGGGGAAGCCGAAGTCGTAGAGGACGCGGTCAATGTCCCACGGCATCGCGCCTTCCATGATCAGCTTCTGGGCCTCGCGCTGGCGCTGGCTCAGCATGCGGTTGCCGATGAAGCCCGGGCAGACGCCGGCGAGCGCGGCGACCTTGCCGATCTTCTTGGCCAGCTTCATCGAGGTGGCGATGACGTCCTTGGCGGTCTTCTCGCCGCGGATGACTTCCAGCAGCTTCATGACGTTGGCCGGCGAGAAGAAGTGCAGGCCGATCACGTCCTCAGGACGCTTGGTGACCGCCGCGATCTCGTCGATGTTCAGATAGCTGGTGTTCGAGGCCAGGATCGCGCCCGGCTTGCAGATCGCGTCCAGCTTGGTGAACACGTCCTTCTTGATGTCCATGCGCTCGAACACGGCCTCGATGACCAGGTCGCAGTCGGCGAAGGCGTTCATGTCGAGCGAGCCGGTGAGCAGGCTCATCCGCTTCTCGGTCACGGCCGGGTCGGCGCCGCGCGAGCGCTCGTAGTTCTTGCGGATCGTGCTCAGGCCGCGGTCGAGGGCGTCTTGCTTCAGCTCGACGATCACCACCGGAATGCCGACGTTGGCGAAGTTCATCGAGATGCCGCCGCCCATGGTGCCGGCGCCCAGGACGCCGACCTTCTTGATCTCGCGCACCGGGGTGTCGTCCGGCACGTCCGGGATCTTGTTCGCCTGACGTTCGGCGAAGAAGTAGTAGCGCTGGGCGGCCGACTGGCTGCCGGTCATCAGACCCATGAACAGCTTACGCTCGACGGCCAGGCCCTCGTCGAAGGAGGCCGAATTCACGGCCGCCTCGATGCACTTGATGTTGGCTTCCGGGGCGTCGAAGCCACGGAACTTACGGGCGTTCTTCTTGCGGAACTCGGCGAAGATCTCGGGCTTGCCCTTGGCCTCTTCGAGCTTGGTGTTGTTCTCGCTGATCTTCACCAGCGGCTTTTTCTCGGCGATGGCCTTGTTGGCGAAGGCGAGCGCGCCTTCCTTCAGCTTGCCTTCCTCGACCAGCTCGTCGACCAGGCCCAGCTTGGCGGCTTCCGGCGCGGGCACGTGGCGGCCCGAGGTCATCATCTCGAGGGCGTTCTCGACGCCCACGACGCGGGGCAGGCGCTGGGTGCCGCCGGCGCCCGGCAGCAGGCCCAGGGCCACTTCGGGAAGGCCCAGTTTCGCGGAGGGAACCGCCACGCGGTAGTGCGCGCACAGCGCCACTTCCAGGCCGCCGCCCAGGGCGGTGCCGTGGATCGCGGCGATCACGGGCTTGGGCGAGTTCTCCATCATGTTCTGCACGTCGGGCAGGGACGCGGAGGGTTTGCCCGGGGCGCCGAATTCGCTGATGTCGGCGCCGGCGATGAAGGTGCGCCCGTCGCAGATCAGCACGATGGCCTTGGCGTCGCTGGCGATGGCCTGCTTGAAGCCCTCGAACAGCCCGTCGCGGACGTTGGCGGACAGGGCGTTCACCGGCGGCGAATTCAGGGTGACGATCGCCACGTCCCCGTCGCGGGTGAGCGTGGTCACCGAATTGATCTCGGTCATGAGCTTCCTCGAAATGATGGCGGACCGCTCGTTCAAATATCTGGCGGTCGCGAAATTCAAACGCGTGTTATAGGCCTCGGCCGAGGGGGCCAAGTCAATTGCGCCGTATGGCTTTGCCGAGCGTACCGGTCCTCACGCAACGATAGGAAGAGGTGGTCTATGGCGTCCAATCTGTTTTCGCTGGATGGCAAGGTGGCGCTGGTCACCGGCGGTTCGCGCGGCATCGGCAAGATGATCGCCAAGGGCTTCCTCGAAGCCGGCGCGGCCAAGGTCTATATCTCCTCGCGCAAGGCGCCGGCGTGCATCGAGACCGCCGAGGAATTGGGCCCGCAGTGCATCCCGCTGCCGATGGACGTCTCGACGGTCGAGGGCTGCAAGGCCCTGACCGCGGCCTATCTGGCCAAGGAAAACAAGCTCGACATCCTGCTGAACAACGCCGGGGCCGCCTGGGGCGCGCCCTTCGACGAGTTCCCGGAAAGCGGCTGGGACAAGGTGATGAACCTGAACCTCAAGTCGCCCTTCTTCCTGACCCAGGCGCTGCATGAGGTGCTGGCCACCACGGCGACCCCGGAGCGGCCGTCGAAGGTGATCAACATCGCCTCGATCGACGGCATCCGGCTGAACCCGCAGGAGACCTATTCCTACCACGCCTCGAAGGCTGGCCTGATCTACCTGACCCGCCGGATGGCGGCGCGGCTGATCGAGGACAACATCGTCATGACCGCCATCGCCCCGGGAGCCTTCGCCTCCGAGATGAACAAGGTGGCGCGCGACCAGAGCGTGGAAGTCGCCAAGCGCATTCCGTCGCGCCGCATCGGCACGGACGAGGACATGCAGGGCGTCGCGATCTACCTGGCCAGCCGGGCCGGGGACTATGTGGTCGGCGAGACCATCGCGGTCGATGGGGGCGTCGCCCTGGCCCAGATGGGCGTCTGACTGCGTCCGCCGCGCCGCGTTCAGCGTAATGTTCGGCGGAGGGGGATCGTAAGCCCTCGTGGCGAGCGGTGGAGCGCAATGGGTCTATGCTCCGAGCCTGGTCTCACCCCCTCCAAGTGACCCTAAGTTTCCGCCGGATCGGGAACAGTCACGGTTCCCGCGCGATTCCCGCTATGTGGGGAATTGAACGCCAGAAGCGGTGACCTTGACCGACGACGCCCAACCGACCCGCCCGACGCCGCGCCCTGCGCGAACGCTGCTCCGCATCCTGGCGGTGCTGGGCGTGGCCCTGCTGATCGCCGCGACGGTCGCCTGGCTGAACCGCAAGGCGCTGGCGCGGGAGGCGTTGACCGGATGGCTGCGGTCCAAGGGCGTGGCCGCCGACGCCCAGGTCGAGGCCTTTGGCCCCGATATCTTCACCGCCCGCCTGCGCATCGGCGACCCGAGAAACCCCGACTTCGTCGCCGAGCGCGCCGAGGTCCGCTACCGCGCGCGGATCAGCGGCATCGAGGTGATGTCGGTCACGCTGCGCAAGCCGCAGCTCCGCGCCCAGCTTCGCCAGGACGGTCTGCACGTGGGCGCGCTGGATCCGCTGGTGCAGGACTTCCTGCGCCGGCCGCCGCAGCCGAATGCGAAACAGCCGCTGATCCGGATCGACGACGGCGTCCTGATGCTGACGACGGACTATGGTCCGGTGCGGTTGGCGGCGGACGCGGTGGTGGCGGACGGCAAGCTCCAGTCCCTGGCCGCGACGACAGCGCCGACGCGGTTACGGGGGCCGGCGTTCGACGTGGCCCTTGGCGCTGCGACGGTAAGGGCGAGCACCCGGGCGGGGCGGATCGACCTATCAGCCGCGGCGCCTGTCACCGCGGCGAAGGCGTCTAGCGCCGAGCTGGCCGAGGGCCGGATCAACCTGGTCGCTCAGCTTCCCTATCCGGATTTCCAGACGCAGCGGGGGAGCGGGGCCGTCGTGGCCGCCCTGGGCGCGACGGCCAAGCGGATCACGCTCGCCGGCCAGGCGCTGGACGGCGCCGAGCTGAAGGCCGGCTTCACCGGCCAAGCCGCCGGCTGGATTTCCGACCTGACGCTGATGGGTCGCACCACGGCCAGCGTCACGGCCATGGCGGGCCGGTTCGGTCAGACGTCGGCCAAGGCGATCCGGGTCGGCGCCGTGGCGAACGACCTGCGCTGGACGCGGAAGGACGGTGACCGGGTAGCCGCGACCGTGAAGCTGAACGGTGGCGTCGAGGGTGTGCAGGCGGGCGACGTGCGCCTGGCGGCCTTCACCGTCACGGCGAACGGCCCGATCGCGGCCAGCGCGACCACGGTCGAGGCGACGCTGGACGGCGCGGCGGTCGGCCAGGGCGGCTGGTCGGGTCTGGGTCCCGTGGCCGCGGCGGACACCGCCGACATGGCCGCGATCAAGCGCGCGGCGCGCAGCTTCCGGATCGCCGCGCCCGGCGTTTCGGTGCGGTTGAAGGATGGCGCGGCTACGGTCGGCCTGCCCAAGCCGGTTCGCGTCGCGACGGCCAGCGGTGGGGCCGTTGAGCTGGCGGGGCGTCCGGGCGCGCCGGTCTTTGGACCCGCGGGCGGGGCGTTCCGGCTGGCGGTGAAGGGCGGGGGCCTGCCGACCGTGTCAGCGGATGTCGCGAAGCTTTCGCTGATCGATGGCGGGGCCGTCGCGTCCGGGCGTGTTCAGGCCTCCGCGTCGGTCGGCTTCGTGCAGAACGCGCGATTGGACGCCACCGGTCGGGTGCAGGTCGCGGGTGGCGGTCTGACGTTCACCGCCGACCGATGTGTGGCCATCGCGGCGGATCGGCTCGACTTCGGGGCGAACGATATCGAGCGGCTGTCAGGCCGGCTGTGCCCGGCGGGCGGGCCCTTGTTCCGGATGGCGGGGGGCGACTGGCGGCTGGACGGTCGCGCCGAGGCGGTCACTGCCACCGCGCCCTTCGTCCAGGGCCGGGTTGTTGGCGGCGCGGGGCGCGTTGTCGCCCAGAGTCGACGCGGCGACGTCACGGTCCAGGCGCGGATCGATACGGCGCGCCAGGAGGACACGGCCGCCGAGACCCGGTTCAACCCGTTCCTGATGCGCGGCGAGGCCAGCCTGTCGGAATTCATCTGGCGGGCCGACCTGGCGTTCCAGCGGCCGGACGGTGCGCCTTTGGGCACGGCCCTGGTCACCCAGGACGGACGGCTGGGGTTGGGCGTGGTTGTCATCGAGACCGAAATGCTCCAGTTCGCCGAGGGCGGCCTGCAGCCGGCGCAACTGTCGCCGATGGCCTCGGCGGTGGGATCGCCGGTCGTGGGATCCGCCCAGTTCAAGGGGCGCTTCGACTGGGATCCGACCGGGTCGCACAGCACCGGCTCGATCTCGATCCCGCGTCTCGACTTCCAGAGCCCCGCGGGACCTGTGACGGGCCTGAAGGGCGAGCTGGTGTTCTCCAGCCTCGCGCCGCTCGTGGCCGCCGCCGGCCAGGAGCTGACCATCGAGCGGGTGCAGGGCCTCGTGCTGCTGGAACATCTGCGGGCCAGCTTCGCGGTCGCCGACAACCTACTGAAGGTGGAGGGCGGCGAGGCCGATGTCGGCGGCGGCAAGGTCAGGGTGGAGACGCTCGAGATCCCCCTGGTCCCCGGCGCGCCGACAAAGGGCGTGCTGCGGCTGGAGGGCGTGCAACTGCACGACCTGGTCGAGGCGTCGCCGTTCGGCGACAAGGTCGATCTCGACGCCAAGGTCAGCGGCGTCGTCCCGTTCGACGTGACAGGAAACAAGGTGCGGATCACCGGCGGATCGATGCGAGCGATCCAACCCGGCCGGCTCTCGATCTCGCGCGCCGCGCTGACCGGTGTGTCGGCGGACAGCGCGCCCGCCCCGGCGACGACACCGGCGGTCCCCAACCCCAGCGACACCTTCAGCGACTTCGCCTACCAGGCGATGGAGAACCTGGCGTTCGACACCCTGGACGCGACGATCAACAGCCAGCCCGATGGCCGGCTGGGCGTGCTGTTCCACATCATCGGCAAGCACGACCCGCCTCAGAAGCAGCAGATCCGGCTCACCCTCCTGGACCTGATCCAGCAGAAGTTCCTGGGCAAGCCGCTGCCGCTGCCGTCCGGCACGGGCGTGAACCTGACGCTGGATACGACATTGAACCTGGACGACCTGTTGGCCGACTACGCCGACTACCAGAACCTGCACCATTCAGCCCCGGTTCAGCCGTAGGGCTGCTAAGGTGGCGTCATGACGGAGACGACCCAATGATCGAGCGGAGACTAGCGCTGGCGGCGCTGAGCGCGGGGGCCGCCCTGGCCCTGGGCGCCTGCACGCCGACCGTGAGGGTGGAGGTCGCGCCGATCACCATCTACGCCAAGCTGGACGCCAACGTCCGCCTACAACTGGACGAGGACGTGAAGGCCTTGATCCAGAAAAACCCGAACCTCTTCTAGGAGGGGATGAGACCGATGACCAACCGTGACTTCTTCAACGTCGGCGCCGCCGTCATGCTGGCGCTGGCCGTGACCCCCGCCTCCGCCCAGGCGATGGATTCCAAGGCCGCCGTCGACGCCGCCAAGGCGCAAGGCGTCGTGGGCGAACAGGCCGACGGCTTCCTGGGCTTCGTGAAGCCCTCGTCCGACCCGGCGCTCAAGGCCGCCGTGGACGACATCAACACCGGCCGCGCGGCGCTCTACCGCGAAGCCGCCGCCAAGAACGGCGTCACCCCCGCCGCGGCCGGCGCCTCGGCCTATACGACCGTGGTCCAGGGCCGCATCAAGCCGGGCGAGTACTTCAAGCCGGCCGGCGGCGGCTGGACACGGAAGTAGGCTTTTCCCTCCCCTCTATGGAGAGGGACAGACCGCGGAGCGGTCAGGGTGGGGATTGCCGCATCACGTTTCACGCTCGCACCTGAGCGCCCCACCCGTCTGCTTGCTTCGCGCGCATGCACCCTCCCCATAAAGGGGAGGGAAAAGGTTACGCGCTCACCAGCGCCGCCTGCGCCTTGCGCTCACGGCGCCGGCGCGTCAGCACGTGCTCGGTGTAGCCGTTGGGCTGCTCGCGGCCCTTGAACACCAGCTCGAGCGCCGCCTGATAGGCCACGCTGTCCGGGTTGCCGGCCATGGGCGTGTAGAGCGGATCGTCGGCGTTTTGGCCGTCCACGACCTTCGCCATCCGGGCCATGGTCTCGCGGACCTGGGCTTCCGTGCAGACGCCGTGGTGCAGCCAGTTGGCGATGTGCTGGCTGGAGATCCGCAGAGTGGCGCGGTCTTCCATCAGGCCGACGTCGTGGATGTCGGGCACCTTCGAACAGCCGACGCCCTGGTCGATCCAACGGACGACATAGCCCAGGATGCCCTGGGCGTTGTTGTCCAGCTCCTGCTGCACGTCAGCGGGGCTCCAGTTGGAGCGGGCCATCGGCGGGGTCAGCAGTTCGGTCAGGCCCGTGGCCTCGCCGGCGGACGCCATGGTCGCCTGAAGGGCCGGCACGTCCACCTCGTGATAGTGCAGCGCGTGCAGGACGGCGGCGGTCGGTGACGGCACCCAGGCGGTGTTGGCGCCGGCCTTCGGATGACCGACCTTGGCCGCCAGCATGTCCTTCATCATGTCGGGGGCGGCCCACATGCCCTTGCCGATCTGGGCGCGGCCCTGGAAGCCGGTCGCCAGGCCGATCTCGACGTTGCGCTTTTCGTAGGCCGGCAGCCAGGCCTCGGCCTTGATGGCGTCCTTGCGCGCGACCGGACCCAGCTCCATGGCGGTGTGGATCTCGTCGCCGGTGCGATCCAGGAAGCCGGTGTTGATGAACACCACCCGATCCTTGGCCGCGGCGATGCAGGCCTTGAGGTTGGCGCTGGTGCGGCGCTCCTCGTCCATGATGCCGATCTTGACCGTATTGCGGGCCAGGCCCAGCGCGTCCTCGACCAGGTCGAACAGGCGGACCGCCAGGGCGACTTCGTCGGGCCCGTGCATCTTGGGCTTCACCACGTAGACCGAGCCGGCGGGGCTGTTTTTGCGGGCGCCCTTCAGGTCGTGAAGCGCCGCGGTGACGGTGATCAGGGCGTCGACAGCGGTCTCGAAGACGGGCTCGCCGCCCAGGGTGACCATGTCGGTGGTCATGTGGTGGCCGACGTTGCGGACCAGCATCAGGGACCGGCCGCGCAGGGTGACCTGGCCGCCGCCGGGCGCGGTATAGACGCGGTCTTCGTCCAGGCGACGGGTTTCGGTCTTGCCGCCCTTGGCGAAGCTGGCCGACAGGTCGCCGCGCATCAGGCCCAGCCAGTTGCGATAGACGCCCACCTTGTCCTCGGCGTCGACGGCGGCGACGGAATCTTCGCAGTCCTGGATGGCGGTCAGGGCCGCCTCGACCAGCACGTCGGCGACCCCGGCCGGATCGTCCTTGCCGATGTTGCTGGCGCGGTCGATCTGGATCTCGAGGTGCAGGCCGTTATGGCGGAGCAGGACGGCGTCCGGCGCGGCAGTGGCGCCGCGGAAGCCGACGAACTGCTCGGGGTCGGCCAGTACGACGTCCTGGCCGTCGCGCAGCGTGACCACCAGGTCATCGCCAGCGACGCCGTAGCCGGTGGCGTCGGCGTGCGAGCCCTTCGACAGCGGCGCGGCGCGGTCCAGGAACGCGCGGGCGAAGGCGATCACCTTGGCGCCGCGGGCCGGGTCGTAGCCCTTGGTCCCGATCGGCGGCTCGATCGCGTCGGTGCCATAGAGGGCGTCGTAGAGGCTGCCCCAGCGGGCGTTGGCGGCGTTCAGCGCATAGCGGCCGTTGGACACCGGCACCACCAACTGCGGACCGGCGGTCGTGGCGATCTCGGCGTCGACGTTGCCGGTGCCGATCTGGAAGGGGGCCGGCTCGGGCAGCAGGTAGCCGATCTCGCGGAGGAAGGCGGTCTGCGCGGCCACGTCGACGGGCTGGCCGCGACGTTCGCGCCAGTAGCCGTCGATCAGCGCCTGCAGTTCATCGCGCCGGCGCAGCAGGTTCAGGTTCTTGGGCGTGAAGTCGGCGAGGATGGTCTCAAGCGCCGCCCAGAAGGCCGCCGGCGCAACGCCGGTCCCCGGAAGGAGTTCGGTCTCGACGAAGGCGTGCAGCTGGTCGTCGACGGAAACGGTCTTGGAGATGTCCATGCGCTCGGGCTCTCAAGGGGCGTGGCGGCGCGGGGCGCGCACGACGCCATAGCAGGAAAAAAGAGGGCGGCCCGAGACATCCCAGGCCGCCCTTTCGACGCGTAAACCTGAGCGCTGTTTAGGCGAACTGGTTCATCGTGTTGTGCACGCCGCCGGCCTTCAGGGCCGCTTCGCCGGCGAAGTATTCCTTGTGATCGTCGCCGATGTCCGAGCCGGACATGTTCTGGTGACGGACGCAGGCGATGCCCTGACGGATTTCCTGACGCTGCACGCCGGCGACGTAGCCAAGCATCCCGGCGTCGCCGAAGTACTCCTTGGCCAGGTTGTCGGTGCTGAGCGCGGCCGTGTGGTAGGTCGGCAGGGTGATCAGGTGGTGGAAGATGCCCGACCGCTTGGCGCTGTCGCGTTGGAAGGTGCGGATGCGCTCGTCGGCTTCGGCCGCCAGTTCGGTGGTGTCGTAGTCGACGCTCATCAGGGCGGCGCGGTCGTAGGACGAGACGTCCTTCCCGGCCGACTGCCAGGCGTCATAAACCTGCTGGCGGAAGTTGAGGGTCCAGTTGAACGACGGGCTGTTGTTGTAGGCCAGCTTGGCGTTCGGGAAGACCTCGCGGATGCGGTCGACCATCGAGGCGATCTGCTCGATGTGCGGCTTTTCCGTTTCGATCCAGAGCAGGTCGGCGCCGTGCTGCAGCGAGGTGATGCAGTCGAGGACGCAGCGGTCGGCGCCCGTGCCTTCGCGGAACTGGAACAGGTTCGAGGGCAGACGCTTCGGACGCAGCAGCTTGCCGCCACGGTTCAGGACCACGTCGCCGTTCTTCATGTCGGCGGGGGCGATCTCTTCGCAGTCGAGGAAGCTGTTGTACTTGTCACCGATGTCGCCCGGCTCGTGGCTGACGGCGATCTGCTTGGTCAGGCCGGCGCCCAGGCTGTCGGTGCGGGTGACGATGACGCCGTTGTCGACGCCCATCTCGAGGAAGGCGTAGCGGCAGGCGCGGACCTTGGCGAGGAAGTCCTCGTGCGGCACGGTGACCTTGCCGTCCTGGTGGCCGCACTGCTTTTCGTCGGAGACTTGGTTCTCGATCTGCAGGGCGCAGGCGCCCGCCTCGATCATCTTCTTGGCCAGCAGATAGGTGGCTTCCGCGTTGCCGAAGCCGGCGTCGATGTCGGCGATGATCGGAACGACGTGGGTCTCGTAGTTGTCGATCGCGTCGATCAGCTTCTGTTCCTTGGCCTTGTCGCCGGCCGCGCGGGCGGCGTCGAGGTCGCGGAAGAGGCCGCCCAGTTCACGGGCGTCGGCCTGCTTCAGGAAGGTGTAGATCTCTTCGATCAGGGCCGGCACCGAGGTCTTCTCGTGCATCGACTGGTCCGGCAGCGGGCCGAAGTCCGAGCGGAGCGCGGCGACCATCCAGCCCGACAGGTAGATGTAGCGCTGCTTGGTGGTGCCGAAGTGCTTCTTGATCGAGATCAGCTTCTGCTGGGCGATGAAGCCGTGCCAGCAGCCCAGCGACTGGGTGTAGTTGGCCGGGTCGGCGTCGTAGGCGGCCATATCGGCGCGCATGATGCCGGCGGTGTACTTGGCGATTTCCAGGCCGGTCTTGAACCGGTTCTGCAGGCGCATGCGGGCCACGGACTCGGCGTTGATGCCGTCCCACGTGCCGCCCTTGCTCTTGATGAGCTGGCTCATCTCGATGATGTGGTCCTGATACGCCATGGCTTAAAATCCTGGTCCGTCGGTGTTCGATATCAACATGGACTAGGGGGTCGCGAGGGCGGCGGGGAGTCGGTTCGCGGTTTAGCTGTCAAACTTTACAAGATTTCTCTGTAATGTTGTAAGGTGCTGCACATGGCAGCGGATCGTCGTCTTTATGTGGGGCCCAGCCTGCGGCGGCTGCGGCGGGACCGTGGGCTGACGCAGGCGGACATGGCGGCCGACCTGGACGTCTCACCCTCGTACATCGCCCTCCTGGAGCGCAATCACCGGCCGTTGAGCGCCGAGGTGCTGCTGCGGCTGGCGCAGACCTACCAGCTGGACATGTCCACCCTGACCGGCGGATCGGGGTCCGACGAGGCGCAGCGACTGCAGGCGGTGTTGAAGGACCCGATGTTCGCCGACATCGACCTGCCGTCGCTGGAGACCGCCGACGTCACCACCAACTTTCCAGGCGTGACCGAGGCGTTGCTGCGGCTCTACACGGCCTATCGCGAGGAGCAGCTGGCGCTGGCCGACCGCGGCGTCACGGCCGATGCGCCGGGAACCGGCGTCGATGCTTCGGACCCCGTGGCGGAATCCCGGCGCTTCCTGGAGGCGCGACGCAACAGTTTCCCCAGTCTGGACGACGCCGCCGAGCGGCTGGCGCAGCAGGTGGCGCAGCACGAAGGCCTCGCCGGCTATTTCAAGGCGCGCCACAACCTGAAGGTCCGCCGTCTGCCGCCCGACGTGATGGTCGGCTCGACGCGGCGTCTGGACCACCACCGGCGCGAAATCCTGCTTAGCGACGAGCTGGATAACGCCAGCCAGACATTCCAGCTGGCGCTGCAACTGGTCTATCTGGAGCTGGCGGCCGACGTGGACGCGGTGGTCGCCCTGGGTGGGTTCGCGACCGAGAGCGGCGAACGGCTGACCCGCCGGGCGCTGGCCAGCTATGCCGCCGCAGCCCTGCTGATGCCCTACACCGCCTTCGCGCGGGCGGTGGAGGCGCGGCGCTACGACGTCGAGGCGCTGGGACGCCAGTTCGGGGCCAGCTTCGAACAGATCGCCCACCGGCTGACCACCCTGCAGAAGCCCGGCCAGGAGCGCGTGCCGTTCTTCTTCATCCGGGTGGACGAGGCCGGAAACATCTCCAAGCGGCTGGACGGCGCCGGCTTCCCCTTCGCCCGGCACGGGGGCGGCTGCCCGCTGTGGAACGTCCACCAGGCGTTCCGCACGCCGCGACAGTTGGTCACCCAATGGCTGGAACTGCCGGACGGGCAGAAGTTCTTCTCCATCGCCCGCACGGTGACGGCCGGCGGGGGCGGCTACGGCAAGGTGCGGGTCGAGCGGGCCATCGCCCTGGGCTGTTCGGCCGAGCACGCCGGCCGGCTGATCTATACCCAGGGCCAGGCCAACGGCGCGGACGCCGCCACGCCCATCGGGGTCACGTGCCGGCTGTGCCACCGCACCGAATGCACCGCCCGCTCGGCGCCCCCCATCGGCCGCCAAATTTTGCCCGACGACATCCGCCGCACCAGCGCCCCCTTCGGCTTCTCGGACAACTGAGCGGAAAGACCTTAGGTCAACTGGCCGACGTATTGCCTTGGCGTCGCCATGGTTTCCGGGTGAAAAGGGCCTCTATTTCGGGGAATTGAGGGTCAATGGCTCTACGAAGCTCCGCGTCCAGGTCCACGGACAGGTTCGAGCGCAAGCGTGAAGCCATCCTGGATGCGGCGACGCGCATTCTGAACCGCAAGGGAATCAAAGGGCTGACGCTGGGCGACACCGCCGCGGCGGTCGACCTGTCGACCACCAGCGTCACCTACTACTTCAAGCGTAAGGACGATCTGGCGGCCGCCAGCATCACCCGGGGCATCGAGACCCTGCACGACCTGGCCGAGCAGGCGGTGCGCGAGGCCACGCCGCCCGAGCGCCTGCACGCCTTCTTCACGGGCTATCTGGACGTGCTGGCCAAGGCGGCGGCGGGCGCCGCGCCGCCGTTGCCGATCATCTCGGAATTGCGGGCTCTGACCTCACCCCGCCGCGAGGAGGTTGCGAGCACCTACGGTCGCCTGTTCCGCAAGACGCGGCAGATCTTCGACCATCCGGACCTGTGCTGGATGTCGCGCGGGCGACGCACGGCGCGCACGCGGATGCTGCTGGAACAGGTGTTCTGGGGCGCCGCCTGGCTCTCGAAGTACGATCCGGAAGACTACCCGCGGGTGCGGGACCGCATGGTGGATATCGTCCTGCACGGTCTGGCGCCCGAGGGTGTCGCGTGGAGCCCCGCGGCGATCACGGTCTGCGAACTGGCCGGCCACGACCGACCGGAACAGGCGCGCGAGACCTTCCTGCTGGCGGCGACGCGGCTGATCAACCTGCGCGGCTATCGCGGCGCCTCGGTCGACAAGATTTCGGCCGAGCTGAACGTCACCAAGGGCAGCTTCTACCACCACAACGAGGCCAAGGACGACCTGGTGGTCACCTGCTTCGAGCGCAGCTTCGAGGTGATGACCCGCGCGCAACGGCTGGCCCTGGACCTGCCGGGCGACCAGTGGGCCAAGGTCTCGGCCTGCGCCGCCGCCCTGGCGGAGTTCCAGCTGTCCGACCACGGCCCGCTGCTGCGCAGCACCGCGCTGACCGCCCTGCCGGAGCAGATTCGCGGCGTCATGGTCGAGCACTCGAACCGCGTCTCCGACCGCTTCGCCTCGATGATCTCGGATGGCATCGCCGAGGGCTCGATCCGGCCCGTGGATCCCTTCATCGCCGCCCAGATGCTGAGCGCCACGCTCAACGCCTGCGCCGAGCTGGGCTATCTGGTCCCGGACGTCCGGCCAAAGGCGGCGGCGGCGGTGTTCGTCCGGCCGCTGCTGATGGGCATCTTCGAGCGGTAGGTTGGACGGCGATCAGCCGCGCAGGTGGCGATCGCGCGGCGGCCCCGGCGGCCGCGCGGGAAGCGTCGGCAGGCCGCCCTCCAGCGCCTGTACGCCGCCGCCCAGCCGGGACGCGACGTCGAGCCGGGCCTCGGCGGGCAAGGCCGCGAAGGCGCGGCGCAGGGCCAACAAGCCTTCGGCGCGGTAGGGTGAGGCCGGTACGCGCCAGGCGACGCCGCAGGCTTGGAAGCGGGCCACCGGCCGCCCCGCCACCACCGCGTCCAGATGACCGCTCAGTTCCGGCAGATGGTCGCGCGCCACGAGCGCCAGCAGGGGGTCAAGGTCAGCGGGCGCCTCGACGATGTCGGGGACGCCCAGGAGGTCATGGGGCCGGGTTTTCCAGAGCCGGGCGGTCCACGCCAGCACCGCGGGCGCTGTCTCCCGCATCAGGGCGCTTGGCGTCGGATCGCTGGCGAAGTGTCGGAACATCGAGCCGAACAGGCCGAAGTCGGCCTCGCAAGGGCGCGGGCCCAGCAGGAAGGGGCGCGTCGCGAGCATCGGCTCCAGCACCGCCAGCACCTCGCGGTAGAGGCGCGCGATCGCGGGCGCTGTCGTGCGGGTGACGCCGTCCCGCGCCAGGAACTCCCGCCGCTGGCGGGCGCGGATGGCGAGGTCGCGTAGCCAGAGGGGGCCGGGAACGTCACGCAGCAGGGTGCGGGCGATCTGGCGGCTCATCAGCCGGGCGTCCTCCACGAAGGCCCAGCGATAGTAGAGGGCCGGGCGCCACAGCCACTCGTCGAACGCGTCCTCCAGCAGCAGGCTGATGAAGGCGGCGGCCGGCGCGACGGGTCGCAGACGCACTCCTTCCCCCAAATCCTCGAACCGGCCGATGATCGCGGTCGTGTCGGTGAGCCAGCCGCCTTGGGGAGTCTCCAGCTGCGGCATCTGCGCGATCCCGGTGGCGCGGGCGCAGGCGCGGAAGTCGGCCGTATCCATTTCCACGAACCGAAAGGCGACGCCCTTCACCTGGAGGTATGCCTCAAGCTTGCCCGTGAAATAGGACAGCTTCAGCCCGTGCAGCACATGGACACCGTCGCTCACCGCCGGGCCCTGCGTCGGCGCCAGAGGAAAAATCCGAGCCCGGCCAAGGCCAGGACAACGGCGCCCCCGGCCATGATGCCGATGGAGCCCTTCTGGCGGCCGAGGGCGTTCGCCATCAGCTGCTGCTGGGTGGTGTAGCCGGGGGGCAGCTTGGCCACACCCACCCGAACCTCGTAGGCGGCGTAGTCCTTGAGCATTTCGGCCATCAGCTCGGGCCGGTCCCGGGACAGGTCGCGGGTCTCCCCCGGATCGACGGCCAGGTCGTAGAGGCGCCATTGGCCGTCACCCATCGGGGGCATCACCCGGGTGATCTTGAGGCTTCCTCGGAACAGCGCCGCATTGCCGGAGACCTCGATGCCCACCGGCTCATGATCGGCGCGGACGGTCTTCGCCTTGCCCGTCAGGACGGCTTTCAGACTGCGCCCATCCATGGCTGCGCCGGGCGGACTGGTCGTGGCCCCGGCCAGGTCGATCAGGGTCGGCGTGACGTCGGTGACGAAGACCGGAGCGCCGATCCGGGCGCCCGCCGTCACGCCCGGGCCGGACAGGATCAGCGGCACGCGAAGGCCGCCTTCGGTCGTGTAGAATTTGTAAAGCCGGCTGGGGGCCGCCAGGGCGGACGCCCAGTCTCGGCCGATGAAGTTCAGGCTGCCCCGCTCGCCTAGCCCGTCCCGTCGCCAGGCGTAGCCATGCAGCGGCATCCAGACGTTCATGCCGGGGGCGTGCACGGGGTCGCTGAACTCGGGACCGTTGTCGGACGTGACGACGAACAGGGTGTTGTCCAACTCGCCGCGGTCCGCCAGGTGCTGCATCAGCCGGCCGATGCTGGCGTCCATGGACTCCAGCATCCCGGCGTAGACTTCCATGGACCGGGCGTAGATGGCCCGTTCCTTCGGGGTCAGCTTGTCCCAGGCCCGCGCATCCTGCGGCATGCCGGTGGTCGGCGCGTCCTGCGGGATCAAGCCCAGGGCCTTGGCCCGGGCGTTCCGCGCCGCCCGCATCGCCGCCCAGCCCGCGTCGAACCGGCCCTTGTAGCGGTCGGACACCTCGCGCGGCGCCTGGACCGGGATGTGCACCGCCTGGAAGGCCAGATAGGCGAAGAACGGCTGTGCGCCGGGCGGCGTCTCGTCGATGTAGGTTCGCAGCCGATCCACCAGCAGGTCCGACGAATAGAACCGCTTGGGCAACTTGGCCGGCTTGCCGTCCTCGAACCAGGGCGCCTCGGTATAGTAGGGCATGTACGGCTTCGCGGCCCAGTTGTCGGCGCCGGACGCATCCAGCGCCAGGGACCGATCGAAGCCATGGCTGTCGGGCAGGGCGCCGTCCCCGTGCCCGAGATGCCACTTGCCGGCCATCAGGGTGCGATAGCCTTCGGCCTTGAGCCGGTCGGCGATGGTGAGGACGCCGGGCTCGATCCTGAGGCCGTAGCCGCGCTTGTCCTTCTGAGAGGGCGGCAGGATCTCCTCGATGGTCGCCACCCCGGCGCGGTGGTTGTCCACCCCGGTCAGCAGCATGGCCCGCGAGGGCGAACAGAGGGGGGACGTTCGATAGCTTGTGAACATCGCCCCCGACCGCGCCAGCCGGTCGATGTGGGGTGTGCGGGCCTCGCCGCCAAAGGCGCCGAAGTCCATCAAGGCGGCGTCGTCCACCAGGATGAGCACGATGTTCGGGCGCCTGGCCGCCGGCGCCTGCGGACCCACGGCCTGCGGCCCCACGGCTAGAGGGGCCGCCATCAAGGACGGCGCCGCCGAGGCGGGGCCGAGGGCGATCAGACTGGCCAGGCCGAGGCCGGCGAGATGTCGTCCAATGGCGAAGCGCATGACGTTCCCCGAGATCATTTGCGCATTGTTTTGGCATATGTCGTGTCACAAGTCAGCGGTTCCGGTCGCGTCTCGAACCGGAGGGTCCGTCACGGGCGGGCCGTGCCGGCCATTGCCCGTCGCCCGCAAAGCTGGCAGCGGTCGTCCTCAGGATTCCCAAGGACGAGGTGGATTATGTCAGGCCGTACGCTGCACCCGGAAACGCTCGCGCTTCACGCTGGCTGGCGGGCCGATCCCACGACCGGGTCGGTGGCGGTGCCCATCCACCAGACGACGTCCTACCAGTTCCGCGACACCGACCACGCCTCGGCCCTGTTCGCTCTGCAGGAGCTGGGCAACATCTACACGCGGATCATGAACCCGACGACCGACGTGCTGGAGCAGCGCGTCGCGGCGCTCGAGGGCGGCGTGGCGGCGCTCGCGGTGGCCTCGGGCCAGGCGGCTTCGGCCCTGGCGATCCAGACCCTGGCCAAGGCCGGCGACAACGTCGTCAGCTCCACCGCGCTCTATGGCGGCACCTGGAACCTGTTCGCCAATACGCTCCGCGACCAGGGGATCGAGGTGCGGTTCGTGGACCCCGCCGACCCGGAAGCCTTTGCCCGCGCGACCGACGACAAGACCCGCGCCTACTACGCCGAGACCCTGCCGAACCCGAAGCTGGAGGTCTTCCCGATCGCCGAGGTGGCCGCCATCGGTCGGGCGGTGGGCGTGCCGCTGATCATGGACAACACCGCCGCGCCGCTGCTGTGCAAGCCCCTGGCCCACGGGGCGGCCATCGTCGTCTATTCGGCGACGAAGTACCTTGGCGGCCACGGCACCTCGATCGGCGGGCTGATCGTCGACGGCGGCGGTTTCGACTGGGCGGCGGCGAGTGCGCGCCAGCCGGCGCTGAACAGCCCCGATCCCTCTTACCACGGGGCGATCTGGACCGAGGCGGTGAAGCCGCTGGGGCCCATCGCCTACATCATGCGCGCCCGCACGGTGCTACTGCGCGACCTGGGCGCGGCGCTGTCGCCGTTCAACGCCTTCCAACTGTTGCAGGGCGTGGAGACCGTGCCCCTGCGCATGCCGCGCCACTGCGAGAACGCCGCGAAGGTGGCCGCCTGGCTGGCCGGTCGGGCGGGCGTGTCGCGGGTGATCCACCCGACGCAGCAGAGCGGCGTGGCCCGGGCGCGGGCGGACAAGTATTTGACGGGCGGTTTCGGCGGCCTGGTCGGGTTCGAACTGTCCGGCGGCGTAGAGGCTGGCAAGCGGTTCATCGACGGCCTGAAGCTGCTGTACCACGTGGCCAACATCGGCGACGCGCGCAGCCTGGCCATCCACCCGGCCTCGACCACGCATTCGCAGCTGGACGCCGAGGCCCAGCTCGCGACAGGCGTGTCGCCGGGCTATGTGCGCCTCTCCATCGGCCTCGAACACATCGACGACATCATCGCCGACCTGGACCAGGCGCTGTCGGCGGCGGGGGCCTAAGCGCCGCCGTCATCTTTCCAAAACGGCGAGGTCGCCGGCACGCCGAGGCGGACACCCCTCGGCGCGCCGGCGGCCGGACCGGGCCACGCTTGACAGCCTGGCGCCTCGGGCACATCTGCCCGCTGTCCCGCACATCATCGTGCCGGGCGTCAAAGGAACCGCAAACCCCCATGCCCAGCGACAGTCACAGTCGATTGTTCGCGCCGTCGCGGCCGTTCGTGGCCTGACCCGGCTGGGTCGGCTCGTCACGTCCGCCGCGCCGGCGGACCGGAGATGAGCCTATGCAAGACATCAAAGCCGCCACGGCCCTGCCCGTGGATTCCGTCCTGTTCGCCGAGGTTGTCGGCGAGCACGTCGCCGACATCGTCGCGCGGCTGAACCAGACTCGCCTGGAGGACGCCGCAGGGGTCCTGTCGCACCTGCCCCTCGATCGCGCCGTGGAGGTCTTCGATCGCCCCGAACTGGCGCGGCCGGGGGACCTTCTGCTGCTGTTCCCGAACGGGCTCGCCGGCCGGATGCTGGCGGCCATGTCGGCGGACCGTGCGGCGGCGGCGCTACGCGAGCTGGACGGCGACGACCGCACACGGCTGTTGACCAAGCTCGACTTCGAGACGGCCTCGGGCCTGAAGCAACTGCTCGCCTACGGCCCGCATACGGCGGGCGCGCTGATGACCACCGAGTTCGTCAGCGTGCCGGCGTCCTACACGGCCGCGCAGACGCTGGATCACGTGAAGGCGGTCGAGCGCAGCCGCGAAACGATCTATGCGATCCACGTCCTGGCGGCGCCGGGCCGGTCGCTTGCGCGCATCGTCACGCTCCGCCAGCTGATCTCGGCCGAGCCCGAGACGCCGATCCTGGAGGTGGGGCCGGGCCGCGAGCCGATCGTGGTCCATGCCGACACCGACCGCGAAGAGGTGGCGCGGCTGATCTCGGTGCACGACCTGTTGTCGGTTCCGGTCCTCAATGAGCGGCGGCAGGTCCTGGGGATCGTCACCGTGGACGATGTGATCGACGCCATCGTCGCCGAGAGCACCGAGGACGTGCACAAGTTCGGCGGCGTCGAGGCGACAGCCGAGCCTTATATGCAGATCGGCTTCCGCGGCATGATCCGCAAACGCGCCGGCTGGCTCTGCGCGCTGTTCCTGGGAGAGATGCTCACCGCCAGCGCCATGCAGCATTTCGAGGGGGAGCTGGCCAAGGCGGTCGTGCTGACCCTGTTCATTCCGCTGATCATGAGCTCGGGCGGCAACTCGGGGTCGCAGGCGACATCGCTGCTGATCCGGGCCTTGGCGTTGCAGCAACTGCGCTTGCGGGACTGGTGGCGGGTGGCGGTCCGCGAGGTTCCGACGGGCCTCACCCTGGGCGCGATCCTGGGCCTGATCGCGATGGTGCGGATCAGCATCTGGCAGGTCGCCGGGATCTACGACTATGGCCCGCACTGGCCGTTGATCGCGCTCACCGTCTGCGCGGGGTTGGTCGGTATCGTCACCTTCGGCTCGCTGTCGGGCTCGATGCTGCCGTTCGCCCTGAAGCGCCTGGGCTTCGACCCGGCCAGCGCCTCGGCGCCGTTCGTGGCGACCCTCGTGGATGTCACGGGCCTGGTGATCTACTTCAGCGTCGCCCTGGTGATCCTGAAGGGCACGCTATTGTGAGGCGCGCCGCCTAGCTGTCGCGGCCCAGCCACTCGATCCAGTCGCCGTAGGGGTGGCACCTGGCGAGGATGGTGGTCTCGCCCTTGGGCCAGGCGGTGAGGCGCAGCTGGACCTCCTTACGGTCGGGGGTCCATTCGAAGCCGATCTCGACCAGCGGCCGGTCCGGCGTCGCGGCGGCCCCGGCGGCGCGCAGCACGGCGGACACCGCGCGTTGGCCCGGGTCGTCCAGGTACTGCAGGAACATGGTGTGGACCACGGCGCGGCAGACGCCGTCCGGCTGGCGCGCGCCCAGGCGCTTGCTCAGCCACTGGCGGGCGTCGCCCTGATCGACCCTTGGCGGGTGGACGATGGCGGTCGCCAGCGCCTGTTCGAGGCGCTTGGAGCGGGCCGGCTGATCGGCCCAGGTGAACGACAGCAGCCGTTCGCGGTCGCGGGGGTCGGACGGGTCGAGCGGGTGGAGATCGACACCGCGGGCCGAGACGATCGAGACCGGCGCCACGGGGACCGGTCCGCCCCGCCATTCCGGCGCGATGCGCACGGTGGAGAAGGGGTCGCCGGCCTCGACCTCGCCCAGCTTGTAGGCGTAGCGCGCGAGGTTGAGGTTGAGGCCGCAGCTGGAGCCGAGTTCCAGGATCTCGAAGGGCATGGGCCGCTCGGCGGCCACCCACATGAGCGCCGACATGATCGCCGCGCCGCGCGCCACTTCGTTGGTCTGGGTCGGGTAGCGGATCCAGTCGGCGATGAACTGGTCTTCCTGCGACAGAGCTTCAGCGATGGCGCCATCGAAGTCGTCGTGGGCGCCGCTGTAGAGCTCGGCGAGATAGCGAGGCCGACCGCGGCGGGCGAGCGCGTGGAGCGCGCCGTTGACACGCAAGGCGACCGCCGCAGCCCCCGGATCGCCGGGCCAGCCGCGGATCATCTCACCGGACAGCGGGGCGTGTTCGAGCTGGCGATCCACGGCCTCGAGCACGTCGGCGACGAAGGACGAGCCGGCCGATCGGCAGCTCTGAGCCTGGCGGGTCAGCGCGTAAGTACCGCCAGTGATCTCAAGTATCATCGCCAAAATCCAACTCGCACCCTGGACGCCATCCGAGAACTGGGAGGCGTCATATGACCGGGAAGCTGCGACAAAGCGGCACGTGGTCTACGTTTCTCACCGCTTCCCATCTTTATAGGTGATCAGATTAGGCAAGAGCCCTTAAGGCGCTCTAAATTACAGGTCCGCGAACGGCGGATACCCGAAATTTTGCAGAAGATTGCCTCGTCGCCCATCGTCATTAACGGGAGGGCAAGGAAAATCCCCTAGGTGTGAGTGCTGAAATCGAGGTGGAAAGTCCGCCCGACGTAACGTGCGCCAGGATGGCTCCCAGGGGCCAATGTAGAAACATGAAGCTTGCGATGAACATCCCAAAGAAGCTCAGCCTGTCCTTCGTGATGATCTGTGTCTCTGCGGCGATCATGATGGTCGTGTTTCTGATTACGATCTTGATGATTCGCGCTTCTACGGAAAGCAACAATCACAGTCAGGCTATTCACGCCGATGCGCTGTCACTTGAGACAGCTATTCTTCGTCAGAACAGTCAGCTCCGCGGCTTCCTGGTGACGGGCGACGAGACCTATCTGAAGTCGTACTACGAGGGTCGCGACGAGTACGATCGCGTGTCGGCGAACCTCAAGGCGACGCTCACCGACCCGAAAATGCTGCAGGACATCGAGGAGTCGCGCGTCGCGACCGTGGCCTGGCGCAAGGACTGGGGCGATCGCCTGATCCAGGTGGTCAAGTCCGGTCGCCGCGACGAGGCGCAGCAGATGGTCCGCGACGCGGGCTCCAAGGTTCTGGTCAGCGCCGCTGTGCTGCCGCTCCGCGACGTGCGCAAGGTCGAGTCGAAGAACATCGCCGAGAACGGGGCGCGTCAGCAGACCGCCATCATCACGGCCATCGCGGCCCTGGTCATCGGAGGCATCGCGCTCATCGCGGTCGCCATGGCCCTGTCGCGGATGCTGAGCCGCTCCATCGCGCAACCGATTACCGTCTTGACCCATGCGATGACCCAGCTCGCCACGGGCGACAATGACATCGCCGTCGATGCGGACCGCGCCGACGAGCTAGGCGACATGGCCCGCGCCGTGCTGGTCTTCCGCGACGCCGCCCTGGCCAAGGCCGAGGCGGACCGGGCGAAGGAAGCGGCCGACCGCGCCAAGGAAGAAGCCGACCGCGCCAAGGCGGGCGCCGAGGCGGCCCAGCGGCGGGTGGTCGAGACCCTGGACACCGCGCTGGCGGCGCTGGCCTCCGGCGACCTGACCCACGCGATCACCACCCCGTTCGAGCCCGAGTACGAGCGCCTGCGGCAGTCGTTCAACAGCGCGGTCGAAGGGCTGGAGCGCAGCATTTCCGGCGTGGCGCAATCGGCGAAGAGCGTGCACCTGGGCGCGGCCGAGATCTACTCGGCGTCCGAGGACCTGTCGCGGCGCACCGAACAGCAGGCCTCGCGCCTGCAGGATACGAGCACGGCGACCAAGCAGGTCACGGTGATGGTCGGCGAAACCGCGCAGCGGGCCGCCGACGCGCGGACGGCCATCGAGATCGCCAACGGCAACGCCGTCGAGGGCGGGGCGATCGTGAACGAAGCCATCTCGGCCATGGACGCGATCCAGACCAGTTCGGAAGAGATCAGCCAGATCATCAACCTGATCGACAGCATCACCTTCCAGACCAACCTGCTGGCCCTGAACGCCGGGGTCGAAGCGGCCCGGGCCGGCGATGCGGGCAAGGGCTTCGCGGTCGTGGCCTCGGAAGTCCGCGCGCTTGCGCAGCGGTCCGCCGACGCCGCGCGGGACATCAAGACGCTGATCAACACGTCCTCCGAACAGGTCGGCAGCGGTGTGGGCCGGGTCGGCGACACCGGTCAGATGCTCACGCAGATCGGCGCGAAGATCGACGACACCAACGCGCTCATCAACGAGATCGCGCAAAGCACCGAAACCCAGGCCGACAACCTGAAGCAGGTCAGCACCGCCGTCGCGAGCATGGAGAACATGACGCAGCAGAACGCCGCCATGGTGAAGGAGGCCACCGCGGCCGCCCGCAACCTGGCCGCGGAAGCCGACGAACTGGCCACCCTGGTCGCCCGGTTCCGGCTGCGCTCGGGCGCCAGCGATGTCGGCTCGACGTCCCATGGGGCCCGGCTGGCCCGGGTCGCCTAGGATTCAGTCAGGCCAGCCCGGGACCCATTCCATGCGCGCATAAAGAGATGTCGGCGCATGGAATGCTTATCGAGGTGAATATCGTTTCAGATTATCGCGGATATTTGATTGTTGTAGCCAAGTGAGAGTCGTTCCCCGGTCTCCCAGGTGCAAATTGTCCGCCAATGAAATCTGTAATTTAGCGCAATACCAGAACGGTATTGATTGGGATCTGTAAGTCTATGAAGTGTCTGCTTGTTTCCGTGGCGATCGCGCCGCTCATCTTAGCCGCGCCGGCGATCGCCAATGCGCGGGACGCCGAGGCCAAGGCTGCGGACAAGGCGATGCCGACGGCGGGGGCGAAGACGAGCGGCGAGGCGGTGTTTTCGACCGGCGTGGCCAAGGGGCGCGACCGTCTCGACAGCGCGACATCGACCAGCGCCCTGCGGGCGACCGACATCCAGACCTTCGGCGCGCGCTCGCTGGGCGAGGTCCTGCGCAACATTCCCGGCATCCGCGCCGAGTACGCGGTGGGCGAAGGCAACGCCAACTTCTCGATCCGCGGCCTGCCGCTGTCCGGCACTGGCTCGAAGTTCGTGCAAATTCAGGAAGATGGCCTGCCGGTCCTGGAATTCGGCGATATGCAGCCGTTCGGTCCGGACATGTTCATGCGTGTCGATCTGAACCTGGCGCAGGTGGAGACGATTCGCGGCGGATCGGCGTCGACCTTCGCCTCGAACTCGCCCGGCGGGGTGATCAACCTGATTTCGAAGACCGGCGATGTCGAAGGCGGCGCCGTGCAGGCGACCTACGGCCTCAACTACGGCGAGAAGCGGCTCGACGCCGACTATGGCTACCAGCTGAGCGACACGCTGCGCCTGCATGTTGGCGGCTTCTATCGCGAGGGCGAGGGGCCGCGGAACGTGGGCTTCAAGGCCTACGAGGGCGGCCAGTTAAAGGTCAATGTCACCAAGACCTTCGAGAACGGCTACATCCGGGTCTACGGAAAGATCCTGGACGACCATACCCCGGTCAATCAGACCGTCCCGATCCGTGTCACGGGGTCGGATGCCAATCCGAGCTTCGGCAACGCCGGCACGCTCGACATTCAGACCGACCTGCTGGTGTCGCAGAACACCACCAACATTCTGACCCTGGACCGGGCCAACAACCTCACGCGCGACGACGTCCGCGACGGGATGCACGCTGTGGTCAAGTCGGTCGGCCTCGATGCGCAGTTCGACGTCGCCGGATGGTCGCTGAGCGAGAAGTTCCGCTTTTCCGACGTATCGGGCGCCAACCGCAGCCTGTCGCCGATCGCCGTGGCGCCGGCGGCGGCGCTGGCGGTGGTGTACGGCGGTCCCGGCGGGGTTCTCAGCTACGCCACCGGTCCGCATACCGGCCAAGTCATCGGCAGTCCGTCGACCTTGAACGGCAACGGCCTGCTGACCTCGTCGATCTTCCTCGACGTTGAGGCCAACAGCCTGAACAACGCCACCAACGACCTGCGCGCCAGCCGCGTGTGGAATGTCGGCGCCGGCGAACTGACCACGACGGTCGGCTTCTACGCTTCGTCGCAGGACTACGATACGTACTGGTCATTCCTCAACGTGCTGACGGATGTCGCGGGCAACGGCGACAGCGCGCTGGTCAACGTCAGGACGGCGGCCGGCGTGCCGACGACCCAGAACGGATACATTTCGTTCGGCCTGCTAGGGCCGATCTATCACCGCAGCTATGACGTGAACTACGGGGTCAAGGCCCCCTATGCGTCGCTGAACTATCGCCTCGGCAAGGTCGCGGTGGGCGGAAGCCTGCGCTACGACATGGGCGACGTTAAGGGCACGCTGTTCGGCGCCGAACTGGGCGGCGGCCGCGTGGGCGTCGCGTCCGTCGACATCAATCGAGACGGCGTGATCTCCGCGGCCGAAGCGCAGACGGCCACGCTGCCGCTCGGCCGTCCCGGGCGGGTCGACTATGACTATCACTACCTGAGCTACTCGGCCGGGGTGAACTATCGCATCGCTGAGCCGCTGGCCGTCTTCGGCCGCTATAGCCGGGGTGGCCGCGCATCGGCCGACACGATCCTGTTCACGCCGGCGGTCAACTACGACACCGGCAAGCTCAACGACAAAGCCAGCGCCTACGACACCGTCAAGCAGGCCGAACTCGGGCTGAAGTACCGCAAGGACGGCGTCACCGTGAACATCACGGGATTCTCCGCGCGGACCGGCGAACGCAACCTGCAGATCAACAGTCGCCCCGATGGCACGATCCAGGTCGAGAATATCGTGCGCGGCTACAAGGCCAAGGGCGTCGAGCTCGAGGCCGGCGTACGTCACGGCCCGTTCAGCGTCACAGCCGGCGCGACCTACACCGACGCCAAGATCTCCAAGGACGCCACGCACCCGGCTTTCGTCGGCAACACGCCGCGGCACCAGGCTGATCTGATCTTCGCGGTCACGCCGCAATATGAGACGAAGTTCGCGACGGTCGGCGTGAACGTGATCGGCACGACCAATAGCTACGCGCAGGACACCAACCAGCTGAAGCTTCCCGGCTTCGAACTCGTCAACGCCTTCGTGCAGGTGCGGCCGACCGAGCGGGTGCAGCTGATGCTCAACGTCAACAACCTGTTCGACAAGGTAGCCATCGCCGAGACGGTGCAGGCGACCATCCCGGCCACCGGCGTGGTCATCGGGCGGGCCTACAACGGGCGGACCGTCTCCGGCACGCTTCGCTACGCCTTCTAGGACCTGGTGGGGCTGGTGCGGTTGCGCGCCGGCCCCGACCGTCTTCGCGGCCGTCGGTGTGTCTCGCGTGACCCGACCCGCCCGCTTCAGGCTTGGCGCAGGCGCCGCTGTTCGAAGCGCTGATCGTTGAGATCAAAAACAAAGCGTCATTATATACAATCCCCTGGGACAAGATGTCGCAGGTAAAGAGTGGACTTCCATAAGTTCGGGGTCCCGCAAATGTCACCGTGATTAATGCATAAGTTAGACATTGCGTCCAAACAAAGGCTTGGAAGAACCACATTCTTCAAAATGGAAACTAGGAAGACCCGTTCGATGAAGCACTTGTACGTTTCCGCGGCCATCGCGCCCCTTCTGCTGATTGCGCCGACGGTCGCCCAGGCCGCCGATGCGGCCAAGCCGGCGAACACCGAAGCTGTGTTCTCGACGGGCGTCGCCAAGGGCCGTGACCGCCTGGACAGCGCCACCTCGACCAGCGCTCTGCGCGAGTCCGAGATTCAGGTGCTCGGCGCGCGCTCCCTCGGCGAGGTGTTGCGCAACATCCCCGGCATCCGCGCCGAATACGCGGTTGGCGAAGGTAACGACAACTATTCGATCCGCGGCCTGCCGCTGTCGGGCACCGGCTCGAAGTATGTCCAATTCCAGGAGGACGGCCTGCCGGTCCTGGAATTCGGCGACATGTATCAGCTCGGCGTCGACATGTTCATGCGCGGCGACTTGAACCTCTCGGCCATCGAGACCATCCGTGGCGGGTCCGCCTCGACCTTCGCCTCGAACTCGCCAGGCGGCGTGATCAACCTGATCTCCAAGACCGGGGACACCGAGGGCGGCGCCGTGCAGGCGACCTACGGCCTCAACTACGGTGAGAAGCGGGTCGACGGCGAGTACGGCTACAAGATCAGCGACACCCTGCGCATGCACATCGGCGGCTTCTACCGCCAGGGCGAAGGCCCGCGTGACGTCGGCTTCACCGCCATGAAGGGCGGTCAGATCAAGGCCAACATCACCAAGACGTTCGACAACGGCTACATCCGGATTTCCGGCAAGTACCTGGACGATCGCACGCCCGTCTATCAGTTCACGCCGATCCTGGTCTCGGGGACCAATGCGGACCCGACCTTCACCGCGCCGGCCAACTTCAATCCGAAGACCGATTCACTGCTGTCGCCCTATGTCAGCAACGTCGTGACCCTCGACCGCAATAATAACATCGCGAACGACGACCTGCGCGACGGCCAGCACGCCGTGGTCAAGTCGATCGGCCTCGACGCCCAGTTCGACGTCGCTGGCTGGACCATCAGCGAAAAATTCCGTGTCGCGGACATCGGGGGTGGCAACCGAGCCCTCCGGCCGATCGCCGTCAACCGGGCGGCCACGCTCGCGGTGACGTACGGCGGCCCCGGCGGCGTCCTCAGCTACGCCACCGGCCCGCTGGCCGGTCAGACGATCGCCAGCCCGGCCGCCCTCAACGGTAACGGCCTCCTGACGTCGTCGCTGCAGCTCGACACCAAAATCAAGAGCCTGGACAACGCCACCAACGACATCCGCGCCAGCCGCGTCTGGTCTGTCGGCGCCGGCGACCTGACCACGACCGTCGGCTTCTACAAGTCGTCGCAGGACTACTCGACCTACCTGACCTTCCTCAACGTGCTGGCCAGCGTCGCGGGCGACGGCGACGCCACCCTGATCAACGTCGCGACGGCGGCGGGCGTCCCGTTCACCCAGGACGGCTACATTCAGTATGGGTTGGGCACCACCTTCCACCGCAGCTACGACATGAACTACGGCGTCGACGCCCCCTACGCGTCGGTGAACTACAAGGTCGGCAAGCTCGCGGTCGGCGGCAGCCTTCGCTACGACATGGGCAAGGTGAACGGCACGCTCTACGGGGCGGAACTGGGCGGCGGACGGGTCGCGCAGACCTCGTTCGACATGAACCGGAACGGCGTCATTTCGACCGCCGAAACCAAGGTGTCCATCCTGCCGCTCGGCCAGCCCGGCCTGGTCGACTATGACTACCACTATCTCAGCTATTCGGCGGGCGTGAACTACCGCGTCGCCGAGCAACTGGCCGTGTTCGGGCGCTACAGCCGCGGCGGCCGCGCGTCGGCCGACAAGATCCTGTTCACCCCGGCGGTCAACTACAACACCGGCAAGCTGGTCGATAAGGCCAGCGGCTACGATACGGTGAAGCAGGCGGAACTGGGCCTGAAGTACCGGGCGGGCGGCGTGACGGTCAACGTGACGGGCTTCTCCGCCCGGACCGGTGAGCGCAACGCCCAGATCGTCAGCGGCGCCGACGGCTCCGCCGCGGTCCTGAACATCGTCCGCGACTACAAGGCCAAGGGTGTCGAGCTGGAGGCCGGCGTGCGTCACGGTCCGTTCAGCGTCACGGCTGGCGCGACCTACACCGACGCCAAGATCTCGAACGACGCCACGAACGCGGCCCTGATCGGCAACACCCCGCGCCACCAGGCGGACTTCATCTATGCCGTCACGCCGCAGGTCGAGTTCGAGCGCGTCACGGTCGGCGCGAACGTGATCGGCACCACCAGCAGCTACGCGCAGGACGTCAACCTGCTGAAGCTGCCGGCCTACACCCTGGTCAACGCCTTCGTGCAGGTGCGGCCCGCCGAAAACGTCGAGGTGATGCTCAACGTCAACAACCTGTTCAACAAGCTGGCCCTGTCGGACGTGGAACAGGGCGCCATCCCGGCGACGGGTGTTGTCCTGGCCCGTGCGTACAACGGTCGTACGATGTCGGCCACCCTCCGCTACACGTTCTGATCAACGGGTGAGACGGGGCGCGCCAGCGCCTCCGTCCCGCCTCTATATCGAAGCGCGGAACGCCGCCGGTCCCTGGGCCGGCGGCGTTTTGTCGTGAGGATCAGCCCCGTGGCGTGGGGAGTTCACCGGAGCCGATGCCTGGCCCAGCCTCGGCGGCGGCCTGCTCGGCGGCGCGGGCGGCCAGGGTGTCCAGGTTCGCCTCGTGGCGGGCGCGGCTGATGCTGTAGGTCAGCAGCAGGGCGATGGCGACGCCGTAGAGCCCGACGATGGTCGGGATATAGGCCAGGCCCAGGCCCTGCAGGACCTCGGGCGCGACCTGACCCCGCTCGGCCTTGTCCGGGAAGCCCACCAGGGTCAGCACGCCGGTGGCGATGAAGATGCCCATCCCGGAAATCACCTTGCGGAACAGGTTGTTGGCCGACATCAGCAGGCCCTCGGACCGGCGGCCGGTCTTGACCTCGGCGTCCTCGACCACGTCGGCGATGATCGAGGCCAGCAGGATGCCTGTGGCGCCGGCGAAGGTCGCGTTGATGATTTCCTCCCCGTAGAGCAGCCAGAGCAGGGCCGTGGTGCCGTTGGCTGGCGCGAGATCCAGCAGGCGCAGGGAGACGGGGGTGATGTGGACGAGGACCGCGGTCGCGAAGACCGCGATCACCCCATACTTCTTGCCGAAGACCCGTCCGACGATGGGCGCCAAGCCCACGCCCAGAAAGCCGCCGATGACGCTCATGGTGGCGAGGCCGGCCAGCTGGGCCTGCTTCAGCTCCCAGAAGTAGAGGCCGAAGTAGATCTCCAGCCCGTTGCGGGCGCCGACCGCGACGGCGATGAACATCATGGCCAGGGCGGCGGACAGGAAGGCCCGGTTGTTCAGGGTCTGCAGCATCTCGCGGACCATGGCGCCCAGGCTGATCTTTCGGACGGGCGCCTGGGTCAGGTAGGGGATGCGGCTGGCCGTGCCGAACACCGACAGCACGATGGTGACGAAGATGATCACCGCACCGGTCACCGAATATGCGAAGTAGCCGTCGCGGGCGAGGACACCGCCGGTCCCGTCCGGCTGTTCCTTGAGGAACACCTGATAGGCCAGCACGGTCATGCCCAACCCACCCACCACCATGAAGAATTGGCGCATGGCCATCAGGTTGGTGCGCGCGTCGTAGCCGCGGACCAGCTCGGGGGCGAGGGCCTGGTGCGGCAGCTCGAAGAAGGTGTCGAAGAAGCGCACGGCGAACAGGCAGACCCCCAGATAGATCGCCAGGGCGCCGTGGCCCCAAGCGGCCGGGGGGTTCCACAGCAGGTAGAAGGCCAGGGCGTAGGGCAGGGCGGCGGCCAGCATGAACGGGTGGCGGCGGCCCCAGCGCGAGCGGACGTTGTCCGATATCTGGCCGATGATCGGATCCAGGACGGCGTCGAACACCAGGGCCATGGCCAAGATCGAACCCACCAGCTGCGGCGGCAGGCCCACCACCTGGTTGTAGAAGATCACCAGGAAGGTCGACAGCGCGCGGAGCTTCAGATTTGTGGCGGTGGCCCCCACCGAATAGAAGACCTTGGTCGCAAACCTCAGGGGCGGGGCGTCGCCCGCGCCAAGCGTGGCCGTCATCGGCAGTCCTCCCGTCGGGACGGGCGCATCTCTCACATCGCGCGCCTCGTGGTCCGGCGATGACGGTGAAGTTGAGCCTCCGCAGCGTCAACGGTTTTGATTTTACGGTATGGACACATGCGCCGGCCGATGGCGGCGTTGTCCAGGGCGCGGCTTTGGGGGAGAACGGCGCAGCGCCCAGTGACGGGCCGGAGGGGACTTCGATGCGGAAATGGATTGCGCCGGCGGGCCTGGCGGTCGCGGTGTGCGCAGGCAGCTGGACGACGTTGACGGCGCAACCGGCCAGCGCGCCGACGGCGGAGGCGCAGCCCGCGGCCGCGGCGCGGCTCGGCGTGGTCGCCGGGTATCTGCCCCGGGGCGGCGCGCCCAGCAGCCTGGCGTTGCTGCCGCCGCCGCCCGCCCCAGGATCGGCGGCCCAGGCCCGCGACGACGAGGCCGCCAAGGCGGCGGTGGCGTTGCATGGCGGACCCCGCTGGGACTTGGCGACCCAGGACGCCGACCTGAGCTTCCCCAACGTGGCAGGGACCTTCTCCTGCGCCATGGGCGTGCCGATCAGCGAGGCGGAAACGCCGAAGGTCTACCAACTGCTGCGCCGCACCCTGGGCGACTTCGGGCTGTCGACCTATCCGACCAAGACCAAGTACCAGCGCCCCCGGCCCTTCACGGTAAACGGCGCGCCGCTGTGCACGCCGGCGATCGAGGCGGGTCTGCGCAAGGACGGGTCCTATCCCTCGGGCCACGTGGCGATCGGCTGGGGCTGGGCGTTGGTGCTGGCCGAGGTGGACCCGGCGCGAGCCGAGGCGATCCTAGCGCGGGGCCGCGCCTTCGGCGACAGCCGCATGGTCTGCAATGTCCACTGGGCCAGCGACGTGGACGAGGGCCGCACCATGGCGGCGGCCACGGCGGCGCGCCTGCACGGCGAGGCGGCCTTCCGGGCGGACGTCGAGGCGGCGCGCGCCGAGGTGGCGGCGGTCCGCGCGCGTGGGCTGGCCCCCAGCCGCGACTGCGCCAAGGAGGCGGCGCAGCTGGGGCGGTAAGCGCCTATTGGGTGACCAGGATCACCTTGCCGACGTGGGCGCCGGCTTCGAGGTGGGCGTGAGCGGCGGCGGCCTCTTCCAGCGGGAAGGTGGCGTCGATCTGCGGCTTCACCTGGCCGGCGGACACCCAGGGCCAGACCACCCGCTCGATCTCGGCGGTGAGGCGGGCCTTCTCGTCGGCGCTGCGGGGGCGCAGCGTCGAGCCGGTGAGGACGGCGCGCTTCATCATGATCGCGAAGATCGGCATGTTCAGCATGGGCCCGGCCAGGGCGGCGATGAAGACAATGCGGCCGTCCATATTCAGGGCGTCGAGGTCCTTCAGCACATAGTCGCCGCCGACCATCTCCAGCACCACGTCGACCCCGCCCTCGCGCTTGGCGACCTCGGCGAAGTCCTCGGTCGTGACATCGACGGCCACGTCGGCGCCCAGGGCCAGGGCGGCCTTCGCCTTGTCGGCGCCGCGGCCGGTGGCGATCACCTTGCAGCCGGCCGCCTTGGCCATCTGGATCGCGGTGACGCCGATGCCGGATGTGGCGCCGTGAACCATCAGGGTCTCGCCCGCCTTGAGCCGGCCATGCTCGAAGACGTTGGCGTAGACGGTGAACACCGTCTCGGGCAGGCCCGCGGCCTGTTCGAAGCTGAGACCCGCCGGGATCGGCAGGGCATGGCGGGCGTCGACCACCGCGTACTCGGCATAGCCGCCGCCGCCCAGCAGGGCGCAGACCCGGTCGCCGACCTTCCAGCGCCCGGCGGCCCTGGCGACCTCGCCCGCGACTTCCAGGCCCATGGTGTCAGGGGCGCCGGGGGGCGGGGGATAGCCGCCGTTACGCTGGACGATGTCGGGGCGATTGACGCCGGCGGCCTTCACCTTGATCAGAATCTGGCCCGGACCGGGCTCGGGAATCGGCTGGCGGACGGGGTGCAGCGCCGAGGCCGGACCCTTGCCGCCTTCGATGGCGACGACGGTCATGGTCTCGGCTTCGAGGGGGCTGGTCATGGCAGAATGTCCTGAAACTTGCGCAAATCGGGCTCTCGCGTTCAGATAGCCCCAGGATCGGGGGACGCAAAGGAGGGTTCAGGAATGGACGAACCTGCTGAAGTTCGCGTCGGCCGCGGGCAGCGGTTGTTGGACGCGGTGCGCGAGGACCTGGATCTGTTCGGGATCTCGGAGCTTGAAGAGCGGCTCGAGGTGCTGGACGCCGAGGCGCGCCGGGTCAGGGCCCAGATCGACAAGAAGCGGTCCGGTCGCGCCGCCGCCGACGCCCTGTTCGCGCCCCGCACCTAGACACAGACCCTGGCACAGCCGTTGCACGCAACATCGCGGCGCGACGTTTCGTTCAGCGCCTAGAAACCCAAGCGGGTATAGAGTGCATCCAATGCAGGATATCCAAAGCCCCGACTGGCGCGGAAACGTCATCCAGGATTTCGCCCGCTCCGAGCTGTTCGAGCGGACGTTCCAGGAGGGCATGGAGCTGGTCGAGGAAACCGCCAGCTACCTGGACGGCGAAGGCCGGCAGGAATCCAAGCTGCTGTCGCGGAACGCCGCCCTGGCCTATGCCGCCGAGAGCATGCGCCTGACGACCCGCCTGATGCAGGTGGCGTCCTGGCTGCTGGTGCAGCGGGCGGTGCGTGAGGGCGACATGGCCCCGGCCTCGGCCTGCGAGGATCGCTATCGCCTGAACGCCGAGGACGTGTCGCGGGAAACCGACGCCGCGCGCCAGGAGCTGCCCCGTGGTCTGACCGGCCTCGCCGACCGCGCCGAGCGGCTCTACGAGCGGGTCCGTCACCTGGACAAGCGGATGTATCTCGAGAGCCAGACCGACGAGCCGGCCAATCCCGTTCTGGGCCACATGGACCGCCTGAAGAGCGCCTTCGGGGGCTAAGTGGCGCTGTCGCGCCCCCTTCCCCGATAGGGATGAATCAGAAAAACGCCGCGAAGGCTGCCCTTCGCGGCGTTCTGAATCGTGGGCCCTGGATCCCCGGCTGTGCGGGGATCGCGCCGCTTACTTGCGGGTGAAGGCGCCGAACTTGGCGTTGAAGCGCGACACGCGGCCGCCACGGTCGAGCATCTGGTGACCGCCGCCGGTCCACGCCGGGTGGGTCTTCGGGTCGATGTCCAGGTTCAGCGTGTCGCCTTCCTTCCCGTAGGTGGAACGCGTCTGATAGGAGGTGCCGTCGGTCATCACCACGGTGATGAAGTGATAGTCGGGGTGAGTGTCTTGTTTCATCGAACGGGCGCCTGACGTATTGGAGCGGCCAACTTGGGCCGGCCGCCGGTGAAGGCGGTCGAAAAGGAAGCCGCGCGTATAAATAAAGGCGCGGACAAATGCAAGGTGCGTAACCGATGAGCGAGCCGGGGCCAGAGTCTTTCGCACCCGGATCCCAAGTCGAGGGCCGGCCCAGCGCCGGCCAGGCCATGGCCCAGACGCTGGCGGAAAACGCCGCCAAGCGCGGCAAGAGCCGTAATGTCAGCGCGCTAGGGCGACTGCGGCCGTTCCTGGTCGCCCACTGGGGCCGGGCCCTGGCGTCGCTGGTGTTCCTGCTGCTGTCGACCAGCGCGACCCTGGGGATGTCAGGCGCGATCCGCCTGGTGGTGGACAATCTGACCAAGGCTGGGCTGGACGCCGCCACGGTGGACCGCCGGTTCCTGGTCGTGGGCGCCGTCGCCCTGACCCTGGCGATCGCCACCGCGCTCAGGTTCTATTTCGTCACCAGTCTGGGCGAGCGGGTGGTCGCCGACCTGCGCAAGGCCACCTATGGCCATATCCTGACCCTGGACCCGTCGTTCTTCCTGCAGACGCGCACGGGCGAGGTGCTGTCGCGGCTGACCACCGACATCGCCATCGTCGAGAACCTGCTCGCGACCTCGGTTTCCGTGGCGCTGCGCAACCTGCTGACCCTGATCGGGGCGTTGATCCTGCTGATGTTCGTCAGCGCGCACCTGACCAGCCTGGTTCTGCTGACGTTCCCCTTCGTGCTGGCGCCGCTGTTCCTGTTCGGCCGCCGGGTGCGCAAGCTGACCGCGTCGGCCCAGGACCGGTTCGCCGACGCCGTGGGCTCGGCCGGCGAAAGCCTGGACGCGCTGGAGACCGTGCAGGCCTTCGGGCGCGAGCGGGCCGCCGCCGACCGCTTCGGCGGGGCGGTGGAGCAGGCGTTCCGCGCCCAGATGCGGCGGATCGCGACGCGGGCGGCCATGACCGCGGCCGTGATCGTGCTGGTGTTCGGCGGGATCGTCGGCGTGTTCTGGCTGGGCGTGCACGCCGGACTGCGCGGGGAGATTTCGTGGGGGGCGCTCTTCCAGTTCGCGTTCCTGTCGGTGATGGCCGCCGGCTCGGTCGGCGCGCTGGGCGAGACCTGGGGTGATGTGCAGAAGGCGGCGGGCGCCATGGAACGCGTGGGCGAGCTGCTCGACGCCCGGCCGGGCGTCGCCGCGCCGCCGAAGCCCACGCCGCTGCCCAGCCCGCCGCAGGGCGAGGTGATCTGCGAGGGCGTGACCTTCGCCTATCCTGGCCGCCCCGAGCTGCCGGCGCTCAAGGACTTCACCCTGCATGTGCGGCCGGGCGAGCGCGTGGCGCTGGTCGGCCCTTCGGGCGCGGGCAAGAGCACCGTCTTCCGCCTGCTGCTCAGGTTCTACGACCCGCAGTCGGGGCGCATCCTGCTGGACGGCGTCGACCTGCGCGACGCCGATCCGTCCGAGGTGCGCGCGCGCATGGCCCTGGTGGCCCAGGAGAGCCCGCTGTTCTCAGGCTCGGCCGCCGACAACATCCGCTTCGGTCGCGAGGGCGCCAGCGAGGACGATGTCCGCAAGGTGGTGCGCGCGGCGCAGGCCGAGGGCTTCCTGGCGGCGCTGCCGGAGGGGCTGGAGACGGTGGTCGGCGACCGCGCCCGCACCCTGTCGGGCGGCCAGCGTCAGCGGCTGGCCATCGCGCGGGCGCTGATCCGCGAGGCGCCGATCCTGCTGCTGGACGAGGCCACCAGCGCGCTGGACGCCGAGAACGAGCACCTGGTCCAGCGGGCGCTGGACGAGGCAATGAAGGGCCACACGACCCTGGTGATCGCTCACCGGCTGGCCACGGTGCTGAAGGCCGACCGGATCGTGGTCATGGACGATGGGCGCGTGGTCGAGGAGGGCACGCACGCTGACCTCGTGGCGAAGAATGGTCTCTACGCCCGGCTGGCGTCCCTGCAGTTCGAGGCGGCGTGACAGAACTGCGCACCGAGCGGCTACGGTTGCGGCGAGCGCGTGCGGACGATCTGGGCGCGATACATCGGGTTTTCTGCGAGCCGCTGGCGATGCGCTACTGGTCGTCTCCGCCACATAGGAACGAGGCTGAGACGCGCGACTGGCTTGCCAGCATGATCGCCGCCGATCCCAGCGAGAGTTCAGACTTCGTCGTGGAATACGAGGGCCGGGTGATCGGGAAGGCCGGCTGTTGGCGGGTCCCCGAGATCGGCTACATCCTGCACCCGGATCACTGGTCGAAGGGCTTGGCCCGTGAGGCCCTCTCTGCGATCATCCCTCACGTGTTCCAGACCTTTCCGATCCCGGCGATCCGGGCCGACGTCGACCCACGCAACGACGCCTCGCTGCGGCTGTTGCTTCGCCTGGGTTTCATTGAGACGGGGCGGGCCGAGAAGACGTGGCTGGTCGGCGAGACGTGGTGCGACAGCATATACCTGGAGCTGCCGCGCTCTATTGGACACCCTTCCGCGCCTTGACGGCCAGCGCCGGAAAGTCGCTGAAGACGCCATCGACGCCGGCGGCGTAGATCGCCTTGAACACTGCGTCAGTGTCGCCATGGGCGGCCGGGCCGTCGCAGCGTTGGAGGCTCTTCGGCAGGAAGGCGTTCTCGGCGCGCACGGTCCAGGGGTGGACCTGCAGTCCCGCCGCGTGCGCCCATTTGACCAACTCGGTCGGCGCGCCAAGCATCCCGCCCGTCGTCGGGACCACCAGCGGCCATTCCGGTCCCAGCCCTTCGGCGAAGGCGGCGATGGCCTTGACGCCAGCCTCGGATTTCACGTCGACCGGCGCCGCGCCCTGGGCCACCAGCATGACGCGGCGGCTCTGGACCAGCTTGCCGATCGTCTTCAGGGGCTCGACCTCGAAGCACTGGACGAAGACCGGCGCCGTTCGGCTGGCCAGGTCGTTGGCCTTGAGGGCGTCCGCCAAGCGCGCCTCCAGCGGCAGGTCAATGCTGGCGAAGTAGGCCGGGTGCTTCATCTCGGGATAGGTCCCGATGGTGCGGCCCGTGCGCCGGCTCTCGGCCTTCGCGAGGTCGATGACCTCCTGGTAGGTCGCGATCGGCTCGCGGCCATCGAACGCGGCGCTGGCCGGGCGGAGCTGAGGCAGGCGTTCGCGAGCCCGCAGGGTCTTCAGTTCGGCCAGGGTGAAGTCTTCGGTGAACCAACCGGTGATCTTCGCGCCGTCGATGAGCTTTTCGGTCTTGCGGGCCGCGAATTCGGGGCGGCTGGCGACGTCGGTCGTGCCGCCGATCTCATTCTCGTGGCGGACCACCAGGTGGCCATCCTTGGTCACGACGAGATCGGGCTCGATGAAGTCGCAGCCCTCTTCGATGGCCAGGCGATAGGCCATGAGGGTGTGCTCGGGCCGCTCTCCGCTGGCGCCGCGATGGGCGATGACCAGCGGGGGCTTAGGCTTGGCGAAGGCGGGCGTGGCGGCCATGGCGAGCCCGGTGACGGCGAGGGTGCGGCGCGTGATCATTCGCGCACCTTACCCTCTATTGTGCGGCAGTCAGGCGACTGAGGATCTGCGGATGCAGGTCGAGGTTGCCGGCGACCACCGAACCCTTGCCGAGGATCGCGTCGCCCCCGTCGGCGTCGGTCACCTTGCCGCCCGCCTCGGTGACCATCAGCATCCCGGCCGCCAGGTCCCAGGGCTTGAGGTCCCGTTCCCAGTAGCCGTCGAAGCGACCGGCGGCGACCCAGGCCAGGTCGAGCGAGGCCGCGCCAAAGCGGCGGACGCCGGCGACCCGCTGGCTGATCTGGTGCAGCTCCTTCAGGAACTTGGCGTGCTGGCCGTGGCCCAGGAAGGGGATGCCCGTGGCCAGCACGGCCTCGTCCATGTGCTTGCGCGCCGCGACCCGCAGGCGATGGTCGTTGACGAAGCAACCCTTGCCCTTCTCGGCCCAGAACAGCTCGTTGGTGATGGGGTTGTAGGTGACCGCGGCCACGATCCCGACCTCGGCCCGCTCCAGGGCGATGTTGATCGCGAAGTGGGGGATGGCGTGGAGGAAGTTGGTGGTGCCGTCCAGCGGATCGACGATCCAGGTGTGGCTCTTGTCCGTGCCCTCGATCAGTCCGCGCTCTTCCCCATGGAAGCCGTAGCCCGGCCGCGCCTTGGACAGCGCCTCGAAGAGCACCTCTTCCGACTTGAGGTCGGCCGCGGTCACGAAATCCGCCGGTGCCTTGCGGGCCACCTGCAGCTGGGCGAGTTCGCCGAAGTCACGGTTGAGGCCACGCGCCGCCTTGCGTGCAGCGTCGCTCATCACCTTCAGGAGGGCGGTTTGGGTGCTCACGGTTTCAAAAGATCTCGGCGGGGATAGAGGGCGCGGAACCTAGTGTCGGGGCGATGTGAAAGCAAGGAGAGTCCGGATTCCAGGTGGCGCGGCCCGCCGGAGTAGGCTGTCCTAAACTCGTTCAGCCAGGCCTGCGGCGATCTCGGCGTTGATCGCCTTCACCGCGGCCGCGGGACCCTCTGCGTGGGCCCAGACGCCGGCGGAGACGGCCAGGAAATCGGCCCCGGCCGCGGCCAGGCCGCGGGCGTTCTCCGGCGTGATGCCGCCGATGGCGACGCAGGGGACGACCATGTCGGCCTGCCAGCCGGTCAGCAGCGCCGGCTCGGCGCGGGTGGGTGCGTCCTTGGTGGTCGTCGGGAAGAAGGCGCCGAAGGCCACGTAGTCGGCGCCGCCCTCGGCGGCTTCCATGGCCAGGTGCAGGCTGTCGTGGCAGGTGACGCCGATCATCGCGTCCGGGCCCATGATCCGGCGCGCCTCGGCGAGGGGCGTATCCGACTGTCCGATATGGACGCCGTCGCAGTTCAGGCGGGCGGCCAGATCGGGGCGGTCGTTGAGGATCACCGCCACGTCGCGGGACTGGGCGATCGGCATCATCACGTCGACGGCGGCGGCGACAATATCGTCGGACGCGTCCTTCAGCCGGATCTGCAGGGCGGCGACGTCGCCGGCGTCCAGCGCCTGAGCGAGGGTGTGTCCGAAGGCGGCCAGGTCATCCAGGCGCGGCGGTGTGATCAGGTAGAGGCGGCAGAGGGGCGCGGTCATGTCCCCCTAAATACACACCCGCCGGCTCAGCGCAGCAGCATCTTCAGCGCATAGGCGATGACGGCGCAGGACAAGGCGCCGACGATGGACAGACCTGTGAACCAGGCCACGCGGCTCCAGAGCGGGGGCAGCGCCTCGCCCGGTTCGGGCGGCCGTTCAATGATATCCCGCATCGCCGCCAACCTTTCCGCGGAACAGCCAATACACCCACACCGTATAGCCCAGGATCGCCGGCAGCAGGATGACCACGCCGACCAGCATCAGCCCCAGCGCGTTGTCGGCGTTGGCGGCGGCGCGGAAATCGAGGTCGTAGGGCACGATGTTTGGGAAGAAGCCGACCGCCAGACCGATGTAGCCCGACAGGAACACCAGGTAGGCTCCGATCAGCGAGGTGGCGTGGTGCGCCTGTCGTAGGCCCAAGATCACGACACCCAGCCCGGCCAGGCCCAGAAGTGGGATCGGCACCAGCGGCAGCAGCGTCGCCAGGTCGAAGCCGGCGCCGTCGAAGCCCCAGCGGATGGCGATCCGGGGATGGACGAACAGGGTGGCGACGCTGACCACCGCCAGCAGGGCCGCGGTGGCGCCGGCCGCGATCCAGCCCCAGCGCCGGGCCCGGACCTGGAGGTCGCCCGCGGTCCGCCAGATGAGGTAGGTGGCGCCCAGCAGCGCGTAGCCGGCCAGCAGGCCAACGGCGACAAGCAGGCTGTAGGGCGTCAGCCAATCGAACGGCCCGCCGGCGAAGCCCCTGCCGTTCAGCTTCACGCCCTGGATGAACCCGCCCAGCACCAGACCCTGGGCCAGGGTGGCGGCCACTGAACCGCCGGCGAACGCGGCCGTCCAGAACGCCTTGCCGCGCGTGCGGCCATGGTGGCGGAATTCGAACGCCACGCCGCGCAGGATCAGGGCCAGCAGCATCAGGATGATCGGCAGATACATGGCCGGCATCAGGGCGGCGTAGGCGAACGGGAAGGCCGCCAGCAACCCGCCGCCGCCCAGCACCAGCCAGGTCTCGTTGCCGTCCCAGACGGGGGCGATGGACTCCATCATAACGTCGCGTTCGGCCGGCGAGGCGGCGAAGGGGAACAGGATGCCGATCCCCAGGTCGAAGCCGTCCAGCAAGACGTACATCAGCACCGCGACGGCGATGACCCCGGCCCAGATCAGGGGAAGATCGAGGCTCATCAGGCGGCCCCCTTGGTTCCGGCCGCGAGCGGATTGCCCGGCGGCTCATCGACCTCGGGCGGCTCGGTCTCGGGTCCGGCCGCGATCAGGCGAAGGATGTAGAGGACGCCGACGCTGAAGATCACGGCATAGACGCCCATGAAGGCCAGCAGCGAGGCCGAGACCTGGCCTGCCCCAATCGGCGATACGGCGTCGGCGGTGCGCAGGACGCCATAGATCACATAGGGCTGGCGTCCGACCTCGGCGACGACCCAGCCGGCGATCACCGCCACGAAGCCGGCGGGCCCCATGGCCACCGCGGACCACAGGAAGGCGCGGCTATATTCGGGCCCGCGCGTGCGCCACAGCAGCCAGCCGCCCCAAAGCCCCAGGCCAATCATCAGGAGGCCAAGCCCCACCATGACGCGGAAGGCCCAGAACACGATGAACACCGGTGGGCGATCTTCGGGGGCGAAGGCTTTCAGGCCCTTCACCTCGGCCGCGGTGCTACCAGCCGTGATCAGGCTGCCGAGCTTGGGGATCGAGATTTCGAAGCGATTGCCCTCGGCCTCTCGATCGGGCCAAGCGGCGATGTGGAAGGGTTGCTCGGCGCGCGTCTCCCAGAAGGCTTCGATGGCGGCCAGCTTGGCGGGCTGGACGCGCAGGACGTCCTTGCCGGACAGGTCGCCGACGAACAGCTGCAACGGCGCGACGATTGCGAACATGCCGATGGCCATCCGCAGGGCCAGACGGGGCTCCTCGTCGGGTCCCCGCTTGAGGATCCGCCAGGCGGAGGCCGCGCCGACGACCAGGGCGGTGGTCAGGTAGGCCGCCAGCGTCATGTGGGCGAACCGCTCGGGGAAGGTCGGCGAGAAGATCACCTGCCACCAGTCGACGGCTCGCAGCGCGCCGTCCGGCAGGGTGGTGAAGCCCGTGGGGTGCTGCATCCAACTGTTGGCCGAGATGATCCAGAACGCTGAGATCAAGGTGCCGACGGCGACCAGCACGGTGGCGGCGAAGTGCAGGCCGGGACCGACCTTCTTCCAGCCGAACAGCATCACGCCCAGGAAGGACGCCTCGAGGAAGAAGGCGGTCAGCACCTCAAAGGCCAGCAGCGGCCCGATCACCGGCGCGGCGATGGCGGAGAAGACGCTCCAGTTGGTGCCTAGCTGATAGCTGAGCACCACGCCCGAGACGACGCCCATGCCAAAGGAGATCGCGAAGATCTTCACCCAGAATAGATAGAGGGTCTTGAATGCTGTCCGGCCGGTCGCCAGCCACAGGCCTTCGAGCACGGCCAGGAAGCTCGCCAAGCCGATGGTGAAGCTGGGGAAGACGATGTGGAATGCGATGGTGAACGCAAACTGCAGGCGCGACAAAATGAGCGCGTCGAGATCCATCGCCCGTCTCCGGGGAGTCTGACAGCGCCGTCTCCCGCGGCTCTGCGCTGCTCCCAAGTCCTTACAACGCCTAAGCTTGTCCCAGGTCGCCGCGACATCCGGTCGCAGGCGCAAAACGTGATCGAAGGGATTGAGAATGACTTGCAAACTTAATCGCATGTGCTTAGATCGCGGCCGTCAGCCAGGGACCGCCCGCGCTCATGTACGTCTGCAACTGCAATGGCATTCGGGAACGCGACGTTCGCGCGGCGATCGCCGCCGGCGCAAGCCGCCCGGCGCAGATCTTCAAGGCTTGCGATTCGGCCCCGCAGTGCGCCCGGTGCGTCTGCGACATGCGCAAGATGCTGGACGAGGAGCGTGAAACGCTCCGCTTCGCCGCCGAATAGGCGGTTTTAGAGGCGCCGATCAGTTAGCGAAAATCATTCGCAGCGCCGATCGCGGTTTTCTTAGCAACCGCAAATCACTTGCAGATATTGCCTTTGACACCGCCGCGCGGCGAACGGCATTTCCGCCTCGAACATCTGGATGGAGTGTGGCGATGCGTGGCGACCGGGACATTATCAAGCTGTTGAACGCCGTGCTCACCAACGAGCTGACGGCGGTCAATCAGTATTATCTGCATGCGCGCATGTACGAGAACTGGGGCTTCAAGCGTATCGGCCAGATCACGTACGAAGAATCGATCGGCGAGATGAAGCATGCGGACAAGCTGATCCGGCGCATCCTCTTCCTCGACGGCCTGCCCAACCTGCAAGATCTCCACAAGCTGTCGATCGGCGAGACCCTGGTCGAGGGGCTGACCGCCGATCTGGGCGTCGAGACCGGCGGCCGCGTGACCCTGATCGAAGGCATCAAGCTGTGCGAGGCCTCGGCCGACTTCGTCACGCGCGAGCTACTGACCGAGATTCTGAGCGACACCGAGGAGCACATCGACTTCCTCGAGACCCAGCTCAGCCTGGCGGCCAGCCTGGGCGAGGCCAACTATCTGCAGAGCGCCATGGGCGAGCTTCCCAGCAGCTGACCTAACGGGGGATTGCCCGGCCCGGGCGCTTCCCCCTACCGTCCCGCCAACGACAAGGCGGGGAGATGGGCATGGCGGGGGCTGAGGCGGCGACGCCGGCGCGCAAGGGGTCTAACGTGACGGTGGTCGCGGGCGCCTCGGTGGGCACGGTGTTCGAGTGGTATGACTTCTACCTCTACGGCTCCCTGGCCGGGTTCATCACCCACCACTTCTTCTCGGGCGTAAACGAGACCACCGGCTACATCTTCGCCTTGCTGGCCTTCGCGGCCGGGTTCGCCGTGCGGCCGTTCGGGGCCATCGTCTTCGGACGGCTGGGCGACCTCTGGGGTCGGAAGAACACCTTCCTGGTGACCATGCTGCTGATGGGCCTGTCGACCTTCGTCGTCGGTCTGCTGCCCAGCTACGAGACCATCGGCGTCGCCGCGCCGATCCTGCTGGTGGCGCTCCGGCTGTTGCAGGGCCTGGCCCTGGGCGGGGAGTACGGCGGGGCGGCGACGTATGTGGCCGAGCACGCGCCGCCGGGGAAGCGCGGGCTCTACACCAGCTGGATCCAGACCACGGCCACCTTCGGCCTGTTCCTGAGCCTGGTGGTCATCCTGCTGGTGCGCACCAACATCGGCGAGGACGCGTTCAAGGCCTGGGGCTGGCGGATCCCGTTCCTGGTGTCCATTCTGCTGCTGGGCGTCTCGCTCTGGATCCGGCTGCGGCTGCATGAGAGCCCGGTCTTCCAGAAGATGGTCGACGAGGGAAAGAGCTCGAAGAAGCCGCTCGCCGAGAGTTTCGGCGACTGGAAGAACCTCAAGCTGGTGATCCTGGCCTTGGTGGGGCTGACCGCCGGCCAGGCGGTGGTCTGGTACACCGGCCAGTTCTACGCCCTGTTCTTCCTTGAGAAGATGCTCAAGGTCGACGGCGCCCTGACCAACACCTTGGTCGCGATCGCCCTGCTGCTGGGGACGCCGTTCTTCGTGGTGTTCGGCTGGCTTTCGGACAAGATCGGGCGCAAGCCGATCATCCTCGCGGGCTGCGTGCTGGCGGCCCTAACCTATTTCCCGGTGTTCAAGGCGCTGACCGCCGCGGCCAATCCGCAGCTGGCCCAGGCGAGCGCCGCCGCGCCGGTCCTGGTGATCGCCGATCCGGCCAACTGCGCGCTGCAGTTCGACCCCGTGGGCAAGACCGCGTTCACCAGCGCTTGCGATGTCGCCAAGGGGGCGCTGGCCAGCGCGGGGGTGGCCTACGAGAACCGCGCGGCGCCGGCGGGGTCGGTGGCCCTCGTGCAGGTTGGCGCGACACAGCTGGCCAGCTTCGAAGGATCGGGCATGCCCAAGGCGGAATTCGCCGCGCGCAAGGCCGCGTGGACGCAGGAGTTGGGGCGCGTGCTGACGGCCGCAGGCTATCCGGCCAAGGCCGAGCCTTCGCTGGTCAATAGGCCGATGGTCGTCTTCCTGCTCTGGCTGCTGGTGATCTATGTGACCATGGTCTACGGGCCGATCGCGGCGGCGCTGGTGGAGATGTTCCCGGCGCGGATCCGCTACACCTCGATGTCGCTGCCCTACCACCTGGGGAATGGCTGGCTGGGCGGCTTCCTGCCGACGACGGCCTTCGCCATGGTCGCGGCCACGGGCAACATCTACTACGGCCTCTGGTACCCGATCGTGGTGGCGGCCGTGACGGCCGTCGTGGGCGCGCTGTTCCTCAAGGAGATGAACGGCGCCGACCTGGACGCCTGACATCAGGTCGTGCGTCAGGGGAAAACGCTTCCGGCGCGCGCCGAGATCGCATTTCATGGCGTACCCGGGCGTCTTGCGCCCATCTCGCCGCGGCATGAGGACGGGCGATGCAGACCCTGTTGCGTGACCGACCCGCACGCGGATCGCTTCGGCGCCTCGTGGCCGGATTCCGCGAGCGTCGGGGGACCTATCCCTCGGCGGGGATCAAGCTGCCCCTGCCGGCGCGGACGGAACAGTTCATCGAGTTCTACCTGGCAGAGCCCTACTCGGTGCGCGTCGACGGCGGCGCGCCCGAGCGGACGCCGGAGGCGGTGGTGGTGGGGCCGCAGACCTATCGCCGGGCCGAGATCGGGTTCGCGGGCGAGGTGCTGACCTTCACCATCCACTTCCGCCCAACGGGGTTCCACCGGCTGTTCGGGATGGAGATGCCCGGGCTGGTCAACATGGCGGTTCCGATCTGCGACGTGCTGGGAGCCGAGGGTGCGGCCTTGCGGGACGTGGTGATGTCGGCGCCCGACTTCGCGGCCCGGGCGGATGCGGCGGAAGCCTGGCTCTATCAGCGCCTCGACATCGCCATGGCCGGCGCGGCGGTCGACGCCGCGGCGTGGGTGATCGTCCGGTCCGGTGGCGCGCCGCGCATCGCCCAGCTGGCCGACCGGCTGGACCTGAGCGAGCGGCAGTTCAATCGCGCCTTCACCACCCGGGTTGGCATGGGGCCCAAGCTGTTCGCGCGCATATCGCGGCTGCACCGGGTGCTGCGGGCGCACACGACGCATCCGACTCGCACCTTGGCCGAACTGGCCGCGGCGGCGGGCTACTTCGACCAGTCGCATTTCGTCCGCGACTGCCAGCAGCTGGCCGGCGCGCCCCCGTCGACGCTGTTTCGCACCGCGCCCACGCTGCCGATGCTCAGCACGTCCGATTTTTCCTATCGCCGCCCGGCGTGATCGCGGCACCTTCCCGACGAGGGGAGGAACACATGGATCCGGTCGAACGCCTGGCCCGCGCCTACGAGGCCGCCTGGAACGCCGCGGACATGACCGCGCTGGCGGCGCTGAACGCGCCGCAGGTGCATTGGGTGAACGTCGTCGGCATGCACTGGCAGGGCTTCGACGACGTGGCGAAGGCCCACGAGATCTTCTGCCAGTCCATGTTCAAGGATGCGCCCATCCGGCTCGAGGCGGTCGAAAGCCATGTGCCGCTGCCAGGCGGCGCGTCGGTCGCCGTGGTCCGCTGGGCGATGGCCGCTTTTCAAGCGCCGGATGGCCGCGCCTTTCCGGCCACCCGCAGCCGCATGACCCTAGTCTTGGTTCCCCGTGGCGACGACCTTGCCATCGCCCACGGCGCCAACATCAACATCGACCCCATGGCCGAGCCGCACGACCCGATGCGGCGGGGCTGAGCCGAACCTAAAGGACCGAAACGATGACCACCCGGACGCTCCGCGGTCTGCGGACGATGACACTTGCCCTCGCGACAGCCCTTGCCGTCAACGGCGCCCAGGCTGCGCCGCTCTACACGATCAAGGAACTGCCGGCCGCGGAGCCCGCCGGCGTCAGCGGCGGGTTTCGGATCAACGAGAGTGGAACGGTGCTGGGCGGCGGATCAAGCGGGCCGGTGCTGTTCGCGGGCGGCGGCGTCACCAACCTCAGCGGACTGACGGGTCGCAACGGGGAGGTTCGCGCGTTGAACGATGCCGGACAGGTGACGGGTTATCGACAGGTCGACACGGGCCAGTTTCGCGGGTTCGTCACCACCGACGCCGGCGTCGTCGAGCTGCCCTCGCTGGGCGGACGGTCCGACCTGCCGCGCGATCTGAACAACGCCGGCGTGGTGGCCGGAACCCTGATCAACAGCGAGGGTCGCAACCGCGCGGCGGTGTGGACGACGGACAGCGTCACGGACCTGGGCCTTCTGGCGCCGGGCGATCTGAACAGCGCGGCCATCGCGATCAACAATCGGGGCGAGGTGGCCGGCAACAGCGGCGGACGCGGGTTCATCTGGTCTCAGGCCGGGGGCATGCGCGACATCGGGAACCTGGGCGGCTCGGTCTTTGTCACCGATATCAACGACGCCGGCTGGGTGATCGGGGGGGCGGCGCTCGGCGATGGCGGGCCCACAGCCTACATCTACGACGGGGTTACGATGACCGCCTTCGGACCGATCGGGCAGGACACGCCCAATCTCCGCACAAATCCGTGGGCGATCAATCTGAGCGGCGTCGTGGTCGGCGCGTCGCAGCGGGACGACGAGCAGTTCACCGCCTTCGTGCGGCGCGACGGGGCGACCCTGGAGCTGCAGACGCTGATCGACCCGTCGCTGGGCTGGGACCTAAGCGTCGCCTACGACATCAACGACGCGGGCCAGATCACGGGCGAGGGCTATGTGAACGGCCGGCGGCGTGGCTTCATTCTTACGCCGATCACGCCCGGCGAGCCGGGAACGGGCGCGGTCCCCGAGCCGGGGACCTGGGCCCTGATGATCCTGGGCTTCGGCGTGGCGGGCGCGAGGCTCCGCCGCCGCCGGGGCGCCGCCTATTCGGCGGCGACCTTGGTCAGGCCGATCTTCGGAGCCAGCTCGCCCGAGGCGTAGCGCTTGGCCATGGCCGACAGTGGGACCGGCTTGATGCTGGACGCGTGGCCGGCCGTGCCGAACTCCTCGAAGCGCTGGATGCAGACCTTGCGCATCGCTTCCTTGGCGGGCTTCAGGTAGCTGCGCGGGTCGAATTCACCCGGCTTCTCGGCGAAGACCTGACGGATCGCTGCGGTGATGGCCATGCGATTGTCGGTGTCGATGTTGATCTTGCGCACGCCGTGTTTGATGCCGCGCTGGATTTCCTCAACCGGCACGCCCCAGGTCTGGGGCATCTCACCGCCGTACTTGTTGATCAGGTCCTGGAGGTCCTGCGGGACCGACGAGCTGCCGTGCATCACCAAGTGGGTGTTGGGCAGGCGGCGGTGGATCTCCTCGATCACGTTCATGGCCAGGACGTCGCCGTCGGGCTGGCGGGTGAACTTGTAAGCGCCGTGGCTGGTGCCCATGGCGATGGCCAGGGCGTCGACCTCGGTGGCCTTCACGAAGTCGACCGCCTGGTCCGGATCGGTCAGAAGCTGGTCGTGGCCCAGCTTGCCTTCGAAGCCGTGGCCGTCTTCCTTCTCGCCCATGCCGGTCTCGAGGCTGCCCAGCACACCGAGCTCCCCCTCGACCGAGGCGCCGACCCAGTGGGCCATGTTCACGACATTGCGGGTGACCTCGACGTTGTAGTCGTAGTCGGCGGGGGTCTTGCCGTCGGCCTTGAGCGAGCCGTCCATCATCACCGAGGTGAAGCCGTACTGGATCGCCGTGGCGCAGGTGGCTTCGTTGTTCCCGTGGTCCTGGTGCATGCAGATCGGGATGTGCGGGTACATCTCGGCCATGGCGTCGATCAGGTGCTTCAGCACGATGTCGTTGGCGTAGGACCGGGCGCCGCGCGACGCCTGCATGATCACCGGCGAGTCGGTGGCCTCCGCGGCCTCCATGATCGCCAGCGCCTGCTCCATGTTGTTGATATTGAACGCGGGCACGCCGTAGCCGTGCTCGGCCGCGTGATCCAGGAGCTGTCGAAGCGTAATACGAGCCATAACTTCAGGTCCCCACCTGTCTCATTGGGAGAGCGCCGCGACGCCGGGCAGCTCCTTCCCTTCCATCCATTCAAGAAACGCGCCGCCCGCCGTCGAGACGAACGTGAAGTCCTGCGAGACGCCAGCCGCGTTGAGCGCGGCCACGGTATCACCGCCGCCGGCTACAGCTACAATCTTCCCGGCCTTCGCAAGTTCCGCGGCATGACGCGCGGCGGTCATGGTGCCCTTGTCGAAAGGCTGCATCTCGAACACGCCCAGCGGCCCGTTCCAGATCAGGGTGTTGGAGTTGTCCATGGCGCGGCACAGGCGCTCAACGGTCTCCGGACCGGCGTCCAGGATGCGCTCGTCGTCGTCGATGGAGCCGGGATGACGCACGCGCGCCGGGGCTCCGGGGGCCATCTTTTCGGCCACCACCACGTCAAGCGGCAGGAAGAGCTTGCAGTTGTTCTGGCCGGCCAGGCGGATGATCTCGCGCGCGGTCTCGGCCAGGTCCTTTTCGCAGTAGGACGCGCCGACGTCGTGGCCCTGGGCGTAGAGGAAGGTGTTGGCCATGCCGCCGCCGATGGCCAGCTTGTCCAGCTTGGTCACCAGGTTGCGCAGCAAGTCCAGCTTGGTCGAGACCTTGGAGCCGCCGACGATGCCCAGCACCGGGCGCTGGGGCCGGCCCAGGGCGGCGTCCAGGGCGTCGAGTTCCAACCGCATCTGCTCGCCCGCATAGGCCGGGAGGCGGTTGGCCAGGCCGACCGTCGAGGCGTGGGCGCGGTGGGCGGCCGAGAAGGCGTCGTTGACGAACAGGTCGCCGTTGGCGGCCAGGGCGTCGGCGAACTTCGCCTCGTTCTCTTCCTCGCCCGCATGGAAGCGGACGTTCTCCAGCAGCAGCACGTCGCCGGGCTGCATCGCCGCGACGGCGTCCCGCGCCTTCTGGCCGATGCAGTCGTGGGCGAAGGCGACGGGAACCCCCAGCACCTGGGCCAGCGGCGCGACGATGGGCTCGAGGCTCATCGACGGCACGACCTTGCCCTTCGGCCGGTCGAAGTGGGCCAGCAGAATGACCTTCGCGCCCCCGGCCCGCAGCTTGTCGACCGTGGGCTTGGCGGCCTGAAGCCGGGTGTCGTCGCTAACCTGGCCGTCCTCCATGGGAACGTTCAGGTCCACCCGCACCAGGGCGCGCCGGCCCTGGAGATCGGCGTCGTCGAGGGTGCGGAAGGTCATGGCGTCCTGCTTAGATCAGTTTCGCCAGGGCGAGGGCGGTGTCGGCCATCCGGGTCGAGAAGCCCCACTCGTTGTCGTACCAGCTGAGGACGCGGCCGAGACCGCCGTCGATCACCTGGGTCTGCGGCAGGGCCACGGTCGAAGAGGCGGGGGCGTGGTTGAAGTCGATGGACACCAGCGGATCGTTGGTGACGGCCAGAACGCCCTTCAGCGGGCCCGAGGCCGCCGCCGCGCTCATCGCCTCGTTGATCTCCTTGGCGGTGACCGCCTTGGAGGGAACGAAGGTCAGGTCGACGACCGAGACGTTCGGGGTCGGAACGCGGATGGACGAGCCGTCCAGCTTGCCGGCCAGGGCCGGGATCACGAGGCCCAGGGCCTTGGCGGCGCCGGTCGAGGTCGGGATCATGGACATGGCCGCGGCGCGGGCGCGGTACAGGTCCTTGTGCATCGTATCCAGGGTCGGCTGGTCGCCGGTGTAGGAGTGGATCGTGGTCATGTAGCCACGCTCGATGCCGCACAGCTCCTGCAGCACGTGGGCCACCGGGGCCAGACAGTTGGTGGTGCACGAGGCGTTGGAGATGATCAGGTCATCCTTGGTCAGCGTCCCGTGGTTCACGCCGAAGACGATGGTCTTATCGACGCCATCGCCGGGGGCCGAGATGATCACGCGCTTGGCGCCGGCTTCCAGGTGGGCGGCGGCCTTGTCCTTGGCGGTGAAGAGGCCCGTGCACTCCAGGGCGATGTCGACGCCCAGGTCCTTGTGCGGCAGGTCCTTGGGGTCGCGGATGGCGGTGACCTTGATCGGCGCGTAGCCCGCGATCTCGATCGTGTCGCCGACCACCTTCACCTCGGCCGGGAAGCGGCCGTGGACGCTGTCGTAGCGCAGCAGGTGGGCGTTGGTTTCCACCGGCCCCAGGTCGTTGATCGCCACCACCTCGATGTCCTTGCGGCCATGCTCGACGATCGAACGCAGGACAAGACGGCCGATGCGGCCAAATCCGTTGATGGCGACGCGAACCGTCATGGGGCGGGGCTCCTTCGAATTTTTGTGTGCGCGGTTTCTTGAGGTCCGAACCCGCGAAGTCAACCCCTTTGCCCTCTCGGAGAGAGCAGTCGGGCCGGCCTTGCGGCGCGGGCTTGCAAGAGCGGCGCCGGAGCCGGGTGTGCCGGAACGGGGCGGGTCAGCCCGCGACCGGCTTCACTTTGCCCGCCGCGTCGCGGGCGCGGGCTCGGGCCTGATCGACGTCGGCGGCGCGGGCCAGGGCCACGCCCATGCGGCGGCGTTCGAAGCTTTCGGGCTTGCCGAACAGGCGGAGGTCCGCGCCGGGGACGGCCAGGGCCTCGGCGACGCCATCGAAGGCGATGCCCTTGGCCTCAAGGCCGCCGTAGATCACTGCGCTGGCGCCTGGCTCGCGCAGGGCGACGTCGGTGGGCAGGCCCAGGATGGCGCGGGCGTGCAGGGCGAACTCGCTCTGGTGCTGGGTGGCGAGCGTCACCAGGCCGGTGTCGTGGGGACGAGGGCTGACTTCCGAGAACCAGACCTTGTCGCCCTTCACGAACAGCTCCACGCCGAAGAGGCCGAGGCCGCCCAGCGCGCCGGTGACCTTGGCGGCGATCTCGCGGGACCGCTCTAGCGCGGCGGGAGTCATGGCCTGGGGCTGCCAGCTTTCGACGTAGTCGCCCTTGACCTGGCGATGGCCGATGGGGGCGCAGAAACTGGTTTCCACCTGGCCATCCCGCAGGCTTCGGACCGTCAGCTGGGTGATCTCGAAATCGAAGTCCACGCGGCCCTCGACGATCACGCGGGGCTGTTCGACGCGGCCGCCTTCCAGGGCGTAGCGCCAGGCCTCGGCGATCTGGTCGGGGCGCTCGACATAGGACTGCCCCTTGCCGGAAGAGCTCATCACCGGCTTCACGAAGCAGGGGAAGCCGGTGACCTTCTCAGCGGCGTCGGACAGTTCAGCTTCCGTCGAGGCGAAGGCGTAGGCGCTGGTGGGCAAGCCCAGGTCCTCGGCCGCCAGGCGGCGGATGCCCTCGCGGTTCATGGTCAGCTGGGCGGCGCGGGCGGTGGGGATGACGGTCGCGATCCCGTCCGCCTCGATCCGGGCCAGCTCGTCGGTGGCGATGGCCTCGATCTCGGGGACGATCAGGTGGGGCCGTTCGGCCTCGACCAGGGCGCGCAGGGCGCCCGCGTCGGTCATGGCGATGACGTGGCTGCGGTGCGCGACCTGCATGGCCGGGGCGTCGGCGTAGCGGTCGACGGCGATCACCTCGCAGCCGAGGCGCTGGAGCTCGATCGCCACTTCCTTGCCCAGTTCACCCGAGCCCAGGAGCATGACTCGGACCGCAGTGGGGGACAGGGGGGTGCCGAGGCGGAGACTCATCCTGGCTCCTAAAGCTTCGCCTTCGCCGCAGCGGCGACCGCTTCGGCAGTGATGCCGAAGTGGGCGTAGAGGTCCTTGTCCGTGCCGGAGGCGCCGAAGCCCGTCATGCCGACGAAGACCCCGTCGGCGCCGATGAAACGGTCCCAGCCCTGGCGGACGCCGGCCTCGACGGCCACGCGCACGGCGGTCTCGCCGATCAGGGTGGCCTGGTAGTCAGCGGGCTGAGCGTCGAACAGCTCGAAGCAGGGGACGGAGACCACGCGGGTCCCGACGTCCTCGGCTTCCAGCAGGTCGCGGGCGGCCAGCGCCACGGGAACCTCGGTGCCGGTGGCGAAGATCGTCACCTGGGCGGGGCTGCCGGCGCCGGCCAGTTGATAGGCGCCCCGGGCCGACTGGTTCTCACCCGCATCGCCGCGGACGCCAGCGGTCTTCTGGCGGCTGAGCGCCATGACCGACGGGGTCTTGGTGGTGGTGAGCGCCAGCTTCCAGCACTCAGCGGTCTCCACCGCGTCGGCCGGGCGGAAGACGTTGACGTTGGGCATGGCGCGTAGGGAGGCCAGGTGCTCCACCGGCTGGTGGGTGGGGCCGTCCTCGCCCAGGCCGATGGAGTCGTGGGTGCCCACGTGGACCACACGGATGCCCATCAGTGCGGCCAATCGGATGGCGGGGCGGCTGTAGTCGGTGAAGACCAGGAAGGTGCCGCCGTAGGGAATGACGCCACCGTGCAGCGCCATCCCGTTCATGGCCGCAGCCATGCCAAACTCGCGCACGCCGTAGTTCACATAGCGCCCGGCGTAGTCGGGGGCGTCGAAGATCTGGGTGTTCTTGACGAAGGTGTTGTTCGAGCCGGTGAGGTCGGCCGACCCGCCTACCAGTTCGGGGATCGAGCCGAAGATCTGCTCCAGCACCGAGCCCGAGTGCTGGCGGGTCGCGGAGGCCGGCTTGTCGGCGGCGGCCTTGGCGATGAAGGCGTCGAGGGCCTCGAAGGCATGGGCGGGCAGGTCGCCGGAGACCGCGCGCTCGAACTCGGCCTTCAGCGGCGAGGCGGCGAGGCGGGCCTCCCAGGCCTTGCGGTCCTTGCCGCACCGCTTGCCGGCCTTGCGCCAGGGCTTCAGCGCCTCGTCCGGCACGGTGAAGGGTTCAGCGGTCCAGCCCAGGGCCACGCGGGTCTTGGCGACCTCGTCCTTGCCCAGAGCCTTACCGTGCACGTCATGGGTGCCCTGGAAGGTGGGCGAGCCCTTGCCGATGACGGTCTTGCAGGCGATCAGCGAGGGCTTGTCCTGCTTGAGGGCCCAGGCCAGCGCCTTCTTGATCTCTTTTTCGTCGTGGCCGTCGATCTTCTTGGTGGCCCAGCCGGCGGCCTTGAAACGAGCGATCTGGTCGGTGCCGTCGGACAGACCCACGTGCCCGTCGATGGTGATGTCGTTGTCGTCCCAGAGGACGGTCAGCTTCGACAGCTTCAGGCGGCCGGCCAGGCTGATGGCCTCGTGGCTGATCCCCTCCATAAGGCAGCCGTCGCCGGCGACGACCCAGGTGCGGTGATCAACCAGGTCCTTGCCGAAGCGGGCGGCCATCTTGCGCTCGGCCATGGCCATGCCGACGGCGGTGGCCAGGCCCTGGCCCAGGGGGCCGGTCGTGGTTTCGACGCCGGGGGTGTGGCCGTACTCGGGGTGGCCGGGGGTGTTGGACCCCAGCTTGCGGAAGTCGCGCAGGCTCTGCATCGGCACGGCCTTCACGCCGGTCAGGTGCAGCAGGCTGTAGAGCAGCATCGACCCGTGGCCGGCCGACAGCACGAACCGGTCGCGATCGGCCCAGTCGGTGGCGGTCGCATCGTACTTCATGACCTTGGACCACAGCACCGTGGCGACGTCGGCCATGCCCATCGGCATGCCGGGGTGCCCGGAGTTGGCCTGTTCGACGGCGTCCATCGACAGGACGCGGATGGCGTCGGCCATGAGCTTGGTGGGCGCGGACATGTCGGTCACGAGTCTCTGTGGCTTAAGGAAGTGCGCGGCGGCCTCGCACGCGAGGGGCCAAGGGTCAAGAAATTGGGGGTCAAGAAATCGCCCAGGCATTTCGCGAGACTCACGCACATGGGTATAGAGAGCAGACGGCTTCGGAGGATCGCATGAGCGGCGGCGAGAGCGCCCTGGACCTGGCGGCCAAGCGGCTGGAGACGGCGCTGCACGTTCTGGAGCAACGCCTGTCGCAGCGTCTGAAGGACGCCAGCGCCGATGCCGGCGGCCTTTTCGACCAGGATCGCTCCAATCTGGCGCAGGAGCTGGACGCCGCCCGCGCCCGCGAACGCGAGCTGGAAGAGGCGGGGGCCCAGGCCTCGGCGGCGCTCGGCCGCGCCATCCAGGAAATCCGCGCCGCCCTGAACGGACAAGCCCCGGAGGCTTAGGACCCATGGCCCAGATCAACGTCGACGTGAACGGCCGCCCCTATGCGGTGGGCTGCGAGGATGGGCAGGAGGCCCACTTGCAGGAGTTGGCCAAGCTGTTCGACCATCAGGTGCGGCAGATCAGCCAGGACATGGGGCAGCTGGGCGACACGCGCCTGTTCCTGATGGGCGGGCTGCTCCTGGCGGACGAACTGCTGGACGCGCGCAACCGCTTGGCGGCGCTGCAGGTCGAGGTCAGCCGGCTGCAGTCCGAGCGGGCGCGGGTGGAAAGCCGGGCCGTGTCGGCGCTGGAGAGCGCGGCGGCGAAGATCGAGAAGCTGGCCGGCGAGGGCGCCTAGCGCGGCCGGCGCATTCGGGCGATCAGCCGGCCGAGGGCCGGGAAGAGCTCGCGCTCCTCGGCCCGGCGATAGTCGTGATCCGCGCCCAGGGTTTCGACCAGCCGGCGGTGGGCGGTCCCGAGATTGTGGTACGGCAGGCGCGGCATCAGGTGGTGCAGGGCGTGATAGCGCAGTCCCACCGGCGCCCACAGGAACGGCAGCATGGCCGGCGGCGGCACGTTCACCGAATCCAGGAACTGGTCCAGCGGAGCCATGACCTCGCCGTCGTTGTCCCAGCGGTGGGCGACGGCGGTGCGCAGCTGGTTCAAGAAGGTCATGACGGCGAAGATGGCGGCGGCGATCGCCAGGGCGCGCCAGGGCAGGACGCCGGCCACGGCCAGGGCCAGAACGCTCCAGCTCCAGAGCCAGGAGGCGATCTCCTGGGTCAGCCACGGCGCGCTGCGGGCGCGGTCGAAATCCTCGCGAGAGAAGCCGGGGTTGATGACCATCCCGGACGTCTTGGCGATCACGAACCGGCGGAGCGGCGGGAAGATGAAGCTGAGCGGGGCCAGCACGGCGAAGCGCAGAACCGTGCCGACCGGCGCCAGCAGGGCGATGCCAAGGAAGACCAACAGCTCGTGCGGCGGCCGGCGCGCCAGGGGGTGGTATTCGGGGTCGCGGGCGGTGCCGTAGCGGTCCTTGGCGTGGTGCAGGATGTGCACGCCTTCGTACAGCAGCGAGGGCGTCAGGAAGGGCACGCCGATCAGCATGTTCCAGGCGAAATGGAAGCCCGGCACGTCGTCGCGGCGCAGGTGGGTCAGTTCGTGGATGAAGCTGATGCCCCGGTAGAGGCTGAGCACGCAGACCAGGGCGGCGGTCAGGGCCCAGCCAGGCGAGGCGGCGGTCGTGGCGATCAGCAGGCTTAGCCAGGTGACGGCGGCGGTGACGGACAGATCGAGCCAATAGACCCGCGGATCGGCGCGCGTCAGGTCCCGCGCCAGGTCGTTGGCCTGGCGGGCGAGGCTGTGTTCGGCGAGGGCGGTGTCGGTGCTCAAGTCGCCCGATGTAAGGCGGCCGGCGTCCACACCCAAGTGGGAATAGTGATCTGCGCGCGACCGTCGCGCTTGAGACTGGGGTCGCGAGGCCCTACGTTGGAGATGGCGGGTCTGCTGCGGCCCACGTCGAAGGCGACATATTCCAGCGACCTTAATTCACCTCTAGGGAGCTGTCCCTGGCCGGGATCCTGGTCCCGGGCACACGGCGCCCACCTGTTAACAGCAGGTCGAGGGAATGAAACAGTCCTTCACGGTTCTCGCGGCGCCGCCACCTGACTTCCCTAGTCCCAGGACGTGATCGGAATGCCCGACAAACGGGCCCTGCGCGCCCAGCTTCGCAGCCTGCGGCGGCGTCTCGCCGACGACGCGCCCGATGCGGCGGAGCGTGCGGCGGCCCTCTGGCCCCGATCGGCTGAGGGTCTGGTCGTGGCGATCTATCACCCTTCGGGATCGGAGCTTGATCCGACGCCGCTGCGCGGCCGGCTGCAGGCGGGCGCGATTGCGCTGCCTGTGGCGCAGTCGCGGGAGGGCGCGCTGGTGTTCCGACTGCACGAGCCCGGCGCGGCGCTGGTCCCGGACGCCCTGGGCATACCCGCGCCCGGTGAAACGGCGCCGGCCGTGCTGCCCGACATCGTCTTCACCCCGCTGCTGGCGTTCGACCGGCGCGGCGGGCGGCTGGGGCAGGGCGGCGGACACTACGATCGCACCCTGGCCAACCTGCGACGGATGAAGCCGGTGCAGGTGGTCGGGCTGGCGTACGCGGGCCAGGAACTGCCGGAAATCCCGATGGAAGCGCACGACCAGCGCATCGATGCGATCCTGACCGAGACGGAATACGAGGAATTCGGCTAGAGACGCCGGATGAGAATTGCCTTTTTTGGGGATGTGGTCGGTCGATCGGGCCGTGAGGGCCTGGCCGAGCACCTTCCGCGTCTGCGCCGCGAGCTGCAGCTGGAGTTCGTGATTATCAACGCCGAGAACGCCGCGGCGGGCTTCGGGATCACCGAGGCCACGGCGCGCGAGCTGTTCGACGCCGGCGCCGACTGCCTGACCTTGGGTAATCACTCCTGGGATCAGAAGGAGGCGATGACCTACATCGTCCGCGAACCCCGCCTGATCCGGCCGTTGAACTATTCCGCCTTCTCGGCCGCGCCGGGGCGGGGTGCGCAGCTGTTCGACACGCCCGGCGGACAGCGGGTGTTGGTGATCAACCTGCTGGGTCGAGTGTTCATGGACGCCCTGGACGACCCCTTCGCCGCTGTCGACAAGGAGCTGGAGGCCTGTCCACTGGGCGCCGTGGCGGACGTGGTCGTGGTCGATATCCACGCCGAGGCGACGTCGGAGAAGATGGCGATGGGCCACTTCTGCGATGGCCGGGCCAGCCTGGTAGTGGGCACCCACAGCCACGTGCCGACCGCCGACGCCCAGGTGCTGCCGGGCGGCACGGCCTATCAGACCGACGCCGGCGCCTGCGCCGACTACGACAGCGTGATCGGCAACCAGAAGGAAGAACCGCTGCGCCGCTTCACCACACGGATCTCGGGGGGGCGCTACAAGCCGGCCGAGGGGCCGGCGACCGTCTGCGGGGTGTTCGTGGAGACTGACCCGGCCACGGGCCTGGCCCGCCGGATCGAGCCGATCCGCATCGGCGGACGTCTGTCGCAGACGATCCCGACGCTGGAGACGGCGTAGGACGTTCGGCCGTCGGGGCCCTCAGGCGGCGGCTTCGGAAACGCTGTCGGCGCGTGGCGGGCGGTTGGCCAGCACCTCCACGATCGCGTTGATCAGGGCGGCGGGCTGAACCGGCTTGTGCTGCAGGGCGTCGAATCCCATTGCGAGCAGCCGGACCTCTTCGCCCGGCATGGCGTCGGCGGTCAGGGCCATGACGGGAACGTCGCTGGTTCCGGCCTGGCCGGCGCGGATGCGGCCCACGGCCTCGACGCCGTCCATGATCGGCATGTGGACGTCCATGAGCACGAGGTCGAAGGCTTCCACCCGTAGGCGGTCCAGGGCCTGGGCGCCGTCGGCGACGCAGTCGACGGTCACGCCGGCCGCTTCCAGCACGGCGCGAGCCACCGCCTGGTTGATGGGATTGTCGTCGGCCACCAGGATGCGCAGGGCGGGCAGGATCTCCGGTTCGACCGCGTCCATTGCGGCGGGCTCCGCCTCGGGCAGGGGCAGCCAGACCCGAAAGGTCGTGCCGCGGCCGGGTTGGCTCTCGACGCCGATCTCGCCGCCCATCATGGCGCTGAGCTTGCGGCAGATCGCCAGGCCCAGGCCCGTGCCGCCGAACTTCCGCGCCGTGGAGGCGTCGGCCTGGGCATAGGGGCGGAAGAGGGTGGCGGTCTGTTCCGGGCTCATGCCGATCCCGGTGTCGGTCACGACGATCTCGACGCCGCCGTCGCCGTCGGCGGCCGGCGCGGCCCGCATGGTGAGGGTGATGGCGCCCGCCTCGGTGAACTTCAGGGCGTTGGAGATCAGATTCAGGACGATCTGGCGCACCCGCGTCTCATCGCCAAGCACCAGCGGCGGCAGATCGGGCGCGGCCTCGCAGGTCAGCGACAGATCCTTGGAAATCGCGATTTCGGACCAGAGCTGGACCGCCTGGTCGCCGAGGGCCTTAAGGTCGAAGGCGACGACTTCCAGGTCCATACGGCCGGCCTCGATCTTGGAAATGTCGAGCACGTCGTTGAGGATCGCCATGAGGCCGTCGCCGGACCGCAGGATGGTCTCGACATACCCTTTTTGTCGGTGATCCAGCTCGGTGCGTTGGAGGGCGCGGGCCATACCCAGGACGCCATTCATCGGCGTGCGCAATTCGTGGCTCATCATGGCCAGGAAGGCCGACTTCGCCTCGTTGGCGGCTTCGGCGGTATGCTGGGCTTCGGCCAGGGCCGCGGCGCTGCGCATGTTAGCGCGCGCGCTGGCGGCGACATAGCAGAGCAGCATGCCCAGCCCGGCGGTCAAGGTGATCAAGGGCGCGCCCGAATAGCCCCCGAACCCGACGGGCAACACGAACCAGAGCGTGGCCGGCACGGCGCCCAGCGCCGCCAACGCGGCGGGCGAGCGGAAGGAGAAGCCCTGAGCATGGATCATGATGCCGGCCAGGATGGCCATGGCGGCCAAGCGGAACGGCTCCTGGTTCTCGGTCCAGAACAACACCGCCAGCAGGGACCAGACCAGGGTGGAGAGCAGCATCGCCACGAGGTAGCCGGCCCGCTGCTTGCGGGTCATGGCCCAGCCGCGGCCGACGGCGCGCGTGAGCCAGCGGGTGCAGGTCTCGGCGGCCACGAAGGCGGCGAACCAGGATCCGCCCACCCCGACGCCGTAGAGGGTCGACGTCAGGATCGCGACCCCGCAACCGACAACCATGCGGACCACGAAGACCTGGCGCGCGGTGAAGGCCACCGCGTCCAGGCGCTCGTCCAGCAGGCTTCCAAGCTTCGCGATCAAGCGCAGCGATCCCCACGTTCCGTCACGGCCCGCCGCGCACCCCTGTGCGACGGCCTGACGCAGCACATTGCCGGGCAATGGTGAACGGACCCTTGTTTTCGGTGACGGCTGTTACGTGAATCGCGGCCTAGCTTGCGGCCCACGGCGCGGGCTAGGGTTTCGGCGCCCATCGTGGAGAGGATCAGATGCTCGCCAAGTTTCTCGTACGGCTCGTGTTCGCCGCCCTGGGCCTTTGGGTCGCGTCGATGATCGTGCCGGGCGTCCATGTGAACGGCACGGGGACCCTCATCGCCGCGGCGATCCTGCTGGGGGTGGTCAACGCCCTGGTGCGGCCGGTGGTTTTCATCCTGACCCTGCCGCTGACGGTGATCACCCTGGGGCTGTTCCTGCTGGTGGTGAACGCCGCGATGATCGGGCTGGTGGCGATGCTGCTGCGTGGCTTCACCGTCGACGGCCTGGTCCCTGGCGTGCTCGTGGCCATCGTGACGGGGATCGCCAGCTGGATCGGCGGCATGGCGATCCGCGACGATCGGCGCTAGGCGCCGCCCGCGTCTTCAGCGCAACGAAAAAGGGCGGGACCTTGCGGTCCCGCCCCCGTTCTCACGTCGGTGTCGGCGTGGACTAGAAGTCCATGTCGCCCATGCCGCCCATGCCGCCCGGCATGCCGCCGCCGGCCGCCGCGCCACCCTTCTTGGGGGCTTCGACGATGGCCGCTTCCGTGGTGATCAGCAGGCCGGCGACCGAAGCCGCGTCCTGCAGAGCCGTACGGACCACCTTGGCCGGGTCGATGACGCCCGCCTTCACCAGGTCGACGTACTCTTCGGTCTGGGCGTTGAAGCCGAAGGTGGCCGAGCTGTTTTCCAGCACCTTGCCGACCACGATCGAGCCTTCGACGCCGGCGTTTTCCGAGATCTGACGGATCGGAGCCTGCAGCGCGCGGCGCACGATGGCGACGCCGGCTTCCTGGTCGTCGTTGTCACCCTTGAAGCCGTCCAGAACCTTGGAAGCCTTCAGCAGGGCGACGCCGCCGCCGGGGACGATGCCTTCTTCCACGGCCGCGCGGGTCGCGTTCAGGGCGTCGTCGACGCGGTCCTTCTTTTCCTTCACTTCGACTTCGGTCGAGCCGCCGACGCGGATCACCGCGACGCCGCCGGCCAGCTTGGCCAGACGCTCTTGCAGCTTTTCCTTGTCGTAGTCCGACGAGGTGGTTTCGATCTGGGCCTTGATCTGGGCGATGCGGCCTTCGATGTCGGCCTTGTCGCCCGAACCGTCGACGATCGTGGTGTCGTCCTTGGTGATCGTGACCTTCTTGGCGCGGCCCAGCATGTCGAGCGTGACGCTTTCCAGCTTGATGCCGAGGTCTTCCGAGATCAGCTGACCGCCGGTCAGGATCGCGATGTCTTCCAGCATCGCCTTGCGGCGGTCGCCGAAGCCCGGAGCCTTGACGGCCGCGACGCGGAGGCCGCCACGCAGCTTGTTCACGACCAGGGTCGCGAGCGCTTCACCTTCGACGTCTTCGGCGATGATCAGCAGGGGCTTGCCCGACTGGACCACGGCTTCCAGCACCGGCAGCAGGGGCTGCAGCGAGGAGAGCTTCTTTTCGAAGAGCAGGATGATGGGGTCCTCGAGATCGGCCTCCATCTTCTCGGCGTTGGTGATGAAGTAGGGCGACAGGTAGCCGCGGTCGAACTGCATGCCTTCGACGACGTCGAGTTCGGTCTCGGCGGTCTTGGCTTCCTCGACGGTGATGACGCCTTCGTTGCCGACCTTGGCCATGGCCTTGGCGATCATCTCGCCGACTTCCGAGTCGCCGTTGGCCGAGATGGTGCCGACTTGCGCGATTTCGGAGTTGTCCGAGACCTTCTTGGCGTTCGCCTTGATCTCTTCGATGACCTTGGCGACCGCCTTGTCGATGCCGCGCTTCAGGTCCATCGGGTTCATGCCGGCCGCGACCGACTTCAGACCTTCGACGACGATGGCCTGCGCCAGGACCGTGGCGGTCGTGGTGCCGTCACCGGCCTTGTCGTTGGTCTTCGAGGCCACTTCGCGGATCATTTGCGCGCCGAGGTTCTCGAAGCGATCCGTCAGCTCGATTTCCTTCGCGACCGACACGCCGTCCTTGGTCGAGCGCGGCGCGCCGAAGGACTTTTCGATCACGACGTTGCGGCCCTTGGGGCCGAGGGTCACCTTCACCGCGTTGGCGAGGATGTTGACGCCGCGGAGCATGCGGTCGCGCGCATCCGAGGCGAAATAGACGTCTTTGGCAGCCATGGCTGGTTCTCTTCCTTAGAATGGTTGGGGGGAAGCGGCCGGATCGCCGGCGCTTTGGGGATCGCTTAGGAAACGACGCCCAGGATGTCGCTTTCCTTCATGATCAGCAGGTCCTGGCCGTCGAGCTTGACCTCGGTGCCGGACCACTTGCCGAACAGGATGCGGTCGCCGGTCTTGACGTCCAGGGGCTGGACCTTGCCGGAATCGTCACGGGCGCCGGGGCCAGTGGCGATCACTTCGCCTTCCTGCGGCTTTTCCTTCGCGGTGTCAGGGATGATGATCCCGCCCTTGGTCTTTTCCTCTTCCTCGACGCGCTTGACGAGGACGCGATCTCCCAGGGGACGAAACGCCATGTGTGTTCTCTCTCTTCCGCTCGAAACGGTTCAAAATTAGGGACGCCGACGTGGCGGGACCGGCTGTTAGCAGTCCCGACCACTGAGTGCCAACGTCGGTCGGGCAGTTAGGAACAGTGCGGGCGCAAGTCAAGGCGCGAGGCGGGGCGCGCTTGGCATTTGCGTCGGGTTACCTACTCTGGCTCGACAACTCGGGAGACGTGTCATGGCGCTACGGTCGGTGCTGCAGAACCTCGTCCGTTCGGGGGACCTGACCCTCAAGCTTCCGGGCGGCGGCGCGCTCAAGTTGGGTGACGGGACGGGCCCAGCGCTGATCGCCCGGGTGACCACCGCGGCGTGGGCCGCGCGGATCGCGGCCAAGCCGGGTCTGGGGGTCGGCGAGGCCTATATGGACGGTGGCCTCGTGCTTGAGCAGGGCGAGATCGGCCAGTTCATCGACCTCATCGGCGCCAATGCAGGCAACAAGAAGCCGTCCCGGGGTGGTTTGCGCCGCTGGCTGCGGCGGACGCTTCGGGAGGCCAACGACCGCGTGCGCTCGCAGCGCAACGTCGCCCATCACTACGACCTCTCCTACGAGCTGTATCGACGGTTCCTGGATGAGGACATGCAGTACAGCTGCGCCTATTTCGAGCGGCCCGACATGACGTTGGAAGAGGCCCAGACGGCGAAGAAGCGGCACATCGCCGCCAAGCTCGCGCTGGAGCCTGGCCAGAGCGTGGTGGAGATCGGCTGCGGCTGGGGCGGCCTGGCGCTGACGCTCGTCGAGGAGGCGGGGGTCGAGGTGGACGCCATCACCCTGTCGATCGAACAATTGAAGGTCGCCAAGGCCCGGGCGGAGGCCAAGGGGCTGGCGCACAAGGCCCGCTTCTCGCTGACGGACTACCGCGACCTGAAGGGGACCTACGACCGGGTGCTGTCGGTGGCGATGTTCGAGGCGGTGGGACGGCCGAACTATCAGGAGTACTTCGACGGGGTCGCCCGGCTGATGAAGGACGACGGCGTCGCGCTGGTTCATTCGATCGGCCGCACGGCGCCGGGCGTCACCAACGCCTGGATCGACAAGTACATCTTCCCCGGGGGGTACAGCCCAGCGCTCTCCGAGGTGTTGCCGGCGATCGAGCGCGCCGGGCTGATGGTGACGGACGTGGAGATCCTGCGGCTGCACTACGCCGAAACGATCCGCCACTGGCGCGACCGGTTCGCTGTGGCGCGGGCGGATATCGCGGCGCTCTACGACGAGCGGTTCTGCCGGATGTTCGAGTTCTATCTGGGCATCGCCGAACAGAGCTTCCGGGCGCGGCGGCAGTACATCTGGCAGATCCAGCTGACCAAGCGGGTCGATGTGCTGCCGATCACTCGGGACTACATCGCGGAGGGCGAGCGGGCCATGGGCGCGCCACGCGACCGGGTGGCGTGACGCCTGTGAAATGTGTGGAGACCGCCCCTCTCCGCCGCTAGGGTCGCCGTCGTTCGCTTGTTTGGAGAGACCCCATGCGCCGCGCCATCGCGCTCGCCACCGCCCTGACGCTGATCGCGGGGGCCGCCTCGGCCGAGACCTGGACCAAGTACGTCGACGTGCCCAACGGGACGGCTTGGTCCTACGACGGCGACTACACTTACAAGGACAAGGAGACCGGCCGCCTGGTGGTCATGCAGGCGATCTCCAAACCGTCCGCCAACCTCGGCCCCTCGGCGCCCGGCAAGCCCGACGGCGTCGGCAGCGTGGTCGCCCTGGATTGCGCCAAGAAGAACATGATCCTGTTGGGCTCGTATAAGCCGTCGGCCCCTCTGGCGATCAATGATGCCTGGCGCAAGGAAACGCCGAAGAAGGCCGAAGGCGCCGACAACGCGGCCCTGATGGCGGCGGTCTGCCCGCACATCGACCACGTGCCCGTGAAGTAGGGCGATGGCCGGCGCGGTTCTGGATCACGTGACCCTCAAGGTCGCGGACTATGGTCGCGCCGAAGCCTTCTACGACGCCGCCCTGGCGCCGCTGGGCCTGACGCGGATCTTCGGCGATGGCGCCACGTTCGCCGGCTACGGCGCCGATCGGCCGTTTTTCTGGATCGGGGCCGACGGGCGAAGCGGATATGCCCACGTCGCCTTCGCCACCGCCGATCGCGGGGCGGTCGAGGCCTTCCATGCCGCGGCCCTCGCGGCCGGCGCCAAGGACAACGGCGCACCGGGCCTGCGGCCGCACTACCACCCGACCTACTTCGGGGCCTTCGTCCTGGATCCCGACGGCCACAACATCGAGGCCGTGTGTCACGCCCCGGCGTGACCTTGACCTGACAGGTAATCGACCCGCCGCCGACGGTGGGTGAGGCTTCGCGGGTCAACCGATCGAGGAGCCCCCGATGACCGCCATCCGTTCCAACTTCCTTCGCACCGTGATCGCTCTGGACGCCGCCGCCTGTGGCGCGATGGGAGCGCTCCTGGCCTTCGACGCCGGCGCACTTGCGCAGCCGCTGGGCCTCTCGCCGGCCCTGATGCAGCCGCTCGGGGGGTTCCTGCTGTCCTACGCTGGCGTCCTGGCCTGGCTGGCCTCCCGGGCGTCCTTGCCGCGGGCGGTTGTCTGGACCCTGATCGGCGTCAACCTGCTGTGGGCGATCGAGAGCATCGCCCTGGCGGCCCTGGGCTGGATCCAGCCCACGCCCCTCGGTCTTACGCTGCTGGTCGGCCAAGCCATCGCGGCGGTGGTCGTCGCCGAGTTGCAGCACCTGTCGCTGCGCCGGGCCCGTCGCGAGGCGCTGGCCTGAGCCGGCCGGCGGGGCGTCTCCCCGCGCCCCGCCGCTCACGACCACGCGATTGATTAAAACACTTGTTTGAGATTGCGGCGTTTTGAGCCAAAACTACGGGCAATCGAAATGCGCGTGGGAGAACCAGGATGAATGTCGCCGCCAATCGGCCCCAGAACAGCTTTGGCCTGAACCCCCAGGACGACCTCAACGACCTGCGGATGTCCGAAAAGGCCGTCCCGCTGCTGAACAAGGTGAAGGACTTCATCCGCGACGTCGTCGAGCCGATGTCGGAAGAATTCCACCGCCTCGGCGAGAACCGTCCGGACATCTGGCAATACGCCCCCGGCCAGCTCGAAGTGCTGGAAGCGGCCAAGGACAAGGCCAAGGCGGCCGGTCTCTGGAACTTCTTTCTGCCCAACGCCGAGACCGGCGAGGGCCTTTCGAACCTGGACTACGCCTACATCGCCGTCGAGCTGGGCAAGAACCGCCTCGCCTCTGAGACGATGAACTGCGCCGCGCCCGACACCGGGAACATGGAAGTGCTTGAGCGCGTCGGCACGCCGGAACAGAAGAAGCAGTGGCTGGAGCCCCTGCTGGAAGGCAAGATCCGCTCGGCCTACTGCATGACCGAGCTGAACACCGCCTCGTCGGACGCCAAGAACATCGACACCCGCGCCACGTTGGTTGGCGACGAGTACGTGATCAACGGTGAGAAGCACTACATCTCGGGCGCCGGCGACCCGCGCTGCAAGATCATGATCACCATGGTGAAGACGGGCGAAGAGAACGCCCCGCCGCACCTGCAACAGTCGCAGATCCTGGTGCCGCTCGACACCCCCGGGGTGCGCGTGGTGCAGGGCCAACAGGTGTTCGGCGATCCCGACGCGCCGCACGGCCACATGCACATCATCTTCGACAACGCCCGCGTGCCGGCGTCGAACATGCTGCTGGGCGAAGGCCGCGGCTTCGAGATCAGCCAGCTTCGCCTGGGCCCGGGCCGTATCCACCACTGCATGCGCGCCATCGGCTCGGCCGAGAAGGCGCTGGACCTGATGGTCACCCGCGGCATGACCCGCGTGGCCTTCGGCAAGCCGATCATCCAGCTGGGCGGCAACATCGAGATCGTCAGCCGCGCGCGGATCGAGATCGAAGCCATGCGTCTGATGGTGCTCAAGGCCGCCAAGGCCATGGACGTGCTCGGCAACCGCGAAGCCCGTATCTGGATCCACATGGTCAAGGCCATGGTGCCGGAACGGGTCTGCAAGATTATCGACCAGGCGATCCAGATGTACGGCGCTCTGGGCGTGTCGCAGCACACCCCGCTGGCCCGCATGTACGCCAACACCCGGACCCTGCGCATCGCGGACGGCCCGGACGAGGTTCACCACATGGTGGTGGGCCGCAACGAGCTGCAGCAGTACCGCGAACAGCCGGTCGATCCGTCCACGGCGGCCGTCTTCCGGAACTAGCGATCCACATTCTGGATTAAGCGGGGCCGCGCGGAGAGATCCGCGCGGCCTTCGTCGTTTTGGGCGGGCCAATCGTCGATGGCGGGCCCGTTGGCGTCGGCGCGAACTTGGGTGTAAGCCGGCCGTGACGTCCCATGGCCAAGCCATTCGATCTTTCCCGCCGAACCGAGGTTCAGGCGATGTCAGGAGCGCTCGCCGTCTGGCTTGCAGCGCCCATTCGGTCCCGCGCGCGACGCGCAGCTGACCGGCGACCGGAGGCGGCCTGTGCCCGCCTTCCGGAGTCGGTCGCAACTCCGGAGAACGAACATGATCCCCACCACAGCCGCCGTCGTCATCGGCATGGCCTTCGTCACGGCCACGCTGTCGGGCGTGTTCGGCATGGCCGGCGGCCTGGTGCTGATGGGCGCCCTGGCGCTGGTGCTGCCGGTGCAGGCCGCCTTCGTCACCCACGGCTTGCTGCAGCTCGTCGCCAATGGCTGGCGGGCGATCCTCCATCGTAAGCACGTCCGCTGGAGCATCGTTGGCTGGTACGCCCTGGCCTCGCTGGTCGCTGGGGTCGCGGTCGCCGCTCTGAGCTTCACGCCGTCGAAGCCGGTGCTGTTCCTGCTCCTGGGGCTTGTGCCGGGGCTGACCTGGCTGCCGCAGCGCTGGGTGAACCTGGACGCATCCAAAGCGCCTCAGGCGTTCCTCTCGGGGCTCACCGTCACCGGATTGAACCTGACGGCGGGGGTCGCCGGGCCGTTGCTCGACATCTTCTTCGTGCGCACCGCCCTGACGCGGCACGCGATCGTGGCGACCAAGGCGGCGACGCAGGTGTTCGCCCACTTGGCCAAGGTCCTGGTCTATGGCGGACCGCTGTTCGTCGGCGGCGGTGTCGGCCTGCCGCCGGCCTGGGTGTTCGCCCTGGCCATCCCGCTGTCGATGCTGGGGACGGTGGCGGGCGGCGCGATCCTGGACCGCATGAGCGACCTGAACTTCAAGCGCTGGACCCGCTGGATCGTCACCGCCGTGGGCGCGAGCTACTTGGTCCAGGCGGGCCAGCTGTTCCTGGCGCGCTGAGCCTGGGGCGCAAAAAAAGAGCCGGGTCACAAGGACCCGGCTTTTGAAGTCATTAGGGAGGAAACGCCCAGGAATGGGCAAAGGCTGAGGTATGTCGTCCTCCCGCCGTTGCAAGGGCGCCCGGGTGATTTTTTTGACAGCGGGGCCGGAAACCCGGCTCAGCCCCAAAAGTGGTCTGTCCTGAGCGTGAAAACTGGACGTGTCAGCCAGACCGACCGGGGCGTATGGCGTCATCTGTAGAGCGGGAGGTGGCCATGAAGCTTGAAGCCCAGGTGCTGGAAGACCGGTTCGTGCGGCTGGAGCCGCTGGCCGAACACCACAAGGCCGACCTGCGCGCCGCCTGCGCCGCCGACCCGACGGTCTGGCGCGAGCTCTACATCATCTCAATGCTGGGCGATCATTTCGACCGGCACTGGGATCGCATCCTGGGCGAGGCCGCAGCGGGCAAGACGATCCCCCATGCGGTGGTTGTCGATGGCGTCTGTCGTGGGATGAGCAACTATCTGGACGTCGATCCGAACCACAAGACGGTGGAGATCGGCTTCACCTACTACGCGCCCGACTGCCGGGGCGGGCCCGTCAATCCGGCGGCCAAGCGGCTCCTGTTGGGCCAGGCCTTCGCCAGCGGCGCGCAGCGGGTTGCGTTTCGGGTGGATGCGATCAACGCCCGCAGTCGCGCGGCGGTGCTGAAGCTCGGGGCGATTCAGGAGGGGGTGCTGCGGCACGACCGGGTCACCTGGACCGGCCGGATTCGCGACACCGTGGTCTTTTCCGTGCTGGCGTCGGAGTGGCCGAAGGTCAGCGCGGGCCTGGACGCGCGACTGGCGCGCTTCGACTGAGCGGACGTTCAGGCGTCCGCGTGCGCCCGGTTGTTGTTGGCGGGCCTGCGCCGAGCCAACTGCGAGCGCCACTGGCGGGCCGCCTCGACCCACACCTTGCGGTCCTCACCCTGCACGACGCGTGCGAGCTTTTCGCACTCGGCGGCCTCTTCGCGGCAATAGGTTTCCCATGTCATGCCGCAGATACGCAGCGTCCCGCGGCGCGGTTTCAGAGCCGGCGAAAATTCTTTGAAATTAAGGATTTCGCCCTCGGCGCGGTTAACGAAAAAGATCACCGAAGGCGTCGGTAGGTCCAGGATTTGGCGGTCGGCGCCCCGCGCACCACCCCCTCGATACGCGCGCATAGCTGGTCGCCGCACCGGCGATAGATCACCCGCTGCGGGAAATCGTGGGCCGGGTTCTCGAACACCGCCTCGCCGTCGGGGCTTGGCCGCAGGACGAAGGGCGTCGGCGCCTGTCCGGGAACGAAGGCGGTGAAGGTGACGCCCGCCGTCTCGACGGTGATCGTCATGTGCTCGATGCGGGGCTTGCGACCGGCGACGTTGGTCTGGCCCGCGCCGGCCATGGCCCCGTCCAGGGGCGGCAGCCAGGTTTCGCGCGTGATGGTCTTGGGCGTCTCCTCGATCCAGGCCCCGGCCATCCAGGCCAGGCGATCGATGTCCGTCGCCGGGCCAGCGCGGGCCGACGTGGCTAACGCGAGGAGGAAGACGGTGAAGACGAGACGCATATGAACGGCCCTCCGCCGCAAAAAGCTTAACCCTAAAGGGGTCAGGGCTTCCGCCGGGCCCGGAAGAAGGCGCGCAGCATATCCCCGGCCTCTTGGGCGAGCACGCCGCCCTCGACCGTCGGCCGCCAATGGCAGGTCGGCTGTTCGAAGATCCGCGGCCCGTTCACGACGGCGCCGCCCTTTGGGTCCTCGGCGCCGAACACGAGGCGCCCGATGCGCGCGTGGCTGATGGCGCCGGCGCACATGGCGCAAGGCTCGAGCGTGACGAACAGGGTCAGGCCGGTAAGGCGATAGTTGCCTAGCTTCCGCGCGGCGTCGCGCAGGGCCACGATCTCGGCATGGGCGGTCGGATCGTGCGCGCCGATGGGGCGGTTCGCGCCCACGGCGACCACCGCGCCGGTCGCCGGATCGACCACAACGGCGCCCACCGGCGTCTCGCCGGCTAAGGCTGCCGCTTGCGCCGCCTCAAGGGCGATGCGCATTGTCCGCTCATCATGGTCCACGATCCACTACGACCCCAGCCCGACGATCCGGGTCAAGCCCACGACTCCGAAGATGGCCCGGAAACCGGCGGTCCCGAGGCCGGCGAACGCGTCGCCAAGTTCCTGGCCCGCGCCGGCGTCGGCTCGCGCCGCGACATCGAGCGCCTGATCGCCGAGCGGCGGGTCGGCATCAATGGCCGGACGCTGGAGACTCCGGCGGTGAAGGTCGAGGCCGGCGACATCCTCACCGTGGACGGCGAGGTGGTGGGGGAACCTGAGCCCGCGCGCCTGTTCCGCTATCACAAGCCGGTCGGCCTGGTGACGACCCACAAGGACCCCAACAACCGGCCCACGGTCTTCGGGGCGCTGCCCAACGGCTTGCCGCGGCTGATCTCGGTGGGGCGTCTGGACATCAACTCCGAGGGTCTGCTGCTGCTGACCAACGACGGCGAGCTGGCGCGCGCGCTGGAGATGCCTTCGACCCAGATCGTCCGCCGCTATCGCGCGCGGGCGCATGGGCGCACCACGCAGGAGAAGCTGGACACCCTCAAGGCCGGCATCACCGTCGAAGGGGTCCGCTACGGCCCCGTCGATGCGAAGCTGGACAAGGCGAAGGACGGGCCCCAGGGCGCCAACCTGTGGCTCACGGTCAGCCTGCACGAGGGCAAGAACCGCGAAGTCCGACGGGTGCTGGAGGCCATCGGGCTGAAGGTGAACCGGCTGATCCGCCTGGCCTACGGGCCGCTGGCCCTGGGAACCCTGGGCGTCGGCGAGCTGGAAGAGGTCGGGCCGCGGGTGGTCCGTGAGCAATTCGGCGAACACATCGATCCGGCCAACCTGCCGACCGGCGAACGGCCGCAGTATCGCTCGCCCAACAAGAGCGCCTCGCGACGGGCCCAGGAGGAGGCGAAGGTCGTCGCCGATCTGGCGCCCGCCCGCACCGGACCCAAGGAAAAGCCGGTCTACAAGGCCGGTTGGGCGAAGCCCAAACCCAAGGTGCGACAGCCGCTGAAGGACAAGGCCGAGGCCGCGCGGGCCCGAACCGCGGGCAAGCCGAAGCCGGCGGTGAAGGCCAAACGCGGCAAGGTCGCAGCCCCCACCCGCCCCGGGATCATCGACCGGCCCACGACAGCCGTCGCGCCGACGTCTCGGCCGCGTCCCGCCGAGCGCAAGGCTGCGGCGGCGCGCGCGGCGTACAAGGCGTCCGGCGCAAAGCCCATGGATCGCGCCACCGCGACGCCCGCTCCGGCTGCCGCCTCGACATCTCGACCGAAGCCCGGTGTCGATAAGCCGACGCCGTCGAAGTCCGCGGGACCCAAGCGGCAGACGGCAAGGCACGCGCCCGGCGGCGCCCCCGCCACGGGCCACCGGCCGGCCCGGCTCAAACCGTCTGGATCTCCGCAGGGCGGCGGCCGCGGCGCAGGCCCTCGCGGGCCGAAGTCGTCCGCATCACCGCCGCGAAGCTCCGGCGCTCATCGGACAGGCCCTCCGAAACCGGGCGGTCGAGGGCCGCGCGGGTAAGGCGCTTGGCGTGGGCGATGCCGTCCGCGCCGCGCGTGTCCCACTCTGCAGCGATGTCCAGCGCCCGGGCCAGCGGATCGTCGGCCAGTTCGTGAACCAGGCCGATGCGGTGCGCTTCGACGCCGTCGAAGGTCAGGCCGCGCAGGATGATCTCCAGCGCCTTGGCCTCGCCGACCACCCGGGGCAGCCGCTGCGTGCCGCCCCCGCCGGGAAAGATGCCGATCCGGGTTTCGGGCAGGCCGATCGCGGCGACGGCGGGGCTTGCGATCCGAAGGTCGCAGGCCAGGGCGAGCTCGAAGCCGCCGCCCATGCAGAGCCCGTTGATGGCCGCGACGACCGGCTTTGGGGCGTCGACGATGTCATCCACCAGAGCCAGGAAGCCCTGACGGGGGCGAACCGGAGCATCGGATGCCGGCAGGGGCGGCTGGCCTTCGGTCGCGTCGCTAGCGGCGGAGAGTTCGTCCACGTCGTAGTGACGGATGAAGATGTCTGGCAGGCCGCCGGTGATGACGACGCTGCGCACCATGGGATCGGCCGCGAGGGGCTGGAACGCCTCCAGCATCTCCTGGGCGCCGGCGGCGGTCATCGTGCCGAATGGCGGGTTCGCATAGGTCATGATCGCGGTTCCCCCGCGCCGTTCCACTGTCACCAGACCCATCACGCGCTCCCTTGCATTGTTGGGGCAAACCTTGGAACGGGAGGATCGCAGCTACAAGGAGCGCCGACTTGCGCATCGTCTCAGGGGATTTCCGCGGCAAGACGCTGATCACGCCGGAGGGCTCCGGTACACGGCCGACCTCGGACCGCGCCCGTCAGGCGATCTTCAACATCCTGGACCACGCCGCCTGGTCGCCGGGGGTGCGCGAACGCCGGGTGATCGATCTGTTCGCGGGCTCCGGCGCCCTGGGGTTCGAAGCCCTGTCGCGGGGGGCGAGCTTCTGTCTCTTTGTGGAGACCGACGAGGCGGCGCGCGGCGCGATCCGCGACAATGTGGAGGCGATGGGTCTGTTCGGCCGCACCCGCGTCCACCGGCGCAGCGCCACCGACCTGGGTGTGAAGCCGGGGGCGGACGGGCCCGCCTTCGACCTGGCCTTCCTGGATCCGCCCTATGCCAAGGGTCTGGGCGAGCAAGCCCTGGAGAAGCTGACGGCCGGCGGCTGGCTGGCGCCGGGGGCCGTGGTGGTGTTCGAGCGCGGGGTGAGCGAACCGCCCTTTGCCGCGCCCGATTTCGAGCCGCTGGACACACGCGACTACGGTGCAGCGAGGGTCACATTTCTTAGGTATGTGAAGTCATAGTCTGCCTGTCGTAAAAAGTTCTCAAAATCTTCGCCGATGTCGCCGGCGCGCCTAACGTGTCATTAGCCTCCGTACAGCATCCGTTTGACTGTTCAGTTGCGGAGATCTGTATGACGTTGCTCTTCGACATCGCGCCCTACATTCCATCGGTTGCTCCGAGCGCGTTGGGGGCCGATGTCTATGCGCTTTTCCAGAATGACGCCGACACACTGGCGATCGCCGTGGTGGACGATGACGGTCAGCCCGTCGGCCTCCTGGAGCGCAACGCGTTCCTGGTGCAGATGGCCGCGCAGCATGGTTACGCGCTTTGGTCGAGACGGCCGGTCTCGCACATCATGAAGCGCGACCCTGTTGTAATCGATGGCGACGTGACCCTGGAGGCGTTCGTCGGGGGCATCCTGGCTGAGCGGCCATCGGAACTGCTGCATGGCTTCGTGGTGACCCGCGCCGGGCGCTACGCCGGGGTCGGTACGGCCCTGGCGCTGCTGCAGGCGTCGGCGGCGGCCAACGCCACCCACGCTGAGACCATGAGCCGCCTCGCCTGGGAGGCCAGCGAAGCGCTGCAGACCAAGGGGCGCTTCCTGGCGGTGATGAGCCACGAGATCCGCACGCCGCTGAACGGTGTGCTGGCCGTCGCCGAGATCCTGAAGCGCAAGTCGGCTCAGCCGGACCTGGCGCCGTTCATCGACACCATTCTGGAGTCGGGCGGCGCCTTGCTGCGCCTGCTGAACGACGCCCTGGATCTGTCGCGGGCCGAAGCCGCCGGCCTGGATCTGGACGAGGTCCCGATTCCGCTGGCGAAACTGCTGGACGACACCGGCCTGTGGGCGGCGCAGGCCGAGCTGAAGGGCCTGGATGTCCGCGTGGCCTACGACGGGCCGTCCGACCTCTGGGTGCGGGCCGACGCCGTTCGGCTGCGCCAGGTCCTGAACAACCTGGTCGGCAACGCGCTGAAATTCACCCTCGCCGGCCAGGTGACGGTTCGCCTGGCCGCCACGGTCGAAGGCGAGACCGTGCGCCTGGCGGGCGAGGTTCTGGACACGGGGCCAGGTATTCCCGCCGATCGGCTGGAGGCGGTGTTCGCTCCGTTCCAACAGACCGAGACGGGCCTTCGCCAGGGCGGCGCGGGCCTCGGTCTGGCGGTCTGCCGCCAGATCGTCGAGCGCATGAACGGGACCATCGCCGCGCAGCCGCACGCCGGGGGCGCCCGGCTGACCTTCCAGATTCCGCTGAGCCGGTTGGCCGTCCCCGTCGCCGAAGCGCCGGCGCCGTCGGTGGTCGAAGCGACGGGCGCGGCGGTCCACGTCCTGATCGTCGACGACAACGCCACCAACCGCCTGGTCGCCCAGACCCTCTGCGAGATGTTCGGCTGCTCGGCCGAGGCGGTGGACAATGGCGAGGACGCGGTCCATGCGGTCGCCGACGGCCGGTTCGACCTGGTGCTGATGGACATCAAGATGCCCGGGATGGACGGCGTCGAGGCGACACGCCGCATCCGCTCCGGCGGGGGACCTGCGTCCCAGGCGCCGATCCTGGCGCTGACCGCCAACGCCGATCCCGCCGACGCGGCCTTCTACCGGCTGTGCGGCATGAACGGCGTCGTGGAAAAGCCCATCAAGCCCGAGCGGCTGCTGGCGGCGATGAACGCGGTGCTGCAGGTCGATCGCGACGCCTTGGCGGTCTGCGCGGCCTGACAGCCTCAGCCCCTGGCGCAGGCGAATGACGTCGGCGGAGCCGCGATGACGTATTTCGCCGCGCGGGAGCTGACCTAGCGCCGCCCGAACAGTCGCTCGATGTCGGCGAGCTTGAGCTCCACGTAGGTGGGGCGGCCGTGGTTGCATTGGCCGGAGTGGGGGGTGGCTTCCATCTGGCGGAGCAGGGCGTTCATTTCGGGAGCGCTCAGTCGGCGGCCGGCGCGGACCGAGCCGTGGCAGGCCATGGTGGAGCAGACGTCTTCGAGCCGTTCCTTCAGCGCCAGCGCCTGACCGTTCTCGGCCAGGTCGTCGGCGATGTCGCGGACGAGGCCGGCGGCGTCGGTTTCGCCCAGCAGGGCTGGGACCTCGCGGACAAGGACAGCGCCGGGGCCGAACGCCTCGAGGATCAGGCCAAGCGCCGCCAGTTCGTCGGCGCGGGCGACGACCCGGTCGGCCTCGGCGGGGTCGAGTTCGACGACTTCGGGCAGCAGCAGGGCCTGGCGGGCGACGCCGCCCTCGGCCAGTTCGCCTTTCATGCGCTCGTAGACCAGGCGTTCATGGGCCGCGTGCTGGTCGACGATGACCACGCCGTCGCGGGTTTGGGCGACGATATAGGTTTCGTGCACCTGGGCGCGGGCGGCGCCCAGGGGGTAGTCGACGGGATCGAAGGCCGGGGCGGCCGCTGCGGGTTCGGCGACGCCCGGGCTCCAGGCGTCCTCCGCGCGGGCGGACACTTCGGAGAGGCCGGGGATGGCCTGGGCGACGGCGGCCGCGGCGGCGGGCCAGCCCCCGCCGCTCCAGGCCGAGAATCCGCCGCCGGAGGGCCGCGCGGCCGGATAGGGCAGGCCCTGTGGCCGGAACCCGCCCAGCGCCGCCATGGAAACGGTGGTCGAGGCGCGATGCCCGGCGCTGGCCAGCGAGTGGCGTAGCCCGCTGACGATCAGGCCGCGCACCAGGCCCGGGTCGCGGAACCGCACCTCGGCCTTGGCGGGGTGGACATTGACGTCGACCAGGCCGGCGTCCAGCTCGATATAGAGAGCGCAGGCGGGGTGGCGGTCGCGGGCCAGGAAGTCGGCGTAGGCGCCGCGCAGGGCGCCTTGCAGGAGACGGTCGCGCACGGGGCGGCCGTTGACGAACAGGTACTGATGCGCCGCGTTGCCCCGGTTGTAGGTGGGCAGGCCGGCGTAGCCGCTAAGGCGGACACCCTCGCGCTCATGGTCGATCAAGAGCGCATTCTCGGAGAACTCCCGGCCCATGATCGCGCCCAGGCGCGCCAGGCGGCCCTCATCGCCCGGCGCCTCGGCCGGCAGGCGCAGGGTGCGGCGGCCGTCGATGTCCAGGCTGAAGCCGACGGCCTCATGGGCCATGGCCTGGCGTTTCAGCTCTTCGCCGATCGCCTGGCTCTCGGACCGCTCCGACTTCATGAACTTGAGCCGCGCGGGTGTGGCGTAGAACAGGTCGCGGACCTCGACCCGGGCGCCGTGGGGGCCAGGGAAGCCCGCGGGCGACACCGCGCCCACCGCGCCGCCGTCGACGAAGATCGCGTGGGCGTCAGCCAAGCCCTTGGCCCGGCTGGTGATCGACAGGCGGGCCACCGATCCGATCGACGGTAACGCCTCGCCCCGGAAGCCCATGGTGGCGATGCGCAGCAGGTCGTACTCGCCGTCGTCGCCTGGGTTGAGCTTGGAGGTCGCGTGGCGCTCGACCGCGAGCGGCAGTTGGTCGGCGGCCAGACCATTGCCATCATCGGCCACCAGGATGCGGGTGAGGCCGCCGCCATCGGCCTGGACTTGGATCTCGCTCGCGCCGGCGTCCAGGGCGTTCTCGACCAGCTCTTTCACCGCGCTGGCAGGCCGCTCCACCACCTCGCCGGCGGCGATGCGGTTGATCAGTTCGGTCGGGAGGCGGCGTATCGGCATGGGCTGAGCCTGTCTACATAGTACGATTCCAAGGAGCCCGATGTCCGTGCTGAATCGCCTCGCCCCGCTGGTTCTTTCGCTTGGCCTGTTGGGGTCGCCTGCGGTGGCCCAGACCCCGCCGATCCCCAACCAGACCGCTGTGGCGGTGGACGACCCGGATGCGACCCTGGTGGAGGAACTGGTTGTTCGCGGCCGGCTGCCCGGACCGGCGTGGTGGCGGGTCTCCGATGCGGACACCACGGTCTATGTGCTGGGGGTGCCGTCGCTGGCGCCGAAGCGCATGGAATGGGATCGCGCCATCTTCGAGCGGCGGCTGGAGGGCGCCAATGTCGTTATCCTGCCCTTCGTCAACGTGCGGGCCAAGGTCGGCGGCTCCCTCGGGACGGCCTTCAATCTGATGCGGTTGAAGTCCGGCGGGCCCTTCGAAGAGCGGCTGGACGCCGGCACGCGGGCGCGGTTCGTGGCGGTGCGGAGCCGCCTGGGCCAGGACGCCAAGCACTATGGCACCAGCAACCCGCTGGCGGCCGGCGTGCAGCTGGCCATCGACTATCGCGACCGCTCACAGCTGACCAACATGGACCCGGCCAAGCTCGTGCGTCTCCTCGCCCAGCGGAAGGGCGTGAAGGTGGTGGAGAAGAGCTACGACCTGGGGCCGCAGCTGAGCGGTATCATCCGTACGCCGGCAAGCACGGGACGGCTCTGCTTCGACGAGGTGCTGGCGCAGGCCGAGGCGGGGCCGGGCGTGACCCTGGCGGCCGCGCGCGCCTGGGCGGCTGGCGACGTCGAGGGGGCGCTGCAGAACGAGCGGACCTACGAGCGGTGTCTGGCGGTGATCACGGGGGGGCGCAGCTACGATGAGCGCACCAAGGCGGACACCGCTGCGGCCATCGCGGGAGCCCTGAAGACCCCCGGCCACGCCATCGCGCTGGTCCCGCTCCGACCGCTGCTGGCGCAGAACGGCGTCCTCGAGCGCCTGCGCGCGCAGGGGTTCGTCGTGAAGACGCCCGGGGAGGAGTGAGACCATCAATTTTCCCTCCCCATGAGGGGGAGGGAAAAGGTCCTGGCCCTACAGCCCCGGGAGCTTGATCCGGGTCTTGCCTTCGCGCTGGATGGTGATCGGCTTGTCGCCGGTCAGCTTGGCGACGCGTTCCTTTTCCGCGGCCGCGTCGATGGGGGCGTTGGAACCGTCGAGGGCGGCGGTCTGCTGCGGCGCGGCCGCGGCGTCGTCCTTCTTCCAGAACATCACCCGGTCGGCGAAGCTCTTCTCCTTGTGGGCCAGGTCGCCGAACTCATCGTCCACGACGTAGCGCACCAGGGGGTCGGCCTTTTCGGCGCCGGCCTTGGCGACCAACAGCTTCTCGCCGTCCGAGCGCTGCTCGGCTTCACGCTGGCCCAGCAGGGCGTTGCGCGCGGCGCTCTCGGGCTGGAGTTCCTGCGGACGCGGCTCGCCGGGGGCCGGCGGGCGCAGGGCGTAGTCGGGCGGCACCACCAGCGGCGCCTTGGTGACGATCCGGAATTCGTCGGGGGTCACCTTGGTCATGCCAAGGGCCTTCTGGGTCGACTGGCAGCCGGCGAGGCCAGCGGCCGCGACCAGGGCGGTCGCAACAATCACGCGATTGAAGGTCATAGACTTAGAAAGCTCCTCCAGCGCTTCCGGACGATGCATCGGCATCGACGAGCAGGAAGCGCGCTCGAATACAGCGTGCCGCTTTTCCGTGGCGGGAAAACGGCGGGACGGCCCCCCGGCCGGGACATGTGGAATACCTTAATCGGCGGCAAGCGCCAACGCTAAGCGGCGGGGCGCTGCGGCCGCAGGCTGTCGATCAGCAGCAGGATCACCCCGATGGTGATGCCGCTGTCGGCGATGTTGAAGATCCAGGGGAAAAAGCCCAGTCGTTGCACGTCGATGAAGTCGACCACGGCGCCGAAGCGGGCGCGGTCGATGGCGTTGCCGATGGCGCCGCCGATGATCAGGCCCAGGCCTACCGCGGCCATGAGGCGGTTCTGCTTGCGCGCCCAGGCGGCCAGCAAAGCGGCCACGCCCAGGGAGAAGATCACCAGGCCCCAGCGGACGGCCTCATGCTGGGCTTGCAGCAGGCCGAAGCTGACGCCCTGGTTCCAGATGCGGGTGAACTGCAGGGGCCAGAGCACGTCCATCGTCTGGCCTTCGCCCAGACGCACGACGGAGAGGATCCAGACCTTGCTGAGCTGGTCCAGCACCAGGACGATCGCCGCGAGGGCGTATGCGATCGTGGCGAGCCGCGGCGAGGTCGCTGTCCGCTGAGCGGTGGTGTCCTGGGCCGGGCTCATGCGCGCGCCGCGTCCCAGGCGGCGACGGCTTCGGCGTCTCGCAGCGACAGGTCGGGATAGCGCGGGTCGGAGCCGACCTCGGGCAGGATGCGCCAGGAGCGGGCGCATTTGCGGCCCTCGGCCTTCATCGGCTCGACGGCGACGCCTGGGACCTCGGGCAGCTTGAAGCCCGATCCTTCGCCTGCCATGAGCGTGGCCTGGCTTGTCCGGAACACCTCGGCGGCGTCCAGGCCGTCCAGCGCCTGCATCAGGTCCGGATCGGCGATATGGACCACCGGCGCGGCTTCCAGCGCCGCCCCCATGCGCTTTTCACGCCGTTCGACTTCAAGCGCCCCGGTGACGACCGAGGTCACCTGCTGGACCCGCGCCCACCGCGCGGCCTCGGCGTCGTTGCGCCAGGCAGCCGGGGTCTCGGGGATCGTGCGCATGCTGTTGGAGTGGGCGTCCGGATATCGCGTCATCCAGGCCTCCTCCATGGTGAAGGGGATCAACGGGCTGAGCCAGGCGGTGAGGCGCTCGAACACCGCGTCCATCACCGTCCGCGCGGCGCGGCGGCGCAGGCTGGAGGGCTGGTCGCAGTAAAGGGCGTCGCGGCGGATGTCGAAGAACAGCGACGACAGCTCGTTCTGGCAGAACTCGGTCAGCGGCCGGATCACGTCCTGGAACAGATAGCCCTCGTAGGCGGTCCGCACCTGACCATCCAGCTCGTAGAGCCGATGCAGGATGAACCGTTCCAGCGGCGGCATCTGCTCCAGCTCGACGGCCTCGTCTGGCGAATAGTCGGCCAGGGCGCCCAGCATGTAGCGGACCGTGTTGCGCAGCTTGCGATAGGCGTCCGACGTGGTCTGCAGGATCGTCTTCCCGATCCGGCTGTCGTCGGCGTAGTCGATCATCGCGGCCCAGAGGCGGATGATCTCGGCCCCGCTCTCGCGGATCACCACCTCGGGATCGACGGTGTTGCCCTTGGACTTGGACATCTTCTCGCCGTTCTCATCCATGGTGAAACCGTGGGTGAGGATGGCGTCGTAGGGCGCGCGGCCCCGAGTGCCGGAGCTCTCCAGCAGCGACGACTGGAACCAGCCGCGGTGTTGGTCGGAGCCTTCGAGATAGAGGTCAGCCGGCCAGTGGGTGTGGGCGCGGTTTTCCAGCGTGAAGGCGTGAGTCGAGCCCGAGTCGAACCAGACATCGAGGATGTCCTCGATCTTCTCGAAGCGCTGCGGATCGTGCTCGCCCAGGAAGTCGGAGACCGGCCGGTTGAACCAGGCGTCGGCGCCTTCCTTGGCGATCAGATCGACGATGCGGCGGTTGACCGCCTCGTCATGCAGGGGCTGGTTCGTCTCCTTGTCGACGAACATGGCCAGCGGCGCGCCCCAGGCGCGCTGCCGGCTGATGAGCCAGTCGGGGCGGCTTTCAACCATCGAGCGGATGCGGTTCTTGCCGCCCGCCGGGAAGAAGGTGGTCGCCTCGATCGACTCCAGCGCCGTCTCGCGCAGGGTGCGGCCGCCCAGTTCGGGGGTTTCCACCGGCTCGTCCATGCGGATGAACCACTGGGGCGTGTTGCGGAAAATCACCGGCGCCTTGGAGCGCCAGGAGTGCGGATAGCTGTGCTCCAGACGACCGCGCGCGAGCAGGCGGCCGGCCTCGATCAGCTTCTCCATGACCGCGCCATTGGCCGGGCCGAACTTGCCGGCCTTCTTGCCCTCGGTCTCCAGCACCTTGAGGCCAGCGAAGAGCGGGACGTGCGGATAGTAAGCGCCGTCGGGATCGACGGTCTCCGGGATCTCGCGATGCCCGTGCGCCAGCCAGACGATGTAGTCGTCGGCGCCGTGGCCCGGCGCGGTGTGCACGAAGCCAGTGCCCGCGTCGTCGGTGACGTGGTCGCCGCTCAGCATCGGCACCTGGAAGCCATAGTGGCTGTCCAGCCCCGCCAACGGGTGCTCCAGAACCATGCCCTGGCAATCCACCGCCTCGACCCGGCGGGCCTTGGCGATCTTCGCGGCCTTGAAGACGTCGCCGGACAGCTTCTCCGCGACGATCAGTCGGTCGCCCGGCTTGGCCCACGGCTCGAACTCCAGGCCCTCTTCCATCGCCTCGACCTGGTAGACCGCATAGTCGATGCCCTCGTTGTAGCTGACGGCGCGGTTGGCGGGGATGGTCCAGGGGGTGGTGGTCCAGATGACGACGCTGGCGCCCCGGGCCGCGTCGCTGCCCTCGATCACGGGGAACTTCACCCAGATCGTCGGGCTGACGTGGTCGTGATACTCGACCTCGGCGTCGGCCAGCGCCGTCCGTTCGACCGGGCTCCACATCACCGGCTTGGATCCGCGATAGAGCTGACCCGACGCCACGAACTTGTGGAATTCCGCGACGATCGAGGCCTCGCTGGAATAGTCCATGGTGGCGTAGCGGTTCGGCCAGTCGCCCAGTACGCCCAGGCGCTGGAAGCCGGCCATCTGCACGCCGATCCACTTTTCAGCATACTCGCGGCAGCGGGTGCGGAACTCGGCCTTCGAGACTTCGTCCTTCCGCCGGCCCTGGCCGCGTAGTTCTTCCTCGATCTTCCACTCGATCGGCAGGCCGTGGCAGTCCCAGCCCGGCACGTAGTCGACGTCGAAGCCCAGCAGGAACTTCGAGCGGACCACGAAGTCCTTGAGGGTCTTCTGCAACGCGTGGCCGATGTGGATCGCGCCATTGGCGTAGGGCGGACCGTCGTGAAGGACGAACAGCGGCGCGCCGGCCCGCCGCCGCTCGGCGCGGATGGCGTTGTAGAGATCCAGATCCGCCCAGCGCGCCAGGATCTGAGGCTCCTTCTGCGGCAGCCCCGCGCGCATGGGGAACGGCGTGTCCGGCAGGAAAACGGTTTCGCGGTAGTCGCGGCCCGCCTTGGTTTCAACGGAGGATTTGTCGGCGTCGTCGGCCATGGGACTTTCCAGCTTGGCTCGGAGGGCCCGGTTCGACCTTGGCGGCGGCGCCGCGTGGTTGACCGGAGAGGACGGGTTGAACGGAACCCGGCGCGCGCTGGATCGAAACCGACCGCGGCGTCACGCCGGGCGGGTAATTCGCACGCTCGTCCGAACCGAGAACATGGCGCTGCCTCTAACAGACCGCGCGCGAGGCGTCATCCCTGGCGTTCCCCCGCGGCGCTGGGCGTATCCGAGCCCTCTACAGCCCCGTTCAAGAGATGGTTACCGGGGCGCGCCTTCGATTTGGCTGGCGTACGTACGGAAATCATGACATAAGGGTACATCAAATATCGACTTGGTTCGGTTGCTCTCCACGCTTGTTCTTTGGATCGAGCCCGGACTTCCTCTCGACCTCTCCGACAATTTGATCTCTCGTCCCGTCCGGGATGGGTGAGCACTTGAAATCTCTCGTCCCGTCCGGGACGGGCGATCACTTGAACTAGAAAGACAAAACACATGGCTAGCGGTACTGTGAAGTGGTTCAACGCCACCAAGGGTTTCGGCTTCATCCAACCCGATGACGGCGGCAACGACGTGTTCGTGCACATCTCGGCCGTCGAACGCGCGGGCCTCGGCTCGCTGAACGAAGGCCAGAAGGTCTCCTTCGAACTGGAACGCGATCAGCGCAGCGGCAAGATGTCCGCCGGCCAGCTGCAAGCCGCCTAAGGAACATGGGCCTGCCCGGTGGGACCTCCGTTCCGCCGGGCCGGCTCAACCTCGACCGTGACCACATCGACCATTGAACGCGCCTATGCGCTAGCCCGCTCCGGACAGGCTCCGAACCTGGCCGGCCTCAAGCAACGTCTGAAGGCGGACGGCTGCCGCGCTGTTGATGCGCTGCTGGCCCCTCGCGCCATCCGCGGCCACCTGGAAGCGATCTGCGCGGCGACCTATCAGGCGCCCGCCAACGCCGAAGAGCCGGCCGACAAGACGGACGCCGCCCTCACGGAGTGACCGCATGGCTCGGAAGCCCAACTACCAGTTCGAGCGCATGGAACGGGATCGCCAGAAGGCCGCCAAGACGGCCGAGAAAGCTGCCGCCAAGCGCGAGCAGCGTGACCGCGATCGCGCCGACGCCGAAACCAACAACGCCGGCCCGGGCGACTCCAGCGCCGGCGACAACTGAGAGACACCATGCCCAGCGGCGTCGGATACAACCACGAGACCGTCATGCTCGACGGCGAGACCTTCTCCGACTGCGAGTTCCGCGACTGCCGGCTGGTCTATGCGGGCGGTGAGACGCCTGTCTTCCAGAACTGCCAGTTTCACGGCTGCGAGTGGAAGCAGGATGACGCCGCCGCGCGCACCCTGGCCTATCTGAAGGCTGTCTGGAACGCCGGCGGCAAGCCCACCGTCCAGGCCCTCATCAAAGACATCACCGTCGCGCGCTGAGGGCTAGCTGACGGTCGCGTTCGAACCGATGCTGCGTTCGGGCCAATTCGCGCCAGCCGCCACTGCGAGCTTGTTGGCTAGGCGCGACGATATCTGCAGGTGGCCGATCGGGGGACGACCAAAGCGCAGTGTGACGCGCTGTCCCAGGAGGCCACGTGTTCGTTCGCAGGTGAGCTGGCCCCACGGCACGAAGAACGGACGATCGAAGGGGCTGAAGATCCTCCAGACGCCGATGCGAAGACCCTGGCGACAGGCTGTTATCACCAGGCAAGCGTTGTAGCTGACGCCGATGCCCATCTGGCCAGACGCCGCGCCGAACCCGATCAGCGTCTCATCGGCTCGATCCGGGAAGGCGTCGCTCAGCGCGGGCCAACCCGAGGCGCGGCTAAGACATAGGGCGACGATCAACCACATTCCCACGAACAGGAACGGAAAGACGAACAGAAACCCGTCTTCCAACGGCGTCACTCGGACGCCAGCAGCTGCCGCGCTCGCGCCGCGTCGGCCATCACCTGCTCTGTCATGATCTCGAGGCTGGAAAACTTCTCCTCCGGCCGCAGGAAGGCGATCAGGTCGGTCTCGATGACCCGGTCGTAGATGTCCTCGTCGAAGTCGAACAACCAGACTTCCAGCAGCGGCTGGGTGACGCCCTGCACCGTCGGGTTGACCCCGATATTGGCGACGCCGGCGAACTCTCGGCCGTCGGAGAGGCGCGTCCGCGTCGCATAGACGCCGAAGCGCGGGGCGACGTAGTCCCCCAGATCGACGTTGGCGGTGGGGAAGCCCAGCTTGCGACCCAGCTGGCGGCCCCGTTGAACCGGTCCCTCGATCGCGAAGGGCCGCCCGAGGATTTCGGCGGCGGCTTCGGGCCGGCCATCCCGCAGGGCTTCACGCACCGCCGTGGATGAATATTTGTCGCCGTCCAGGTCACCCACCGGCTCGGCCACGCTGACCCCGAAGCCCAGTTCGGCGCCGTAGGCCCGCATGGTGTCGGGCGTACCGCTTCGGCCCTTGCCGAACGAGTTGTCGAAGCCCACCGCCACATGTCGCGCGCCCAGGCCGTCGTGCAGGACGCGGGCCGCGAACTCACGATCGGTCATGTCCGCCAGGTCGTGGTCCAGCGGCAGGACGTACAGGATGTCGACGTTCAGCTTCTCCAGCGCACGGGCCTGCTGGTCGGTCTTCATCAGCCGGAACGCCGGCTCCTCGGGGCGGAAATAGACGCGCGGATGCGGGTCGAAGGTGATCACGCCCAACGGCGCGCCCAGATCGGCCGCCGCGCGGTTGGCCAGTTCGATGACCTGCTGGTGACCGAGATGGACGCCGTCGAAACTGCCCATCGCCACGGCGGCGCCGCGGTCGCTCTCGGACAGATCCTTCCAGCCGCGGATGACCCGAATACGCTTCATGCGCCCGTTTAAGTCACGCGGGGCGGCGCGGCGCAATCACTAGAGCTTCGCCATCGACAACGGTCTTGCCGTCGACCTCGCAGGTGGTCTCGAGCGTCACGTGCCCACGGGCGGCGTTGAGCGCCGTCACAGTCACGCGCGCGACCACGAGGTCGCCGATCTTCACCGGACGCCGGAAGCGCAACGACTGGGACAGATAGATCACGCCCGGCCCCGGCAGCTTCATGCCCAGCAGCGCCGAGATATAGGCCGCCGAAAGCATGCCGTGGGCGATCCGCTCCCCGAAGGTGGTCGTCTTGGCATAGGCCTCGTCCAGGTGGACGGGATTGTTGTCGCCCGAAACCTCGGCGAACGCCTCGATATCGGCGGCGCCGACGACGCGGCTCATCTGCGCGGTCTGACCCACGGTCAGGTCTTCAAAATAGTACCCTTGCACGGCAGCTTCCCCCCGGAACGCGTTTTAGCGCCATCTCCGCAGCGCCGACCCGTGCCGTCAGCCCTCGCGCGTGGCGTCGTTCACCATGCCATATCCGCAATCGCCCAGGTGGCGCTAAGCCCCTCCTGCCGCAGGAGGTCCTCGACCACCGGGAGCTTCAGGCCGTCCGGTCCCACGGTCTCCGCGCCGTGTATCCCATTGGCGACAAAGAGAATATCCAGGTTTCGGGCATTGGCGCCGCGCACGTCCGTGGGGAGCCCGTCACCCACACAAAGCACCCGCGCCGCGTCAATTGGTCGCTGTAGTTCGGCCGCCGCCGCGGCCAGCGCCATCTCATAGATCGGCGCATAGGGCTTGCCGGCCATGATCGCGCGGCCGCCCAGGCTCTCGTACAGCTGCGCCAGGGCGCCGCCGCAGTAGATCAGCTTGTCGCCCCGCTGCACCACGATGTCGGGATTGGCGCAGATCAGGTCCAGACCCCGTTCGACACAGGCGGCGAAGCGCTCCCGATAGTCGCCGGGCTCGTCGTTCTCGTCGTCGTAGGGACCGGTGACGCAGATGAAGCTCGCGTCGTCCGGACCGCCCTGGATCATGTCCAGGTCGTGATAGAGCACCTCGGCCCGCTCCGGTCCCACGGCCCATACGGGACCCGGAGACCGTTCGCGGAGCAGGGGTCGGGTGGCGTCGCCGGAGGTGATCAGCTGGGTCCACGCCGCGCGGGGGACGCCCAGGGAGTCCATCTGCTCGATCACCGGCGGGTGGGGGCGCGGCGCATTGGAGATCAGGATCACCGGCCCCACCTCGGCGCGGAACCGCGCCAACGCCGCGCAGGCGGCCGGGAAGTGTTCGCGGCCGTTATGGATTACGCCCCAGACGTCGCACAGCAGCACATCGTAGCGGTCGGCGAGCTCGGAGAGCCCTTGGATGGGAACGGGGGAGGTCATCGGCGCCGGGTACCACAGTCCACCGCCCCCGCGAAGGCGGCCGCGTGGCGATCAGGCGGCGCGGACCCGCAGGCGCTCGACATTCGAGGGCGGGGCGCCGGCCTCATTGAGCACGTCGTTCTTGATGGCGCGCGGTTCGCCGAACAGGTGCCCCTGGCCGAGCTGGATGTCGAGGTCGAGGATATCGACCACCTGGCGCTCGCTCTCGACCTTTTCGGCGATCAGATCGACGCCATAGCGGCGCAGCAGGAGGGCGAAGTCCTCGGCGGCGAGGTCGGGCATGGAGCGCAGCACCAGCCGGTCGTCCACCTCGGTCAATTCGTCCAGCAGGGTCTGGGCGGCGACCTTCACGAACTTCACGTCCGACCGGCTCAGGTCCTGCAGGTCGAGGTCGAGGTCGGTCACCTTGTCCAGGCTGAAGCGGAAGCCCAGGTCGGCCAGCCGGCCCATGTTGCGGGCCTGGACCGAGTTGCGCGACTCGAACGCGGCTTGGCCGATCTCGAACACCAGCGCCGGGGCCAGGTCGCGATTGGTCCGCAGGAGATCGATGAACTGGGGGAAGAACTCTTCGTCGCCCAGGCTGGACATCGAGATGTTGCAGAAGATGCCGACGCGCCGGTCCTGGCGGGCCAGCCGGCGGACGATCTGGACGCAGCGGAACAGCAGCAGGTTGTCGATGGCGGTGACCAGGCCGGCGGGCTCAGCCACCGACAGATACTCGGCCGGCATGATGACCTGGCCGCTGGCGTCGCGCAGCCGCGAGAAGCTCTCGTAGAAGACCGTCTTGCGCTGGGGCAGGCCGACCACGGGTTGAAGGTGCAGATCGACGCGGTTTTCGGACAGGGCTTCGCGGACGATTTCCAGCAGGCCGCGCGGTTGGCGCACCTCGTGGCCGCCGCGGGCGGCCAGGTAGGGCGCCTGGGGCTCCTCGAACCGGCGGCCCATTTTCTGGACCAGCTTTTCCAGGAGGTGGACTTCGCCGGTCAGCTCATCGGCGCGCGATTTGTCGGCATCGACCAGGCTGGCGATATCGGTGACGCGGCCGTCGATCCGGACCACCTGGTCCAGCAGGATACGGTGGGCGTCGCGAACAGCTTCGACCTCGCCGCGGATCTCGCGCATCTCGAGGAAGCGCATGATCATCCCGTGGGAGGCCAGGCAGAGCCCGAAGCAACCCATCATCGCCGAGACGCCGACGCCCCAGCCCATGCCGTTCCGCCAGAGGCTGAGCGCAATGATCAGCGACAGGCAGAGGTAGGTCGCGCAGAGGAGTACGAGGGTGAGCCGCCGCATGGAACCTGTTCCGAATCACCCGGAGTATCCGCTGTGGAGTCCAGGATCGTCGAATTCATTAACCATGACGCCGGTTCGGGATTGGTTAACGCCGAATCGGGTGGCCCGAGCGCGGACGTGCGGCACGCCGCCACAGCCGGCGCTAGGGCCGTTGGTTGAACGCCCAGACCACGCCGAAGGGATCTTTGACCTGGGCCCAGATGTCGCCCCAGAACATCGCCTGCGGCGCGACCTGTGCCTCGCAGCCGGCTGTGATCGCCCGATCGAACCACGCCTGGCAGTCGGCGACCATCAGCTGCATCACGAAGGCGGCCGGCATTTCCTTGGCGTGGCCATGCTCGGGATAGAAGTCGCCCAGCATCACCGATGAGCCGTTGATGTAGAGATGGGCGTGCATCGTCCGGCCCTGGTCGTCGGCCGGATAGGCGAACGCCATCTCGGCGGCGAACGCCCTGGCGTAGAAGTCGGCGGCTTTCAGGGCGCCATCGATGGCGAGGTAGGCGACCACGCCCCCCTTGGTCTCGACCTGTGGCGCGACAGGCAATTCGGCGTCCGGCATCTCAGCTCCTCGCGACGGGGTGTCGGACCAAGGACGGTCGACGCCGTGGCGGCCCGACCTCGGGGCGCGGCTATTTTTGGCCGGGTTCGCCGGTCCGCTCGGGCGGCGGGTGCGCCGCCGTCAGCTGGTCCAGGTGGTTTCGGATGTGGGCGGCCTCGGCGGCGGTGTTAGCCAGGGCGATGGCGCGGTTGAAGGCGACGCGGGCCTCGGCCTGGCGACCAAGCTCCAGGTTCAGGGCCCCGGTCAGGCCATGGTAGTGGAAGTAGGCCGACAGCTTGCCCTCCAGGGGCGAGATCATCTGCAGCGCCGCGGCGGGTCCGGCCACTTTGCTGACCGCCACTGCGCGGTTGAGCGTGATCACCGGCGACGGCGTCAGGCGTTCGAGGGCGGCGTATAGGCGTTCGATCTGCGGCCAGTCGGTGGCGGCCGGCGTCGCGGCCCGGGCGTGCAGCGCGGCGATGGCGGCCTGGATCTGATAGGGGCCGGGCTGGCGGCGGCGCATGGCCTTGTCGATCAGCGCCAGGCCTTCGTTGATCATCGGCCGGTTCCAGCGGGCGCGATCCTGATCATCCAGCAGGATCACTTGACCCTCCGCGTCGAACCGCGCGGCCGAGCGGGCGTGCTGCAGCAGCATCAGCGCCAGGAGCCCCATGACCTCCGGCTCGGTCTGGTAGAGCCGCAACAGCAGGCGAGTGAGCCGGATAGCCTCGCCGCAGAGCTGGGCGCGGGCCCCGTTGTCGCCGGCCGAGTACCCCTCGTTGAACACCAGGTAGAGCATGGCCGCCACGCTCGCGAGCCGTTCGGCCCGCTCGACGGGCCCCGGGGTTTCGAAACGGGCGTCGGCAGCGGCGACGATACGCTTGGCCCGGGTGATCCGCTGCTCCATGGCGGCCTCGGAGACCAGGAAGGCGCGCGCGATCTGCTTGACCGACAGTCCGGCCACGATCCTCAGGGCCAGAGCGATCTGCTGGGTGGCCGGCAGGTCGGGATGGCTGCAGATGAACAGCAGCCGCAGCACATCGTCCCGATAGTCCGCGGCGTCGATCTGTTCGGCGACCGCGTTCTCGGGGTCGTCGAGGTCGGAGATGACGGGCTCGTCTGGCAGGGCCGTGAGGCGCGCGCGCTTGCGCACCCCATCCAGGGCGGCGTTGCGGCCCACCAGGATCAGCCAGGCGACGGCGTCGCGCGGCGGTCCGTTCTGAGGCCAGCTCTTGAGCGCCCGCAGGCACGCGTCCTGGAAGGCCTCCTCGGCCGCCTCCAGGTCGCGGAAGTAACGGAGTAGGGCGCCGAGGGCCTTAGGCCGCGCGGCGGTGATGGCGGCGTTGATCCAGGCCGGATCGGCGCTCACCGGCCGATCACCCCTCCGGCGACGGCGTCCGGCGCGCCGGCGTTATAGAGCGCCAGGGGACGGATTTCGTATGCGCCGCCGGGGTTGGCGTCGCCCAACTCGCGGGCGATCTGCAGCGCCTCGTCCAGGTCGGCTACATCCACGAGATAGAGCCCGAGCAACTGCTCCTTCGTCTCCGCGTAGGGGCCGTCGATGACCAGGGGCGGGTCGCTCTTGCGCAAGGTGGTGGCGGCGGTGGTCGGCAGCAGGCGCAGCGAAGGCCCCAGCTTGCCGGCCCGCTCGAGGCGCTCGCGCACCTCGCCCAGGCGCGCCATGACTTCGGCGTCCTGCTGTTCGTCCCAGGCCCAGACGACGTCCTCGTCATTGTAGCAGAGCAGGGCATAGAGCATCGGGCGACCTCATCGTGCGGGCTTAGGACGCGCCAGCATGCCTCAGACCGACAGGGCTCGTGAATCGTCCTTTGCCGCCGGCCTCAGCTGGCCCGTTCGCGGCCCGCCCACTGATCGACCTTGGTCATCAGGCTGTGCAGCCCGATCGGCTTCGGAATGTGATCGTCCATGCCGGCCTGCAGGCAGAGCTGGACGTGCATCGGGAGCACGTTGGCGCTGACCGCGATGATCGGCGTGTCGGCGTTGAGACCGTCGCCGCTACGGATGGCCCGGGCCGCCGAGGGGCCGTCCATCACAGGCATCTGCATGTCCATCAGGATCAGGTCGTAAGGGGCGAGCGACGCCAGGGCGACGGCTTCCTGGCCGTCGTTGGCGAAGGACACCTCATAGCCTGCCGCCGACAGCAGGGCGCCGACCAACTCGCAGTTCACGGGAGCGTCGTCCGCGACCAGCACGCGCAGGGGCGGCGCGTCCGACATGGCCCGCGTCGGCGGGGCGCCCTCCGCTGCCTTCGACCGCGCGGCTGGGACCGAGAACCAGAAGGTCGAGCCGCGGGCCTTGCGACTGGCGTAACCGATCTCTCCCCCGAGGCGTTCCACGACGCTGCGGGCGACGGCTAGGCCCAGGCCGACGCCGCCGTGCCGACGGGTGACCGAGCCGTCGCCCTGCGAGAAGCTCTCGAACAGGGCGCGTCCTTGTTCGACCGGAATACCGATGCCCGTGTCGCGCACCTCGAACCGCAGCGCCTCGGCCGCGTCGTCGTAGGCGACGCTGACCACGATCTCGCCGGTGTCGGTGAACTTCAGGGCGTTGTCGAGCAGGGCGATTAGCACTTGGCGTATCCGTCCGCTGTCGGCCAGCACCGAGGGCGGCAAGGCGTCGCCACCCTCGCGCACCAGCCGCAGTCCCTTTGTGCGGGCGGGCTCCGACAGCATCGCCAGGGTCACGTCCGTCATCTCGGCCGGGTCGAAGGGTTGCGGGTCAAGCGCGATGCGGCCGGCGTCGACGCTGGAGAAGTCCAGGATCTGATCGACCATGGCGTGCAGCGATTGCCCGGCGACCGCGATCCGGTTGGCGTAGTCGAGCTGCTGCGCGGGAAGGCCAGGGGTCTCGCGAAGCAGGTCCGCGAAGCCGACGATGGCCGTCAGGGGCGTGCGGATCTCGTGGCTCATGTTCGCCAGAAACTCGGACTTCGCCCGCGTGCCCGCCTCGGCCTCGGCCTGCCGGCGACGGAGTTCCTGCTCCAGCCGCCGCTGCTCGGTCATGTCGCGGAGCGTGACGACCGCCTCGCGGGGGGCGTCTGGAAGCGTGTCCATCAGCCGGGGCCGCCCCTCGAACCAACGCCATTCGCCGTCGGCATGACGCAGCCGCAACTGCAGCAGCGCCCCCGGGGCGGCGCCTACGGGGCTGCGGTTCAGACCGAACGACTGCAGCAGCGCATGATCGTCGGGATGAATCAGATGCAAGGGCGAGCGGCCCTGGATCTCCTCCGGCCGATACCCCAGCTGAGAGACGGCCGGGGAGATGTAGTTGACGACCTCCTCGGGCCCGTAGCGGACGATGATGTCGCTCGAGTTGTCGGCCAGCAGCTTGTAGTCGCGCGCGGTCTCAGCCAGCCGCGCGCGGTCGTCGCTCACCGAGATGCCGAAGGCCATCTCATTGGCGAGCTCCTGGAACAGCTCGATTTCCTGTGCGCCGAACGCGTCGGGACAGCTCGCATAGACCAGCAGGACGCCCCGGACGGCCCCATCGCGGGTGAAGGGGAAGATGGCGCTCGATCGAATGTCATGGGTCGCGGCCCATACCCGCCAAGTGGCGGCGTCGGTCTCCATCAGCGACCCGTTGATCGCCACGGACGCGTCACCCGCCAGCGTCCGGCCTGTTGACACGATCGTCCGACCGACCAAGCAGCTCCCGGCGGGCCCCGCCGCCGCCTGGATCGTCATCGGGGTCTGGTCCTCGCCGCAGGCCAAGCCAACGGCGGCGGCGACGTAGCGGCCGTCCTCCACCAGGGCGGCGCAGACGGTGGATAGAAGGTCGTCGAGGCCCTGGAAGTGGATGACGGCGCGGCTGCAGCGGACGTAGGCCTCAAGCGCCCACTGCAAGCGCGGCCTGTCGGATGCGCCAGAGGTGGCAGGCACGCGGGCGCGCGCGTCCAGCGACGGATCGTCGATCCCCGCCGGACGGTTCCGGCCGCGGCTTGTCCGCGCTCCGCTCAATCGAGCCCCCAAGGGTTCACCTCAGCGCCGCACGCTGCACCCGCTGTTAACCTAAACCAGGTGGGAGATTCTGGAAGTCGCCGCAGCGCTTGAGAGGCGCGACCGATCAGCGCGTGGGGACGGGCTTGTCGCCGCGATAGTCGTAGAAGCCGCGGCCCGATTTGCGGCCCAGCCATCCGGCCTCGACGTACTTCACCAGCAGCGGGCAGGGGCGGTACTTCGAGTCCGCCAGGCCCTCGTAGAGGACATTCATGATCGACAGCACGGTGTCCAGGCCGATGAAGTCGCCCAGCTCCAGCGGGCCCATCGGGTGGTTCGCGCCCAGTCGCAGCGCGGTGTCGATGGCGTCGACCGTGCCCACGCCCTCATAGAGGGTGTAGATCGCCTCGTTGATCATCGGCACCAGCACGCGGTTGACGATGAAAGCGGGGAAGTCCTCGGCGTTGGAGGTCGTCTTGCCCAGCGACTGGGCGAAGCTGACCGCCAGTTCGTAGGTGTCCGCGTCCGTGGCGATGCCGCGGATGATCTCCACCAGCTTCATCACCGGCGCGGGGTTCATGAAGTGCAGGCCGATAAACTTGCCGGGGCGGTCGGTCGCCGACGCCAGCCGGGTGATCGAGATCGACGAGGTGTTCGAGGCCAGCAGGGTGTCGGCGGTCAGGTGCGGCTGAAGGGCCTTGAAGATCGCCTTCTTGGTCTCTTCGTTCTCGGTCGCGGCTTCGATGGCCAGATCGGTGCGGCCGATGGTCTGCAGTTCGACGGCGGGCTTGATGCGGGCGATCGCCACTTCCATGGCCGATTGATCGATGATCCCGCGCGAGACCTGGCGGATCATGTTCTTCTCGATCTGGGCGATGCCCTGGTCGATGCGATCGGAGCTGACGTCGTGCAGCAGGACGTCGTAGCCGCCGAGGGCGCAGACGTGAGCGATGCCGGAACCCATTTGACCGGCGCCGATGACGCCGACCGTCTTGATGTCAACCACAGGCGGGACCCTCAAAGGCGGATGCTGCTTTTTGTGGCAGCTTTTTAACAGAGGCAGCTTTCTAACATCTGTATGGCGCAGTGCGGCAAGCGGAATTGCTGCGACGCAAAACTGGCGGCGCCATACCGCAGGCCTAAGGGGCTTTCGTTCGCGCCAGGGTAGCGCCAGGGCGCTGTTCTGGAACGGGCAACCGTCCTGGTTGAGCTGCGCCCTGCCAGGCGGGCATGAAAAAGGGCGGCCCTCGCGGACCGCCCTCGTTCGACGTTGTCTGTCCGTCGAGCCGGGATCAACCCAGAGCGGACATCAGTTCCGGCACAGCGCCCTTGTAGTCGGCGACCAGGCCGTAGTCGGCCACCTGGAAGATCGGCGCATCGCCGTCCTTGTTGATGGCGACGATGACCTTGGAGTCCTTCATGCCGGCGAGGTGCTGGATAGCGCCCGAGATGCCGATGGCGATGTAGAGCTCGGGGGCGACGACCTTGCCGGTCTGGCCGACCTGATAGTCGTTGGGGGCATAGCCCGCATCGACGGCGGCGCGGCTGGCGCCCACGGCGGCGCCCAACTTGTCGGCCAGGGGCTCGATCACCTTCTGGAACTCCTCGGCGGAGCCCATGGCGCGACCGCCCGAGACGACGATCTTGGCGGCGCCCAGGTCCGGGCGGGCCGACTTGACGATCTTCTGATCGACGAAGTGGGTCTTGCCCGGCGCTGCCGGCGCGGAAGCGCTTTCGATGGCCGCCGAGCCGCCTTCGGCCGCGGCCTTGAAGGCCGTCGGGCGAACCGTCAGCACCTTCTTGGCGTCCGACGACTGGACGGTCTCAAGCGCGTTGCCGGCGTAGATCGGGCGCACGAAGGTGTTGGCGTCCACCACTTCGATCACGTCGGAGATCTGGGCGACATCCAGCTTGGCCGCGACGCGGGGGCTGAAGTTCTTGCCTTGGGTCGTCGCGGGCGTGAGCACCGCGTCGTAGCCACCCATCAGGCCCACGATCAGGTCCTGATAGGCCTCGGCCAGGCCCTGGCCCAGTTCGGCGGAGTCGGCGGTCAGCACCTTGCGGACGCCGGCGATCTTCGCCGCTTCCGCCGCGATCGCGGCGGTGTTCGAGCCAGCCACCAGGACATCTACGTCGCCCGAGACGGCCAGGGCGGCGGTCACGACCTTGTGGGTGTTGTCCTTGAGGGTGGCGTTGTCATGATCTGCGACGACGAGAACGGCCATTAGAGGACCCCCGCGGTCTTGAGGTTGGAGACGAGGTCGGCGACGGTTTCAACCTTGATGCCGGCCGAGCGCTTCGGCGGTTCGGTGACCTTGATCACCTTCAGCTTCGCGGCGGTGTCAACGCCCAGCGAACCGAGTTCCTTCACGTCGAGCGGCTTCTTCTTCGCCTTCATGATGTTGGGCAGCGAAGCGTAGCGCGGCTCGTTGAGGCGCAGGTCAGCGGTGACGATCGCCGGCAGGTCGACATTCAGCGTCTGCAGGCCGCCATCGACTTCACGGGTGACTTTCGCCTTGCCGCCTTCGACGGTGACTTCCGAGGCGAAAGCCGCCTGCGGCCAGTCGAGCAACGCGGCCAGCATCTGGCCGGTAGCGTTGTTGTCGCCATCGATGGCTTGCTTGCCCATGAGCACCAGCTCGGGGTTCTCCTCGGCGACCACCGCCTTGAGAACCTTGGCCACGGCCAGCGGCTCGAGGTCCTGATCGGTCTGGACGAGAATGGCGCGATCGGCGCCCATCGCCAGGGCGGTGCGGAGGGTCTCCTGCGCCTGCTGCGGGCCGATGGACACGGCGACGATTTCGGTCGCCACGCCCTTTTCCTTGAGACGGACGGCCTCTTCGACCGCGATCTCGCAGAAGGGATTCATCGACATCTTGACGTTTGCGAGGTCGACACCCGTCTGATCGGCCTTAACTCGGGCCTTGACGTTGTAGTCGATCACCCGCTTCACCGGGACCAACACCTTCATGGGTTGCTAGCGCCTCAAATTGTTATGCGGAAAGAAATGAGCCGGGTGGGCAATAACGGTTCCGACGCGCATTGCAAGCGCGCGAACCGTTCGTCTGCCGCAGCGCACAAGGCTAGTCAGAGGCGGGTCTCCTTACGTAAAAGGCGGCCATGAACACGAAATTCGAGCGTCTGCTGCTGCTCTTCATGGGCCTGTTCGTCGTCGGTATCGTCGGCGTTGTGGTCTGGCAGGTGGGTTGGGCGATCCCGGCCGGCAAGTGCAAGGACCAGCGGAAGTGGTGGGATAACGCGCAGCGCGTCTGCGCCCAGCCGGTCCTGATCTCCGACATCACCGGCCGGGTCATCACCGACGAGAAGGCGCTTGCCGAAGCGCGCAAGGCGTTGGGTCGCCCGGCGCCCAAGGCCGCGCCGGCGACCGGAGCCACGCCCTTGACCAAAGCGCCCGAGCCGGCGGCGCCCGCCAAGAACTAGCGCGTCGCGCCCGAGGTCCAGAACACCTCGGCCGCGCCCTGGCCGTTGGCCCAGCGGGCCGCGACGAACAGGAAGTCGGACAGGCGGTTCAGGTAGCGAAGCGCCGGCCCGCTGACAGGCTCGCCGGCCTCGACCAGGCGAACGGCGTCGCGTTCGGCCCGCCGGCAGACGGTGCGGGCGAGATGCAGGGCTGCGGCCGCAGGCGTGCCACCCGGCAGGATGAACGATTTCAGCCCGGGCAGGCGGTCGTTGAGGCTGTCGATCTCGCGTTCGAGCCGGGCGATCTGGCTGTCCAGGACGCGCAGCACCGTGCCTTCGACCTCATCAGCCTTCGGTGGGGTGGCGAGGTCCGCTCCCAGGTCGAACAGTTCGTTCTGGATGCGCCCCAGCATGGCGTCCAGTTCAGGGTCGGGCGCCAGGTGAACGCGGGCCATGCCGAGGCAGGCGTTGGTCTCATCGACGGCGCCATACGTCTCGACCCGCAGGTCGGTCTTGCTGACCGTCGCGCCGGTGGCGAGGCGGGTCGTGCCGGCGTCGCCCGTGCGGGTGTAGATGCGGTTGAGCGTGACCATCTCAGCCCTGACTGCTGCGCCACCAGACGGCGAGCATGAGAACTGCAACCGCGATGGCCTGCGTCAGCACGCGCAGGCGCATCAGCTTGTTCGACCACGACCGGCCGAAGTCCCCGCCACGAAACAGCGCATAGATGCCGAAGGCCAGCACGGTGCCGACGGCGGCCAGGGCAGCAAAAATCAAATAGTCGAAGAGATCCATGTGAACAGCTTAGGGCTCGGCGCGCTGTCACGCCATGACAAAGCCCGAGTCTAATTTAAACTTGACTTTATAGGCGCTGATCATGTTCAACGATCATCGATTCCCAGAGAACGACGAGATTCGGCGTGACGCGGGATTCCTTGTGTCATAAGGGCTTTGCGCCCGCGCTGAGTGGTTCGACCGGCCATCTCAGGGTGGGACGTAACACAAGCCGTAACAGTCCTGCGTACCCAGTTTGTTGAACGTGTTCACCACCGGTGCGCTTCGGCGACACCGGCCCAATCCTCCCCAAACCAGAGATCGCCGGGCTTCCCCAGGCCCGCGAAGTTCAAGAGACGAATGAAGCACATCTCCCCCCAACAGGTCGCGGCTGACAGCCCGACCCGCGCCCCCACGCGCCGCGCCCTCGCCAAGCAGCAGACCCGTTTGAAGGTCCTGGCCGCGGCCCGCCGCCTCTTCAGCGAACAAGGCTACGAAGGCGCCACCATTCGAGACATCGCGGCCGCGGCCGGCATGTCCACCGGCGCCGTCTTCGCCAACTTCACGGACAAATCGGATCTCTTCCGAGAGATCATGCATGACGACATGGAGGCGTTGACGGCCGCCATGCGCGATGCCGCCGTCCGCGGCCGAAACGTCGAGGACGCCGTCCTGAAGATCTTCATGGCCGGCTACACCTTCTACAAGACGCGCCTCCAGCTGGCCCGCGCCGCGTTCTCCGTGTCGTGGGACAAGGACGGCGGCCCGTCGCTGCGCGGCATGTCCTGGTCGGCGACCTTCCAGGACCTCTTCAACGAACAGCTCACCGCCGCCGTCGAGCGCGGCGAGTTGTCGCAGGAAGCAGAAGTGAAGCTGCGCAGTCAGATGCTGTTCGATACCTACTTGTCGAACTTCCCGCAGGCGATCTTCGAAGGCTGGAGTCTGGACGCCCTGCAGGCGCGGGCGCGCGACCAGATTCGCATTTTGCTAGCGGGGGCGCGGCGCGGCTGATCCCGGATGGACATGAGCGCTGAGGTCGAACAACGTCCCGGGCATATCCCGCAGCGGCAGTCGCAAAAGGAAGCGACTCGTCAGCGGGTGATCGCATCCGCGCACGAACTGTTCGACACCCACGGATACCAGGGCACGACGATCCGAGAGATCGCGCGTCATGCCGGCGTGTCCGTGGGCAGCGTCTTCACGACCTTCGCGTCGAAAGGTGAGATCCTTTCAGAAGTCATGCAGTCCCGGCTGTCCCCGCTCTACGCGGAGATCGACCGGGTCATGCCGCATCTGCGCGGCAGCACGGCGGACCGTCTGCGGACCATGTTCGCCATTCACTTCGAATTCGAAGCCAAGCATGTGCGGCTGTTCATGTCGCACATCGCCGCTGCGTTCGACTGGACGCTGCCGTCCACGGCCCGGCCCTACGGCCAGACGCCGCGTCTCCAGGACACCATCCGCGAGACCCTTAAGCGGGGACAGACCGAGGGCGACGTCCGCCTCAATGTCGATCTGCAGGAGATCATCGACCTGTTGATGAGCGCCTATGCGTGGACCTACCGCCTGGTCATCACGCGGGACGCCGACGTGAAGGCGCTGATCGGCGTCATGGACCGCCAGATCGGCCTGATCGCCGAGGGCTTTTCTCCAAGGGGCTAGTTTGCGCCCTCCAGCAGGCGCCGCGCGATCACCTGCGCCTGAATTTCCCCGGCGCCTTCGAAGATGTTGAGAATGCGCGCGTCCGCCAGGACGCGACTGACAGGTTGTTCCACCGCAAAGCCCGTCCCGCCATGGATCTGTACGGCGTTGTCCGCCGCCGCCCAGGCGATGCGCGCAGCGGTCAGCTTGGCCAGACCGGCTTCAAGGTCGCAGCGGCGCCCCTCGTCCTTCGTGCGCGCGGCGAACCAAGTCAGGCGGCGCGCGCCCAGCAGCTCGGCGGCCATCATCGCCAGCTTGTTGGCCACCCGTGGGAACGCGCTGATGGGGCCGCCGAACTGCCGACGCTGAAGGGCGTAGTCCAGCGCCAGGTCCAGGGCGTTCTGCGCCACGCCGATGGCGCGGGCGGCTGTCTGAATCCGGGCGCTCTCGAACGTGGCCATCAGCTGCGTGAAGCCCTGACCTTCCTGCCCGCCGAGCAGGTTGGCATGGGCGACTTCAAACCCGTCGAAGGCGATCTCGTATTCCTTCATGCCGCGATAGCCGATCACCCCGATCTCACCGCCGCTCATGCCCGTAGCCGGGAACGGGGCGCCGTCCGCGCCGCGCGGCTTCTCGGCCAGGAACATCGAGAGGCCGCGGTGATCCTTGCTGTCCGGGTTGGTCCGGACGAGCAGGGTCATGACGTCGGCGCGAGCCGCGTGGGTGATCCAGGTCTTCGCGCCGGACACGCGCCAAACGTCGCCGTCCCGCACCGCCTTCGTCCGCAGGCTGCCGAGGTCCGAGCCCGCCTCGGGTTCGGTGAAGACCGCCGTCGGAATGATCTGCCCCGAGGCGATGCCCGGAAGGAATTTCGCCTTCTGCTCGGGCGTGCCGTGGGCGATTATCAGCTCCGCGGCGATCTCGGAGCGCGTGCCCAGGGAGCCGGCCCCGATCCAGCCACGGGACAGGGCTTCGGACACCACGCACATGGCGACCTTGCCCAGGCCCGAGCCGCCCCATTCCTCGGGGGCCGTCAGTCCGAAGACGCCGAGATCTCCCAGTTCTTGGAGGAGCGACAGGGGGATCAGCTCGTCCCGCAGATGCCATCCGTGCGCATGCGGCGAAACCTTCTCGTCGGTGAAGGCGTGGAACTGGTCGCGCACCGCCTCCAGCGTGTCGTCGAGGCCGCTGGCCTCGAGGGACGGACGACCACGGGCCTGTTCCAGCAGTTCGACGATGCGGTGCTTGACCGATTGGCTGGCGCCGGGCCGCAGCCGGCCGATCACATGGGTCAGCCGTTCGGCAGGCGCGAACACGTCGGCGGGCCGGAAGATCTCGCCCTGGTTCATGGGAATCCCGCCCTGCAGCTGGCTGAGATACTCGTGGGCCAGGAGCTGCGCCGGCAAGGCTTCGGCCTCGCCAAGGCGTCCCTCGGCGTCGAGCGCCCGCGCCCACACCGCAACTTGGCGCAGCGTCTCGGCGTAGGCCGACGCCCAAGCCAGGCCGTGCGCCGCATGCTGTTCGGCGTCCAGCGCCAGCCGGTCGAGACGCCCCGCCTTGAGCACCTGTCGGCCGACCGCCCCGCTGATCGCAGCGGCGAGCGCGGCGGCCTCGTTGGCGGCGTCGTCGAGGAGGTCGGGGAGGTCGGAGAGGATCAGTGTCATGTTCCGATTATGGCAGGCTTGCGTTGCGTCAGGTCAGACCGCTTTGTTGAGCGCAACAGAATCAGGAAGCCCTACCCATGCTGGTCGTCCACCACCTCAATGACAGCCGTTCGCAGCGGATCCTCTGGCTTCTGGAGGAGCTGGGCGCGCCCTACGAGATCAAGTTCTACCAGCGTGACGCCGTCACCCGTCTGGCGCCCCCCGAGCTGACGGCGATCCACCCGCTGGGCAAGTCGCCGGTGGTGACTGAGGACGGGCTGACGATCATCGAGTCGGGCGCCATCATCGACTACATCGTTCGCAAGCATGGCGGCGGCCGTCTGGCCCCGGCCTTGGGAAGCGACGCCTACGAGGCCTATAACCAGTGGATGCACTACGCCGAGGGCTCGGCGATGCTGCCGCTGATGCTGTCGATGTACGTGGGCCGCCTGGGCGAGGCGGGCGCGCCGCTGCATCCGCGAATCGAGAGCGAGATCGGCAATCACCTGGGCTACGTCGAGGGTACGCTGGCCGGGCGTGACTGGCTGCTGGGCGGCGATATCACCGCCGCCGACATCCAGATGAGCTTCGTCGGCGAGGTGGCGAGCGCCTTCGGCCGGCAGGCCCAGTTCCCCAACATCAAGGGTTGGGTCGACCGCTTCCAGTCCCGTCCCGCCTATCGTGTCGCGCTGGAGAAGGGCGGACCCTACAACATGGGGCCGCGCAGCTAAGCGCTATTCGAACGGCGGGAAATCGTCGTCCAGCACGCCGTCGATGAAGTCGAAGACGGTCGCCTTCAGGGCGGCGTGTGGGATGGCGGAGAAGTGGTCCACGCCGGTCAGGGTCACACCCCGCCCAAGCGGGAAGATTCGCGCCAGGGTGTCGGGGTCGCCCGCCAGATCGTCGCGTTGGCCAGCCACCACCAGCACCGGCATCGGCAAATGAGCCATGGCGTCGCGATCCAGCGGCGGGTTCGCCGCGGCGGTGAAGGCGGCCAGCGCCTGGCGATCCTCGCCCTGCTCGTCGGCGAACTGACGGAAGCTCCGCAGCATCTCGTCCTCGATCGTCGAAGGGTCGTCGGCGGCCATGGCCTGGGCCATCGCCTCGGCCGCGCCCGGGCGCGGCGGGTCGAACAGCTTGCCGCCCACCCCGCCAAGCAGCAGGTTCGAGATGCGCTCCGGCTGGTCGATGGCCATCTGCAGCGCCGTCCGCGTCCCCATCGAGTAGCCCAGCACGTCCACGCGTCCGACGCCCAGATGGTCGAGTAGCGCCAGGGCGTCGGCGGCCAGTTTGGATCGCCCATAGTCGGCGGGATCATGTGAGCGCTGGCTCTCGCCATGTCCGCGCTGGTCCAGGGCGATGGTGCGGAAGCCGCGGCGCTCCAAGGCCGCGTACCAGCCCGTTCTCTTCCAGCCCTCCGCGCGGTTCGAGCTGAACCCGTGCAGGAGCAGTATGGTCCGCTGGACGGGGCCGGGCGGGGAGATGTCGTCGTAGGCGATCTCGGCGCCGTTCAGGGTCACGGTAGGCATGGTGCGACCCTAGAGTCAGGGCGCCTCGCCCGTCCACTCCCAGTGCCAGGGCTCGAACGGATAGTTCACGAACCCGAAGCGGCCGGCGTTCGCCAACAGCCAGCGATAGACCGGCGTCCGGGTCATGAAGAGGCGGTTCGGATCGGCGGTGGAATCCGGCCCGTAGCCGGGGGCCTGGCCCACGTAGATGTCCGCCGCCAGGCCGGTGCGGTGGGCCGAGCATCGGGCCCGCACGACGCCGTCGCAGTTGCCCTCCGCCTGGCAGCGGGCGGCGTCGGCGGCGGGGCTGCGATAGCCGGAGAAGATGGTCAGGTTGCGCGGGTCGGCGGCGATCTCGGGAACCTCGGCGCGGGCGGCGGCGACCATCTGGCGGTAGGCCGCCAGCGCCTTCGGCCGCATCCACACCTGCTTGCCGGCGTAACCTTCATCGGGCCGCGCCGCGGTGATCAGGTCCGGCGTATCCGGGCAGGCGCCGAGCGACGTGAAGCGGACGAACTCCCGTCGGGTCTGCACGGCCGTCTTCAGCGCGGCGAAGAGCGTCTCGGAGAGTACGCCGTCGTTGGGCAACGACTGGGCTGTCTGCCATCTGGCGAGCGCGGCGGCGAAGCCTTCGCTATCGGCGGGGCAGGCTGTGCGAATCTCGGTCTGGATGAGGGGGACATAGATTTCCCACCCGGTCTCCTGCCGCCCGAACGGCGCCCAGGCGAGGGTGCGCAGGGATCCCGCGTTGGCTTCCGCCGCCGCTGTCCAGCCTGGCGCGCGACAATCGGTGCTGACCGGACCTTTCGCGCCGCCTCCGGTCGTCTGGGTCGGACCGCCCATGGCGCTCGGCCCCGGCGGATGAACCGGCGCGCAGCTCGTCACCCGGAAAACGAGGAGCAGCAAGAGGAGCGCCGCCGCCACCAAGGCTCCCAGGAACCGCATCACGTCTCGGAGCTTCATCAACATCCCGCCAGCAACAAGCGGGTGTGCAACGCCGAGGTCCAGCATGAAGTTCGCCGCCGTCCTGCTTTGTGGTCTTTCCGCCGCAGCGCTCAGCGCCTGCGAAGGGCGGCAGCGAGAGGACGCCGCACCGGTTCAGAACTCGGCGCCCCCCGCCAGCTCGATGCCGATCGCCGCGTCCGCCCCGGCCGCCGTGCCGTCGTCCTCGTCGGTCGCTCAAGCCATTGATCGCGCGGCGTTTCAGCCTGACGCGACCACGCCCGAGGCGCGACGCGACATGCTGATCCGCGCCCAGGTGCTGTTGGATCGCGCCCATTTCTCGCCCGGCGTCATCGACGGGCAGGACGGCGAGAACGTGAAGAACGCCATCGCGGCCTACGAACGCGCCAACAACCTGCCGGAGGATGGGCTTCTGGACGCCGACGTCTGGTCTCGCCTGACCGCCGACGCCGGGCCCGTCCTCACCGACTACACGCTCACCGACTCGGACGTTGCGGGGCCCTATACCCCGACGATCCCGAAGGCCTACGCCGAGATGGCCCAGCTGGAGCGGCTGGGCTTCTCCGGCCCGCTGGAAGCCCTGGCCGAGCGCTTCCACATGGATCCGGCGCTGCTGACCGCGCTTAATCCCGGGGCGGATCTGACCCGCGCCGGGACGACCATCGTCGTGGCGTATCCCGCGCGTGAGGCCTTGCCATCCAAGGTCGCGACCATCGAGGTGGACAAGGCCCGCAAGCAGGTGCGCGCCTACGACGCCGCCCACAAGCTCTTGGCCGCCTATCCGGCGACCGTAGGCTCCAGCGACCTGCCGACCCCGTCCGGTGAGTTGGCGGTCCGCACCATCGCGCCCGCGCCGACCTGGACCTACGACCCGTCGAAGCTGAACTTCGGGGACAAGCGCGTGGGGAAGCTGACGATCAAGGCGGGTCCCAACAACCCGGTAGGCGCGGTCTGGATCGACCTCACCAAGGACACCTACGGCATTCATGGCGCGCCCGAGCCGCGCCTGGTCGGCAAGACCGCCAGCCACGGCTGCGTACGCCTGACCAACTGGGATGCGGTTCAACTCTCCAAGGCGGTCGAAAAGGGGACGAAGGTGATCTTCCTGGGCGAGGCGACGACGACCTAGGAGCGCCAGCGCAGGGTGGCCGGCTCCACGGGATTGACGAAGGGCCGCCCCTCTCGCCGGCTGGCGATCCATTCGCGCTTCAGCGCCTGGTACCACTTGGCCTGGCGGTCGGCGTCGTCGATCCACAGCAGGGTCGGGTCGTGTTTCAGCCCCTGGTTCTGCAGGCGCACCATGTCGCCGTCCTGGCGCAGGAAGGTTCGGGCCATGCGGGCGATGACCGGCTTGAGAAGCGCGAACGCCGGGTGGTCCGACCAGGCGATTTGCGTGATCTGCGTCCGTCCCGCGTCCAGCGGCGTCAGGCAGGTCAGGGACAGAACCTGGCGACGGCCGACGGTCACATGCTCCCAGCGCAGACCCGGCAGGCGGAAGACGATCTCGGTCTCGGGCCGTCCGCCCAGGATGGCGTAAGCGCGACTGTTGCTGGAGGGCGCGTGCCGGACCATCGCGAAGCCGTTCTCGCGAGGTTCGAACCGCTTCTGCTTGTCATGTTCGCTGCCGGCGGTGCGCCACCACCACTGGCGGTGCACATAGGGGCCGTGGGCCGGATCCATCAGCCCGACGACGGCCTGATCGATGTGCGCGTCGAAGACCATGCGGTCGACCAGCTTCGGCGCGCCGCCCACCACACCGGGAAACTCTGGCGGCGGCTGGTCCGGCTCGCCCAGCGGGGTCGCGCCCACCCAGATGAAGACCATCCCCTGGCTCTCGGCGACCGGATAGCGCCGGACCTGGATGCGGCCCACGTCCATCGCCTGGTCGGCCGTGAGCGACGGGATCGCCGCGCAGGCGCCGTCAGCGCGGAACCGCCACCCGTGATAGGGGCAGGCCACCGTCTCGACGCCCAGAGCGTCCCGATGAAATCGCCCAGCGGACAGCGGCGCGGCGCGGTGAGGGCAGACGTCACGCAGGGCAAAAAGCTGGCCGGCCTTTGCCCGTCCCAGGGCGATCGGTTCGCCCAGCAGATCGACATGGATGAGCTTGCCCGGCTTCAGGTCGCCGGAGAGCGCCGCGAGATACCAGGTGTCGGTCAGAAAGCCGTGGCCGAACCGGGGGTCTGCGCGGGCGGCGCGCGTGTCTCCATCAGGCATTGCGGTGTTTTAGCCGCCTAGACGCGCCGCAGGAAGCACGCCGCGTGCGGCGATAGGCCCACCGACCCGCCGCGCAGGTCCGCCTCGCCCGTGCGAAGCGGCAATAGCTCCGCCCGTTCCAGCGACGGGTGCGCGAACACCTGGGGCGTGTCACCGAAGTTGAAGACGCACAGCACCTCCTCCCCGTCGTGACGGCGGACGAACGCCACCATCGGGTCTGGCGTCGGGACGAAGGCGATGTCGCCGCGCGACAGGGCCGGCGTCGCCTTGCGGAAGGCGATCATCTCGCGGGAGAACACCAGCGCGGACTCCGGGTCTTCGCCCTGTTCCTCGACGGACAGGCCGCGATGTTCGACCGCCAACGGCAGCCAGGGCTCGCCGTCGGTGAACCCCATCTGGGGGCCGGCGGTCCAGGGCATCGGCGTGCGGCAGCCATCCCGGCCGCCGTCATAGGGCCAGTAGAGGTCGCCCACCGGATCGCGCAGCTGGTCGCGGGTCAGGCTGGCCTGCGGCAGGCCCAACTCCTCGCCCTGGTAGATGAGGGTGGTGCCCTTGAGGCTGATCAGCAGGGCGAACAGCATCTTGGCCAGTTCGGGCGAGGCATCCTTGCCGCCCAGGCGGCTGACGGTGCGCGGCACGTCGTGGTTGGAGAAGCTGATGGTCGGCCAGTGGTCGGGGTAGTCGGCCAGGGTCTCGAAATGGCCGGTGACGAACGACGCCTCCAGCTTGCGGGCCAGCAGCATGACGAAGGTGTAGCCGGAGTGCAGGCCCTCCGCCGGCGGGAGATAGGCGCCGCAGCGGGCTTCTTCCTCCGAGAACTCGCCGAACACGAAGCGATCGGGATAGGCGTCCACGCGCCGGCGGATGAGGTCGAGTGTCTCGACGTTCTCCTCCAGATTCGAGTCGTGCCAGTGGAGCTGCAGGTTGCCGGCGTGGGACCAGTTGTAGCCGGTCCTCTGGTCCGGTGGGACCGGCGGGTTGGGCGTCAGCGCCGCGTCGTGCAGGAAGGTGCCGGCCACATCCAGGCGAAACCCGTCAACGCCCTTGCCCAGCCAGTGGTCCAGGACCGACAGCGCCGCTTCCCGCGCGCCGGGATCGCGCCAGTTCAGCTTGGGCTGCTGGCGCAGGAACTTGTGGTGATAGTGCTGCCGCCGCGCCGGCTGGTAGGCCCAGGCGGGACCGCCAAACACGCTGAGCCAGTTGTTGGGCGCCGTGCCGTCGGCTTGCGGATCGGCCCAGACATACCAGTCGGCCTTGGGGCCGTCGCGGCCGCCGGTCAGGCTTTCGACGAACCAGGGATGGACGTCGGACGTGTGGCTGAGCACCTCGTCCAGGACGACCTTGAGGCCACGCGCATGGGCGGCGTCCAGCAACGCCTGGAAATCCTCGAGGGTCCCATAGTCCGCCTGGATCCCCTCGAAGTCGGCGATGTCGTAGCCCCAGTCGCGGTTGGGCGACGGGTGGATCGGCGACAGCCAGAGGCCGTCGACGCCCAGGCTCTGGATATAGTCCAGCTTGGCCATGACGCCCGGAAGGTCGCCATGGCCGTCGCCGTTGGAGTCGAAGAAGCTACGGACATAGACGTGGTATAGGATCGCCCCCCGCCACCACGGCGACGCCATCGCCTCAGACGTCGCTGGCGTCGTAGACGATCTTCGAGACCAGGCCGTAGGCCACGGCCTCTTCGGCGCCCATCCAGAAGTTCCGCTGGGTGTCCTTGACGACCTTTTCGAAGGTTTGGCCGGTCTCGCGGGCGATCACCCGGTTCAGCCGGTCCTGCATCTTGATGATCTCTTCCGCCTCGATCTCGATGTCCGAGGCCTGACCGCGCACGCCGCCGGCCGGCTGGTGCAGCAGGAAGCGGGTGTTGGGCAGGCAGAAGCGGTTTTCCTTCTTGGCGCCCAGGAAGATGTGAGCGCCGGCCGAGGCGACCCAGCCGGTGCCGATGACCTTCACGTCCGCGCCGCAGAAGCGGATCATGTCGTGGATCGTATCGCCGCTTTCCACGTGGCCGCCGGGCGAGTTGATGATCACGCGGATCGGCTTGTCGCTCTCGCTGGCGAAGGCGGTGATCTGCGCGGTGACGCGCTCGGCGAGACGCATGTCGATCTCGCCGAAGATCAGCACGGTACGGGACTTGAACAGCGCGTTCTGTACCGGACCGGCCGTCATCGGCATGTCGGGCAGGCGGCCCTTATCGTCGTCGTCTTCGTCGTTCAGGTAGGACGTCCAGCTCAGCATTTGGGCAGCCTTGTCTTATCGCCGCTAACGGGCGGCGCGTGTGTCTTCCCCCAACAGCTATTGGTCCGCGCGGCGAACGGCAAGCGGGCAAGGCGCCACAATCGTGCTTACTGCGCCGCCGTGACCACGAGGCGAGCGTAGAACTGGACCATCTTCTCCAGATTCTTGAGGGTCATGTGCTCGTTCGTGCCGTGGATCATCGCGGTTTCCTTGAGCGACATCTCCAGCGGCTGGAAGCGGTAGACGTCCTTGGCCACGGGGGTCAGGAAGCGGCTGTCGGTGCCGGCGGTGACCAGGCTGGGGGCCACGGGCGCATCGGCCACGGCGCTGGCGGTGGCCGCCACGACCTTCCAGCCCCAAGAGCTCGTGGACGAGACAGGGGAGGGTTCGTTGGGCGGCGCGTTCCAGGTCAGGGCGACCGGGAGGGCTCCCACTGCCGCCTTCGCCCGCGCCATGACCGTATCCGAGGTGTCGCCCGGGGCGATGCGATAGTTGATCCAGGCGGTGGCGTCCTGCGGCAGGACGTTCTCCTTCGGACTGCCCTTCAACATGGTGGGGGCGATGGTGGTGTGCAGCAGCGCCGCGCCGGCCGGCGTCGCCGCGGCCTGGCCGGCCAGCAACCGGCCGAACAGCCATTCGTTGGCGACGGCCATCCGCACCACGAACGGCGCGTCGGGAGCCAGCGACTTGACCATGTCGGCGCCCGGGCCGGTGAAGGCCAGGGGGAAGGGATCGTCGGCGATCGCGGCCACGGCGCGCGACAGCACCGCCACGCCGCCGCCGTCGGCCGGGGGGGCCGAGGAATGGCCGCCCGGCGCCTTGGCGGTCACCCGGAGGGTGCCGTAGCCCTTCTCGGCCGTGCCGATGATCGCCACCCGGCCGCCGGTGATCGGATTGTCGCTGATGACGGCCATCCCCTCGTCGAGGACGAATTCCGCCTTGATGCCTCGCGCCTTGAAGAGGGCCGCGGCGGCGCGGGCGCCCTGGCCGATGACCTCTTCATCGCCGCCGGACACCACCATGATCGTCCGCCGCGGCTGGAATCCCTGCTTGGCGAGCAACTCCACGGCCTCAAAGATGCCGATGAGCGAGCCCTTGTCGTCGATCGCGCCGCGGCCCCACACCGCGCCATCGGCGATGACGCCGCCGAAGGGCGGATGGGTCCAGTCCGCCTCGGTTCCGGGGGTCACCGGAACGACGTCTTGGTGGGCCATCAGCACGATGGGGTTGAGGCCGCTGTCGGTCCCGGGCCAGGTATAGACCAGGGTCCGACTGGCCAGCTCCTCGCGGCGCATGGCGGCGTGGGCGGCCGGATAGTTGGCCGCCAGGAAGGCGTGCAGCTGGGTCCACGCCGCGTCGACGTCTTCGGCGGGGTCCTGGTGGCGAACGGTCGGGATCTGGATGGCCTGGCTCAGGCGTTGGGCCGCGCCGGGGACGTCGATCGTCAGCGGGGCGGCGACCTTGATCCCGCTCACGTCGCCGGACGTGGGCGGCGTCGCGGTGAGGGTTCGGCCCAGCACCACCGCGGCCAGCACCAGAATGACGGCCAGAACGCCCAGGCCGATCCGTCCCATCGTACGCATGCTGAAAACGCGCCCCCTCACCATCGATCCTCGACGCTCCCGGGTTGAACCGCAAGGCGCGCCCGCCATTTCCGACATGTGGTCCAGCTCGCCTTCCGCCTGACGCCCGCCTCGCCGGACGCCCTCGCTTTCGCCGGGCTCTGGTCGCTCCTGCTGGATCTGGCGCTTGTAGGCCTGTTGCTGGGCGTCGCCGTGGCGCGCTGGGCGCCGGCCGAAGACCTGCCGTGGACGCCGCTGCGGCTCGACCAGCCGGTGGGGATGGCCACGGGCCTGAAGTTCGCCCGGGCGGCCGCCGATCCGCGCCAGTGTCGGTTGGTGCTGGCCAGCGGCGGCGTTTCCGTCGTTGAGGAGCCTGACCGGGACGCGGGCGCCTGCGCGACCCGTAACACCGTGCGCCTGCCCGGCCAGCTGTTGTCGCCCGCCGCACCGGTGATGACCTGCCCGCAGGCGCTGGCCTACGCGTTTTGGACCCGCCATGCGGTGCAGCCCGCGGCGATCGCCGAGCTCGGGGAGCCCATCGCCCGAATCGACCACTACGGGACTTACGCCTGCCGCAACATGTACGGGCGCGCCACCGGGCGGCGAAGCGAGCACGCCTTTGCCAACGCTATCGATGTGGCGGCCTTCCGGACGGCGTCGGGGCGACGGGTCAGCGTCTTGAGCGACTTCCGCAAGACGGGCGCCGAGGGTCGTTTCCTGCACCGCGTGCGCGACGGCGCCTGCCCCTGGTTTCGGGCCGTGCTGAGCCCCGACTACAACGCCGCACACCGCGACCATCTGCACCTGGACCGCGGCAGGTTCGGCGCCTGCCGATGACCAGACTACCTCGGCTTGAAGGCCAACAGGACATTGCCCTCCGCCTGGCCGAACATGCCGTAGCCCGAGCCGGCCAGGACCAGGCCGTTGACGCCGACGATGGACACCGCGTCGAAAGCGCCGCCCTTGGCCGAGACCCCGTTCAGCGTCTCGAACGGACGCAGGGCGTCGTAGCGCCAGAGTTCGGCGCCGGTCTTGCCGTCCAGGGCGAAGAGGCGGCCATCCAGGCTGCCCTGCAACACGGCCCCGTCGATCACCGTCGGCGCGCCCGAGAAGCCGTACACCCGCTCGCACCGCGGAGCCCTCTTGCCCCGGTCGCCGGCGCAGTCGGCCTTGACCGTGTAGTGCCAGCGGATCTCACCCGTGTTGGCGTCCACGGCGTACATACCGATCTGCAGCTTGGGATCGAACGCGGGCTGGCCGGGAAGCGGCCGGCCGACGTTGGAGATCGGCGCGTAGATCAGGTCGTTCTCGAAGGCGATGCCCCAGTGGATGCCGCCCATCGGTCCGCCCGCGCCCAGGTCGCGCCGCCAGACCACCTTGCCGGTCTCAGGCTCGAGCGCCCACAGGGTCCCGGACTTCTGACCCGCCAGCAGCAGCTCGCGGCCGTTCGCCAGCTTGGCCAGCACCGTCGAGGCGCCGAAGTCCACGTCGCGAAAGACGGTGTCCTTGACGCAGTTGAGCCGGTCCGCCGCCGGGTTTGGACCGCAGCCGATGGTGAAGATGTCGTTGGCCGTCGCCTGCATGCTCCAGGCTTCGGTCCCGTCCTTCAACCGGATGGCGATCAGGGCGTCGGTGTTGTGGTGGGCGGGCGGTGAGTTGGCCTCGCCGGTGCCGAAGTAGATCAGGCCCCGCTTTTCATCGACCAGCGGCGAGTTCCAGATCGGCGCCCCCGAGGGACCGAACAGCGGCTTGCCGTCGCCGCGGTCCGCCTTGACTACCTGGGCCTCGGGCATGGTGTCGTAGCGCCATTGCTGGCGGCCGGTCGCCGGGTCGAGGGACAGCACGACGCCGTGGTTGTTGCAGCAGGAGACCTTGTTGTCGCCGCCGACGCTGATCTCGAACTGCGAGACCGGCACGATGATGCGGTCCCTGAGCACGCGAGGCGTGCCGGTGGTCATCGAGTAGGAATAGACGGCGACGTTCTTGGTCCAGAGCGCCTTGCCGGTCCGGGCGTCGACGACATGGACCGTGGAGTCCAGGCCGGAGAAGGCCAGCACCGGGCGGCCGCCCTTTTCGCCAGGGACATCGATCAAGCCATAGGCCGGGCTGGTGCGGAGCGGCGCGCCGCCGGCGGTGCGGTAGACCCACCGCACGCAGGGCTGCTCCGGCTTGCTGACATCGAAAGCGTAGAGGGCGCCGGCCTCGGCGACCGGCAGGAAGACGCTGTTCCCGACCACGGCCGGCTGGGCCCGCATCATCGTCACGGCCGGGAAGCCGATGGCCCACGCCAGGTCCAGCTTGCCCACCTTCGCCTTCGACAGTCCCGACTGCCGGGCCGAGAGCGTGCGGGTGTTGCGCGGGTCGAAGCCGAAGGTCGCGATGGCGGGCGCGGCCTTCAGGTCGAGCCCCCCGCGCCCGGCGGCGCAGGCCATGGCGGTGCTCCACGTTTCCGCCGAGCGCGTGGTCTTGCCGGTCAGGTAGCTGATCAGCTGACCGCGGGTCTCGTCGGTCAGGGCGGCGCCTTGAGCCTGCATCTTGCCCTGCGTCAGGGCGTAGTTGAGCGTCTGGTAGCTCATCGCTTCCAGGTTCGCCTTGGAGGGCGAGCGGGTCGCCTCGGGATTGTCGTGGCACATGGCGCAGTGCTGGCGATACAGCGCCTGACCCGCGTGCGGCAGGGCGTTGGCAGGCTGGGCCGCCGGTTGCGCCACAGCCTGTCCGTTTAGCAAGATCCCCACGGCCAAGGCCGCGGCCGTCAAAACGCCCGCCCGCTTCATTGCGCGTCCCCCATGTTGCGCGGCTCTCGGATGGGCCCCGCTACTTTCGAAGATACGGAATCCTGCGTCGGCGTCCACCTTGACCGGGGGGCAAGCCCTGTCGCAAATGACCGCAAACTCAAACGACCGTTTGGAAGGACGCCCCCATGAGCCAAGTTCTCGAAGCCCCGCCCGTGAGCGCCAACGGTCTGTTCGACCTCACCGGCAAGGTGGCGGTGATCACCGGCTCGTCGCGCGGGATCGGTCGGGCGATCGCCGAGCGCATGGCCCAGCAGGGCGCCAAGGTGGTGATCTCGTCCCGCAAGGCCGGCCCCTGCGAAGAGGTGGCCGCGATCATCAATGGCCGCAGCCCGGGCCACGCCATCGCCGTTCCGGCTAACATCTCGTCGAAGGAAGACCTTCAGCGGCTGATGGACGAGACTCGCAAGGCGTTCGGGAAGATCGATATCCTGGTCTGCAACGCCGCCTCGAACCCCTACTACGGCAGCCAGCTGGAGATCTCCGACGAGGCCTTCACCAAGATCCTGGCCAACAACATCATCGCCAACAACTGGATGATCCAGATGGTGGCGCCCGAGATGAAGGAGCGGAAGGACGGGTCGATCATCGTGATCTCGTCCATCGGCGGCCTGCGCGGGACCGAGGTGATCGGCGCCTATGCGATCTCCAAGGCCGCCGACATGCAGCTGGCCCGCAACCTGGCCAAGGAGCTTGGCCCCTACAACGTCCGCATCAACTGCGTGGCGCCGGGCCTGGTGAAGACCGACTTCGCCAAGGCGCTGTGGGACACCCCGGCCGGCGAGGAACGCGCCAGCTCCGGCACGCCGCTGCACCGCCTGGGCGAGCCCGACGATCTGGCCGGGGCGGCGATCTACCTGGCCTCGCGGGCCGGCGCCTGGACCACGGGTCAGACGATCGTCGTCGACGGCGGCTCGACCTGCTGATCGCGCCCGCGGGTGGCCCTGCGGCTGATGTCCCGCGCGCGGGCCAGCCGCGTCACCCCCTCGTCCAGGGTGGAGTCGGCCTTGGCAAAACAGAGGCGGGCGATGGTGGTGACCGGGTCCGCTTCGTAGAAGGCTGAGACCGGGATCGCGGCCACGCCGGCGTCCTTGACCGCCCGGAGGCAGAAGTCGCGGTCGCCCTCCTCGATCCCCGACGCGCTGAGATCGACATTGAGGAAATAGGTGCCCTGGCTGGGCAGGACGGCGAAGCCTTCGCGCCTGAGGCCGTCCGTCAACCGGTCGCGTGAGCGTTCCAGGCCAAGCGGCATGTCTCGGAACCAGTCGCCGGCGTTCTGCAATCCCCAGGCGACGGCCGTCTGCAGGTTGGGCGGGGTGGTGAAGGTCAGGAACTGGTGGGTGCGCGAGAGGGCGTGCGTCAGGCTGGGCGCGGCGCAGAGGTAGCCGACCTTCCAGCCGGTGAGGCCGAACATCTTTCCCGCCGAGCCGATCTTCACCGTGCGCTCGCGCATGCCCGGATAGCCGATCAGCGGGTGGTGTCGGGCGCCTGAGAACACCACCTGCTCCCAAACCTCGTCGCAGACCGCGATGACGTCGTGGGCGATGCAGAATTCCGCCAGCAGGGCGAGATCCGCGTCCGGCAGCACCACGCCGGTCGGGTTGACGGGGTTGTTCAGCACCACCATCCGCGTGCGGGGCGTGAACGCCGCGTCCAGCATCGCGCGATCGAAGCGCCAGTGTGGCGGCGTCAGGCTGACCAGCCGGGGCACGCCGCCCGCGCGGCGGATCATCGGAAGATAGGCATCGTAGAACGGCTGGAAGACGATCACCTCGTCGCCCGGCTGGATCAGGCCCAGGAAGCAGGCCGCCAGCGCTTCTGTGGCGCCGGAGGTCACGGTGATCTCGCCTGACTCGAAGTCGAGCGCTTGCGCGCGGTTGTAGTGATCGGCCACCGCCTGGCGCAGCTCGGGGAGACCGGCCATGGGCGGGTACTGATTGTAGCCGTTCATCACCGCCTCGGCGGCCTTGGCGCGGACGGCCTCCGGCCCCGGCGCGTCGGGAAATCCCTGGCCCAGGTTGATCGCCCCATGCGCGCGCGCGAGGCTGGACATTTCCTCGAAGACGGTGGTGGGCAGGCTTGCGAAAATCGGGTTGGCCATCGCCCCGACATTGGCGACAGACTGCGCCGCTGACCACCCCGGAGGCCGCATGGACATCGTCGATTTCGCGCCGGGGCACGCCGCGGCGTTTCATGATCTGAACGTGGCCTGGATTTCCAGGCTGTTCGCCCTCGAGCCCAAGGATCTGGAGGTTCTGACCGATCCGCAGGGCAAGATCCTCGACAAGGGCGGCCGGATCTTCATGGCCGTGAAGGATGGCGCCGCGGTGGGCTGCGTGGCGCTGCTGAAAATGGACGATGGCGGCTACGAGGTGGCCAAGATGACCGTGTCGGAGGGGCTTCGAGGATCGGGACTTGGCCGGCGCCTGCTGCAGCAATGCATCGATGTGGGGGCCGAACGCGGCGCGACGCGGCTCTACCTGGAGACCAACGCCAGCCTGGGCCCAGCTCTGGCCCTCTATCGCGCCATGGGCTTCCGCGACCTGCCGCCCCGCGAAACGCCCTATGCCCGGGCCGATGTGTTCATGGAGCGGCCTTACTAACCGTCTCCCTAGTTGCGAATGACTCGCAATAACACTAGCCTTCGCCGGACATTCCCGGAGTTGGCCCCATGCGACACCTGACCCCCCGCGACGACCTGCTGCACGGGGAGCGGCTGTTGATCCGCACCGTCCGTCTGCTGGCGATGGCGTCGCCGTGCCATAGTCTGCAGGCGCATTTCGAGGCGGCATGCGGCTGTGCGGGCCAGGCGACCTACCGCACCCTGGAAGCGTTCGTGCGGCAGCTGGGCGCGCGAGGGCGGCGGCGGTTGACCCTGTCGATCCCGGTGGACCCCCGCGTGACCGACGACGAGGCGTTGATTCTCGACGTGTTCGGCTGCGCCCAGGCGGAAGACTACCGGTCATTGGACGAGCGGCTGCAGAGGTTGCTGGACGCCCCGCCGCCGTTTCCGATCGGGGCGGCGGCCTGCATGGTCGCGGAGATTCTGGCGATGAACGGGTTGGTGCTTCGGGCGCGTCCGGCGCCCGCGGACTCGATTCCCCGGCCGGCGGAGGCGTGCCCGTATCCCATGGCCGCGGAATAGCAGGCCGCTGCGTCAGATCCGGTCGTTCAGGGCCGGTCCTTGGCGAAGCGCAGGATCGCACCGTTGCGATCGTCGGCGACCCAGACGGCCCCATCGGGCGTCACGGCCATGCCGACCGGCGCGCCGTTGGGTCGGCGCCCCTTCACGGCCCGCCAGCCGGGGGTGAGGTCGAGCGGCTTGGCGGTGGTGGGGCGGCCCGCATCGTCGAGGTGGTAGGCCATCAGCCGGGAGCCCGTGGCGCGGTAGCCGTGCAGGCTGACGATCAGGCGGCCCTGGAGGGCGGGGAACATGGCGCCGCGGTACTCGATCATATGGAGCGGCGCGCCGTGCGGAGCCATCAGCACGGCGGGACGCCGGTAGGCGGCGCAGGAGACCTTGCGGCTCTTCCAGGCGGGCGCGGGCTGGTTGGCGCCCATGCAGTAGGGCCAGCCGTAGTGAGCGCCGGCCTGGATGACGTTCAACTCCTCGGGCGGCCAGGCGGGGTCGGCGACGTCGATGCTGTTCTCGGCCTGGACGATGGTCCCGGCGCGGGTGCGGATCAGGGCCAGGGAGTTGCGTAGGCCGCGGGCGAAGACGGTGGGCTCGGCGGCCCACTTGCCGGGGCCCAGGGGGGCGTACCGCCAGAGCGCGGCCTGGCGCTCGCCCTCGGCGCAGCGGGCCTCGCCGGGCTTGGGCGGGCATTGGTCGGACGGCGCGCCGACGTTGACCAGCAGGGCGCCGTCGGCGTCGAAGATGAAGGCCGAGAGCGGGTGGCGGTTGTCGTGCAGGCGGTTGTCCGGCAGGCCGGTGACGACGGGTGTCAGGGTGGCCTGCGGATCGGCGGCGTCGGGATCGAAGCGGCTGATGCGGCTCATCTCGCCGAGATAGAGGGCGCCGTCCGGGCCGACGGCCAGGGTGTGGGGCAGGTCCAGACGGGTCAGCAGGCGCTTGAGCTGGGGCTCGCCGCCGGGCTTGGGCGTCAGGCGCCAAACCGAGCCGCGGCCGGGATCCCAGATGCCGAGGTCGACGACCAGCAGGTCGCCGCCGGGCAGGGCCAGGAGGGTGCGGGGCAGGTGGATCGTGCGCTTGGAGGCCGGCAGGCCCGCAGGCGGCGGGGCCAGGACAAGGCCGGCGCAGAGGCCCTTGATCGTCTCGATCGGCGCGCGGGGGTAGCCGTCGCAGGTGCGGCCGTCGCGGGCGTAGCCTTGGGCCTGTGCGGCGCCGGCCAGGAGCGCCAGCGCCAGACCGACGAGGAGCCGGCGCATGGGGTCAGTGCGACGAGGTCAGGACCACGCCGGTCAGGACGGCGCACCAGTGAACGGCGGCGGCGGCGACGACGTGACCATGCCAGATGGCGCGAGAGAACTTCAGCCGCTTGTTCACGTAGAAGATCACGCCGGTGGAGTAGAGCACGCCGCCGGTGACCAGCAGGGCCAGGGCGTACCAGGCCAGGGTGTCGATCATCGGCTTGAGGCAGACCACCACCATCCAGCCCAGGACCAGATAGACCACCACCCAGAACTTCCGGTCGATGCCGACCAGGAACAGTTTCCCCAGCGCGCCGATGGCCGCGATGGACCAGACGGCCGCCGTCATCCCCGGACCCCAGGCGCCGGGCAGGTTGAGCGTGAAGGGGGTGTAGGAGCCGGCGATCATCAGGAAGATGCCGGCATGGTCCAGGCGGCGTAGCACCGGGCGGTGCTGGGGCTTGGCGAAATTGTAGGCGGTCGAGAAGGCCAGCATGGCGATGATGCCAGCGGCATAGATCGCGACGCCGACCACATTGCTGATCCGGCCGCCCATGACCGCCAGGGTCAGGAGGACGATGCCGCCAACCAGGGCCAGGGTCAGGCCCATCACATGGACCACCAGATCGGCGCACTTGGCGGCCGGTGTGGGATAGTGGCGGGGCGGATAGGCGCGGGGGGCGTCGGTCATCGGAAACTCTCTACCCCGCATCCGTGTCACGCCCGTGGCGCCGTCGTCCAGAGCGCACGCGCGCTCCGGACGATTTTACGCAGGTCTGACTACTCGTCCTTGACGCGCTTCTTGCGGAAGCTGGGGTTCAGCTCCTTCTTGCGCAGGCGGATCGACTTGGGCGTCACTTCCACCAGTTCGTCTTCCTCGATGTAGGCGATGGCCTGCTCCAGGGTCATGCGGCGCGGCGGGGTGAGGCGCACGGCCTCATCCTTGCCGGAGGCGCGCACGTTGGTGAGCTGCTTGGCCTTCATCGGATTGACGTCGAGGTCGTCGGCGCGGCTGTTCTCGCCGATGATCATGCCCTGATAGGTCTTCTCGCCGGCGCCCACGAACATGACGCCCCGGTCTTCTAGGTTCCAGAGGGCGTAGGCGGCCGTTTCGCCGTCGGAGTTGGAGATCAGCACGCCCTTGCGGCCCGCGTCGATCGCGCCCTTGTAGGGTTCGTAGTGGCTGAACACGCGGTTCAGCACGCCCGAGCCGCGGGTGTCGGTCAGGAACTCGCCCTGGTAGCCGATCAGCGAGCGCGAGGGCGACATAAGGCTGATGCGCGTCTTGCCCGCTCCCGACGGGCCCATGTCCTTCAGCTCGGCCTTCCGGGCCGACAGCTTCTCGATGACGATGCCCGAGAACTCGTCGTCGACGTCGATCATGACCTCTTCGATGGGCTCGAGACGCTCGCCGGTTTCCGGGTCGGTCTGGAAGACCACGCGCGGCCGGCTGATGGAGACTTCGAAGCCCTCGCGGCGCATGCCTTCGATCAGCACGCCCAGCTGCAGTTCGCCGCGGCCGGCGACCTCATAGGCGTCCTTGTCGGAGGTCTCGGTGACGCGGATAGCGACGTTGGACTCGGCTTCCTTCTGCAGGCGCGCGGCGATGACCCGGCTTTGCACCTTGTCGCCCTCGCGGCCAGCCAGCGGCGAGTTGTTGACCGAGACGGTCATGGAGATGGTCGGCGGGTCGATCGGCTGGGCCGGCAGCGCCTCGGTGACTTCCATGGCGCAGAGGGTGTCGGCCACGGTGGCCTTCGAGAGGCCCGCGATGGCGACGATATCGCCGGCTTCGGCGTCGTCGATCGGCTGGCGCTTCAGGCCGCGGAAGGCCAGAACCTTGGTGATCCGGCCGCGCTCGATCTCCTTGCCGTCGAGCGACAGGGCGTGGATCGCCATGCCGGGCACGGCCTTGCCGCTTTCGATGCGGCCCGTCAGCAGGCGGCCCAGGAAGGGGTCGTTCTCGATCAGCACCGACAGGATCTGGAACGGCTTGTCCTTGTTGGCGACGACCTTGGGCTCGGGCACGTGCTTGACGATCAGGTCGAACAGCGGAGCCAGGGTGTCATTGGGCTTGGACAGGTCCATCGTGGCCCAGCCGTTCTTGCCCGAGGCGTAGATGTGCGGGAAGTCGAGCTGTTCGTCGGTCGCGCCCATGGCCGCGAACAGGTCGAACACGTCGTTCAGGATGCGGTCAGGATCGGCGTGCGGCCGGTCGACCTTGTTGAGGCAGAGGATCGGGCGCAGGCCCATCTTCAGCGCCTTGCCCAGCACGAACTTGGTCTGGGGCATGACGCCCTCTTCCGCGTCAACCAGGATGACGCAGCCGTCCACCATGCCCAGGATCCGCTCGACCTCGCCGCCGAAGTCGGCGTGGCCGGGGGTGTCGATGATGTTGATGCGGGTTTCGCCTGCCTCGCCGTTCCAGAGCACCGAGGTGCACTTGGCCAGGATGGTGATCCCGCGCTCGCGCTCCTGGTCGTTGGAGTCCATGGCGCGCTCGACGGTCGCCTCATTGGCTCGGAAGACGCCGGACTGGGCGAGCAGCTGGTCCACCAGCGTGGTCTTGCCGTGGTCGACGTGGGCGATGATGGCGATATTTCGGAGCGACATGGCGCGGATGGTCTCTATGCGAAGGCGCGCGCTTGTAAGGGAAGCTGAGGCGCGCCGCCAGTGTGTTGTGCGCCGCACATAACGTCTTCGCGCATTGGCGTAACGCGATATCCTGTTTTTGCTGTGAAAACAGAAGAAGGGCTCAGGGTGCGACGAAATGTTTCTTCGCGAGCCCTTGCGGTATTGTGCACCGCACATTAGCTTAACGGTTGTGGAGCGCCGCTGGCGCTTCTGCCCGTCTGGGCGTTTCCTCCCTAATTGAACTGCCGCGCCGCTGTGCGCGGCATTTTTTTTGGGCTGCGCGCCATCCCCACATGCCCTTCATCGCCCGGCGTATCCGGGCGACCCAGGATCGCGGGCGTGTGTCGGCGGGGCGCGGCGGGGCCGTGCCAAAGGATCGGGCTCGTGGGTGGGCCGGACAAGCCGGACATCACGAGCAACGAGAAAGGGTCAGCTTAGCCCCGCGCGCAAACCGGGACGGTAGAGGACAAATGTGGTTTCAACTTCTGGGTCGGAGACGCTGACCTGGCCTAAGCTCTCCGCGTTTGGCCGCCTCAGGCTTTCAGCGCGCTCCAGTCGGCGGCGGCGAGCATGGCCGTGAGCTGTTCGACGTGGGCGCGGAGGGTCTCGAAGCCAGCGGTGGGGGCGAGGGTGGCTTCGTCGAGGTAGAGGCCGCGGTTGATTTCGATCTGCAGGGCGTGGACCCGACGGTGGGGCTGGCCGTAGTGCTCGGTGGTGTAGCCGCCGGCGTAGGGGGTGTTGCGGGTGACGCGATAGCCCAGGGCCTCAAGTTCGCGCTCGACGCGGGTGGGCAGGACGCCGGCGCAGGCGGCGCCGAAGCGGTCGCCCAGCACAATGTCGCAGGGCCGGTCGCGGCCGGCGGCCTTGGCGGCGGCGGCGGGCATCGAGTGCCAGTCCACCAGGATGGCGAAGCCGTGGGCGGCGCGGGCCTCGTCCAGTAGCGCGCCGAGCGCGTGGTGGTAGGGGCGGTGCGCTCCTTCGATCCGACGGCTGGCCTCGGCGAAGGTCAGCTTGCGGCGATAGATCTCCTGGCCTTCCGAGACCACGCGGGCGATGGCCCCCAGGCCCGCCGCCACGCGGGCGGTGCGGGCGCGGGCGAAGGCCGGCAGAGGATCGGAGAACATGCCGGGGTCGAGCTCGAACGGCTCGCGGTTCATGTCGATATAGGCGCGGGCGTAGTTGGCCGTGATCAGCGCCGCGCCATGGTCGGGCGCCTGGGCGATCAGGTCGTCGACGAAGGCGTCCTCGGAGCGGCGGATGCTGAGCGCGTCCAGGGCCGCGGCCGACATCATGTCCTCGGGATAGAGGCGACCGGAATGGGGCGAGGCGAACACGAGCGGGGTCGGCGGAGCCTCGGGCGGCCCGGCCCGGCGCAGCGCGAACGCGGGGCCGATGTCACTGGCGTTTCCGGGGGCGATTCCGGGCAGGGGCTCCAACGCATTCATCGCGACCATTCAACGCCGCCTTGCCCCCCAGCGTCAAACACCCCTTCACGTGGCCTTTACCCTTCGATAGCTATTGAGACCGATCACGCGTTCAGCAAAGCGCCATGTCCAGAATCCTCCTCGCCGAAGACGACGACTCCCTCCGGGGCTTCCTGGCCCGCGCGCTCGAACGCGCCGGCCATGAGGTGACCTCGTGCGCCGACGGCGAAGAGGCCGTGACCTATCTGGACGAACCGTGGGACCTGTTGCTCACGGATATCGTCATGCCGGGCCTCGATGGCATCGAGGTGGCCCGCCAGGCGGCGGCCAAGCACCCCGGCCTGCGGATCATGTTCATCACCGGCTTCGCGGCGGTTGCGCTGGCGGCCGGTGAAAAGGCCCCGGCCGGCGCCAAGGTCCTGTCGAAGCCCATCCACCTGCGGGAAATCGTCTCCGAAGTGGAGCGGATGATCGCCGCCTAAAATCGGTTCTCGGCCCCGCTTGCTAAGGCCGGGGTCGATCTGTATATCCCCGCCTTCCCGAAGGTACGGACGTGTAGCTCAGCGGGAGAGCACCTCGTTGACATCGAGGGGGTCACAGGTTCAATCCCTGTCACGTCCACCATCTTTCCCTTCCAATATAAAGCCTTCGCAAGACCGCACGCCGCGTGCGGCCGGCGCGCGCCAAGCGCGTGTCTAGCGCGCGGCAGGCGAATCTTCGCCTCTGGGGTGAGTGACGCCGGGGCGGGATTCCCGCGCGGGGCGAGAGAGCTTGGCCATGGACCCCGGCTTGGTTAACTGGCCCGCAGCAGGCCTATGTCGGCCTCCCGACGGGGACGGGGATCATTATGAAAACGCTTATGGCGGCGGCTGCGCTATCGCTTGGACTGACGGTTGCGGCGACGCCCGCTCTGGCAACGACCTGGGAGCTGGTCGACTGGAACGGCGGCCAGGTGTGGGGCGCCGAATGGACGGCCAGCACCAAGCTGACCTGGGACACCAGCTCGAAGAACGTCTGGTACCGGATTTATTTCGAAGGCTACGCCGACGACTACATGAACGGCGACCAGGTCCTGCCGGGTCTGGCGTCGAGCGTGGTCTACAAGCTCACGGACATCAGCGCTGACAACAAGTCGTGGACCTTCGACTACGTGGTCGAGAACGCCTCGAACCAGTGGGTGACCGAATCGCAGGTCGCTGAGATCGCCTTCGATGTGAGCGGCAAGCTCGGCAACTCGACCAAGCAGTTCAAGGGCGCCGTGATCATCGACGGCGACTACCGCACCGTGGGCTCGGGCGATTTCGACCCGACCAACAACTACCTGATCGACGACGACTTCGACGTCTGCCTGACGACCAAGGGCTCGTTCGGGCGCGGCCATACGACCAACACCTCCAGCAACTGCGATCCGGGCAGCAACGCCGGTCCGGAGCTGGGCGAGTTCGCAGACGGCACGTTCAAGCTGACCTTCAAGTCGGGCATCGACAATCTCAGCCTGTTCAACCCGATCGTGGCCTACGAGAACGTCGAGTTCAACGTGCCGACCACCCGCACCTCGAAGGGCGGCAGCTACTACAGCCACAAGCACTACAAGGGCTGCGGCCATGACGGCGGCGACGGTGGCTATGGCCTGCCGGTGGCCTATGTGCCGGAGCCGTCGACCTGGGCGATGATGATCCTGGGCTTCGGCGCCACCGGGGCCATGGTGCGCACGCGCCGCCGCCTCGCGGCCTGATCCCCAAGACCCGACGATACGACGACGGCGGCGGGCCTCCCGCCGCCGTTTTCGTTTGGGCGCTCGCGATCAGCCGCCCAACCGCCGCGGCGGCTTATGGACCCGGAGCTCGACCGTGAATCCACGGGCGATGTTGTAGCTGGTGCGGATGAGGCGCTGGGCCTCCTCTCCGGACAGGCGGCCGTCGGCCAGTTGCAGGCGGTAGGCCTCCTCCAGCACCACCTCGCGCCGGGTGAGTTCGAAGTCGACGCCGGCGACCTGGGCCAGCAGGGGGCCGGCCGAGCGCGGGGGGGCCGTCGCGTCGAACTGGCTCAGCACGGTGGGGGTGATGGCTCGCACGATGGTGGGATCGTCGATGAAGGCGTCGTTTCGCGGGTGGATCGCGCCGATCAGGACCCGGGCGCCCGGCGCGCTGACCCGATAGAGCTCGCGCATGATGCCGAGGAAGGTCCCCAGGTCGGCGCCCATGTGTTCAAGGGCGTGAACCAGGTGGATTTCGTCGGCGCTGTCCGTCGCCCAGGGCCAGGGCCGCTCCAGGTCCCAGACAAGATCGGGATCCACGCGGGGCGAAATGTCGACATTGACGAACCCTGGAACCTTGCGCCGCCCGCATCCCAGATTGAGCTTCAGCGGCGCGGGCGGGGTGCGAGGGCGGGGACCGTGCTTCGCCCAGGCGAGGGCAAGCCGCTGATGGCTCCAGTGAATCGCGCGGTACACGCGGGCGAGGCCGGCGTGTTGCAACCTGCGGTATGGCGTCAGGCCATCTGCGGCGGACCCCTTCTCCAGTAGGAGTTCGCAGTAACGAAAAATGGCCTTTGAGAAAGGCGAAACGTACCGGTACCTAAGCCATCGGTTATAGCTCCGCATTCCGGCGATGTTCCACATCCAGCCGCGAGTTTCGCTCATCCCCGAAAACAGCCCGCCAGCGTGGACCTGATAGAGGGACCAGTCGAACGGGAGATACTTGATCTTGCCGAACTGGGCATGGGCCACCGTGATGAAGATGTCGCAGGAGACCGGGTTGCGGAAGTATCGCGGCATGCGGCTGTAGAAGACGTTGCGATAGAGCAGGGTCGAGGTGTGGAAGAAGGACTGCAGCGCGATCAGGTCGTCGATGTCGTGCACGTCCTTGGACGGCGGCGCTGGAAATGGGTGCGGCGGCTTTGAGCCGTCCTCATAGACCTTGATGGCGTTGTGGGCGCAGGCGACGAAGTCGGGATTGTCGTCTAGGAACGCCACCTGGGTGCGCAGCTTATCTGGAGAGGTCCAGCAATCGTCGCCCTCGAGCACGGCGATGTATTCGCCGTCCAGGGTCTTCATGCCGCGATAAAAGTTCCGTTGGGTGACCTTCCGACCAATATTCTTCTTGTTGATGAAGGGCTTGACCACGTCTGGATAGCGGGTGGCGAAGTCGAGAATGATGTCTTGGGCGCCGTCCGTCGAGCAGTCGTCGATGACGTGCACGGCGATCGGAAAGTCCACCTTCTGCGACACGACGCTCTCGATGGCGCGGCCGATGAAGCGGGCGTGGTTGTAGGTGATGATCATCACCGTCACCTTCGGGCCGGGCGGCCGGATGGCGGGCGCGTGGGGTCCGGGCAAGATCCACTCCGGCTGTCAGCGAAGGACGTCGTGTCGCCAGGCTCGACGCGCCCGCGAACCGTATAGCCGCCGATTCCGGGGGAGCAACCATCGATGGTCAGCCGCCGAAGAGGCCTGCCGCCAGGTTGATGCTCAGGGCCAGAATGAGTGTGTTGAAAACGAAGGCGATAAGACTGTGGGCCGTACCCAGGCGGCGCACGGTCTTGCCGGTGAAGGCGATGTCGGCGGTCTGCGAGGCCACGCCGATGACGATCGCGAAGTGCAAGAAGTCCCAGTAGTCGGGCGCCTCCCCGCCGGGAAACTGCAGGCCGCCGGCGTCCTTCCCGGTCTTGGGGGCCTGAGCGTAGAATTCGTGGGCGTAGTGCAGGGCGAAGATCATCTGCATCACCAGCCAGGATCCGGCCAGGGTGACCACGGCCGCGGCGACGCGCACCGCCTTCTCGACGCCATGGTCGTGCTGGGCCTGGGAGAGTTCGAACCCGACGACGGCCAGGCTGACAGCGCATGCGGCCAGGACCAGCGCGAGAATCACCGCCTGACCCTCGTCCTGCTGGGCCGCGCGGGCGCGGATCTCGGCGGGGCCTTCCCGCGCGATCACCGCCAGCGTCAGGCCGATATAGAGGGCGCAGAATGCATCCCAGCCGGCGATGGCGCTGGCCGACGGGCCGAAGCCAGGCGCCAGCAGCAGGCAGGCGACACCCACCAGCAGGCCGGCGGCCAGGGCGATGCTAAGGCGGGGACGGGCGGTGAAGGCCTTGGGGCCGAGCCGCCAGCGGCGGGCGCGCGGAACGCTCATGGCCGGCGCGGTTCCGGCGCAGGGCGACTGCGGCGAACGCGTCGAGCCAAGGTCATCCGAATCTCCCGCCCCGCCGCGCGACGCGCGCTTCCGGGGGCAGACTGACGGCGCCGAAGGGCGCGGCGCAACCGCATTCGCCGCCTGAGCGCAGCAACGTCACGCGCAACCAAAGCCTGCAATAAATCGACCAGTTCGTCAAAACTGACAGGTTCGTGAAAAAATTGGCCCGTGGCGAGCGCGGCAAGTTGTCGCTGGGCCCCTTCGCACACATCAATATTGGCGAAACGACGAAATTCCTGTGGCGGACGTGAAATAAACAGCCTCACTATCCAATCACTCAGGACGGCCCGCCAACAGAGGCCGCCGAGGGGAGGAAATTCGATGTCCAGAAGCCGATTCTTCGGCAGCGCGTCCGTGCTTGCCGCCACTTTGGCCCTGGGGGCCTCAGGCCAGGCGCTCGCTCAGTCATCTGCACCCACCGAGATCACGGAGGTGGTCGTCACCGGCTCCTTCATTCGCGGGACGCCGGAAGATGCGGCCCTGCCGGTGGATGTGATCGGCACCGAAGAACTGCAGCGGCGCGGTTCGCCGAACACCATCGACCTGATCAAGAGCCTGCCGATCAGCGGGCCGGTCCTGGGTGACACGAACCAGTTCTCGACCACCGCGCAAGGGCAGGTGGGCGCGGGGACCGTCAACCTGCGGGGCCTGGGCAGCCTGCGCACGCTCGTGCTCGTCAACGGTCGGCGCGTGGCGCCATCCGCCGGTGCGGGCAGCGGCGGGGTGGACACCAACCTGTTGCCGGTCTCGGCTGTCGGGCGGGTCGAGGTGCTGAAGGACGGCGCCGCGGCCACCTATGGGTCGGACGCCATCGCCGGGGTGGTGAACTTCATCACCCGCACCAACTTCAACGGCCTGGAGGTGAGCGGCGACTATCGCCTCGTGGACGGGTCGAAGGGCGACTACACGGTCAACGCCGTCTACGGAAAGACCTTCGATAACGCGAGCCTGCTGTTTTCCGGCGGCTATCAACGGCGGTCCGAGCTGAAGACCACCGATCGCGACTGGTCGTATCTGCCCTATCTGGAGAACCCGTCCGGCTGGTCGGTGCTGGGTCAGCCGCCGTCCTTCCTGCCGCTCAGCGCCGCCGGAGCCCCGACCGCCGGCGTCACGCGCGATCCCAACTGCGCCGCCGTGGGCGGCTTCGCGGGCTTTAGTGGCACGACCGCCGCCTGCTATTTCACCTATATTCCGTTCGACAACCTGGTTGAGGACGAGGATCGCTATCACCTCTTCGCCCAGGCCAACGTCGACCTGAACGAAAAGACGAAGTTCCACGTCGAGGCGTACTGGGCCAAGACCGACCTGCCGCGGATGCGCTTCTCGCCGGCGTTCCCGCCGATCCAGGGGCCGAACGGTCCCGGCAGCGTGGGCGTGTTCTCGACCCCGATCAGCAACCCCGGCGCCCTGACGGCGCTGCAGCAGGCGGGTCTGTCGGCGGCGCAGATCGCGGCGACCAGCCGGGTCTCCCTGACGCTGTTCCGCCCCTTGGGCGCGGGCGGAAATCCGATCTTCGGTGACGGCGGGCAGAAGGGCTATCGCAACTACGACATCTACCGGGTCTCGGCCGGGCTGACCGGCGACCTGCCGTTCGCCGGCATCGGCTACGATCTCGGGGTCACCTACTCCAAGACCCAGAACCGGCAGTCGACGCCAGACATCTTCATCAACAAGCTGCAGCTGGCCTTGAACGGTCTGGGCGGACCCGGCTGCACCGGCACCACGCCGGGCGCCAACGGCTGTCAGTACTTCAACCCCTTCTCCAACGCCTACGCGGGTAACCCGGCGCTCGGCCTTGCGAACCCGGGCTACGTCTCGGCCAACGCCAACAGTCCGGCGCTGATCGACTGGATGTACGAGCGCGGCTCCGAAACCCATCAGGTGCAGGACCTGTTCGTGGTCGACCTGGTGTTCAACGGTGAGCTCGGCGTCGAACTGCCGGGCGGCGCCATCGGCTGGGCGGCGGGGGGCCAGTACCGGACCACCAACTTCCAGTCGACGCTGCGTAGTCCGTTCCAGGATGTGCGCGTCACCCCGTGCCCCGTGCCCGGCCAGACGAACTGCACGCTCGCCACCGGGCCCTACATCTTCCTGGGGCAGGGTACGCCGGTGGAGCTGGACGACTCGGTCTACGCGTTCTTCGCTGAAACCAACCTGCCGATCACCGACAACATCAACGCCCAGGCGGCCATCCGCTACGAGGACTACGGCGGCCTGACCGGCTCGACGGTGAACCCCAAGCTGGCGCTGAAGTGGCAGATCGCGGAGCCCTTCGCGCTTCGCGGGTCGGTGGGGACCACGTTCCGCGGACCGACGCCGGCCAATCGGTCGTCGAACGGCGTGACGGGCCTCAGCGGCATTCAGGCGGCCGGCAACAACTTCAAGTCGGTCGACTTCACCGGCAACCCGGCGGTCGGACCCGAGAAGGCGTTCACATACAACGTCGGCGCCATCTTCCAGCAAGGTGGCCTGCGCGTGATCGCCGACTACTGGCACTTCAACATTGAGGACCAGATCACCCAGGTCCCGGCGCAGATCATCGCCACCTCGGTCGGTGGGGTCGGCAACGGCACCCAGTTCGTGAACTGCGGCAGCGCGCTCCGCAGCTTGATCACCTTCAACAACAACAACGCCTGCACCCAGGGCGTGACGGTCGGCAACGACATCCAGCGGGTCCGCTCCGACACCGTGAACGGGCCGCGGATCAAGGTCACCGGCATCGATGGCAGCATCGACTACAAGATGGATGAGGTGATGGACGGGGCGGTCACCGTCGGCGCGTCCTTCAGCCGGCTGGTGAAGTACGACATCGGTGAGTTCAAGCTGAACGGCGTCTTCGTGTCGACGGCCTACAGCGCCCTGGGCTACACCAACTACGACCGCTTCCCTGGCACGGTCTCCAAGCTGCGGGCGGCCAGCTACGCCGAGTACAGCCGCGGGGACCACAACCTGCGCTTCGACCTGACCTATGTGGGCGGGGCGACGGACAACCGCGGTCCCACCACGGTGCAGACCGGCTCGTCCAGCAACTGCAACGTCGCCAACGCCCAGGCCGGCACCGCCACCAACTGCCTGCTGACCACCCTCGGGCTGAAGGTGAAGTCGTTCTATACCCTGGACGCCACCTATCGGATCCAGCTGCCCTGGGACACGACGATGACCGCGTCGGTGTTCAACATCTTCGACCGGGACCCGTCCGCGGCTCGCCTCGAGGCCGGGTACGATCCCTTCATCGGCAACCCCTACGGCCGCAGCTTCAAGGTGGGGGTGCGCAAGCGCTTCTGATCTGACCGTGCGCTGAGACTGGAAAGGCGTCGCCGGCTCCCGGCGGCGCCTTTTTCAGGCCTGATGTCTCACCTGAGCGAACCCGTCTTTCGAAATCAGAGCGTCGCATTCTTGCGGTTCGGCGCGTCATCAGCAGGCGCAGCCGAAGAACGTGTTATCAAAGATAAGTTGTAAAAATCACGATTATTAACAAATGGATGAGGGGTGCGTAGCCTACTCATACCGGCGATATAATTCGCAAGATAAGTACGGTTACGCTGCGGAATTTGCTGGCGCGTCGCGCAAAGCCGAACAATCATCGGTTCCACCAAGGTCGCCGAATCCGCACGTCAGAGGCGGGTCGGGCCTCTGGGGGAGGAAACCCATGAACAGACGCAGCTCACTCTGCGGCGGCTCGATGCTGGCTGTCGCTTTCTCACTCGTCCTCACGGGCGCCGCGGCGGCCCAGACCGCCCCGACGGGACCGGCCGAGGTCGAGGAAGTCGTCGTCACCGGATCGTTCATCGCCGGGACGCCCGAAGACGCCGCCATGCCGGTGGACGTGCTGTCCAGCGCCGACCTGGAGAAGCAGGGATCGCCTTCGATCGTCCAGCTGGTGAAGACCATCACCTCGTCGCAGTCGTCCCTGGGGGAGAGCAACCGCTACAACGGCGGGGCCGGCACGGCGACGATCAACCTGCGCGGCTTCGGCGCCGCGCGGACCCTGACCCTGATGAACGGCCGCCGGTTGGCCGACAGCCCGGCCGCGGCGTTCCAGGGCGGCGGCGCGAACCTCAACTTCGTGCCCACCGCGGCGGTGGGCCGGATCGAGATCCTGAAGGATGGCGCGGCGGCGACCTATGGCTCGGACGCCATCGGCGGGGTGGTCAACTTCATCACCCGCAAGGATCTGGACGGGTTCGAGGTGGACGGGGAGTACGCCCTGATCAACGGCTCCAACGGCGACTACAACGCCAACGCCGCCTGGGGGAAGAAGTTCGAGAACGGCAATGTGCTGTTCACCGCCGGCTATCGCCACCGCTCGCGCCTCGACATCCATGAGCGCGACTTCGCCCTGAAACCCTTCGACTTCGCCGGGTCGTCCGGGGCGGCGGGCTTCACCGGCGCGGCCAACCCTGGCTTCTATGTCGCCGGGGCTACGGCGTTTCGCGACAACGGTTGCGCCGAGCTGGGCGGGACGCTGACGCGCTCCGTGAGCTTCGCCAATCCTCTGGCGGGCCAGCCGAACCAGGCCGCGACGGTCACCTTCGCCGTGCCGGTCAACGCGGCGCTGCCGCAGACCTCGGGCACGGCCACCACCTGCCGCTTCCAGTTCTCCAACTTCAACGACCTGGTGAACCGCGAGGACCACTACCAGCTCTATGGTGAGGTCAACTTCGACCTCTCGGAGAACATGTCGTTCCATGGCGAAGTGGCCTGGACCAAGAACGACACCCCGGTGCAGCGGCTCTCGCCCTCCAATCTGACCGCGCAGTATCCGTCGCGCGTGCTGGACGGCGGCACCTCCTTCTCGCCGGGTAACCCGAGCGGGCCGAACCTGGCCGTGCCGTTCAACGTGCCGGTGAACAACCCGGGCTTCCTGGCCCTGGTGAACGACTGCCGGGCGCCGCTGACGGCCACCGAGTGCGCGGCCATCCGCGCCGGCGCTTTCAGCACCACCGGCGCGCAGGCCGGATCACCCGGCGGCGCGCGCGGGGTCGATATCGTGCAACTGGGCTGGCGGGCGCTGGCCTTCGGCGGCAACCCGTCGTTCAAGGACGGCGCGGACCATCAGTCGATCGTCAACGACGGCTACCGGATTTCGGGCGGGCTGAAGGGCACGATGTTCGGCGGTATCAGCTACGACACCTCGCTGACCTTCATGGAGCAGAAGAACACCACCAACACCAACGACATCCTGGTCAAGAACCTGCAGCTGGCCCTGCGCGGGTTCGGCAGCCAAGGCGGCGCGGCGGACACCTGCACCGCCGCCGAGACGGGCAACTACACGACCGGCGCCGGCAATGCGGCCCTGGGCTGCTACTTCTTCAATCCGTTCAGCAACGCGGTCGCCACCAGCGCGGTGAACGGCGCGGCCAACCCCTATTACAACTCCACGGTGGCGAACGATCCGCGCGTGGTGGCGGGCCTGTTCGGCAACTACACCAACGTCCTCACCAACCAGATCCTGGTGGCCGACGTGGTGTTCTCCGGCCAGACCGAGCTTGAGCTGGCCGGCGGCAATGTCGCCTGGGCGGCGGGCGCGCAGTACCGGTACGCCCGTGAAATCCGGAAGTACGGCGCCTTCTTCAACGCTGACGAGAACCCCTGTCCCGACCGGCCGGCCTGTAACGACGAAAGCGGACCGCTGCAGTTCTTCGGCTCGGCCGTGGACCGCGACGACGACGCCAACGTCAAGGCGCTGTTCGGCGAGGTGCAGATCCCGGTGCTGGACAGCCTGAACCTCAACGCTGCGATCCGCTTCGAGGACTATCAGGGCGGCCTGGGCTCGACGACCAACCCGAAGATCGCCGTGAAGTGGCAGGCGACCGACTGGCTGGCCTTCCGCGGCAGCGCCAGCACGACCTTCCGGGCGCCGGGTTCGGGCCTCACGGGCACCGGCTGCAACAACGGCGTCCGCGTGCTGGGCAGCGCCTATCGGGCGTTCCAGAGCTGCGGCAACCCGGATCTGAAGCCGGAGAAGGCGGACACCTTCAACCTTGGCGTGATCTTCGACATGGGCGGGTTCTCCGCGACGGTCGACTACTTCAATTTCAAGTTCAAGGACGAGATCATCGAGGAGAGCGGCGCCCGCCTCTACGCCACCATGTTCCCGGGCGGGACCAACGTGAACTGCGGCGCGGCGGCCTTCGCCGACCTTCAGGCGCGCTTCACCTTCGCCGGGACCTGCGCCGCGGCCAATGTCGCGCGGCTGCGCAGCTTCACGATCAACGGCCCGAACACCGACACCTCTGGGATCGAGGCGCGGGCGCAGTATGACTGGGACGGCTGGTTCAACGGGTCGTGGGCGGTTGGTGGCGAGCTCACCTATCTGATCGAGTACAAGCGCGGCGCCGTGAACCTGCGGGACAGCAACACCATCGCCATCGCGCCGGCGGAAGACCGGGCGGGGCTCAGCGACATCCTGAACGACTTCTTCTCCTATCCGGAGCTCAAGGCGAACGCCTTCGTGGCGTTCAACAAGGGCCCGCTCAGCGTGCGGTGGCAGATGCGGTATTCGGAAGGCACCTCACCGGCCTTCGGTTCGCCGTTCTTCATCACCGTGCCGAACCCCAGCGCGCCTGCGGGCGCCGACCTGGTCGCGGTGGGCAAGTCCAAGGACTACTGGCAGCACGACGTGACCCTGCGCTGGGAAGCCCCCTGGGACACTGTGGTCACGTTCAGCATCCAGAACCTGTTCGACAAGGATCCGCCGTACGTGCCGTCGCCCTACAACTACGACCTGACCCAGGGCAATCCGCTGGGCCGGGTGTTCGAGATGGGCTTCAAGAAGAGCTTCTAGACCGTTCTCCCGCGTGGAGTGCGACCTGGGGGGCGCTGGCGACAGCGCCCCTCTTTTTGTGTGGGTCAGGCTCCGCGGCGGGCGGCGCGGCGGGCAAACCGATCGGGGGCGACCAACTCGGCCTGCGCCGAGCCGATGGGGGAGGGGGCGTTCAGGGCCAAGGCCACGACATGCTCGGCCAGCAAGGGGGCCAGGGAGAAGCCGCGTGAGCCAAAGCCCGTGAGGGCGAAGAGGCCGGGAGCCAGTTCGCCGGCGATGGGCAGCCGGTCCGGCGCCACGGCGCGGATGGCGGCGCGGCCCTCGAGCGCCTCGGTCGGCAGGCGGTCGGCCAGGCCGGGCAGCACCGCGGCAAGGGTGGCGAGGTTGCGCTGGTGATCGGCCGCGCGGACATCGGTGTCCGTCACGTCGCGGTCGTGGGTGGCGCCGAACAGCAGACCCTCGCGGGTCGGCACGACATAGCCGCCCCAGGCGGCGGCCGGGACGTGCGCCGATGTGGCGGTCCAGCTGGCTTGGCCGCGGACGGGCTGCAGGGGCAGGGCGTGCAGGTCGCGGGCGGCGAGCGCCCCGGCGAGGATCACGGCGTCGGCGCGGGCGATCTCTCCGCCCTGGGCGTCAAGAAGCCGCCAGCTGTCGGCGTCGGGCTCGAGGGCCGCGACCTGGGCGGCGACCGTGGGTCCGGTCCAGGCGGCCAGCACCGGCGCGGGGTCGACCACCAGGGCGGTCGCCTGATCCAGGCTCGTGGGCGCCGGCGCGCCCAACCGGCCGGACGCGGCGTCCGGCGGCAACAGGGTCAGGGCGTCGGGCTCGAACAGGTCGGCGGCGGCGATCCGGGCAAAACGGTCGGCGTCGCGGGCGTCGGCGGCCAGTTGCAGCACCCCGGCGCCGAGGACGGCGTCCGGGACCTCAGCGTAGAGATCGACGGCGCGGCTGAAGGCCTGGGCGAACAGCTGGGCGGCGTCGCCGAGGCCGGCGTCCAGGCGTGGCGTGACCAGGGCGGCGGGATTGCCGGAGCCGCCGGCCCCGGGCTGGGCGGCCTCAACGACGATCGCCTCGCCGCCGAGGGCCCGGACGGCGCGGGCCAGGGACGCCCCCGCGATCCCGGCGCCGACGATGGCGACCCGGCGATTGGGCGGGTCGTCGGGCTGGCCGGGCCAGCAGGCCTCAAGGCGTTCGCGTTTGCGGCCGAAGCCGGGCTGCTTCTCGACGGTAAAGCCGGCGCTCGTCAGGCCCCGGCGGACATGGCCGGCGACGGTGAAGGTGGCGGCGCGGGCGCCGGGGGCCGAACGCTGGCCCACCAGGGTCAGGATTTCGTCCGACCACATCTGCGGGTTCAGGGCGGGGGAGAAGCCGTCGAGGAACCAGGCGTCGGCGCGCCCGGACCAGCCTGACAGCGCCTGGACGGCGTCCATGATCGCGAGATCGAGGGTCGTGCCCAGTTCCGGAAGGTCGACGCGGTGGCGGCCGCGCGCGCGGCCCGGCCAGCGGCGGGTCAGGAGGTCGACGATGTCGGACAGCTCGGGCCAGCGCGAGAGGGCGCGGGCGGCCTCCTGGGCGGTGATCGGGTGGGCTTCGATGGAGACTATATGCAGCTGACCGCCTGCCGGGCGATGGCGACGCCAGAGGTCCAGCAGCGCCACGATATTCAGCCCGGTGCCGAACCCGAGTTCCGCGACGACGAACCGGCGGCGACCGGCCCAGGCGTCCGGGAGGCCGCAACCCTGAAGGAAGACCGCGCGGGTCTCGGCCAGGCCATCCTCGGCGGAGAAATAGACATCGCCGAATAGGCGGGAGCGGGGCTGCCCGTCATCGGTCCAGTCCAGGGGGCTTTCGCCGGGCGCCGGCGAATCGGCGGTCATGCTGCGGCGATCCTGAACGAAAAAGGGCCGCCCCTCGGGGCGGCCCTTCCGTAACGCGTAAAACGCGTCGAACGCTTACTTCTTTTCGGCGGTGGCCGGAGCAGCAGCGTCGGCAGCCGGGGCGGCCGGAGCAGCGGCGGCGTCAGCGGCCGGGGCAGCGGCGGCGGCCGAGTCGGCGGCGGCGGCGGCCGACGAGGCGGCGGCGTCAGCCGAAGCAGCGGCGGCGTCAGCGGCCGGAGCGGCGGCGGCGTCGGCGGCGGGGGCTTCGGCGGGCTTTTCTTCGGTCTTCTGGCAGGCGGCGACGCCCAGCATGGCGACGGCGGCGCTGGCGATCAGCAGTTGCTTCATCATGGTTCTCATTCCTCTGGTCGGAGAGTGTCACGCGTCGGTCGGACTTTTCCCGCCGATGTGGAAAGGGCAAGACCGCCCCCCCGACGCACGGGCAGACATAAGCCTGCGGGCCTGGGCATAGCAAGGCCAAAAATCACGGAGTTGTGATCACTTTTTCAACCTTTGCCGTGGGGCGCGCCCGACGGCAAGGGGGATCACGCTTCCGCCGGAATCGCCGACAGCGCTTCTTCCAGTTCGAGGAAGCTGGGCTGGGCTTCCGTCGGCACGTTGCCGCGGCCGATTTCGACCGAGATCTGCGCGGCGTTGCCATGCAGGTGGGCGACCAGGACCGCCTGGATGATCTTGTAGAACGCGCCTTCCTCGTCGACCACTTCCTTCATGCGCGACGCCATCGGCGCCACGATACCGTAGGCCAGGAACACGCCCAGGAAGGTGCCGACCAGGGCCCCGCCGATCATCTCGCCCAGCACTTCCGGCGGTTCGGTGATCGCGCCCATGGTCTTGATGACCCCCAGCACGGCGGCGACGATGCCCAGGGCGGGCAGGGCGTCGGCAAGGGTCTGGATGGCGTGGCTGGGCATCAGCGCTTCGTGGTGGTGCTTCTCCAGCTGCTTTTCCATGGCGTCCTCGACCTGGTGCGGGTCTTCGAGGTTCATGGTCATCATCCGCAGGGTGTCGCAGATGAAGTCGATGGCGAAGTGGTCCTTCATGATCTTCGGGAAGCGGTTGAAGATCGTGGATTCCTTAGGGTTCTCGATGTGGCTTTCCAGGGCGATGACGCCCTTGGACTTCATGGTCTTGGTCAGCAGGAACAGCAGGGCAAGCAGGTCGCGATAGTCCGCGGCCTTCCACTTGGGTCCGCCGAACACCTTGCCGAAGCCGCCACCACACGCCTTGATCGTGGTCATCGAGTTGGCGATCAGGAAGCTGGCGATGCCGGCGCCGCCGATCGCCATCATTTCGTGCGGGGCGGCGTGCAGGATGACGCCCATGTTCCCGCCGGACATGATGTAGCTGCCGAACACCAAGCCGAACAGCAGCACAAGACCAATGATCTGGAACATGGATTCCCCGCGACGTCCGCCGGACCATGCCGTTTAATGCTTAATGTCCCGTGATCGCGGGGCGCCGGAATTGCCCGCACGGCCCAACCCGCCTAAGGCAGGGGGCATGGCCAGCCCCGCCGCGAACACCCTGCCCAGGCGGTCCTTCGCGATCATCTTCGCCGTGTCCGCGGCCACCGCCATGGGCAACACCGGACTGATCTCCGTCTTGCCGGCGATCGGTCGGTCGATCGGGATTCCCGATCCGATGGTCTCGGCGATCTTCTCGCTCTCGGCCCTGCTCTGGGCCTTCTCGTCGCCGAGTTGGGCGCGGGCGTCTGACAAGTATGGCCGCAAGCCGCTGATGCTGGTGGGCCTCGCGGGCTTCATGATCTCGATGGCGCTCTGCGGCGGCGTGGTCAGCGCAGGCCTGCTGCACCTGGCTGCGCCGATGGTCATCTTCGTGATGTTGCTCCTGGCCCGCGCGCTGTTCGGGCTGTTCGGCGCGGCCAGTAATCCGGCGACCCAGGCCTATGTGGCCGAGCGGACGCCGTTGGCCGGACGGACCCAGGCGATGGCCAGCCTGGCCGGTGCGTTCGGGCTTGGAACGGTGATCGGGCCCTTCCTCGCGCCGCTGTTCGTCTTCCCGGGCGTGGGCCTGGCCGGGCCGCTGTTCAGCTTCGCGTTCATCGCCCTGGTGATGTTGTTCATCGTCTGGCGTTACCTGCCCGATGAAAAGGTCCCGGTGGAGGCCCAGCGCCCGAAGCGTCCGGTGGTGATCGGTGCGCCGAAGGATCGCCCGCTATGGCGCGACCCGCGCATCACGCCCTTTCTCATCTATGGCTTCATTGTCGCCACCTGCCAGACGGCCCAGGCCCAGAGCCTGGCGTTCCTGATCATCGACAAGGTCGGCCTCTCGCCCATCGCCGCCCAGGGCTACATCGCCACGGCCATGATGTTCGGCGCCGTCGCCGGTCTGCTGGCGCAGTGGGGCCTGATCCGGATGTTCGAGATGACGCCGCGCCAGTTACTGCGTTGGGGCGTCGCCACCGCCGCGGCCGGCAATCTGATCGTCGCCATCGCGCCCAGCGGCGACAACGGCTTCTATGTGGTGGTGGCGGGCTATGCCCTGTCCAGCCTGGGCTTCGGCTTCGCACGGCCGGGGTTCACCGCCGGCTCGTCCATTGCGGTGGGTATCACCGAGCAGGCGCGCGTGGCGGGCGCCATCGCGGCGGTGAACGGGATCAATGTGATCTTCGCGCCGGGGTTCGTCTTCCTCTACCAGCACTTCGGTCCGGCGCCCTTCGTGCTGAACGCGACGCTGATGCTGGCGATGCTGGTCTATGCGTTCCGCAACACCGCGCTCAAGAACGCCGATCCGCAGCCGGCGACCCGCGATGCGACCACCATGGCCACGCTGGAAAAGAGCGATGAGGGCGGCGCGAGCTAGGCGGCGTCGGCCTCGGCCTTGAGCCGGCGCACCAGGTCGACCGAGAGATAGCCGTCGGCGGTAAGTCCACGGGCCTTCTGCCATTCGCGCAGCGCGCGGCGCGTACCCATGCCGACGACACCGTCCGACCCACCGGGATCGAAGCCGAGGGCTGTAAGCGCCCGCTGCGCGGTCATGCGGTCCACCAGGGAGAGAGGCGTCTCCTGCGGCCAGGCCTTGGTCAGCGGTTCGCGCCCGGCCACCCGGTCCGCCAGCAGGCCGACCCCAAGGGCGTAGGCGATGCTGTTGTTGTACTTGCGGATCGCGAAGTGGTTGGGGAGCAGCAGGAACAGCGGGCCGCCCGCGCCCGTGGGCGCGATCAGCTGGGCCGGGGCGAACTGGTCGGCGGCGGACCAGTCGCGTCCGTCGGCGGGGCGCACGCCCTTCGCGGCCCACCAGGCCGGGACCTCCCGCGGGCCTTCGGTCAGGCTGAAATCGAAGCCCGGTGGGGCGGTGACTTCCCGCGCCCAGCCCTGGCCGCGGACCCAGCCGGCCTTGGCCAGCAGATTGGCGGCGGAGGCCAAGGCGTCGGTGGGAGATCCCCAGATGTCGCGGCGGCCGTCGCCGTCCTCGTCCACGGCGGTGGAGAGGAAGGTGGTCGGGATGAACTGGGTCTGGCCCATGGCGCCGGCCCAGGAGCCGCGCAGGCGGGCGCGGGGGAACTCCCCTGACTGGATGATCTGGAGGGTCGCGATCAGCTCGCCCTCGGCCCAGGCGCGCCGTCGGCCCTGGGCGGCGAGGGTGGCCAGCGAGCGGACGGTGTCCAGGTCGCCCTGGATGGCGCCGAAGCCACTCTCCATGGCCCAGACCCCCATCAGGACCTCCCGCGGCACGCCGAAGCGCTGCTCGATGTCGGCGATCATCGGGGTTTCGGCGGCGCGACGGCCGCCGATGGCGATGCGGTCGGCCGTGACCACGCCCTGCAGATAGGCGCTGATCGGCTTTGAGAATTCGGGTTGGCGGCTGTCGAGGCCGGCCACGCGGGGATCCGGGGTCAGGCCGGCCATCTCCCGGCTGAGCACCTCGGGCTTGATTCCGGCCGCCAGGGCGCGGCCTTGGAACTCCGAGGCCCAGGCGTCGAAGATCATGTCGCCCGAGGCGGTGGGCGGCGCCACGGACGGCGCGGCGGCCGGCGTGGCCAGTTCGGCGGCGGCCAGGGCGGCGGTGGCGGCCGGTACGACCAGGGCCGGCGGCGGGACCGGACTGGCGCAGCCGGCGAGGGCGAGGAGGGCGGGAACAATGCGACGCATCACCAAGACTCTAAGGTGCGTCGATCCCGGCCCCAATCAAAAGGGCGTCAGGTTGACTCCTCCCCGGCTGGCCCGTATATGCGCGCCCTCTTGTTCGCCAACCGGCCCCAGCGGCCCGATTGAAGATACGGTCCCATGAAGGTCAGAAGCTCGCTCAAGTCGCTCAAGACGCGTCACCGCGACTGCAAGCTCGTGCGCCGCAAGGGCATCGTCTACATCATCAACAAGACCGACCCGCGCTTCAAAGCCAAGCAAGGCTAAAGCGACCCGGTGTCGCCGAAGGCCGTCCTCTGGGACTTCGGCAATGTCATCGTGCGCTGGAATCCGCGCACGCTCTACCAGAAGATCTTTGACGATCCGGTCGAATGCGACCGGTTCCTCTCGGACGTGTGCCCGCTGACGTGGCACGCGCCGACCGACTGCGGCGTGACCTTCGCCGAGAACATCGCGCGGCAGATCGCGCGCTATCCCCGCTATGAAGCCGAGATCCGCGCCTGGCACGAACGCTGGGACGAGATGTTCTCAGGCCCCATCGCCGAGACCGAGGCGGCCATCGAGGCGCTGCATGCGCGAGGCGTGCCGCAGTATGGCCTGTCCAACATCAGCCATGAGACGATCGATTCGACCGTGGCGATGAGCCCGGCGTTCGGGCGGCTGGCGGGCTTCGTCGCGTCCGGGCTGGAAGGGGTGATGAAGCCGGATCCGGCCATCTACCGAATCGTCTGCGACCGCTTCGGCCTGCAGCCGGGCGATATGCTGTTTGTGGACGACAGCGCCGCCAATATCGCGGCGGCCCAGGGCCTGGGCTTCCATGTCCACCACTTCACCGATCCGGCGGCCCTGCGGCCCGCCCTGGAATCGCACGCGCTTATCTGAAGCGTCGCTGCCTCAGCCGTTTCCCCCGCCCGTCGACCCGAACACGCGACGCCATTGGCACGCCGCCTGCATCGGTCGGCGGACAGTACCTGCGTTTTGTCTCAAATCAGCACGGGCTCCACGGGGGGTTCGTCACACCAACCGGACGGACCTCCAATGCAACTGCGCAACGCCCTCTTCGCCGCTTCCGCCATGATGGCCGTGGCCACCGCCGCGTCGGCCGCTCCGGTCGTCACCCTGTCGAGCATCGGCGACCCCAACACCCTGCCGGCCGGCCAACAACTGGTCGCCGACTTCAACAACCCCGAGGATCCCACCGCGGTCCTGCTGTCGGGCTATTCGCTGACGTTCGCCGGCGCGACCGTCGGCGTCAATGAAGGCGGCAGCGGCTACAGCGGCACCCTGCCGGGCGACTCGACCCACTACCTGACCGTCCCGGGCGGCGCGAAGGCGACCCTTACCTCGACCCGCGCCCTGACCAGCTTCAGCCTCTACATGGGCTCGCCGGACACCTATAATTCGATCCGCTTCATCGGCGACAACGGCTACGACTTCACCCTGTCGGGCGCCCAGATCTCGGCCGGTTACGTCGGCCAGAGCTGGGATTGGGGCCAGCGGATCAACTTCAACTTCGGCGGCGCCAACGTGAAGCAGGTCGTGCTGACGTCGGGCTCGAACTCGTTCGAAGTCGACAACTTCGCGGTCGCCGCGGTGCCGGAACCGACCACCTGGGCGCTGATGATCATGGGCTTCGGCTCGGCCGGCGCCATGCTGCGTCGCCGCCGCACCGCGTCTGCCCTCGCCTAACTCTCCAGCAGGCGAGACCGAGAGAGCCCCCTGCCATCGCCAGGCAGGGGGCTTTTTCATGTGCGGACGCCGCCGCACGTCGTCGATCCGTCCAACGGATGACGTGCGACGAAGGCTCATGCGGGCGTGACAGGGCCGTTGCGGGACACTAGGTTCCGCCGCTTTCCGGACCTCCTCATCTAGCTTAAAGGCTTGGCTATGGCCGACGACGCTTCCGCCCACTCCGACGTCCTGAACGCGACCGCGCAAGGTCAGCTGAAGAGCATCATCGAGCGCATCGAGCGCCTCGAGGTGGAAAAGGGCGAAATCGCCGAGCAGATCAAAGAAGTGAAGGCCGAGGCCAAGGGCAACGGCTTCGACGTGAAGATCATCGCCAAGGTGATCCGCCTGCGGAAGCAGGACCGGGCCAAGCGTCAGGAGGAAGAGGCCATCCTCGACCTCTATCTCTCGGCGATCGGAGAGATTTGAAGCGCAAGGCGCCAAAATCTCCTTTCGAGGAGCGGAAGGCGGCGGCCAAGCGCGCCGCCCTCAACGCCTTGAAACGCGCCCGGCGCACGGCGGACAAGGCCGGCGTCGAGCTCTCCGCCTGGGAAGGCGAGTTCCTCACCGAGGTGACCGACCGGGTAAAGACCTACGGCCGCGCCTTCGGCGATCCAGAGAAGGGCGCCCCCGGCGAGGCGCTCTCGGCCCTGCAGACCTTCAAGCTCAAGGAAATCGCCGCCAAGGCGAAGGGCGAGAAGACGGAAATGGCCCGCCGTCCGTTTCGGCGGCGCAAGGCCGGGGACTGAGGGGCCCCGCGGCCGGTCACGGCTGATTCACCATCCGTCTTCACGTTGTTTTGGCCGAGAAGCGTCTTAATGGCGCCGTGTTCGGATCAAGATTCCTTCGCGGCGCCCTGGTTGGCGTGCTGCTGAGCCTTCCGTCAGCGCCGGCGTCGGCGCAGGCGCTGACGGAAGGCCGTTTCGCCACGATCATGAACGATGTCTTCGGCGCCGGGGCCTGGCGGATGACCGGCGGCTATCGCACGCCCGAGCGCGAGGACGAGTTGCGGGCCCAGGGCGCGATGACGGTGCGTCCCGGCGGCCTGTCACGTCACTCGCTGGGGCGTCCCGGCGCCCCGGGCGCATTCGATCTGGTGGTTGACGGGATGAGCCCGGCCGAGGCCGCCGAGCGCCTGCGGCGCGCCGGCGCGCCCTTCGCCCGCTACCAGCCTAAGGGAGCCCATGGCACGCAGGGGCCACACCTGCATCTGGAGCCCTACGGCTTCGGGTCGGTCAGCCAACCGCGATTCCAGGTGGCCTCGGCCAACACGGGCAAGGCGCCGGAGATGGACGGGCGCGCGCGGGCCGTCACCATCGTAATGCCCGGGCCGACCACAGGAAGCCTGGCCTCGGCGCGCGGCGAGTTCACACGGCTGCGCGCCAGGGCCCTGCAAGGGCGTGTCGAGGCGCAGGTCGAATTGGGCCAGGCCTATGCTCTGGGCTACATCGTGACGCGGGACTTCCGCGAGGCGCAGTCCTGGCTGGCCCTGGCGGTCGAGAACCCCGCCGCCGATCCGGAGACCCAGGCCGCGGCGAAGGCCCTGCTAGCCGAGGTGACCGCGTTGCGCGACGCCGAGCTGGCGCAGCAGCCGGCGCGCTATGCCGGTCTAAGGACCAGTCCAGCTGACTAGCCCCGACGCGTGGCGCTGACTCAGACCGAGAGGGAAAGGCCTGGCGACATCGCCTCGGCCCCGCCAGTGCTCTCCTGAACAATCCGTTCGGCGTCTTCCACGGCCTTCGCGGCCTCGTCCGCCGCCTTGGCGGCCTGCGTCGCGTCGGGATCATCCTCCCGCCGGGCCTTGCGCGCCGCCTCCCGCGCCGCGGTCTTGAGTTCCTTGGCCAGCTGGCGGGCCTCGGCGAGGAACTGTCGGTCGGCTTCTGAGGCGGCCGCCCGGCGAGCCTGCTGAGCCGCGTCGTCCTCCTGCGCGCGAAGGGCTTTGCCGTAGGGCGTTTTGGGCTCGTCGGCGACGCCGGTCGGAGGCGTCTTGCCGCTCTTGTCGTCAGCATCGTCGGTGATGAGGGGGTCGGGCGCCGCGTCGGCCTCGCCGCCAGCGGGCGCCGCGCCCGCGGCCAGGGTAGGCGCTACCGATGTGGCGGTCGCCGGGGCCGCGGCAGGCGCGTCGGCGCCGGAGCCTGCGCCATAGGCCTTCACCGCCTGGGCCAGCTCCTTGGCGAGTTGGGCGATCTGGCGCGGGCTGGCGCCCAGCATCTGGAGCTGGCGAAGCCGCTCCTTCAGGGCGTCGAGCTTCTGTTTGGCGGCGGCCTTGCGATCGGCCCGAGCGTCCTGGACGGTCTGTTTCAGCTTTTCGACCGCTTCCCGGGCGTCGCGCAGCTTTTCGGTGTCGCGCTGGGCCTTGCTGTCGGTCGCCGCCTGAGGCGGTGCGGCGACAGGCGGGGGCACGGATCCGATACGCGTCACGCGACCCACTCCCGATGGTTGCGCCATGGAGTCTATCGCGCTTCGCCGTCGGGTGAAGACGCCTCCGGATGGGCGACCGTCAGGCCGCGACTTCCTCGGCGTCGGCGCCTTCGCCGGCGCCCTTCACCAGGCCTTCGAGACCTTGCTCGCGCACCTTGCGATAGAGAGTGGAGCGGCCGATGCCGAGCCTACGGGCGACCTCGCTCATGTGACCCGCATAGACCTCGATGGCCAGCTGGATCAGGTCGCGCTCGATCTCTTCCAGGGTCCGCAGATGTCCGCGGCCGTCCAGGATCCGCACCGGCTGGTCGACCGGCAGAGCGTCGGCGGCGGGCGCGGGGCTATGGGCGGGTGCGGGGGCCGCGGCGACATACTCCGGCGGCGGCGCTGCGACGCCCGAGATAGCCGGGAAGTCGTGCGGCTGCAGATAGGGCGCGTCGGCCAGGACGATGGCGCGATATACGGCGTTCTCCAGCTGGCGGACGTTGCCGGGCCAGTCGAAGGCGGTGAGGTAGGCCAGGGTCTCGGCGCTGGCGCCCACGACCGACTTGCCCTCCTCGACGTTGAAGCGGCGGACGAAGCAGTCGACCAGGGCGGCGACGTCTTCCTTGCGTTCGCGCAGCGCGGGGGCCTCGATGGGGAAGACGTTCAGGCGGTAGTAGAGGTCCTCACGAAACCGTCCTTCGCCGACCGCCTGGCTTAGATCGCGGTTGGTGGCCGAGACGATGCGGACATCGACCTTGACCGAGCGCTTGGCGCCGATCGGGTCGATCTCGCTCTCCTGAAGCGCGCGCAGCAGCTTGACCTGCACGTCGAGGGGAAGTTCGCCCACCTCGTCCAGGAACAGGGTGCCGCCGTTGGCTTCCTGGAACTTGCCCAGGTGCTTGTCGCTGGCGCCCGTGAAGCTGCCCTTCTCGTGGCCGAACAGAATGGACTCGACCAGGTTTTCGGGGATCGCGCCGCAGTTCACCGCCACGAAGGGTTTGCCGGCCCGGTCGGACGAGCCGTGGACCGCGCGGGCGATGACTTCCTTGCCGACGCCGCTTTCGCCGGTGATCAGAATGGGGATCGACGACTTGGCCGCCCGTTCGCCCATTCGCTTGACCATCAGCATGGCCGGCGAGCTGCCGATCAGGTCGTCGAAGGTCGTGCGGCCTGTGGCATGCTTTTTGAGTCGGGCCACTTCGCTCTTTAGCGAACCCATGGAGAGGGCGTTGCGGATGGAGACGGTGATGCGTTCCGGGCTGGCCGGCTTGACGAAGAAATCGCTGGCGCCGGACTGCATGGCCTGGACGACGGTGTCGATCCCGCCGGTGGCCGTCAGCACGATCACCGGCAGGTTGAAGCCGCGGGCGCGCATTTCCACCAGGGTGTCCTGCCCCGAGATGCCCGGCATCACCAGGTCGAGCAGGACGACATCCACCGAGGCGCCGGAGTTCAGGTGCTGGATCGCCTCATCGCCGCTCTGGGCGTGGGCGACGGCGAAACCATCACGTTCCAGGACGGCCTGGATCAGACGGCGTTGTGTCGGATCGTCGTCGACGACCAGGACCGTTTTGGCCATTTGAAAACACCCACCTAACCGGGCTCTCATCCATTCTGGACGAGGCCTCTTCTTGTCCCTGATTGATACAGGCCAAGGGTAAAGGCGGCGTTTCACAGACCCGAATCAGGCGTTAACGCCCGCATCGCCCTGCGACGGGGTGTCGCGGGCGTCGCGCCGGGGTGAAACCTGGGGTTTCAGGGCCCACGCCGTCGACCGATCCAGAGTGTTCAAAGTGGCCTTTGAAAGTGGGGCCAGTTCTGCGACGCTCGGCCCATGAGCCCGCGCCGCATCGGTCCTGCCTCCCTCACGCGCCTGCTCGGCGCGTGGCGGCGTGCGCGGACGGGTCCGGCCTATCGCCAACTCGCCGATGGCCTTCGCCTGCTCATCCTGGACGGACGCCTGCCGCTGGACGTCGTGCTGCCGGGCGAGCGGGAGTTGGCGGCGGCGCTGGAGATCAGCCGCACCACCGTGACGGCCGCCTTGGTCCAACTGCGCGACGATGGCTTCCTGGACCGGCGGCAGGGCGCGGGCGCGCGGACCCGGCTGCCGGCCGGACCGGGCGACCGGGGGAGCACCTCGCTCGTGGGCGGGAGCCCAGCCGACGGCGTGCTGGACATGGCCTCGGCCGCGCCGGCCGCCGCCGACGTCATGCACCAGGCCTATGCCGCCGCGCTCAGCGCCCTGCCGGCGCACCTGCCGCAGCATGGCTACGCGCCGCTGGGCCTGCAGGTGCTGCGCGAGACGGTGGCCCAGCGCTACGCCCGCCGCGGCCTGCCGACCTCCGCCGACCAGATCATGATCACCAACGGGGCGCTGCACGCCCTGGCGCTGATGCTGCGGCTGCACTGCGGGCCGGGCGACCGGGTCGTGATCGACCATCCGACCTATCCGCACGCCATCGATGCGATCCAACGCGCCTCGTGCCGTCCCGCGCCGGTGGGCCTGCCGCCTGGCGAAAGCTGGGACGTGGAGGGCGTGGCGGCCGCCCTGCGCCAGAGCGGGCCGCGGCTGGCCTACTTTATCTCGGACTTCCACAACCCGACCGGTCGCTGGATGGACCAGGACGTCCGCGCGGCGCTGGTCGAGGCCGCCCTGCGCGCCCGCACCACCGTCATCTTCGACGAGACCCTGACCGACCTCTGGCTGGACGGCCCGGTGGAGCGTTACGGCTTTCCCGAGCCGCCCGAGGGGCTGGTGCGGCTGGGGTCGATGGGCAAGAGCTTCTGGGGTGGTCTGCGGCTGGGCTGGATCCGCGCCGACGTGCCGACCATCCAGGCTCTGTCCCTGCGCCGCGCCTCGCTGGATCTCGGCACGCCGGTGCTGGAGCAGCTCGCCGCTGTGCATCTGCTGAACAATGAGGACGCGCCGCTAGCCGCGCGGCGGACCATGCTCAAGGGCCAGCGCGACCACCTGCTGGGATTGGTGCGGGATGCGTTGCCGGACTGGCGGGTGACCTCCCCCTCGGGCGGGCTGTCGCTGTGGGTGGAGTTGCCCGCACCGGTGTCGACCGCCCTGGCCGCGACCTCGGAACGCTTCGGCGTGCGCCTGGCCGCCGGCCCGCGCTTCGGCGTCGATGGGGCGTTCGACCGTTTTCTGCGCCTGCCCTACACCCTCGCGCCCGACGACCTGACCCAGGTGATCGACCGCCTCTCCCAAGCCTACGGCCGCCTGCAGCCGAGCCACGCCCCAGCCCGCTCACAGGTGGGGGCGGTGGTTTAGAGGCCGACAGCTTCACCGTTGTGTTTGCGCGGGGCGCAACTCGTGCCAATCCTCGGCGCGATGCTGTCCAGAATGCAGTTCAAGGGTGTCTGGCGGGACTATCAGCGCGACGTCCTCGAGCAGTTGGCGGCGGGCCCTGCAAACCCCCGGCTGCACGTCGTCGCCGCCCCGGGGGCCGGCAAGACGGTGCTCGGGCTGGAGATCGTCCGCCGCCTGAGCCGACCGGCGTTGATCTTCGCGCCGAGCCTGGCCATCCGCGACCAATGGGCGGAGCGACTGACACAGCATTTTCTCGACGCGCCGCCGGATGCTGACGATCTGTCGCGCGACCTGGCCGCGCCCGGAACCGTGACCCTGACGACCTACCAGGCGTTGGATTCGGTCCACCGGTCCGCCGACGTCCAGCCGCTGGCCGAGGCGTTCATGGCGTCGGGCCCCATCACGCTTGTGCTGGACGAGGCGCACCATCTGCGGCGGGAATGGTGGATCAGCATCGAGCGGCTGGTCGCCAGCCTGCCGGACGTTCAGCTCGTCGCGCTGACGGCGACGCCACCCTACGACGCCAGTTTCGCGGAATGGTCGCGCTACGAGAGTCTCTGCGGGCCGGTCGATCTTGAGATCGGCATCCCGGAGCTGGTGCGCAACGGCGACCTCTGTCCCCACCAGGACCACGTGGTGCTGTCCGGCCCGACGGAAGACGCCCTGGCGCTGCTGGGCGCGCGTCGCCGGGCGATCGCCGAGATCCAGCGAGATCTTTGGGCCGACGCCGAATTGCTCGATGAGCTGGAAGCGCATCCCTGGCTGGCGCGGCCACTGGACGTGGTGGAGGCGATCCTCGAGGCGCCCGAGATGTTGTCGTCCATCCTGGTCCTCCTCGGCGGGGCCGGACGCCGGCCGCCATCGGCGCCGCTCAAGCTGCTGGGGGTGTCGCCCCGCCGGCTGCCCCGGCCAAGTTTCCAATGGCTCGAGACATTCCTGCAGGGCGTGCTCTTCGACCACGCCGGTGTCTTCCTGATTGGGGCAGGGCGGGTGAGGAGCCTGCGCGACCGCCTTCATCGCCAGGGTCTGATCGAGGCCGGGCGGGTTCGCCTGCGGGAGACGCGATCGATCTTTCAACTCATGGCGTCCAGCCTCGCCAAGCTGGACAGCATCCTGGAAATCGCGCGGCAAGAGGACGCGGCCTTGGGCGAGAGACTGCGCATGCTGGTTCTCTCCGATCACGTCCGCGCGGGCGAGCTGCCCGACGATCCGAACGCGCCGTTTCGACCGGCAAAGCCGGGTGTGGCCCCGATCTTCGAGCACCTGCGGCGCGCTGGCGTGGCGGACGGCCGCCTTGGCGTCCTGACGGGCACGCTGGTGATCATCCCTAGCGGGGCCGCGCCCACGCTACGTGCGTTGCTGGCGACGAAGGCGCTGGCGGGGGCTGTCCGCTTCGCCGACCTGCCGGCGTGTCCGGGATATGTGCGCGTCGAGATGGCGACCGGCGGACCGGGGAGCCTGGTGCCGGCGGTCACAGCGTTGTTCGCCCAGGGGGAGATCCGGGTCCTGGCCGGGACGCAGGCGTTGCTGGGCGAAGGATGGGACGCGCCCGCCCTGAACAGCCTGGTGCTGGCCAGCAACACCGCCTCGTTCATGCTGTCGAACCAGATGCGTGGCCGGGCGATCCGCACGCAACCGGGCAATCCCGCGAAGGTCGCCAACATCTGGCATCTGGCGACCATCGAACCGCCGTCGGAGGGGCTATTCGCCGAGGTGGAGGCGATGTTCGCCTGGGGCGCGTTGAGGGACGAAGGCCCGGCGGGACTCTCCGACCTCGCGCTGCTGCAACGGCGGTTTCGCGCCTTCGAAGGTATCGCCAACGACGAAAGCACGACCTTGATCGAGAGCGGGATCGAGCGGCTGGGGCTGGATCTGTCGGTCGACCTGTCTGCCGTGAACGCCCGGACGTTCGAGACCGCGCGTGACCGCGCGGGGACGCAGCGTCGCTGGGCGGCGTCGCTTGGGGCGGGCGGCGCGCGGGCCCGGGTGCGAGAGACCCTGACCCCCCGCTATGCGCCTCGGGTGCTGGCCTGGTCGGACACCCTTCAGGCCCTGGGGTGGGCCGCCCTCAGCGGCGGCGCCTTTGCCGGCTTCGACCAATTGTCGGTCATGGACGGCACGGAGGGCGTTGGGACCATCGGCATGTTCGCGGCCGGCGCCGGTGCGACCGCCGCCTTGCCGGATCTCGCGAAAGCCGGCCGGTTGATTTGGCGCAACGGCTCGGTCGAGGGCAGCCTGAAGCAGGTGGGCGCGGTGGTGCTGGAGACCCTGGTCGAGGCGGGTCTGGCGCGCGACGTCGATCTTGAGACGGCGGAATTCAGCGTGGTGTCGACCCTCGACGGTCGCAAGGATGTCGTCCTGCGTGGCGTCAGCCGCGGGCTTGAGCGTCAGGTGATGCAGGCCATCGGCGAAATCCTCGGACCCGTCGAGAACCCGCGCTACCTGCTGGTCCGGCGAAGCCGCCTCGGCTGGCGAACCCGGGCTGACTACCATGCCGTTCCGACAGTATTCGGCGCGCGGAAGCCTTGGGCGGAAGCCTTCGCGCGCCGTTGGCGGCGGAAGGTCGGCCGCTCGGATCTGGTCTTCGCGCGCACGCCCGAGGGCCGGAAGCTGCTGCTCCGCGCGCGGGCCAAGTCGCTGGCGGCCGGATTTCAGCGGGCGGTCGACCGGCGCTCGGCCTGGCTCTGAGGCCCAGACGTTCCCCTGCGGCATGCTTGCGGGATGAGCCAACGGGGGCATAGTGCCGCCGGAACGCCGACCATTTGAGACGTCGGCGACTGGGAGGCGTCATGAAGGTCATCCGTTGGGGTGTCGCGCTGGCTTTGGTTCTGGGGCTGGCGGCATGCCAGAAGCCCGGGGCCGGAAACGTGGACGCCAAGCGCCTGGAGGCCGCGGCGGCCAACGGCGAGTGGCTCTCCTACGGCAAGGACTACAACGAGCAGCGTTTCAGCCCGCTGGACAAGGTCAATGCGTCCAATGTGGGCCAGCTGGGCCTGGCCTGGTACGCCGAGTTCGACACCGACCGCGGCCAGGAGGCGACGCCCCTGATGATCGACGGGGTGCTCTACACCACGACCGCCTGGTCCAAGGTCTTTGCCTTCGACGCCAAGACCGGCAAGCAGCTCTGGAAATACGATCCCGGCGTGCAGGGTGCGAAGGGCTTCGACGCCTGCTGCGACGTGGTCAACCGCGGCGTGGCCGTGTGGAAGGGCAAGGTCTACGTCGGCACCCTGGACGGCCGCCTGGTGGCGCTGGACGCCAAGACCGGCAAGGTCGCCTGGAGCCAGCAGACCACCGACAATTCGAAGCCCTACACGATCACCGGCGCGCCCCGGATCGTGAAGGACAAGGTGCTGATCGGCAACGGCGGCGCCGAGTACGGCGTGCGCGGCTACATCTCGGCCTACGACGCGGCCACCGGCAAGCTGGTCTGGCGCTTCTTCACCACGCCGAACCCGACGGGCGCGGCTGACGGCGCGGCCTCGGACAAGGTGATGGCCGAGAAGGGTAACGCCACATGGTCCGACGGCGAGTGGAAGCAGACCGGCGGCGGCGGCACGGTCTGGGATTCCATGGCCTACGATCCGCAGCTCGACATCATGTACTTCGGGATCGGCAACGGTACGCCCTGGAACCACATGAAGCGGTCGGGGGGTAAGGGCGACAACCTGTTCCTGTCGTCGATCCTGGCGCTGAAACCGGACACTGGCGAGTACGTCTGGCACTACCAGACGACGCCGGGCGAGAGCTGGGACTACACGGCGACCCAGCACATCATGCTGGCCGATCTGAACATCGGCGGAAAACCGCAGAAGGTGCTGATGCAGGCGCCGAAGAACGGCTTCTTCTATGTGATCGACCGCGCGACGGGGAAGCTGATCTCGGCCAAGCCCTACACCAACATCACCTGGGCGACGGGCGTCGACATGGCCACGGGCCGCCCGATCGAGAACCCGGCGGCGCGCTACAAGACCTCGATGGTCACGCAGGTGCCGGGCCCGCTAGGGGCGCACAACTGGCAGCCGATGGCGTTCAACCCGAAGACCGGCCTGGTCTACATTCCGCTGAACGTCACGCCCTTCGCCTATGCGGATGACAAGGGCGGAACCTACAAGGCCGGGGCCTGGAACGTGGGCGTGGACTTCGTGCTCAACTCCCTGCCCACCGACGCGGCCCAGCTGACGGCGCTGCAGTCGCTGATCAAGGGCCAGCTGCTGGCCTGGGATCCGGTGAATCAGAAGGCTGTGTGGACCGTGAACCACCCCTACTTCTGGAACGCGGGCGTGCTGTCGACGGCCGGCGGCCTGGTGTTCCAGGGCGCGGCGGAGGGCCAGTTCTCGGCCTATGACGCCGCCAATGGCAAGGCGCTGTGGACCTACAAGACCGGCAACGGCGTGATCGCCGCGCCGATGAGCTACGAGCTCGATGGCGAGCAGTATGTGGCGGTGATGGTCGGCGTCGGCGGCGGCGGCCAGATCTCGGCCCCGGCGTCGATGCCGACGCGGCCGCGCCTGCCCGGGCGGCTGCTGGTGTTCAAGGTGGGCGGCAAGGCGACGGCGCCCGACTTCCCGGCCCCCGCCCAGCTCCCGGCCCCGGACCTGACCAACGTGTCCTCGACGGGCGACGTGCAGCACGGCTTCGAGCTGTTCCACAAGAACTGCCAGGTCTGCCACGGCCCGAACGCCTCGGGCGCCTGGCTGCCGGACCTGAAGCGCTCGCCGATGGTGCTGACCGCCGACAACTGGAAGGGCGTGGTCATCGACGGCGCCAGCGCCAGCCGCGGCATGGCCAGCTTCGCCCGGTTTCTGTCCCCGAAGGACGCCGAGGACATCCGCGCCTATGTGCTCACCGAGGCCCGCAAGGCCGCCACGACGCCCGTCGCCGCGGCGCCGATGCCGGCGGGGTAGGGACGAAGGAGCCTAAAGAGCCGCCGCGAACTGTTCGGCGATCCAGGTGGCCTGGTCGGCGGTGAGGATCAGGGGCGGGGCGATGCGGATGGTGTGCGCGTGGGTCTCCTTGGCCAGAAGGCCGCGGGCCTGCAACGCCTCGCACACCCGCCGCGCGCCGCCGGCGTCGTGATGCAGCTCGACGGCGAGCATCAGGCCCCGGCCGCGGACCTCCTTCACACGTGACGCCTTGATCCCCGCCAAGTCGGCCTTGAGCCGCTCGCCGATCCGGGCGGCGTTGCCGATCATGTCTTCCTCGACCAGCACCCGCAGCGCTGCGCGGGCCACGGCGCAGGCGAGGGGGTTGCCGCCAAACGTCGAGCCGTGCTCGCCCGGGTGCAGCACGCCCATGACCTCGCTGTTCGAGAGTACGGCCGAGACGGGGTAGAAGCCGCCCGACAGCGCCTTCCCGATCAGGGTGAGGTCCGCCTCGATGCCCTCATGCTCTTCGGCCAGGAGCCGACCCGTGCGGCCCAGGCCGGTCTGGATTTCGTCCAGGATCAGGATGACGTTGTGCCGCGTGCAAAGCTCGCGGGCGCGCTTGAGATAGCCGGCCGGGGGAGTGATCACCCCGGCCTCGCCCTGGATCGGCTCGACTAGGAAGGCCACGGTGTTGGGGCCGATGGCGGCCTCCAGGGCGTCCGCGTCGCCGAACGGCACGGTCCTGAAGCCTGGCGCGAAGGGGCCGAAGCCGCCGCGCGACTGCGGGTCGGTGGAGAAGCCGACGATGGCGACCGTGCGGCCGTGGAAGTTCTCGGAGGCGACGATGATCTCGGCCTGGCCATCCGGCACGCCCTTGACCTCATAGCCCCACTTGCGGGCCACCTTCAGCGCCGTCTCGACCGCCTCGGCGCCGGAGTTCATGGGCAGCACCTTGTGGCTGTTGGTCAGCGCGCAGAGCTCTTCGTAGAAGGACGCCAGCTGGTCGTTGCGGAAGGCGCGCGAGGTCAGGGTCAGCTTGCCGGCCTGCTCGGTCATGGCGGCCAGGATCTTCGGGTGGCAGTGGCCCTGGTTCACCGCGGAATAGGCCGAAAGGCAGTCCATGTACCGATTGCCGTCCACATCCCAGACATGGACCCCTTCGCCACGGGTGAGGACCACGTCCAGCGGCTTGTAATTCCTGGCGCCGAACAGGGCCTCGGTCTCGATGTAGCGGGCGGCAAGGCTGCGGTTGAGGGCGATGTCGTTCATGGCGAGGCTCCCTATTCGGCGGCGTGAAGCTGGGCGGCGGGCCGGGCGGTGCGGTCGAGGCGCAGCGTCATGCAGTAGGCGGCGCCGCCCGAGCGGATGAAGGGATCGAGGTCCACCTCGATGAGGCCGTAGCCACGCGCCTGAAGCTTCGCGCGCAGGCTGTCGGGGGCGCGGGCCATGATCGCCTCGGCGTCGATGTTTACCGCGTTGACGCAGAAGGCGGCGGCCTCGTCCGCCGTGGCCTCGATCCGCTGGCTTTCGGGGATCCGCGCACGGATGGTCGCCAAGCCCTCGGCCGTGAAGGCGGCGGGGAAGTAGAGCACCTGGCCGCCGGCCAGCGGACAGAAGCAGGTGTCCAGGTGGTAGAACTGCTCGGTCGCCAGTTCGAGGGCGACGGTCTCCTGGCCGAAGGTCTTGCGGATCACGGGGATCGCGGCGCGGCTGGATCGCGGACCATGGCCGCACCAGAACAGCCCTCGGTCGGCGTCCCAGATCGCGTCGCCCGCGCCCTCGTGGAACAGGCCCTCCGGCAGGTCGACGATCTCGCGGACCAGGCCGCGCGTCTTCAGGCGCTGGAAGACGGAGCGCAGGATCGGCTCCTCGCCCTGACGTTCGGGGTGGCGGAAGCGCGCGAGCAGGACCTTGCCGTCCAGCACCACCGCCGCGTTGGCCGGAAAGACCAGATCAGGAAGCCCCTTCACCGCCGCGATCGTCTCGACGTGGGCGCCAGTGCCGACAAGAGCGGCGCGGAGGGCGGCGGAGCCGGCGCTGGCGGCGGCGCTGTGGGCTGGGGTCCAGCCGTTCGGGTCCATCCAGGGGTTGATCCGGTAGCTCACCTCGAACCCCGCCGGGTCGGTCATGAGGAAGGTGGGGCGGTCCATGCGCAACTCCTGCTGGGCTCGTCTCAGCAGAGGGTCGCGCCCGCTTGCGCTAGCGGAAAGCCGCAAAGATGCTACATAACGTCGATCAGATTGACGATATGGCAGGGCAAGGTGGCGATATGGTCGATGAACTTGACCGCAGACTGATCGCTTTGCTTCGGGCGGATTCGCGCACGCCGGCTGCCGCCCTGGCCAAGGCCCTTCGGGTGTCGCGGGGGACAGTGCAGAACCGGATCGAGCGGCTGGTCGCTCGCGGCGTCGTGCAAGGCTTCACGATCAAGACCCGACCTGACATGGACGCCAACCGGGTGCGCGCCGTCATGACCATCGCCATCGAGGGCGAGCGGTCTGGCGCGGTGGTCAAGGCTCTGAAGGGTTTCCCCGAGGTCTCGGCGGTCCACACCACCAACGGGCGCTGGGATCTGGTGGCGGAGCTGGACGTGGAGAGCCTTCAGGCCTTCAGCGTCGCCCTGGACCGCGTGCGCCAAATCGAGGGCATCGCCGCGACCGAAACGTCGATCCTGCTGGCGACCCAGAAGCTGTAGCCATAGGGTTGCGGCATGAACGCGCCCTTTAAAACCGATGCGCTGCCCGAGTGGCGGCTGGATGACCTGTACGCTGGCCGGGAGGATCCCCGGATCGAGGCGGATCTGCAGACGGCCGAACGGCTGAATGGGGAGCTTGCCAAGTTGGAAGGGCGGTTGGTCGCCACGCGTGACCGGCCATCGGAGCTGGGCGGGATCATCGACCGGGGCGCGGAGCTGTACGAGCAGGCCACCAACGCCATGTGGAGCGTCGGCGCCTTCGGGTCGCTATCGGCTTCGGTCGCCCGCGACGATCCGGCGTGGTCGAAGTTCGAGTCAGACCTGCGGGCGCGGTCCTCCCAGATCGCCCAGCTCAGCCTGTTCTTCACCCTGGAGATCAACCAGCTGGACGACGCGGAGCTGGAGGCGGCGCTGAGGGCGCACCCGTCGGCCCAGCGGTGGCGGCCGTGGCTGCGGCGCGTGCGCGCCGGCCGGCCGCACGAGTTGTCGACCGAGCTTGAGAAGCTGCTGCTGGACAAGGCGCCGGGAACCGCCAACTGGAGCCGGCTGTCGGACGAGACCCTGGCCAAGCTCAGCGCCAAGGTCGGTGGCGAGACGCTCACGCTCTCCGAACTGCTGAACCGTATGTCCAGCCCGGACGCGGCGCAGCGCAAGGCGGCGGCCGCGGCGCTCTCCAAGGCCCTGGCCGACCGCGCGTCGACGCTGGCGCTGGCGCTCAACACCCTGGCCTTCGAGAAGCAGGTCGAGGACCGCTGGCGCAAGTTCGACAGCCCGGCGGCCAGCCGGCACCTGGCCAACGAGGTCGACGCCGACGCGGTCGAGGCGCTGGAGGCGGCGGTCGTCGAAAGCTATGCGGCGGTCAGCCATCGCTACTACGCGCTGAAGGCCAAGGCGCTGGGCCGCACGCATCTGGACCACTGGGACCGCAACAGCCCCCTCGATAAGGCGGCGCCGCGGCTCTACACGTGGGAACAGGCCAAGCGGACGGTGCTGGAGAGCTTCCGCGCGCTGGCGCCGCGGTTCGCGGACACCGCGGAGACGTTCTTCGCCAACCCCTGGATCGACGCCCGGCCCCGGCCCGGCAAGCAGTCGGGCGCCTATTCCCACTCGGTGACGGCCGAGCGCCACCCCTTCGTGTTCATGAACTACATGGGCGAGCGGCGGGATGTGCTGACCCTGGCCCACGAGCTGGGGCACGCGGTGCACCAGACTTTCTGCCGGCCCCTGGGCACCCTGCTCGCCGACACCCCGCTGACCCTTGCCGAGACCGCCTCGATCTTCGGGGAGGGGCTGGTGTTCGAAAGGCTGCTGGCCGAGGCGTCGCCGGCCGAGCGCCGCGGCCTGCTGGCCGGCAAGATCGAGGATGGGATCAATACGGTGGTCCGGCAGATCGCCTTCCACCGCTTCGAGACCCGGTTCCACGCCGCGCGGCAGGCCGGCGAGCTGTCGCCCGACCAGATCGGCGACCTGTGGATGGAGATCATGGCCGAAAGCCTTGGGCCGGCGATCAAGCTGGACAAGGGTTATCGCCACTACTGGGCCTACATCAGCCACTTCGTCCACGCGCCGTTCTACGTCTACGCCTATGCGTTCGGAGACCTGCTGGTGCGCGGGCTGATGGAGAAGCGTCGGGAAGACCCGATCGCGTTCGCCCCGCTGTACGAACAGCTCCTGTCCGCCGGCGGCTCCAAGACCTACGTCGAGGCCCTGGCCGTGTTCGGCCTGAACCCGCGAGACAAGGCGTTCTGGGCGGCGGGGATGCGGCAGCTGGAGCGGTTGGTGGACGAGTTCGAGGCCCTGGTCTGACGCGTCAGCTCTTGGCCCAGGCTTCCCACAGCAGCTGCGCGCCCACCAGAATCATCAGGCCGTAGATCAGGGTGTAGAAGCGGGCGGCGTCGATGCGGCGGACGAGCCAGACACCAGCGAAGGTGCTGGCGATGGCGACCGGCAACAGCACGGCGGCGGTCGACAGGTTCTGGGCGGTGAACTGTCCCAGCGCCCAATAGGCGGGGACCTTGATCCAATTGATCACGGCGAAATAGATCGCCGTGGTGCCCACCAGACTGGCGGGCTGCAGGTTCTTGGGCAGGACCCAGATCTGGAACGGCGGCTGGCCGGCGTGGGCGATCTGGCTGGTGAAGCCGGACGCCGCGCCCAGGGTGACGCCCAGCGCCGTGTCCGCCGCCGGGGGCAGGCTGCGCGGCGTCGCCACCCGCCCACCGCGCGCCAGCCACAGCCGATGGACCGCGAACAGGATGGAAATGGCCCCCAGAACCGCCAGAATGGTGGTCGAGGAGACCTTGGCCGCCAGCAGGTAGCCCAGCAGGATGCCAACCGCGGCGCCCGGCAGCAGCGTCGCCAGAATGCGCCGGTCCCAGGTCTTTCGGAACGCCCAGACCCCGACGACGTCCTGCACGATCAGGATCGGCAACAGGATCGCCGCCGCCTGGACCGGGGCGATGGCCAGGGCCAGCAGGGGCATGGCGACCGCGCCGACGCCCGAGAAACCGCCCTTGGCCAGGCCCATGAGCATCACGGCGGGGATCGCCAGGGCGTAGAACAACGGGTCGGTCAGCATGCGGCTCGCCTAGCCGCAGTGTGGCGCAGGCGCAATGACTGGCGTTCTGATGACGAATGTCGGGAACCTAACGTCAAGATGGCCGTATTGGGCACATGTCCGCGTCCAAGATTCTGATTGTCGAAGACGAGTTTGTTGTTGCGATGCACATCGAGGCCATCCTCGAGGATTGCGGCCACATGTCTGTCGGTATCGCGCCGGACTTGGAGACGGCGATGCGGCTCGCCGACGAACGGCCGGACCTGGCGCTGGTGGATATCAATCTCCGCGACGGCGAAACGGGTCCGATCATCGCCCAGCGCCTGCGCGAGCAGGATGTCGCCGTGCTCTTCGTCACGGCCAATCCTCGGATGCTGGATGGCGCGGCCCCCGCCGCCCTCGGGGTTCTGACCAAGCCGTGCGATGAGGCGTTGCTGGTGGCCGCCGTCGACTACGCCCTTGGCGCGCGTCAGGGCATGCAGCTTCCCGCGCCCCCCGGCCTGACCCTGCTCCGCGCGGCCTGACCGCGCGCCGCGCCTCAGGCGCTCCCCGCCCGGCTCAACCGCCCGGCCAGAAGGTCCATTTCCAGCTCGAGGCCCTCCGGCCGCCAGTCCCGTCGCACGGCGCCGCCCAGTTGCTGCACGATGCTGAGTTCGGACAGGCGCGAACCGAAGCCCTGGCGCTCCGGCGGGCCGGGCACCCGCGGTCCGCCGCGTTCGCACCAGCGGATCTTAAGGTCGGGACCGGTCTGCGCGATGCTGATCGTCACGCGCCCCTCGGGCGTGGACAGCGCGCCGTACTTGGCCGCGTTCGTCGCCAGTTCGTGGAACGCCAGCGCCACAGGCGTCGCGCCGCGGTCATCGACCACCACGTCGTCGCCGGCGATCACGATGCGGCCCTCGTCGAAGGCCGGATAGGGCCGGAACAGCTCGCTCAGGAGGCCTTGCAGGGTGGAGGTCCCGATCGCTGGCCGGGATTGGTCGCTGTGGGGCCGCGCGAACTCGTGAGCCCGTCCGAGCGCCGCGATCCGGTTCTGCAGGTCCTTGGCGAGCGGCTTCATCTGGGGGTCATGCCGGCTGGTCAGGCCGATCAGACCCGAGATCACGGCGAAGATGTTCTTGATGCGATGGCTCAGCTCGCGGCTCAGCAGCTCGTTCTGTTCGGCTCCGCGCTTGGCGGCGTCGATGTCCGTGCAGGTGCCGATCCACCGAGTGATCCGGCCGGCCTCGTCCCGGACCGGCATGGCGCGGCCCAGGGTCCAGCGGTACTCGCCGCTGTGATGGCGCAGGCGATACTCCACCTCGTAGGGCTCGCCGGTCTCAAGGCTGTGGCGCCAGACCTCCCAGGCGCGCGCCTGATCGTCGGGGTGGAACATGCCGTTCCAGGCCTCGCCATCGGTCGAGCCGACCGGAACGCCGGTGAACTCGTACCAGCGCGCATTGTAGTAGTCGTGGAAGCCGTCGGGCCGGGTCGACCAGACCATCTGGGGCATGACTTCGGTCAGGACCTGGAAGGTGGCCTGGGTCTGATCCAAGCCCGCCTTGGCCGAACCGGTGTCGGTCCACGGCAGGCGAGCACCGTCGGTGTCTTGAGACATGGAGCGGAGATCGCGACGGATCAGCGGAAGCCGAAGAACGCCAGGACGGCGAGCACGACCACGACCAGGCCGATGAGATAGATGATCCGATTCATGGCGTGACTCCTTCGGTGAAGGTTAAGGCGCAGCCGGCCGTCGGGTTCCCGACGGCGCGCGATCCTTGGCCGTTGCGTTGGTTCGCCGGCTTGCTAGTCATGCGGCGTGTAAGGGGATCGTCATGGCTGCCAAACTGTTCGTCGCGTCACTTATCGCGACCCTGGGTCTGTCGTCTGCGGCCTGGGCCGCCGAGCCGCCCGTGCTTCCGCTTAGCGAAACCGAACAGGCCCAGCCGGCGCTGCCGCCCATCCTGACGCAGCGCGAGCGGGCAAAGGTGGTGGATGCGATTCTCGCGGATCGTCTGGAGACCGTCATCCCCAAGCTCATGCGCGAGCAGGGCGTGGACATGTGGGTGCTGGTCGCCCGCGAATATCTGGAAGATCCCGTGGTGGCGACCATGCTGGACGCGGAGAGCCTGCGCGCGCGCCGGCGAACCATCCTGGTGTTCTTCGACCCTGGCGCCGGCAAGCCGGTGGAGCGGCTGACCGTCAGCCGCTACGGCCTGGGCGGATTGTTCAAGCCGGTCTGGAATCCTGACGCCCAACCGGATCAGTGGAAGGCCCTGGCCGACGTCATCACCGCCAAGAACCCCAGGAAGATCGCGGTCAACACCTCGTCGCTCAGCGCCTTCGGCGATGGCATCACGCTCAGCCAGCACACCGAGATGGTGGCGGCCCTGTCGCCGGCCCTGCGCGAACGGCTGGTGTCGGGCGAGGGGCTGTCGGTCGGCTGGCTGGAGACCCGCACGCCGCTGGAGATGAAGTACTATCCCGGCATCGTGCGTCTGGCCCACGCCGTGATCGCGGAGGGCTTTTCGACCAAGGTGATCAAGCCCGGGGTGACCACCGCGGACGACGTGGTCTGGTACTACCGCGAGCGTCTGGCGCGGCTGGGTGTCGACACCTGGTTCCACCCCTCGGTCGGGATCACCCGGCAGGGCGTCAAGGGGCTGCTCGAGGGCGATACGGTCATCCAGAAGGGCGACCTTCTGTGGTGCGACTTCGGTGTCACCTACCTGCGGCTCAACACCGACACCCAGCACCTGGCCTATATTCTGAAGGATGGCGAGACGGATGCGCCGGCCGGCCTGAAGGCGGGCTTGGCCGCAGCGAACGCGGTGCAGGACGCCCTGACCTCGTCGTTCAAGGTCGGCGAGACCGGCAACGCCGTTCTGGCCGCGGCGCGGGCCAAGGCTATCGCGAAGGGCCTGAAGCCGTCGATCTACAGCCACCCACTCGGCTACCACGGCCACGCGGCGGGCCCGGCGATCGGCATGTGGGACGACCAGGACGGCGTGCCCCACGGCGAGTTCAAGGTCCACGCGAACACGGCCTGGTCTATCGAGCTTTCGGCGTTCGCGCCGGTCCCGGAGTGGGGCGGGCAGGAGGTGCAGTTCCGCACCGAGGAAGACGCGTTCTTCGACGGGCAGGAGGTGCGCTATCTCGACGGCCGCGAGACGCGCCTGACCCTGATCGGCGGCAAGTAGGCCGCCGCTGAGAGCTATCCGACGACCGTTCGATAGCCCCGAGGCCGGCGCGCGAACCAGCCGGCCGCCACGCAGGTCGCCGCGCCGCCGCGCACCGTGACCGTGGCCCGGCGTCCCGCCCCGGTCTGGAAGGTCGTGCGGCGACCGGCCGTCTCGACCGTGACGGCGCCAGGGCCGCTGAACTGACAGACGCTGTAGTTGTGCTTGGCGAGAACCCCGTCTTCCCGGAACGCGGCGCAACTTGCGTCGCCCAGATGCAGGGTGAAGGCGATCTGGTTGTACATGAAAGTGCGCGGCGGCTTGTGCCCCACGACCGATGGCTCGGGACGATCCACGATGGGGCATGCGGGCCCCGCGATGGTCCACAACCGTTTCTCGGCCCGCGCGCCCGCCCAGGTTCGACAGACCTCGATCGCCGGTACGCTCACCAGCAGGAGCAGCAGCCCCGCCAACCCGAGGTGGTGCAGGATCGTGTCGCGCGGCGATATCGGTTTCGGACGCATGTCGAAGCCCATCCGGCCTCCGTTTTACATGCGTAGAAAGCTACATTTGTAATATTCGAGTTTGCAAGGGGCTTTTGCCCATCAGCCCGTCCAGGATCGCGGCGTTGGCGTCGCGGGGGTAGGTGTGGCTGAGGTCTTCGAGTTCAGCGTAGGTCACCTCGGCCCCGACGGCGGCCAGGGTGCGCGCCGCGTCGCGCGCCATCTCGACCGGAAACATCCAGTCCCGGCCGCCATGCACGATATGGATCGGCAGACCTGCGACGCGCGCCGGCGCGGCGTAGGCCGCCAGCATGGGGTGGAAGGCCGCCGCGACCGGGGCGAGATGGGTGAAGGGCGAGGTCGGCTCCAGCCCCGAGACATAGGTGAATGTACCGCCGTCGCTCATGCCCGTGAGCAGAATGCGGCTGGCGTCGATATTCCATCGTCGATGGGCATAGGCCACCAGCCGGCTCAGGTTGGGCGTATCGACGTCCTCGCCATCGAGGGCCCAGGTGCGCCCGATCGCCGTGGGGGCGAGCAGGATCGCGCCACGGCTGCGGGCGTCTCGGAGCCAGCTCCAGAGAAACCCTTGCCCATTGCCACTGCCGCCGTGGAGCGCCACCACAAGGGGCCAGACCCGCGCGGGATCGTAATCCTCCGGCGCATAGGCCCAGACCTCCGCCTCGACGTTCGCCGTCGCCTCGAGTCGCAGGACCCCCGTGTCGGGATGCGGTCCGGCCTCGGCGAGGCGCTGGACGCGGTTCTCGTCCTGCCGTCCGGCCGGCGTCAGGAAGTAGCGGCTGACCGGCGCGAGATCGCGGGCCAGAGGGTAGAGCGCCGCCTGGGCGCGCGGCAGGTGGCGGAGGGCGCGGAACACCGCGCCGAGTTCATCAGGGTGATCGGCCGCGCTGCGTAATCCGGCGTAGGCCGCGAGGGTCTCGTCCGCCGCGGCGGTGAGGATCCCGCGAACCTGGGCCAGCCCTCGGGGCCAGTCGTCCAGGCGCCTGCGCTGCGCCTGCACCGCCGCCTCGGGGACGCCCACGGCGGCCAGCACGGCGCCTAGATCGGGCGGATGAAGGTGTCTGGCCAGGAACTCCAGCCGGTCGAGGGCCTGCAGCAGCGGGGGCAGGAAGGCCACAAGGTCGTCGATCTCGGGCGTGTCCAAGGGACCTCCGGCGCAGTTCGCCTCCAACGTAGGACCCAGTGGAGGAAATGGAAGCCGGCGCGCATCGGCCGCTCCCGCGGCGGCATCCTGGCGGCTTGCCATTTTTCAAACGGTCGTTAGACCGCTTTGGATGGCGAAAGACGCGACGGACAAGACCGCTTCTTCGAAAGAAGCCTACGACGACCGGCCCTTCGACGCGGGTGCGATGCCGCCGAACGTGCGCGCGCCCCTGGCCCCCTACGGCGGGGCCGAGCCCCCGACGCCGGCGTGGTTCAAATGGGCGGTGGCCCAGGAGCCGGAACGCGGATTCGTGACCTCGCACGGGACCCAGCTGGAAACCCTGGTGTGGGGCGAACGCGGCAAGCCCGGCCTGCTGCTCGTGCACGGCAATAGCGCCCACGCCGACTGGTGGAGCCCGCTGGCGCCCTATCTGGCCAAGGACTACCGCGTCACGTCCATGTCGCTGGCCGGCATGGGTAATTCCGAGTGGCGCGAGACCTATCGGTTCCATGACTTCGCCGACGACGCTGAGGCCGTGGCGCGGGGGACCGGGCTGTACGACGGCGGCCGCAAGCCGATCTACATCGGCCACTCCTTCGGCGGCGGTCAGGTGTTCTTCGCGGCGGCCCGATACCCTGAGAACCTGCACGCCGCGATCCTGGTGGACACCGGCTTCGGCGGCCCGCCGCCCGACGTGGCCAAGGCCGAGGCGGCGCGCCGCGAGATGCTGGCCAACATCCCCTCAGCCGATCGGCCCAGCCGCGTGTATCCGACGATCGAGAAGGCGCTGGAGCGGTTCCGGCTGATGCCGCCGCAGCCCACCGAGAACCACTATGTCCTGGACTTCATCGCCCGTCGGTCGCTGAAGCGCGCGCCGCTGCCCGACGGCTCCGGCGACGGCTGGACGTGGAAGTTCGATCCCGAAATGTGGGACAAGCTGGATCGCAAGGACGGCACGTTCGGCGGACAGATGCCGACGCTGGACGTCCCCATGGTCCACATCTACGGCGAGAAGAGCCGGATCGTCGAACCGCGGGGCCCGGGCGTGCCCAGCTTCCTGGATAGCCAGGTGACGAACATCGAGATCCCCGACTCGCACCACCATGTGCTGATCGACCAGCCCCTGGCCCTGGTGTCGACCATTCGCACCCTGCTTGGCGTTTGGCCGCATTGAACCTGGCGGGCGGTTCGTGTATCGCCCCCGCAGTCGTCCCTTGATCCGAGAGTGAAATCCAGATGGCCGGAGCCCCGTCCGATTACCAGCGCGGCACGATGGATATTGCCGAGCAGACCTCGACCTATCACCTGGTCATGGGCCTGACGAAGTGGGGCTCGCTGTTCCTCAGCGCCGGTCTGCTGTTCTTCATCCTGTTGTTCTGCACCAAGACCGGCTTCCTTGGTTCGGCCGCCGCGGCCGTGATCATGTCCGTGCTGGGCGTGGTGCTGCTGCGCGAGAAGAACGGCGGCGACGCCCACTAACCCGCTTCGGCGAGGACACCGGCAAGCCTCCGCCCTGGCGGAGGCTTTGTCATGTTGGGATCACTGCCAGGCCGGTTGCGTCCGGTGAACAGCGTTCCCGTCGAAGGCAGGCCCTTGCTTCGCTCGACGCTCTCCGCGCGCTGTCAGGCAGATTGTTGCGCTGGCTTGCTGCGGTGCGGCAGAAAATTTCAAACAACTGTTCGAAATCGGCCGGTCGGGCGGCTGGACAAGGCATGAGAACGCCCCCTATGGTCGCGCCGCAATCGGGCCGATCGGGGGATTTCGCGGACCATGGCCGTTATCGCCGTCACCAAGGAGCGTCGCGCCGGAGAGACCCGGGTGGCCGCCGTCCCCGAGACGGTGAAGAAGCTCATCGGCGCGGGTTATTCCGTGATCGTGGAAAGCGGCGCGGGCGTCACCGCGGCCTATCCTGACGCGGACTACGCCGCCGCCGGGGCGACCATCGCCCAGACCGCCGCCGAGGCGATCGGCAAGGCCGACATCCTGTTCAAGGTTCGCGGCCCCGAGGCCGAGGAGATCAAGGCGCTGAAGTCCGGCGCGATCGTCGCGGCCACCCTCAATCCGTACATGGAACGCGCGACCCTGGACGCGCTGGCGGCCCAGGGGGCCACCGCCTTCGCCATGGAATTCGTGCCGCGGATCACCCGCGCGCAGGTCATGGACGTGCTGTCCTCCCAGGCCAACCTCGCCGGCTATCGCGCGGTGATCGAGGCCGCGGAAGCCTATGGCAAGGCCATGCCGATGATGATGACCGCCGCCGGCACCGTCGCCGCGGCCAAGGTTTTCGTCATGGGCGTGGGCGTCGCGGGTCTGCAGGCCATCGCCACGGCCCGGCGTCTGGGCGCGGTGGTGACCGCCACCGATGTGCGCCCGGCCACCAAGGAACAGGTGGAAAGCCTGGGCGCCAAGTTCCTCGCCGTCGAGGACGAGGAGTTCAAGAACGCCCAGACCGCCGGCGGCTACGCCAAGGAGATGAGCGCCGAATACCAGGCCAAGCAGGCCGAGCTCACCTCCAGCCACATCGCCAAGCAGGACATCGTCATCACCACGGCGCTGATCCCCGGCCGGCCCGCGCCGCGCCTAGTGACCGCCGCCCAGGTGGCGTCGATGAAGCCGGGTTCGGTGCTGGTCGACCTGGCCATCGAGCAGGGCGGCAACGTCGAGGGCGCCAAGCTGGGCGAGGTCGCGGTGACCGCCAACGGGGTCAAGATCCTGGGCGTCGCCAACCTGCCCGGCCGGATCGCCACCGACGCCTCGGCGCTCTACGCCCGCAACCTCTTCGCCTTCGCCGGCCTGTTCCTCACCAAGGAGGGCGCCTTCGCGCCCGACCTCGAGGAAGAGATCCTGAAAGCCGCGCTGGTCACCCACGGCGGCGCGATCGTCCACCCCAACCTCAAAGCCTGATCCGGAGCTGAAACGATGGATGTCGATCCCACGGTCTTCCGCCTGGCGATCTTCGTGCTCGCGATCTTCGTGGGCTACTACGTGGTCTGGAGCGTCACGCCGGCGCTGCACACGCCCCTGATGGCCGTCACCAACGCCATCTCCTCGGTCATCATCGTGGGGGCCCTGCTGGCCGCCGCGGCCAGCGGAACCAGCGGCGAACTGACCGGCAGCATCCTGGTTTCGAAGGGCGCCGGCGCCGTCGCCGCCGCCTTCGCAGCCGTGAACATCTTCGGGGGCTTCCTGGTCACCCAGAGGATGCTGGCGATGTACAAGAAGAAGGACAAGGCGAAATGAACGCCAGCGTCCTCTGGGGCGTGTTGGCGATCACAGCCCTAAGCCTGTTCGGGTTTGTCCTTCTATGCGGCGGAGGCTTGGCCAAGCGGCTCCCAGAGCGATTTTGTGGCTCGGTGAGCGCCGTAGGTTGGAGTCTGTACGCTCTGTTTCTTTCGGCTTCTTTGAATCAATTGCTCTTTAAAGAGCATGGGCCAGTTACGCGCGGAAGCCTTTCAGAGGGCTGGGCGTGGGCTATCTGGACGGCGTTCACCGCCATCTTAGGGGGCCTTGCCGTTCGCAGAGTCGGCCAAGCTCTTTCGCATTCAGACAACAAAACGGGGACAGGGGCCTCCGCATGAACGCCAATATCGCGGCCATCCTCTACCTCGTCTCCGGGGTGCTCTTCATCCTGGCGCTGCGCGGCCTGAGCTCGCCGACCACCAGCCAGGCGGGCAACCGCAACGGCATGATCGGCATGGCCATCGCGGTCGTCACGACCCTGTGGCTTCTCGGGCCCCAGTTGGACCCCCTCACCATCGGCCTGATCCTGGGCGGCGTGGTCATCGGCGGCGGGGTCGGCGCCCTGATCGCCCGCAAGGTCGCCATGACCTCGATGCCGCAGCTGGTCGCCACCTTCCACAGCCTGGTCGGCGCGGCCGCCTGCCTCGTGGCCATCGCCGCGATCTACACGCCGGCGGCCTACGGCATCCTCGGGGCCGACGGCACGATCCACCTGCAGTCGCTGATCGAACTGTCGTTGGGTCTCGCCATCGGGGCCATCACGCTCACCGGCTCGGTGATCGCGGCGCTGAAGCTGAACGGCAACATGAGCGGCGCGCCGATCATCCTGCCGGCCCGCCACCTGCTGAACCTGGCGCTGGGCCTGGGCATCGTCGCCCTGGTGGTCGTGCTGGTGATGAGCGGCGGCTCGGCGCTGTGGGCGTTTTGGGCCATCCTGGCGCTCAGCCTGATCATCGGCGTCACCCTGATCATCCCTATCGGCGGCGCGGACATGCCCGTCGTGGTGTCCATGCTGAACAGCTACTCCGGCTGGGCGGCGGCGGCGTTGGGCTTCACGCTCGAGAACGTCACCCTGATCATCACCGGCGCCCTTGTGGGCTCGTCGGGGGCGATCCTCAGCTACATCATGTGCAAGGCGATGAACCGCAGCTTCATCTCCGTGATCCTCGGCGGCTTCGGCGCCGACGAGAGCGCGGCGGCGGGCGGCGGCAAGGTCGAGACGCGGCCCGTGAAGCAGGGCTCGGCGGACGACGCGGCCTTCATCATGAAGAACGCGTCCAAGGTCATCATCGTCCCGGGCTACGGCATGGCGGTGGCCCAGGCCCAGCACGCGCTCCGCGAAATGGCTGACAAGCTGAAGGAAGAGGGCGTGGAGGTAAAGTACGCCATCCACCCCGTCGCCGGCCGTATGCCGGGTCACATGAACGTGCTGCTGGCTGAGGCCAACGTCCCCTACGACGAGGTCTTCGAGTTGGAAGACATCAACGCCGAGTTCCCGACGGCGGACGTGGCGTTCGTCATCGGCGCCAACGACGTGACGAACCCAGCGGCCAAGACCGACCCGACCTCGGCGATCTACGGCATGCCGATCCTGGACGTGGAAAAGGCCCGCACCGTGCTGTTCGTGAAGCGCGGCATGGCGGCGGGCTACGCGGGCGTCGAGAACGAACTCTTCTTCCGCGACAACACCATGATGCTGTTCGGCGACGCCAAGAAGATGGTCGAAGGGATCCTGAAGGGGCTCTGACGTCCCTTCGGGCCGGTCAGCTGAACGGATCAGCGCCCGGCAGGGCCTGGCCGGTGACGACGATCGGGTTGTTGTCGCCGCCGAACATATGGCCGCCCGGCCCCATCAGCAGGAAGCCATCCGCCACCCCGTCGCCGTCCAGATCGACCTCGACCCGGGTCAGCGGCGGGCCCCATTGGGTCGGCGCGATGCGATCGTCGTCAGTTGGATGCGGACCGAGGGTCCAGGTCGGGCCGCCTGTTCCTTGCGCCGTGAGCCCCGCGTCGGTCGGGGCCGTGCCTCCGCCTTCGGTCAGCGGTCGATTCTGAAACTGGATGCGCCGGCCGTTCGCCAGCACCAAGCGATCCAGGCTCGAGAAATCCAGAATCGTGCCCAGCAGGGTGTCGGCATGGCCGAACTGCGTGGGCGCCTGGATGACAAAGGTGTCCGCGCCCTCGCCGCCGACGGCGACCGCGTCGGCGGTCAGCTCGATCCGGTCGTCGCCCGCGCCGCCCTCCAGCAGATCGCGGCCGCCACCGCCGCATAGGGTGTCGTTACCCGCGCCGCCGATGAGATGTTCGTCCGCCGCCGTCCCGACGAGCATGTCGTCGCCGTCCGTGCCTTGAATGACGATCGCCTCGGCCGGGGCCGCGGCCGGTGTGTCGTCGCTCCTGGCCACGGCGGGGGTTTCCATCGCGGTGGCCGGCGGGGTCGGGTCCGTCGTCTCGTCGTCGACGGGCGCAGCCTGAGCAGGGGCTTCGGCCGGCGCTGTCGTCGCGACCGGCGCCGGCGGCGCCGTGTCGTCGACGGGATGCAGCGCCGCGCCCTGGGCGACCAGATTTCGATCCTGCGACGGGGTGTCGGCTTCGGGCGGGGGCGGCGGCGTCGGCTCGGCGGGCAACTCGGGTGGCGCCTCGGCGGCCTGGGCTTCGCCGCCACCGGCCGCGGTCTCGTAGAAGAAGGCCGTCGCCGCGATCAGAGCCAGGAACGTCTGTCCCTGGCGGGCCGTCAGGCCGAACGGGAGGATCGTCGCCGACGGGGGCGACATGGCCGCCGCGGTCATGTCCAGCTGGTCGCGCAGCGCGGTGTGAAGGTCGACATCCTCATTGACCGCGTCATCAACCGCCGAATGGACTACGAACCGGCCGTCGATGCGGGCGACGTGGATTAGAACATCGCCGTCGCCATCGGTGACGACGCACCAGGGGTCGCCCTCGTCCGTGGCGCCGAAGATCACCTCGACGTGGACGCCGCTGGCGGACAGGCGGTCGGCCACCTCCTGGAGGCGCGCGCGCTCCTCCAAGGTCCAGTCGCCGCTGTCGCGGACGCGGGCGATGAAAGGAACAACCTGACCCATGGTCTAAGGAAGCATCTCCGGGGGTGCTATCCGGCGGCCCGGTCCTTGAGGACCTGAGGCGCGCTCTCGGCGCTGAACAGCAGTCTGTAGAGCTCGGGCTCGTAGTAGCGCAGCAAGGTCTTCGCGAAGTCTCCGGGCTCGAGGCCCAGCGCTTCGGCCCACGCCCCTTGGGTCTCGATCGGCAGGCGACCAAGGCCGCTCTCGACCTGCGAGACGAAGGTGTAATAGCGCAGGCCGACCTTTTCGGCCAGTTCGGCCTGGGTCAGCTTCGCCTCTTCCCGCGCGGTCTTCAGCCAGCGTCCGGCCTGCTGGCGCAGGATCTTGATCTGGGCGGCCTTCGCCGGATCGGTCGCGGGTCTCGGCATTCTTTGGCTCCGGAGCTTGCAGAGCGCCCTTGCAGGATCGCCGCAAGCCGAATAATACAGTAATTACGAAACAAATAATTATACGACGTATTGCCGCTCGTTCCGTGGCTACCACGTCGGCTGGTTTCAGGAAAGCAATGAAGCGTCTCCTCGTCTCCGCGGCCGTGCTGCCGCTGCTCTACGCCGCCTCGGCCCACGCTGAGACGAAGATCTCCACGGCCACGACCGCGCCGGTGAAGACCTCGACCATCGCCAGCGGGCAACCCGACGCCCTGACAATCGATACAGCCGGCTCGATCGCGCCGACGGTCGCCGGCGCCGCCGTGACGATCGACAGCTCCAACGCCGTCATCAACAACGGTGCGATCACCTACACGGGCGTGAACGGGGCCACCGGCATCCTGGTGAACAGCGGCGTGGCGATGTCGATCGCCAACAACGGCACGATCAGCGTGGCCGAGGACTACACAGCCACCGACAGCGACAGCGACGGCGACCTCGACGGCCCGTTCGCCCAGGGCTCGGGGCGGTACGGCATCCGCGTACTGTCGCCGGGCGCGACTGGCAGCATCACCAACGCCGGCACTGTGACGGTGGAAGGCAATGACTCGGCGGCGATCTCCATCGAGGGACGCCTGACCGGCAGCCTCACGATGACGGGCGCCGCGGCGGTTGTCGGCGACCGCAGCGTCGGTGTCCGCGCCGACTCGGTGTCGGGCGACGTAAAGATCCTGGGCGCCGTGCAGTCGCAGGGCGAGGGCACGGTGGGCGTTCAGCTGGGCAGCGTCGACGGCGCCGTCGTGCTGCAGGGGGCGATCTCCAACACCGGCTATCGAAGCGCCGACCGCCTCGCCGACACTGTCCGGGCGAAACTCGACGCCGACGATCTGAAGCAGGGCGGCGGGGCGGTGCGCATCACCGGCAGCGTGGGCAAGGGCATTTTGCTCGACCGCCCGCCGACGGACAGCAGCACGACCGACACCGACGAGGACGACGACGGTATTGCCGACGCCTCCGAGAGCACCGCCACCATCACGTCGTATGGCGCGGCTCCCGCCATCGACATCGGCGGGGCCTCGGCGATCACGATCGGCGCCGTCGGGACCGGTGACCTGGCCTTCGCCTTCGTCAACCGGGGCGTGGTCACCGGCAATGGGGTCAATGACGGGATCGCCGGCGTAGCCCTGCGGATCGGTCAGGCCGGCGGCGGCACGGTCACGCTGCAGGGCGGTATCAACAACACGGCGGGCTCGTCCATCATCGGGCGCGCCTATCTCGCGCAGTCCACCGGCATCCTGCTGAACGCTAACGCCGTTGTTCCGGCGATCCGCAACGCCGGCACGATCGGCGCGGAGCAGAACGGCGGCCTGCACGACGCCCGGGCGATCGTCGACCTGTCCGGCACGCTCAGCCTCATCGAGAACTCCGGGATCATTCAGGCTGTCGTCAACACGGCGACCGGGGTGACTCAGACCGGCAAGACCATCGCCATCGACCTGTCGGCCAACTCGTCGGGCGCGGTGGTGCGCCAAGCGTTGGTGAACACGACCGACGCGCCGGAAATCGACGGCGACGTCCTGTTCGGCTCAGGCGCCGACCGCCTGGAACTGCTCGCGGGAACCCTCGCCGGGACGATGAACTTCGGCGCGGGCGCGGACAGCCTGGTGCTGGACGGCGGCGCGACCGCGACCGGGCGGATCGTCGACAGCGACGGCCGCCTGGACATCGACATCCGCAACGGACGGCTCGCTGTCACCAACAGTGAGACCCTGACCGTCAGCTCGCTGAACCTGGGCGCCAAGGGCGTGCTGGCGGTGACCATCGATCCGACCGCCGCCTCCACCCGTCTGAACGTCACCGGCGCGGCGACGGTCGCGAGCGGCGCCTTGGTGGATGTGGACCTCACGGGGATCACCCGGGGTGCGACCTCGTACAAGATCGTTCAGGCCCAGAGCCTGACGGTGGGCCAGGCCGGCGCGACCCTGGCCGGCGCCCCGTACCTCTACAACGCCAGCCTGAGGTCCGACACGGCGGCCGGGGCCCTTTACATCGACCTCCGCCCGAAGACGGCGACGGAGCTTGGGCTCAACCGCTCGGGCCGCCAGGCCTTCGACGCGGTCTTCGCGGCCCTAGATCGGGATGACGACATCGAACAGGCGTTCCTGGCGCAGAAGACCCAGGCGGGCTTCCAGGGCCTTTACGACCAGATGCTGCCGGACCACTCGGGCGGCGTGCTGATGTCGGCCGCCGCGATCTCCTCGGCGGTGTCGAGCGCGATCGCCCAGCCGATGCCGATCGACCGCGGGTCGGGGACCGGCGTCTGGGCGCAGGAAGTCGCCTTCGACATCACCCAGGATCGGCGCGACGCCGCCGGGTTCAAGAGCCAGGGGTTCGGCTTCGCGGCCGGCATGGATCTGCAGGGCGAGGCGGCGGCGCTGGGGGCGAACATCAGCTTCGTGACCACCGACGTGCGTGACCGCGGCGCGGCGGCCAACGAAAACATCTCGATGAACCTGGTCGGGGCGGGTCTGTACTGGCGGTTGGACGGGGGACCGTTGCAGGCGGCGGTTCGCGGCGGCGCCGGCTATGCTTTCTTCAACGGCGACCGGCGGCTTGAGAGCGCGACCGTGAGCCTGCGCGCCGACTCCAAGTGGAACGCCTGGATGGTCGACGCCTACGCCGGCGCTTCCTACGAGGTGCGCCTCGGCAGCCTGTATGCTCGGCCGGAACTCTCGGTCAGCTACCTGCGCCTGGCCGAGGACGGCTACAAGGAGAAGAACGGCGGTTCCGGCTTCAACCTGATCGTCGATAAGCGCACCGGCGACCTGCTGAGCGGTGAGGCGCTGCTGGCCGTCGGCTGGCGGTTCGGGGACGAGACCTTCTTCGCGCCGGAGATCAAGGCCGGCTATCGCGCCAAGCTGGCGGGCGGACCCTCCACCACCACCGCCCACTTCGAGGGCGGTGCGGACTTCACCCTGGATCCGGAGGACGCCTTCAAGGGCGGCTACATCGCGCGGGTCGGGTTCCGGGGCGGCGCGGCGCGGGTGCTCTACGCCGTCAACGCGGGGGCGACGATCGACGACGACTATAAAGCCTACGACGTCCGCGCGACCGTCCGCTTCCAGTTCTAGGCGGGCGGACCCCACCGACCAGCTTTTGCGTTCCGCAGGTCAGCCGGCCGGCTTCCCCGGGAGCCGCCGGTTTGCCCGCGGCCTGGTTTTTGCCTAGAACGCCCGGCAGTCCGCCGATCGTCCCAACGGGACGCGGCCGCGACCGCACGTCGGTTGGTGGGGAGTTCGAGACGCGTGTCGCCAAATCCGAAGCCGAGCACCAAGGCGCGGTCGCGCCTGGCCGCTGAAGCGGCCATCGTGGCGACCGCGGGACTCTGCGCCTTCGCGGTGGCCCACGCCTCGCTCCCAACCCCCCACGCGATCCTGACCAGCCGTGGCGCATCGACGGCGGTCTCGAAGGTGAAGGCGCCGCCCGCGCCCGCCGCCGAAGACGACGTGCTGATCGCCTTTGTGGAACCGGTGCCCGGACATGCCGTGGTGTCGCCCTTCGGCCTGCGCCAGCTGCCCTGGGAAGGAAACGGACGTCTGCACGAGGGCGTGGACATTTCTGCCGACAACGGCGTGCCGGTGATCGCCGCCGCCGACGGCGTGGTGGTGGAGGCCGGGACCAAGGGCGGTTACGGGCGGTATGTCGCCGTCCGGCACGCCGAGCGGCTGACGACCTTCTACGCCCACCTGGGCGCCATCGATCCGGCGGTGAAGCCGGGTCTGGCGGTCGCCGCGGGAACGCGGCTGGGTCGGATCGGCTCGACGGGCACGTCCACCGGTCCGCACCTGCACTTCGAGATCCGCGACGCCCAACGCCGCCCGCTTGATCCGTCCATGTTCCTGGGCAAGGCCTTCGCCGAGGCTGGGGACCTGCCACTCGACAAGGCCAAGCGCTATTCGGGCCGCGTTCGGATGGCCTATGTGTCGTTCATTCCCGAGAGCAAGCGCGCCTTGATGGACACCAAGGACAAGCCGGCCACCTTCGTCGTTCGGCGTACGACCACGGATGCGCAGGACCTGGCCGAGGCCGAGCGCAATCTGCAGGGACAGATCCGCGACACCGGCAAGCGCGAGAAGATCGACGGGATGAAAGACCTGTCCATCGGCCCCGACGGCCGCCCGCGCGCGCAGCTCAGCCTCTAGCCCCTCGACGTAGGCACGGACCTCCCCCTATCGTCGGACGAGGGAGTTTCGACCATGAAGTACAAACAGCTGGGCCGCACGGGTCTCTATGTGTCCGAGATATGCCTCGGGACCATGACGTTCGGCGGCAATGAAGACGCCGGCATGTGGAAGGCCATCGGCTCCCTGCCTCAGCCCGAGGTCGACGCCATCGTGGGCAAGGCCCTGGCCGCCGGCGTGAACGTCTTCGACACGGCCGACGTCTATTCCTTCGGCGCTTCGGAAGAGCGGCTGGGTCAGGCGCTTAAGAACCTTGGCGTGGCGCGCAAGGACGTGGTGATCGCCACCAAGGTCTTTGGCCAGATGGGTCCGGGCCCTAACGACCGCGGCGCCTCGCGCGGCCACATTATGGACTCGGTGAAGGCCAGCCTGGATCGGCTCCAGACCGACCACATCGACCTGTACCAGATCCACGGCAACGACGCCGTGACGCCCGTCGAGGAGACTTTGCGCGCACTGGACGACCTCGTGCGGCAGGGTTTGGTCCGCTACGTCGGCGTCTCGAACTGGCAGGCCTGGAAGATCGCCAAGGCCCTGGGGGTCAGCGAGGCCAGGGGCTACGCCCGCTTCGAGACACTGCAGGCCTATTACACGATCGCCGGTCGCGACCTGGAGCGCGAGCTGGTCCCGATGCTTACCGCCGAGCAACTGGGCCTGATGGTCTGGTCGCCGCTGGCCGGCGGCCTGCTGTCGGGCAAGTTCGGCCCAGGATCCAACAATCCCGAGGACTCCCGCCGGACAAGCTTCGACTTCCCGCCGGTGGAACGCGACCGGGCGTGGGCCTGCGTCGAGGCTATGCGGGAGGTGGGCGAGGCCCATGGCGTGTCGGTGGCGCGGGTGGCCCTGGCCTGGCTGCTGGCCAAGCCGCATGTGATGAGCATCATCATTGGGGCCAAGACCGTTGAACAGCTGGACGACAATCTCGCCGCGGTGGATCTGACGCTCACGGCCGAGCAGATGGCGCGGCTCGACGAGGTCAGCGCGTTGCCGCCGGAGTATCCGGGCTGGATGCTGCCGCGCCAGGGCGCCGGCCGCGTGCCGCCGGCGTTCAAGCGACCGAGCTAGCCTTGCTGCGCGGATCACACCGGGGCGAGACCGTCGACATCGGCGGCCGCCGACTGCGCCTCGTGCGGGCCGGACCTGCGACGACCACGGCGCCGTTGATCGTGCTTGAGCACGGGGCCTTCGGCTGTGCGTCGGATTGGGCGGTCGTGCAGGAACGACTTTCAGCCAGAGGGCTGCGCAGCCTGGCCTACGACCGGGCGGGCCTCGGCTACTCCGACGCCGGCCCCGCCCCGCGCGACGGCCGGGCCATCAACGACGATCTGGAAGCGCTATTGGCCGCCCTGGAAGAGACGGGGCCGATCCTGCTGGTGGGGCATTCCATGGGCGGGCTGATGGTTCGGCTCTTCGCGCTTGAACGCGAGCATGCGCTGACAGGCTTAGTGCTGGTGGACGCGGTGACGCCCGACGTCTTCGGCCTGCCCGGCGGCGGAGCCGCGATCCGCAACTTCGGCCGGCTGCTGCAGGTGGTCAGCAAGGGGGCGAAGCTGGGGCTCATGGTTCCGGTGGCGATGGTCAGCGGCAATCCCATTGGGCTAACCGGTCAGGCGGGCGCCGAGAAGCGCCGCATCCATGGCTCCGCGCCGCACGCCCACGGCGCGGTGGCCGAGGTCGTCCAGTGGCCTGAGACGTCCCGGATGGCCGGGGCTATCGAGCTGCCACGCGACCTACCGGTCGCTGTGGTCACCGCCGGGCCGCACCGGGGCCGCGGACCGCTGAAGGCGATCCAGGAAAAACCGGCCAAACTGTCGCGCGCAGGCTTCATCGAACACGTCGAGGCTTCGAACCACGCCAACCTGCTGGGTCCTCGCTACGCGGACGCCATCGTCCGCGGCGTCGAGCACGTGCTTCAGGCCGGCTCGCGCTGAATGAGGCCAGCGGCCGCGCGCAGCCGGTCTCCCACCAGACTTTCGAGCGGCCCAAGTCGCACCTGGCCGCCGTCGTCGACCTGGGCTGGAAGGGCGCCGCGGGCCGCGGCGGGCAGTCGCCGCAGCCAGGCCTGCGCCTCGGACGGCAGCCCTCGGGTCAGACCGGCCAGCCGGCGGACCTCCGGACCGGCCACGATCTCGAAGCGGCCGTCCCAAACACCGGGCGGCCGCATCGGATTGAGGCCCCCGCGCTGGGCTTCGCCGGCCTCGCGGAAGATGTGGATCGTGGTATCATCGGCCTCGATCCGCGCCCCGGCCAGGGTCGCCAAAAACGGCCGCTTGTGACGCAGCGCGGCGGCGGCGCGGGCCACGCGAGCCGCCGCGGGCAGGCGCTCGCCGCCGCCCGCAGAGACCGTCGCCAGAGCCAGGAAACGGTGGGCGTCGCTGGCGTTGGCGGCCTGAAAGGCGGCGCGATCCAGTGCGATGACGCCAGCCGCCTCGGTGGCCTGAGCTGCGAGCGCGAGCGGCCGGTCGGGATCGCGCGCCGGCGATGGCGAGGGTTGCGCCAGGCGCGCGCGGCTGCGGGCGTACCGAGGATCGGCGTTGGCCGGATCGTCGATCCAGCGTTCGCCGCGCGCGTTGAGCCAGTCGCGAAGGTCGGCGCGGCGAACCGCCAGGAGAGGTCGCAACAGAAACAGGCCGCGCCCCTGCGGCCAGACGGGCGATGGGGACCAGACCTTCGGTGCGGGCGTTGTGGCCCCCTCCGCGCGCATGGCGGCTGCCTCGTCGATGTCGTCGGCGGTGTGTCCCAGCAGGATCACCGCCGCCCCCGCCGTCCGCGCGGCGTCGGCCAGCAGGCGATGGCGGGCAAGCCGCGCGGCGGCAGGCAGCCCCGACGTCGGCTTCGGCCCAGTCCAGCGCAAGGCGTGAAAGGGGCGTCCCAGCCGCGCGGCGGTCTCGGCGCAGCTGGCGGTCCAGGCTTGGCTTTCGACCTGAAGGCCGTGATCGACGGTCAGGACGACCAGCGGTCGTCCCGCGGCCCTCGCCCAGGCGTCGGCGATCAGGGTGAGGGCGAGGGAATCCCCGCCGCCGGACAGGCCTACGGCCAGCGGCCGGTCGCTGTCAGGCGTGAGGCGTCCGTCCAGGATCTGGCGGACTGCGGCGTCTAGGCCGCGCACTTGGCCTGGGTGCGGGTGGCGGCCGCGCGGCTGGCGACCGTGGCCGGCGCCTTGGGGTAGCGGCGTGCGAACTCCGCCAGTGTCTGGCACGCGTCGGTGGGCTTCTTCAACGCCACCAGCGATCGGGCGAGTTCGACCACGGCGTCCGGCGCCCAACTCGTCTGCGGCCAGCCGCGGATCGCGCCGATATAGGCCTGGGCCGCATTGGCGTGGGCGCCGCGCACGCTCAGGGTCTTGCCCAGCCAATAGCGGGCCTCGGGCGTTTTCGCAGCGTCCGGATAGATCTCGACGTAGTTGGCGAAAGCATTCTCGGCGCCGTCGTAGTCACCGGCCAGCATCAGTTGACGAGCCTGGGCGAAATCCTTGGCCGGATCGCCCGCTGGCGGCGTGGGCGGGGCGGAAGTGTCGGCCGCAGGCGGCGCCTCGACCGCCGCCACCTTGCCCTCAAGCGCCGCGAGCCGGTCGCTCAAAGCCTGAAGCTGAGTCTTCAGGGCGGCGCTGTCGCGCTTGGCCTGGTCTGCGTCGCGGGTGACCGTTTCCAGCGACCCATTGAGGCCGCGCAATGTCGTCTCGAGATCGTTCAGCTTGTCGGCCATCTCGGCCATCCGCGCATCGGTGTCGGCCGGCTGCACGACCACGGGTTTCCCCGTATCGCGCAGCTGGAAGACGATGGAGCGCAGTTCGCGGACGACCTTTTCCATCCGCTCGACCCGACGGGCGTCGCGGGCGTCCAGCGGGTCCGGCTGGTCCACCGGCGGCAAGGGCGTCTGCGCGCCCGCCGGCGCGGCCGTCGCGAGGACGGCCAACGCCAGCAGGGTCAGGGGGAAGCGGCGTCCACGCATCGAGTCTAGCGCGCGCCCGAGACGATCGCGGTGCGGGCGTTACGGTTCTTCTGCCAGGACTCCTCGCCGTTCCCGGTGTCGATCGGCGACTCCTTGCCGAACGAGATGGTGGAGATGCGGCTGCTGCTGATGCCCTGGCTGACCAGGAAATCGCGGACCGAGTTGGCGCGGCGGGCGCCGAGGGCCAGGTTGTACTCGCGGGTGCCGCGCTCGTCGGCGTTGCCTTCGATGCGGACGGCGACACTGGGATAGCGGCGCAGCCAGTCGCTCTGCGACGACAGCAGCGGACGCGCATCCTCGCGGATATCGTGGCTGTCGGTGTCGAAATAGACGCGGTCGCCGACGTTGACGACGAAGTCCTGGGCCGAACCCGGCAGGGCGCCGGTGGGCTGGCCCGTCACGGGGCCGGCGGTCGGCGGCAGAGGCGTTGTGGACGGCGCGGTGTTGGTCGGCCCCGTCGTCGTCGGATAGCTCGGCTTCGGCTTGGTCTGGCACGCGGCCAGCGAGCAGGCGGCCGTGGCGACGAGGGCCAGGCGCAGGACGGTGCTACCGGTGAAGCTCTCGACCATCATTTACGTCTCCTCGTGCGGTGAATTGCAAATCATTTGCAGGGTCTATCGGGCGGGATTACGGCGCAAGACTAGTTAAGCAAAGGCGACCAGGCGGGGTCGGACCCTGCACCGGGATAGGGCATCGGCTGAAGGATTCGACCGGTGACATCCACGCTCCATAACTTGGGCGAGCCGCCGGGGGTTTCACGCGAGAACATAAGAACTCGCCCGTTGGGCGCCCAGGTGGGGCCTTCATCCAGGTAGCTGGAGGTCAGGAGGCGCTCGTCCGAGCCGTCGGGCCGCATGACCCCGATATGGAATTCGCCGCCGGTCTGCTTGGTGAAGGCGATGAACTCGCCGGTGGGGCTCCACACCGGCGTGGTGTAGCGGCCGCCGCCGTTGGAGATCCGCCGCGCGCCGGAGCCGTCGGCGCCCATCACGTAGAGCTGGGGGGAGCCCGCGCGGTCCGAGTTGAACACGATCCGCGCGCCGTCCGGCGAGAATGACCCGGAGGTATCGATGGACGGATCCGTGGTGAGCCGCGTGGACGTCCGGCTGGCCAGGTTCATCACATAGAGGTCGCTGTTGCCGGCGCGCTCCACCGAGAAGATCACCTTGCCGCCGTCGGGCGAGAAGCGGGGGGAGAAGACCATGCCCTGGAAGCTGCCCAGACTCTCCCGCCGGCCGCTCTCCAGATTGAAGAGGTAGACGGTCGCCGAGTCGGGCTTCAGCGACATGTAGGTGATCTCCTGGCTGTTCGAGGAGAAACGCGGGGTCATGACGATGCTGTCGCCTGACGTCAGGTAGCTGGGGTTGGCGCCGTCCTGGTCCATGATCGCCAGCCGCTTGGTGACCGTGCCGCGCGCGCCGCTCTCGGCGACGAACACGATGCGGGTGTCGAAATAGCCCTTCTCCCCGGTGAGCCGCTCGTAGACGGCGTCGGAGATCTTGTGGGCCACCTTGCGCCAGCTCTCGGGACTGGCGGTGAACTGCAGGCCCAGCAGCTGCTGCTCGGCGAACACGTCCCAGAGGCGGAAATCGACCCGGATCTTGCCGCCTTCCATCGTCACCTGACCATTCACCAGCGCCTGGGCGTTGATGGTCTTCCAGTCGGCGAAGCGGGGCTGAACGTTGGCGCTCAGGCCCTTCTCGATGAAGCTGTTGGGGTCCAGCGGCCGGAACAGTCCGGAGCGCTGCAGGTTGGCCGCGATCACTTGGCTGATGTCATTGCCGACCTGGCCGCCGCCAAATCCCGGGACGGCGATGGGCAGGGGTTGGACGTCGCCGCGGTTGACGTTCACCTCGATCTCGGCGCGCGCCGGCGGGGCGATCGTCAGGGCCGTGATGGCGCACAGCGCGGTGAAAAGCAGGGCCGTCATCCGGCTCGGAAGGCTCCGGGCTTGGGTCATCAGGTGCAGGCCTCTCGGGCGTTGAAATTGACAGCGATACGATCGCCATAGAACTCGCGGGGCAGGCCGCGGAAGGGCGCGGCGGCATAGACAGCACGGACCGCGCGATCGGCGGCGGCCTGAGCCACAGGGGTGCGAGCCCCCTGGATTTGTGCGGCGACGTCGCCGACCACCTGCCCACCGACGCCAAGCTGGAAGTTCACGCGCACCACGACATTTCGGCCGCCCTCAACGTCGCAGTTCGGGTTCCAGCGGCGTTGCAGTTCCTCGGCCAGGCCCTGCATGGCGGCGCCGGCCGCCAGGCCGCTGCCGGCGGTCTGCCGGGCGACGGGCGCGGTCTCGGCGCGGGTGGGTCCCTTCGGCGCGGAGGACGGCCGCTGCGGCGCGTTGCGGGCCGGGGCTTTCAAGCTGGCGGACAGGGCGTCGAGGTCGAAGCTCTTCTCTACCGGCTTCGGCGTCGGCTTGGCGACCGGGGCCGCCGCCTTGGGCGTGGGGGTCGGGGCCGCCTTGGGCGTTGGCGGGGGCGGTGGGGCTGGCGTCGGCGGCGGCGGAGCCGCCTCGACGGGCGCTTCGGGCACAGGCTCTTCGGTTGCAGCGGTCTGGGTTTCGGGCGCCTGAATCGCCGGTCGAGTGTCGGCGTCGGGCGCATTGGCGACGATGGTCACCGGCACCACCGAACCCACCTTCAAGTCGCGGTCGCCCCAGGTGATCATGAAGGCGGCCGCCACCGCGACGTGCAGGGCGACAGAGCCCAGCGCCGCCGGAGAGACCTCGATCCGCCTGGCGCTCCCGCTCACCCGCCAGCCTCCTCCGCGTCGGTGGCGCCCGACGACGGGCCGCCGGTCTCGGTGATCAGGTTGATCGAGGTGAAGCCCGAGGTGGACAGCGAGGCCATGACCCGGGCGACGATCTCATAGCTGGCCTTGCCGTCGGCGCGGACATAGATCGGCCGCGTGCTGTCGGTCGCCATTTCCTTCAGGCGGGGCGACAGGTTGGCGAAGGGCGTTGCGGTCTCGCCGATGTAGAGGCTTCCGTCCGCGCGGATCGAGATGGTGATCGGGTCCGGCACGTCCTGCATGGCCCCGGCCTCGGTCTTAGGCAGCTCGACGGGCACGCCCGCGGTCAGCAGCGGCGCGGAGATCATGAAGATGATCAGCAGCACCAGCATCACGTCGACCAGCGGGGTGACGTTGATCTCGCTCAGCGCGCCGCGCCGGCGCCGGCGTCGGCGGCGCGAGCCGCTGGCGGAGAAGGCGTCGTTGGCCGACAGCGCCATGCCTCAGCTCCCGGCCAGGCGGCGCTGGATGGCCGTGGACAGGTCGTCGGCGAAGCCCTCCAGCCGGCCCGCGTACTTGCCGGCCGCCGTCGAGAAGGCGTTGTAGAAGATGTAGGCCGGGATGGCGGCGACCAGGCCGATGGCGGTGGCGAACAGGGCCTCGGCGATCGACGGCGCGACGATGGCCAGCGAGGTGTTCTTCTGGATGGCGATGGCCTGGAAGGACCGCATGATCCCCCAGACGGTGCCGAACAGCCCGACGAAGGGCGACGCCGTGGCAACAATGGCCAGGGCGCCGAGGCCCGTTTCGACACGGGCGCTCTCTCGGGCGATGATCGAGTCCATGGTGCGGTCTATGCGCTGGATCAGGAAGGCGATCTGGCCCTCGGTGGCCTGGCCCTTCACACGCGCTTCCCGCCACTCCTTCAGCGCGCCCTGCAGCATGCGGGGCAGGGCATGGGTCGGACGTTCGCCGGCGTCGGCGGCCACGTCCTCCAGGCTGCGCCCGGAGGCCACCTGATCCTCGAAGCTGTCGGCCTCGCGGTTGAGCCGCGAAAAGCGGAACAGCTTCTCCAGGATGATGGTCCAGGACCAGAGGGACGCCAGCGCCAGACCGATCATCACCATCTTCACGACCCAGTCGGCGCGCAGGAAGATGGTCAGAAGGTCGAAACTCTCGGGCGTGACGGCGGCGGCCGGGTCCATCTTATCTCCTGCGGTGTGTCCGGTCGTGGGTGGCGGGTGTCGGTGGCGATCTTATGGCGTGACGAAATACGGGCGCAGCAGATCGACCATGTCGCGAGGTGGCCGGATGGCCCGGCCCTTCATGTCGATGCAGACCGCCTGGACCTGGGCCTCGGCGATCAGCTCGTCGCCACGCGTGATACGCTGGCTGACCAGCAGGCGCGGCCCCTTCACGTCGTCATAGGTGGTGCGGACCAGCAGCGCGTCGTCCACCCGGGCGGCGCGGCGGTAGTCCAGCTCGATGCGAACGATCGTGAAGGCGGTCGGTTGCGCGAGCTCGAGAAGCGCCGAGTGGCTGATCCCCACCACGCGGAAGAAATCGCTCCGCCCGCGCTCGAAATAGCGCAGGTAGTTGGCGTGGTAGACCATGCCGGTGAAGTCGGTGTCTTCGTAGTAGATGCGCACCGGCAGGCAGTGCTCACGGCCTTCCAGCCACCCCGCGGACGGTGCGTTCATTCGAACAGATCCCCGGCGGCGGGTGTGATCCGAGGGGCGGCCAGGCCCAGGTGGCTATAGGCCTTGGCGCAGGCCATGCGGCCGCGCGGCGTGCGCTGGATGAAGCCCTGTTGCAGCAGGAACGGCTCGATCACGTCTTCCACCGCATCGCGAGCCTCGGCGATCGCATAGGCCAGGGTCTCCACCCCCGCCGGGCCGCCGGCGTAGTTCTCGATCAGGGCGCGCAGATAGCGGCGGTCCAGCGCGTCCAGCCCGTGTTCGTCCACGTCCAGGCGAGCCAGGGCCGAGGCGGCGGCGGCTTGGCCGATGACCTCCGCGCCCTCGGCGGTCGCGAAGTCGCGCACCCGGCGCAGCAGCCGGCCGGCGACGCGGGGCGTGCCACGGGCGCGGGTCGCGATCTCGAGCGCGCCTTCCGGGGTGAGGGCCGCGCCCATTTTGGCGGCGGCGCCCATCAGCACCCGCTGGAGCTCTGCGTGGGTATAGAACTCAAGGCGGATCGGAATGCCGAAACGGTCGCGCAGGGGCGTTGCCAGCAGGCCCGCGCGGGTGGTCGCGGCGACCAGGGTGAAGGGCGCCAGGTCGATGCGGATGGAGCGCGCCGACGGCCCCTCGCCGATCATCAGGTCCAGGACGTGATCCTCCATGGCCGGATAGAGGATCTCCTCCACATTGGCCGGCAGGCGGTGAATTTCGTCGATGAACAGCACATCGCGCGGTTCGAGGTTGGTGAGGATGGCGGCCAGGTCGCCGGCCTTGGCCAGCACCGGCCCCGACGTCGCGCGGAAGTTCACGCCCAGCTCGCGCGACACGATCTGGGCCAGGGTCGTCTTGCCGAGGCCCGGCGGTCCGAAGAGCAGGACGTGGTCCAGCGCCTCTTCGCGCTGTTTCGCCGCCTCGATGAAAATCCGCAGATTGCCCTTGGCCTGCTCCTGGCCGACGAACTCCGCGAGGGTCTGGGGCCGCAGCGCTTTGTCGGTCGGCTCGAACGGCTGGGGCTCGCCGGAGATGATGCGGGTCAACGCCCCAGCTCCTGCAGGGCGGCCTTGATCAGGGCCGAGGCCTCTGCCGCCTCGCCCAGACGGATGGCTGCGGCCTCGACATGGCGCCGCGCGGCCGGTTCGGCGACGCCCAGGCCCATCAGGGCGGCCACCGCCTCACCCGACGCCGAGGGCTTCATCGGCTGGGCGGTGACGATCTGGGCGTGGAAGCCGGCGACGGGTCCATCGCTGATCGGTTTGCCTTTGAGTTCGGTGACGATCCGTAGCGCCAGTTTGGGGCCGACGCCCGACGCTCGGGCCACGGCCGCTTTGTCGTCGCGCGCCACCGCGGCCGCCAGCTCGGCAGGCGGCAGGACATCCAGCACCGCCAGCGCCGCCTTCGGCCCGACCCCCTGAATGGTCCGCAACAGCACGAACGCCTGGCGATCTTCCCGCGCGAGGAAGCCGTAGAGGGTGAGGCCCGTCTGCTCGCCCCAATGGCTTTCGACGTGCAACAGCGCCTCGCCGCCGATCTCGGGCAGGCGGGCGAGCGTGCGGCTGCCGCAGCGCACGACATAGCCCACCCCCATCACGTCGATGAGAGCCTCTTCCTCGCCAATCTCGGCGACGGCGCCGCGCAGGCGTCCGATCATCTGCGAATCACGTTCGGCATGTGTTCTGGAGGAGTACCGCAGCGCGGACTCCGGGGGAATAATGCGGAGGTTATGCGATCGATTGGCCGGCGAACCCGGCGCCCCGACGCGGATCGGCCTTGCCCACGCGTCATTCGCGCGGCGTACTAGACCTACAAAAAAACAGTCATGGGAGGCTGACGCTATGAGACGCGGACTCGCTCTGGTCCTGGGGACCGTTCTTGTCACATCGGGCGTCGGCCTGACGGCGCAGGCGGCCGGGCCGGCGCGGGATTCGTCGGCGCCCGCTGGCTGGAAGTCGCCGCGAAACGCCATGGGTCAGCCGGACCTGTCGGGATACTGGTCCAACGCCACCTTGACGCCGCTGACCCGCAACAAGCGGATCTCGGACAAGGCGACCCTGACCGCCGCCGAGGCCAGGGTGCTGGAGGCGCAGTGGGCCAAGGCCCTGGCCGATTCCGACGCACCCACCGACCCAGACGAGTCCACCGCCGCCGTCCAGGCCAAGCTGACCGATTCCAAGCTGGTCGAGATTCGGCCCGACTTCATCGCCGCCGGCGGTGACACGGGGGGCTACAACACCTTCTGGATCGATCCAGGCACGCACCTGGTGGAGATCGGCGGACAGTACCGCACCTCGATCCTGACCACGGAGAATGGCCTGCCGCCGCCGCGCAAGGCGGGCGCGCCGGCCCCGCGGGGCGGCGGCTACCGCGACATCTACGACAGCTACGAGACCCGCTCGCTCGGCGAGCGCTGTATCCAGGGCTTCGGCCGCAATACCGGCCCGCCGATGCTGCCGAACGGCTACTACAACAACAACTATCAGATCGTTCAGACCCCCGACGCCGTGGTGATCGAGGTGGAGATGATCCACGACGCGCGGATCGTTCGGCTGAACGGGACCCATCGCACCGACGGGCTGCGGCCAACCATGGGCGACTCCATCGGCCGCTACGAGGGCGACACGCTGGTGGTCGAGACCACCAACATCCCGGAATCACAGCAGTTCATGGGGTCATGGAAGACCTTGAAGGTCACCGAGTGGTTCACCCGGCTGTCGCCGACCAAGATCCTCTACCGCTTCCAGATCGAGGATCCGGAGCTGTGGGACAAGCCTTGGGGCGGGGAATACACGTTCAACACCCTGAATGGGCGGACGTACGAGTACGCCTGTCACGAGGGAAACTACGCGCTCCCGGGAATCCTGGGCGGTGCGCGGCAGAAGGAAAAGGATGAGGCTGCGGCGAAGGCGAGCGCGAAGCCCGGCGCCGACTGAGGCCTGAAGGCGGACACTCCCGCGCCACGTAGGCGCGGGAGCTTCTTCCAATCTAGTAGGTGAAGCGCAGCGCGACGCCGTAGGTGCGCGGCTGGCCCAGGAAGGCGTTGTACGATCCGGACTGCAGGACCGAGTTGAAGCCCACCTGATAGTAGACGTCGTCGAAGAGGTTCTGCGCGAAGGCTTCCACCGCCCAGCGCTTGTCGGCCGAGCTCAGGCCGACGCGCGCGTTCACCAGGGTGAACCCGGGCTGGTTCTTCACCGCATCCAGGTCAGAACCGGTGTTGAAGCTCGAGACGCTCTTCGCGTTCACGGCGACACGCCCGACCAGATCGTCGGTGATGTTGCGCTCGTAGGTGACGCCCAGAGAGCCCGACCACAGAGGCGCCAGCGAGAGCCGCGACCCGGGCAGGTTGGCGCCCAGGAACAGCGGCGTGCTCTTCGGATAGTAGGTCTCGGCGTAGGTGACGCCGCCGTTGAAGCTCAGCCCGTCCACCGGCGACTTCCAGATGAAGTCGACGTCCACGCCCTTGGAAATCACCTTGGGAACGGAAGCCACGGAGAAGACCAGGCCGTTGAAGGCGTTGAGCTGGAAGTCCTCGTAGCTCTGATAGAAGACCGTGGCGTTCAGCAGGACGCTCCGATCGAACAGCGTGCTCTTGGCCCCGAGTTCGTAGGAGTCCACCGTCTCCGGCGCGAAGCTGGTGTCGAGCACCGGCGTCGTGGGCTGGCCCGCCACCGTCTGATTGGTGGTGGCGATCCGGTCGAGGTTGAAGCCCCCGGCCTTGTAGCCCCGCGCATAGGACGCGTAGGTCATCAGCTCCGGCGAGAAGCGGTAGGCCAGCTTGGCGGTGCCGGTCAGCTTCTCTTCCTTCAGCGCCTGGTCGTTCGTGCCGATCCGGCCGAATGCGGGGCTGTTGGAGGCCGCGCAGAGCACCTGATAGGGGCCCGAAGCGAGTAGGCCGCCGGCGCGGATCAGCGCGCCGCTGGCCGGGAGAGGACCGCCGAGGGCCGCGGCGCGGGCCAGCGCCGTGGCGCAGCCGACACCGCCGTCCGTGTTGCTCCAGCGGGTCTCGAGATCCTTCTCTTCCCAGGTGTAGCGGAGGCCGACGGTCAACTCGAGCGCGTCGGTGAACTGGTAGCTGTTGTTGGTGAAGAGCGAGAAGCCCTCTTCACGCTGGCTGTAGAGGTCGTCCTGACCCTGGCCGGCGACGAAGGTCGTCCCCAGCGGCCGGCCGGTGAACACCGACGACAGCGCCCCGCCGAACAGCTGGTTCACATACTGCTCGTATTGGCGGCCGTAGGTGACGGTCCGCACGTGCAGATCCAGGTCTTCACGGGTGTAGAAGGCGCCAATCAGCCAGTTCAGCTTGTCGGCCGCGCCGGCGAGGCGGACTTCCTGGCTGATCGTCTGGAACTTGCTGGAGCCGGGGTTCGAGCTGTCCTTCAGGGTCGGCGAGTAAAGGATGTCGGCTGCGGTCCAGTCGAAATCGGCGCCGCCGGTCTGCTTCCAGTGACGAAGGGCGCTGATGGAGGTGAGCTTGGCGCCGCCCAGCCAAGGCGTCATCCAGTTGGCCTCGACGGCGACGCCGTTGTCGACGATCTGCTTGCGGAAGCTACGGTTGCTGTAGTCGCGGAACTGGTCCGGATCCGGCGGCGAGGCCAGGCCTCCGGGCGCAAGCGCCTGGATGATCGCGGCGGTGGCGCCATTGCGGATCTGCACCGAGCCGCAGCAGCTCTCATCGCGCTTGGTGTAGTCCACCGAAACGTTGACATCGAGGGTCTCGGTCGGCGTGAACAGGAGCTGGGCGCGGCCGGTGTAGAACTTCTGATCGTTCACATCCGGGCCGGCGGACTTGTAGTAGCCATCCCGCTCGCGGGCCGCGACGAAGATCCGGCCGGCGACCTTGTCGCTGACCAGCGGACCGTTCAGCGAGATCGACCCGCCAAAGCCGTCGTAGTTGGTGAACTGGGCTTCCGAGGTCGCGGCCAGTTGGTAGGACGGCTTCTTGGTGAAGACGTTGATCACGCCGGCCGTGGTGTTCTTACCGAACAGGGTGCCCTGCGGGCCCTTCAACACTTCGATACGCTCGGTCTCGCCGAGATCGCTGAACGCCACGCCGTTGCGGGGCCGGTAGACGCCATCGATGACCACGCCGACGGACGATTCCAGGCCCGGGTTGTCGCCGACCGTGCCGATGCCGCGAATCCGCGCGGTGGTGATCGCGGCGCTGCTGGTGGAGGTCACCATCAGGCCGGGCGCGACGATCGTCAGGTCCTTGATGTCCCGGATGCCGGCGTCCTGCAGCTGCTGGGCGTTCACCGTCGTCACCACGACCGGGACGTCCTGCAGGCTCTGCTCGCGCATCTGCGCGGTGACCACGATCTCGTCGACCGTATTGGCCTGATCGGCCTGCGCCATGGCCAAGCCTGGCGCGCCGAGGAGAAGAGCTCCGGCCACGAAGGGGCTCACGCCCGCGAAAAGAGTGCGTTTCATTCTGCTTGTTCCTACCCAGTGGCGCTTCTCTTGGGGGCGCCTACCCGTGCAGTTCACGGGCGCGGGCAGCACGATGCAATCCGAACATTCGAAACGAACGTCGGTATGTGGAACCTGCGTCCCTTACGCCACATGGGATTGCGCGCGAGCTTGCTGTCTCCGATGGGCAAACCAGGACCACCGGAGACGTCGCAATGTCCGATACGGACGGAGCCGGTCAGAGGGCGAAGGAGAAGCCGCCGTTGACCGGATAGACCTGGCCCGTGATCCAGCTCGACGCGTCGGACGAGAGGAACTGAACCATGTTGGCGATATCGTCCGGACGGCCGGGCCGGCGGATGATGTACTTCTCCAGCGTGCGCTTCAGCCGCTCGGGATCGCCATTCAAGGTGCGTTCGACCGCGGGCGTCGCCGTCAAGGCGATGGCGACCGAGTTGGCGGTGATTCCGTAGCGGCCGAGCGACCGAGCGACCGAACGCATGAAGCCGGCCGCGCCGGCCTTGGCGCCAGCGTAGATTTCCAGACCCGCGTCGCCCCAACGGCTGGCGTCAGAGATGACGGTGATGATTCGCCCCGGCGCCTGGCGCTGCAGCATCCCGGGGATGACGGCGGCGGTGCAGTTCATCACACCGTACAGGTTCACGCCGATGAAGCTGTTCCAGACCTCGGGGCTGGTCTCCCAGAACGGCTTGCCCAGCTCCGACGACGGCGTCGCGCCGGCGTTGCCCGCGTTGTTGACGAGGATGCCGACGACGCCCAGGTCGGCGGCCGCCTTGGCCACCATGTCCTTGACCGCCGCGTGGTCAGACACGTCGCATTGCAGGGCAAGCGCCTTGCCGCCGGCCGCGCGGATTTCCTCGGCGACCGCTTCGGCCCGCTCCAGAACATAGTCGTTCACGACGACGCCGCCGCTGCCCTGGGCGTCCGCCAGCTGTAGCGCCACCTGGCGACCGACGCCTTGGCCGGCGCCGGTGACGAGGGCGACCCGCCCGCCAAGATCGAGAATGTCGGTCATCTGCTTTCTCCCTGTCGTTGCGCGCATGTTTGCGTTCGCCGAAGCCGTATCCGGGCTGACGTGGGGGACGGCTAGCGCGGGCAGCGCTGGCGCCGTCGGCGGCCGGCGACTAACGTCGCGGCGGTCACGGGAGATTGCCGATGCGCGCCTTGCTTGCCCTGTTGCTCGTTCTTCTGTCGCCGGCGTCGGCCCTCGCGGACAGCGTGCGCGAGCGCCTGGTGGTCAGCACCGAATGGCTGGATCGCCATCTCGCCGACCCCGATCTTGTGATCCTACAGGTGGGGGACAAGGCGGCCTACGACGCCGGCCACATCCCGGGGGCCCGGCTGGTGAACCTGGCCGATCTGGCCGCGCCGCCGACGGGGCCGGACCCCCTGATCCTGGAAATGCCGGCGCCGGAGGTCCTGCGGGCGAAACTCATGGCCCTGGGGGTCGGCGACCGCTCCCGGATCGTGGTTTATCCCACGCGCGACATCCAGTCGGCGACGCGCGTGGTGTTCACCCTGGACGCCGCGGGGCTCGGGGACCGCACACGGCTGCTGGAGGGTGGTCTCGGCGCCTGGAAGGCCGAGGGGCGCGCGACCTCGGCAGAGGCGCCGGTCGTGATGGCGGGAAAGCTCGCGCCCTTCGCCTACAAGCCGTTGGTTGTCGACGCCGCGTTCGTGGCGGCCCACGCGACACAGCCGGGCTATGTCGTGGTCGACGCCCGGACGCCGGACTTCTATTCCGGCGCCAAGACCGGCGGTTCGCCCGCCAAGCCGCACAAGGCGGGCCATATCGCGGGGGCTCGCAGCGTCCCCTTCACCACCGTGACCACACCTGACCTCAAACTGGCCCCGGCGGACCAGATCGCCGCAACGTTCAAGGCGGCGGGGGTCAAGGCAGGCGACACGGTGGTCGCCTATTGCCACGTTGGCCAACAGGCCAGCGCGACCCTCTTCGCGGCGCGCACGCTGGGCCTAAAGGTCCTGCTTTATGATGGCTCGTTCGAGGACTGGTCCCGGCGCGACGGCGCCGTCGAAACGAGTCCGCCAAAGCCCTAGGCCACCCGCCGCGCCGTTCGGGCGTGGGCGTGGGCAATGGCTACGGCCAAGGCGTCGGCCGAGTCGCTCGCGGTCTTGCCGGCGGTCGGCAGCAGGCGGGCGATCATCCAGCCGATCTGGGCCTTGTCGGCCGCGCCGGTGCCGACCACCGCCTTCTTGACCACCGTGGCGGCGTATTCGGCGACCACCAGTCCGGCGCGGGCCGGCACAATCATCGCCATGGCGCGCGCATGCCCCAGCTTCAAGGCCGACTGGGCGTTGTTGTTCATGAAGGTCTCTTCGACCGCGGCCTCATCGGGCGCATGGGCGGCGATCACCGCCTCGATCTCGGAGAACAGGCAGAGCAGGCGCTCGGCGAACGGCAGGCTGTCCTTCGGCGCGATCACGCCATGGGCGACGTGGCTAAGCCGCGCGCCCTCGGACACGATCACGCCCCAACCGGTGCGGCGCAGGCCGGGGTCGATGCCCAAAATGCGAATCGGAGCGTTCATCGTCTGTTCCCGCGAACATGCCCGAACGACCAAGGGGTGGAAATGGTGAAGAGCGGATGAAGATCCTCAGTCGGCGGTCGCGGGCCGCCCTTACGATCGGCTGCGGCTCAGTCGAACTCGCCGAGCGTCTTGCGGCGGCGCAGGATTGCGCCGGCGCTGCCGAATCCCACGATCATCATCGCCCAGGTCATCGGTTCCGGCAGCGCACTGGCGAGCCGGTACAGGTTGTCTAGGCTCTGGATCGCCGGTTGTTCCGTGGGCTTGAACCCGTCGGCGTCGTCCTGCGCCGGCGCGGTCAGGGGCTCGTTGTAAACCTCCGCAGCGCTGGCGGCGGACGCGAAGCACAGGGCTGCCGCGGCGGCGGCGCAGGCGAGCAAACGGTTCACGAAAGAGTTCCCCAGACCAGATCGAACCACGCGCGTGGCTCACAGCCGACTTCGTGGGAAGCCTAGCTTTCGCAGACCGTTGGTCGCAAACGCTTGCGCCTGAGAGGCGAATCCAAGCGTTTGGCCCTCAGCGCCAGAAGTGGAAGGCGGACCACCCGGCCTGAATGGCCTCGACGGGGACGCTCAGGGCCGCCGTCAGGGTGACGGCCGCGCCGAACAAGAGGTCGCTGAAGCCCGGCAGCAGGAACACCGCCGCCAGCAGGATCAGCAGGGCCACGCCCTCCGCGCGGGCGATGGCTGGCGCCCAGGCCCTGGGCAGGAACGGCCGGATGGCGTTGAACCCGTCCAGGCCCGGCAGCGGTAGCAGGTTGAGAATCAGGGCCGTGGCTTGCAGGAACGCCAGCATCGCCAGGGCGGCGAAGAGCGGGTCCGGCAGGGCCGCCCGGCTCCAGAGGTTCAGCGCCAGGGCCAGCAGGAGCAGAACCACGAGCGTCGCGCCGGGGCCGGCCAGCGAGGCGGCCGCGCGCCAGGCGGGACTCCGCATCAGATCGTTGCGCAGATAGACCGCGCCGCCAGGAAAACCGATGCCGCCCAACGCCAGGGCGATCACCGGGATCACCAGGCTGGTCCCCAGGTCGCCGTACCGACGGGGATCGAACGCGAGATAGCCCTTCTCCCGCACCGTATGGTCGCCCGCCAGGTAGGCCACCCCCGCGTGGGCGAACTCATGCGCCATCACCGCCAGCACCCAGCCGATCAGCACGAAGCCGAAGGTCAGCGGCGTCTTGCCGGTCGGCTCCGTCGTGACGAGGGCGACGCCCAGCGCCAGCACCGCGGCCACCAAGCCGATGCCGATCAGGTTGTTCGGCGGGGCGGCGGCCTTGGCGGGAACTGCGGTCATGCCGGAGAGATAGGCGACGTGGCAGGGAATGCCTACGCCTTGTGGATCGGGTCCACCCAGGGAACGCCTTCCGGATGCTCGGCCGGCTCGATATCCAGGTTCACCACCACGGCGTCGCTGTCCGAGCGGACCAGGACGCAGGAGAGCGGCTCGTCCGTGGAGGCGTTGATTTCCTGGTGCGGCACGAACGGCGGCACATAGATGAAATCGCCGGGGCCGGCTTCGGCCACGAACTCCAACGCCTCACCCCAGCGCATCCGGGCGTGACCGGAGACGACATAGATCACGCTTTCCAGCGGACCGTGGTGGTGGGCGCCGGTCTTGGCGTTGGCGTGAATGTGCACGGTCCCCGCCCACAGCTTCTGGGCTCCCATCCGGGCGCGGTCGATGGCGACGGCGCGGTCCATGCCGGGTGTCGTCGCCGCAGCGGGTTCCAGTTGATCGCCACGGACAACGCGAACGCCGGAATGCTTCCAGCCGTCCTCCGGGATCAAGGTGTCGTCGCTCACTGCGGGCTCGCGGGCGTGGGAGCGGGGTTGGTCGGCGGCGGGGCGGCGGGCTCCGCAGCGGCCGGCGGCGGAGTGGGTGGGGGCGGCGTCACATAGCGGCTGACCCGGGTGATCCGCACGGGCTGGCGAAGGATCTCGCCCTTCATCGCCCCTTCGCCCTTGTTGGGATCAGTGGGCAGGGCGATGATCTTGCGCACTACGTCCAGTCCCTCGACGACCTGCCCGAAGGCGGCGAAGCCGGGGTTCTTCGGGTTCTTCGGATCGGCGTCCAGATAGCTCATGTCGCCCAGAGTGATCGACCAGTCCGCCTGGGCTGTGCCCGGAGCGTGTCGGCCCATCGAGATCGTCCCGTCAGTCTTGTGGGTCAGCCCCGTTTTCAGGGTCGACTCATGCGCGATGGGCGGCAGGACCTTCTTGGGGTCGTTCTGCAGGCCCCCTTGGATCAGGCCATAGTCGGTCCCCGCGTAGCCCGGCGGCCGGGAGGCTCGATAGAAGGTCGCGCCGTTGAACAGGCCGCGATCCACGTACTTCAGATAGTTGGCCACCGTGATCGGGGCCTTGTCGGCATACAGCTCGACCACGATGGCGCCCTGCGGCGTCTCGATCTTCACCTTCGGGTTCGGTCTGGCGGGCTTCGCGGCCGGCGCGGGGGCGGCGACCGGCGCCGGTTGGGCGTGGGCGGCGCCGGCGAACGCAGCGGCGAGCGACAGGGCGACGAGGGTGCGGCGGAGCATGGCCTCAGACTAGACCTGCGGCAGGCTGCTGCGCCAGTCCGGGTCGCGGGTGATCGTCAGGCCGACCAACTGCAGGAAGCTCACCGCCGCCACGGGTTTGCCGGTGATCGGCTGGCGAGCCTCGACGTAGAGCGGGATCACCACCCAGCTGGGCGGAAAGGCCTTCAGGTCCTTGTCCGGCATGGCGCCCAGGTGCGGGCAGCGGGTGAGCGAGGCGTGGGCGCATTGGAAGTGCAGCGGCGCGATGGCCCCGCAGTCCAGCACGACGCGGTCGTCGTCGAGATCAGCCGGCAGGGCCTGGCCGAACCCGCGGGCCCGCAGGACGCCAGCGGCGCGGAATTGACCGGTCTGGCTCCAGCGGTCGCCCTCGGGCGTCGGCTTGCCGCACATCGGGCACAGCATGGCGCGCACGCTGTCGCGTTGGCGGCGCAGGTGGTTGCGGGAATAGGCGGGCTTGCCCTCGCCCGGCTTCCATTGCTGCAGCGCCGCGATCTGGCCGTCCACGGTGGGGCAAGGGCCGACACCGCCCTGCGACTCCGCGGTCCAGCTGGTCACCCACGGCACGTCGACGCCGATCTGCAGACGGGAGGGAATTACCGGCTGGCGCATTTGAAGATCGTATCCGTGTGACCGTTGGAGAGAAGTCGCCCGCCGCGCAGGACCAGAGCCTGCCCGCGATAGGCGCAGACGTGGCGGACCTTACCACCCTGCTCGATCGTGGCGTCGATCTTCGACACCACCTGAGCCGAGCGCCCATCTTGGGCGATAACGATCTGGGTGATCTGTCCGGCCTCCCGCCGCTTGGAGCGCGCCAGGGCCCGCGCCGTCTGCGTGCGGGCCTGGGCCAGGGTGCTGGTCCCATAGGGCACGGGCGCCTTGTCGCCGACATAGGCCTGGTCGGTGAACCGGGCGTCCGGGGTGAACCCGTCGAAATAGGCGTCCAGCCGGCCCGCGTTCCAAGCCGCCTCCTGGCCGGCCACATAGGCGCGAACCCGAGCATCCGTGATCGCGGGCTGGGCCAGCGCCGGCGTGGCGACGAGAAGAAGGGCGAGAGCCAGGCGGCGCATCTGGGTCTAACGCGCGAGCCAGCGCATTCGATACCCATTGATCGCGGTCTCGCCCAATCGCTCGAGCAGCCGCCAGTTCACAAAGGCGCCGATAGGGGCTCCGACGACCGGGATAAGCTGAGCCATCTTCGCCAGGTCGATGTAGTCCCGGTACTCCCGCTGAAACGTTCGCCAGTCGAACTGGGCGAAGTCCGTGGGGTGCTGTCGCGCGTCCCAGTCGTCCAGGGTCTGCAGCACCGTCGCGCGGTGCTCGGCGCCGGAAAACGCCAGCTGGAACAGCGCCAGGATGTAGAGCCGCTCCTCGAACTCAGCGACATCGTGGCCATAGGCCTCGCAGACGTCGAACAGCATCTTGATCTTCAGGGTCAGCAGCGCGGGGAAGTCGGCCAGCGCCAGCCAGAACCCGCCAGCGCCCGCTACGCCGCCCTCGACGGCGGCGGTCTTGCGATAGGCGTCAATGATCTCGCGGGCCCGGGCGTCGGACGCGGCGAGATCGGCCCCGACCCGATGTCCGCGGGAGGTCAGATCGGCGCCGGTCAGGATCGTGCGCGTCAGCCCCTCGATCACCGTGGTGACGGTCGCGTGCACCGGCTCGGGAATGATCCGGTTGATTCGGCCCTGAACATTCCGCGCCGCACGATCGATCAGGCCGGGCGGCTTCGACATCTCGGCCCGCCAGCGAGCCACCTCGCGCCGCGCGCGGGCTTCGTAGGCGGCGCTCGCCGCGAGGTATTCGGGCGTGGGCGGCTGGGCTATCGGAACATCACCAATTGCAGGATCCACGCGCCCAGGGCGGTCAGGACCGATCCGGTCAAGAGGCCCCGCACGAACGCGCCGTTGCGCTCCCACCAGACCCGCCGCGCGCGCATGCGCTGGGCCCGGTCGACCTTCCGTCTCTGCATGACGCCTCGCTCCCCCCGTTCCGCCTGTTCTAGCCCACGGCGAGGGGGCCGGTCGAATCGCGAACGCCGATTATCGACGCCGCCGGTCGATCCGCCGGCTTGGGCGAGCCCCTCCCGCGCGGCGGAAGGGGCTGGCCGTCACTTGGCTTCGGCCATGCCCTTCATGGTCGCCATCACGCCGGCGAACATCTGCTGACGGCGGGTCTTGTTGGCGTCGCGCTGTTCGACCGGGATCGTCGTCTGGTCGAAGAACAGGCTGTAGACCAGCTTCGAGCTGGTCTTGTTCACCGGCCGGATCTCGACCGTCCCGTGATAGGCGATCTTGGGGTCCACATCGGCATAGGTGTAGGACATCGGGGTGACCGCCACGATCACCTCCTCGATCCGGCCCGCGATCTTGCGGACCGCGCCCATCTCGCCATCCTTGCCCTGGGTGATCTCGCAGGTGGTCTTCAGCCAGGGGCCGATCAGGCAATAGCCCTTCACCTTGGCCCAGGCGGTCTCGGCGGGCACGTTGAGCGTGGTTTCCTGGACGATCGACACATAGTCGCCGGCGGCCTGGGCGGACCCGGCGAGGCTGAGCGCGGCGGCGCAGGCGGCCAGGCTGACGATAGGCTTCATGATGCGGTTTCCCCTCTTTATGGCGGGGACCATACCGGACCTTCCGCGCCGGCGCCTATGCCCGACGTCAGAGGAAGTTCGGAACCACGTAGAACGCCACGATCACGAGGATCACCACGGCCAGGATCAGGCCGGCCTTGGGGTTCGAGCCCAAGAACCCCGCGGCGGGGGGCTTGGCCTTTGGCGCTGGCTTACGGGCCGCCTTCTCGCGTTCCTGCCGGTACCGACGGAGGTCGGTCACGCGCGGGTCGTCGTCCCCCGGTCCTGGTGGCGGACGCTTCGCCATCAGCCTGCCAGGGACTCCAGGTCCTCGGCCGAGATGTCGGCGTTGGAGTAGACGTTCTGGACGTCGTCGTCGTCTTCCAGCGTCTCGATCAACTTCATCAGCGAGCTCAGGCCGTCACCGGAGATGGGCGTCAGCGCCTTGGGCTTCCAGGCGAGCTTGGTGGACTGCGCAGGACCCAGCGTCGCCTCCAGCGCCGCCGACACCTCCGAGAGCTGTTCGAACGCCGTATAGATCGTGTGGCCGTCCTCGTCGGATTCAACGTCGTCGGCGCCGGCCTCGATCGCGGCCTCCATCACCTTGTCCTCGGAGCCGACCTTGGCGTCGTAGGTGATCTGGCCCACCCGGTCCCACATGAACGAAACCGAGCCGGTTTCGCCCAGGTTCCCGCCGCACTTGGTGAAGGTGGAGCGGACGGTGGAGGCGGAGCGGTTGCGGTTGTCTGTCAGCACCTCAACGATCACGCCGACGCCGCCGGGTCCGAATCCTTCGTACCGGATCTCGTCGTACGACTCCGCGTCGCCGCCCGACGCTTTCTTGATCGCGCGTTCGATCACGTCCTTGGGCAGGGACTCGGCCTTGGCGTTGTTCACGGCCAGGCGCAGGCGGGCGTTCATCGCCGGGTCGGGCAGGCCCATCTTCGCCGCCACGGTGATTTCCCGCGAGAGCTTGGAGAACAGCTTGGAGCGCACGCTGTCGGCGCGCCCCTTGCGGTGCATGATGTTCTTGAATTTTGAGTGGCCAGCCATGGGGTCTCTGGTTCGAAGTCGTCGACGCGAGCCAGCCTTCTAGCCCACGCGGGGTGGCGCAAGGAACCCCCACCGGGGCGAGGGGTTAGGGCTTGTCGTAACGGGAGCTTCGGCGATGACCCAGACCTCCGAGGAATTCACCCCTGAGGCGTCCGATGGAAACCTGGTCCAGTGGATGGCGCCGGGACGATCGGCGCTAGGCCCTGCCGCCATCTCCACGGCGGCGGTCGCGGCCTTCGCGTTGGGCGTGGCCGCGGCATTTGGCGCCTTGGCGGCGTTTAGGTATCTCGCGCCGCGACGAGAAGGCCTGCCGCCATGGTCCTGGCGGCGCGGCCCTCTGCACTAGGTCTTTAGGCGAACATCGCCCGGCGGCGGCGGATCATCGAGCCGGCGGCGCCGAAGCCGAGGATCATCAGCGCCCAGGCGCCGGGTTCCGGAACGACCGTGGTCGGCGGCGGCGGCGGCACGCGATAGGTGGTGAGGCCCGGCGTGTGGATCTCGCCGTTCGCCGTCAGGCTGGCGAACACGGCCGTGCCTTCGATGAAGTTGCCGATGGTCGCTTGCGCGGTCGGCGCCAGCACCGAGCCGTAGAAGGCCTTCGAGCCGAAGTCGAGGCTGGTGGCTTCGTAGAAGTTCCAGATGACCTTGGTGCCGAGGCTGCCCGGACCATTGAAGTTGAAGCCGCCCGGCAGGGTGATGTTCGTGCCGGCGACGTTGATCACCACCAGGTCGTAGTCGGCAGGGAAGGTGAACTTCAGGTCGCTGGTGGCGCCCAGCGCCGTGGTCAGGTTGGCGATGCTGAACACCGCGACGTCGCCGCCCGAGGTGGCGTTGAAGGTCAGGTTGTTGCCGGTCAGCGACGTGCTGTCGGTGACGGCCAGGTTCTTGAGATAGGTCGACAGCTCGCCGAAGTCGCCGGTGTCGCCCGACACGCTGGGGTCGCCGAACAGTTCGTTGCGCTCGGCCGCCAGGGTCGTCTGCAGGCCGACGACCTTCACGGCCGTGTCGGGGTTGTTGACGTTGGTGTTCGAGAGCGTGCCGCCATAGGTCAGGACCTGGGCCGCGGCGCTCTGGAATTCGACACCGCTGCTGACGTTGCCGCCGACCTGGATATCGCCCCAGGTGTTCTTCTTGCCGCCGACGGTGTCGCCGACGACGGTCAGGCCGTAGCCCGACAGGTTGTCCATGTTGAACTGGGTCGCCTGACCCTTCAGCGAGCCGCCAACGAAGCCCCGCCCCTCGACCTCGCTGGTGGTGTTCACATCACCGCGGACGATGAGGTTGTAATAGCTCATCGCGTCCAGCGCGTTGTTGATCTCCGTCACGCCCGCCTGGGCGGCGGTGGCGCCAAGGGCGCTAGTGGAGACGGCCAGAACCGCCGCGAGCTGACGAAAACGCATTTGAATATCCCCGACGTACACGACGTTCACGTGGCGCTAACCACCCAAGGACGCAGGCGCAACGACACTCGCCGCTGAGGGGAATAAGTCGACCCCTCGACTCAATCCGCAGGCTGGAATCGCGGTTCCGGACTGAAAATCGGAAGAACGGCGTGCGTCGAATATGCCGCGCTACAGACCGCCCGCTTTACCTGCGCAGGCCCCCAGCGGTCCTTGCGTCTCCGCCCTTGGTGGCCGCGCACCCAGCAGCAGGCAAGCCGCGGCGAGGAGAAGCGGAATCCGGACCATGCCGCCTTATAGCGCTATTCGACCGGCTCGCAGTCGAAGCGGTCGATCCGGCCGGCCTGCAGGCGATAGACCGCGTCCTGGGGTACGTCCTGGTCCAGCGTCGCCTGCCGGTCCAGCCCACCATAGACACCCCGCGCCAGTCGGCCCCAGACGCCATGGCTGACGGCGATCACCCGCCGCTCCGGCTCCGGCGGCAGGGAGGCGATCCAGTCGGCCGCCCGCGCGGTCACGTCTTCGAAGGTCTCGCCGCCCGGCGCGCCGAAGAACCATTCCCGCGTCTTGAAGACCTCCGGGTGCACGTCGGCGATCTCCGACCGCAGACGTCCCTCCCACGCGCCGCACCCGATCTCCATCAGGCGGGGGTCCAACTCCACCGAAAGGCCGGTGGCCTCGGCGACCATGGCTGCGGTCCGCTGGGCGCGGCCGATGGGGCTGGCGACCAGGCGGAAGTCGCCGCCGTCGTGGCGGACCAGGTCGGCGACCAGACCCGCCATGGCGCGCGCCTGACGCTCGCCTAGCGGCGTCAGGTCGCTTTCCGTGTGGCCCTGGATGCGGCCCTCGCGATTCCAGAAGGTCTCGCCGTGGCGCATCAACAGGATCATTTCTTGCGGCGCACCACCGGGTGGGAGGTCGACAGCCCGCCATCCACCGCCAGGGTCTGGCCGTTGACGTAGGACGCGTCGTCCGACGCCAGGAACAGCGCCGCCGCCGCGATCTCCTCGGGCTGACCGTAGCGGGTTGTCGGGTTGAGCTGGCCGATCTTGTCCTCGTTGCCGCGAGCCCGCGCGCCGTCGAAGATCGGCTTGGTCATCCCCGTCTCGATCAGGCCCGGCGCCACGGCGTTGATCCGGATGCCGGTCCCGTAGAGCTCGTTGGCCGCCGTCTGCACCAGGCTGATGACCCCGGCCTTCGACGCCGAGTAGGCCGGGCCGCCAGCGCCCGAGCGGATGCCCGCCACCGAGGCCGTACAGATGATCGAGCCCTTGCCGTTCGGGATCATCGCTTCCGAGGCGTACTTCACGCCCAGGAACGCGCCGATCAGATTGATGCGGAGGATTTCCGACCAGTAGTCGGCGGTCTGCTCGTGCAGCGGCGCGAAGCCGCCCGAGATGCCGGCGTTGGCCCAGAAGATGTCCAGGCCGCCGAACTCCGACTGCGCCCGGGCCACCAGCGACTGGACAAAGGCGTCGTCGCCGGCGTCGCCCTTCAACGCCACGGCCTTGCCCCCGGCCGCGACGATGGCCGCGGCGGTCTCGTCGACGGCGTCCGCGCGGTCGGCGATGACTAGGCTGGCGCCCTCGGCGGCGAACAGCTTGGCGGAGGCGCGCCCGATGCCGCTGGCCGCGCCGGTGATGACGGCCACGCGGCCGGAGAGACGTCCCATGTGTTCCTCGTTCCTCTAGGTGTTCGATGTGGCGCGGGCGGCCGCCGCGCAGATGGCGTCGACGATGGTGTCGTAGAGGGCGGGCGGCAGGTCGTGGCCCATGCCCGGGATCATCCTGAGTTCGGCGCCCGGGATCGCGGCGGCGGTCTGTTCGCCGCCGATCGGCTGGACCAGCGGATCCTCGGCGCCATGCAGGACGACAGTCGGCACGCGCAGCTTCTGCAACTCCGCCGTCCGATCGCCGTCGGCGCCGATGGCCTTGCGCTGGCGCGCGACGCCGGCCGGGTTGAAGGCTCGGGCATGTTCGGCGACTACCCGCTCACGCAGGTCGGCGTCGCTCCAGGGGTAGGCGGGGCTGCCGATGGTCCGGGCGTTGCGCATGCCGTGGGCGACGAAGGCCTCGTAGTCGGCCTCCGGGCTGGGCGGCGGATTGCTGATCACCGCCATGGCCTCGGGCGTCGCCACCACATCGCCAGACGGCGCCGACATGATCGAGGTCAGGGACAGCACCCGGTCCGGGTAGGCGATGGCCATGCGCTGGACGATCATTCCGCCCATGGACACACCGGCGACGTGCGCTTTGTGGACGCCCGCCGCATCCAGCACCGCCATTCCATCGGCGGCCATGTCCTTGAGGACATAGGCCTCCGTGGGCCAGGTGGAGAGACCGGTGTCGCGGTTGTCGTAGCGGATCACCCGATAGCCGCGGGCCACCAGCTTTTCGCAGAACGCCTCGGGCCAGCGGGTCATCTGCGAGCCCAGGCCGTTGACCAGCAGGACCGTCTCCGGCTGGTCGTCGCCGAAGGTCTCGAACGCCAGTTCGACGCTCCCGTTACGAGCTTTTGGCACGGTAAATGCCTCCATCAATGACGCCTGCCAGTTGCAAGCGATTGCATGCGACGATCCTGACGCGTGAATCGACTGGTCTTCCCGTGACTTGTGCGCCAATCATTGCCGCAAGAGTCGCCTTTGGGGAGGGGCCGGACGGGTATGCGCGTGATCGTTCCACTGTTGCTGTCCCTGGCGATGTGGGCGTTCATCCTGCTCGGCCTGGCCGGTCTGTGGCTGAAGATCTTCGGCCGCAGCTAGATGTTCCGCCCCGGGTTCAGGGGATCAACAGAACCCGCCCGACAGCCTGACGGCTCTCGATGTAGCGATGGGCTTCGGCGGCTTCCGACAGCGGAAATTCCTTGTCGATCAACACCTTGAGTTCGCCGTCGGCGACCCGCTGGATCAGGCTCTGGATGTTCTTCTGCACCCGGTCGGTGGCGATCTCGGCGCCCAGGAAGACGCCGGACAGGCTGCGGTTGCCGCCCATCATCGACCCCACGTCCACCGTCATCGGCTCGCGGCCGGCCTGGCCGACCATCGACACCCGCCCGCGATAGGCCAGGCTCAGAATCGAGGATTGCAGGGTGGGGCCGCCAACCGAATCCACGATCACGTCGCAGCCCTTCTTGTTCGTGAGGCGCATGACTTCCTGCACCACGTCGTGGGTCTGGTAGTTGATGCCGTGGGTCAGGCCGTAGGGCTTCAGCTTCTCCAGGCGGGCATCGGACGAGGCGGTGGCCAGCACCATCGACGCACCGGCCTTCGCCGCCAGCTGGATGGCCGCGACGCCCACGCCGGACGCGCCGGCCTGAACGAGGACCACTTCGCCGGCTTTCAGGCGCCCGAATTCGAACAGGCAGTCGTCGGCCGTGCCGAACGTCACCGGTATCACCGCGGCGTCCTTGAAGCTCAGGTTGTCCGGGATCTTCCAGGCGGTCATCGCCGACACCGCCCGCAACTCGGCGTGGCTGCCGAACGCGCTGGTGGTGCAGACACGGTCACCGACCTTCAGCGTCGTCACCTCGGCGCCGACTTCAATGACCTCGCCAGCGGCCTGGTAGCCGACCACATGCGGGTTGATCATCAGCGGGCCGCGCCAGCGGTTCAGGGTGTCGCCGCCCTCGATGGAGACCGCGGCCACGCGGATCACCACGCCCTTGGGGTGGCACTGGGGATCCGGCACATCCTCGTACTTCAGGACGTCGGGCCCGCCATTCTCGTAGTAAACCGCAGCCTTCATCGGACACTCCCTCAAACACTTGTTTGAGCGGAGTCCTCTCACGCAGCGGCAGGTCCGTCTACCCGTTCCGTTTAACGTAGTTGCGGATGGCGGCGATGATGTGGTCCTGGTCGGCCTCGGTCAGGTAGGCGTGCATGGGCAGGGCCAGCACGCGCTCCGCCGCGGCTTCCGTCACCGGCAGGCCGCCCGGTTGGGGATAGGCCTTGTAGGGCGCCTGCGTGTGCAGCGGCACGGGATAGTAGACAGCGGTCGGCACGCCCTCACCCTTCAGGTGCGCGGCCAGTCCGTCGCGGTCATCCGTCTCGATCACATACTGGGCCCAGACGGAGACCCCGCCCGCGATCACCGAGGGCGTTCGCACCATATCGCCCAGGCCCGCCGCGTAGCGGGCGGCGACGGCGTTCCGAGCCACGATCTCGTCGGCGAAGATGGTCAGCTTCTGCAAGAGGACGGCGGCCTGGAGCGTGTCCATCCGGCTGTTCATCCCCACCCGCATGTTCAGGTACTTGGGATCATGGTCGAAGGTGCGGCCGTCCAGGTCGCTTTTCACCGCCTGGCCGTGCACGCGCAGGGAGACCAGCAGGTCGTGCAGGCGGGCGTCGCGGCTCAGCACCGCTCCGCCGTCGCCGTAGCAACCCAGCGGCTTGGCCGGAAAGAACGAGGTGGTGGTGACGTCCGCCCAGTGGATCGGGTGGTGGCCGCCCAGGGTGCAGCCGAAGCCCTGCGCGGAGTCGGCGATCAGCTTCAGCCCGTGGCGCGCGCAGACCGCCGCGATGGCCGGATAATCGGCGGGCTGGCCGAACAGATCGACCGCCATGACCGCGCGCGGCGTCAGCCTGCCCTCGGCCTTCACGGCTTGGACAGCAGCCTCCAGCTTGGCGGGATCGAGATTGTAGGTGTCGGGCAGGACGTCCACGAACACCGGCGAGGCGCCGACCAGCGGCATAGCCTCGGCCGAGGCGGCGAAGGTGAAGGACGGGCAGAACACCGCGTCGCCCGGCCCGATCTCCCAGGCCATCAGCGGCAGGACCAGGGCCTCGGTGCCCGAGCCGCAGGAGAGCGCGTGCGGCGCCTGTCCGAAGGCGCAGAGTTCGGCTTCCAGCTGGGCGATCTCGGGGCCCATGATGTAGGCGCCCGAGCGGACGACCTTGAGGATTGCGTCCTCAAGGGGCTGGCCCAGGCGCTGACGCTGGGTCTGCAGGTCGATGAAGGGGATCATGGCGGCGGCTTATGCCCTGCGTCGCCCGCCGCCGCCAAACACGCTTGGTGTCGCTGTGTTTCCCCTAGTCCTTGTAGACGGTCCCCGCCTTCATCACGAAACCGACCTGCTTCAGGACCTCGACGTCCTTCAGCGGGTCGCCTTGCACGGCGATGATGTCGGCCGAGTGGCCGGGCGTGAGGCTGCCGGCGATGGCCGAGATCTGCAGGTGGTCGGCGGCGTTGACCGTGGCGGTCTGGATCGCCTCCAGCGGGGTCAGCCCCGCCTTCACCAACAGGCCGAACTCGCCGGCGTTGTCGCCGTGGGCCGAGACGCCGGTGTCGGTGCCGAAGGCGATCTTCACCCCACCGTCGTGGGCGCGCTTGGCCATGGCCAGCATCCGGGGACCGGCTTCCAGCGCCTTGGCGGATTGCGCGGGGGTGAGGAAGTTGTTCGGGCCGCTGGCGATCCGATAGACGAAGTCGCCGGCCATCAGGGTCGGCACCAGATAGGCGCCGCTCTTCTTCATCAGCGCGACGCCTTCAGGATCCAGATAGGTCCCGTGCTCGATGCTGTCGCCGCCGGCCTTCAGGAAGCTGTCGATCCCATCCGCGCCGTGGGCGTGGGCGGTGACGCGCCGGCCCATGCGGTGGGCGCTCTCGACGATCGCCTTCAGCTCCTCGTCGGAGAACTGCTGCGCCAGGCCCGCGGCGGTGTTGGACAGCACCCCGCCGGTCGCCGTGATCTTGATGACGTCAGCGCCCTTCCAGACCTGCTCGCGCACCGCGCGGCTGCAGTCGGCGGGGCCGGAGCAGACCGAGCCGGGACGTAGGACGTGCATCACATCCTCGCGGAAGCCGTTCACGTCGCCGTGGCCGCCATGGACGGAGATCGCCGAGCCGGCGGCGATGATCCGCGGCCCCGGCACGTCGCCCGCCGCCGTGGCGTTGCGCAGGGCGAAGACGGCGTCGTTGTCCCCGCCCAGGTCGGCCACCGTGGTGAACCCGGCCATCAACGTGCGCCGGGCATAGCGCGCGCCGTCCATCGCCTGTTGCGCCGACGACAGGGTCACTTCGTCGAGGCGCGAGGTCGGGCCGGTCTGGCTGGTGATGTGCACGTGGCTGTCGATCAGGCCCGGCAACACGAAGCTGGACTTCAGGTCCACGACCTTGCCGCCGGATTCGGAGACATAGCCGTCGGCGATCCGCACGACCTTGCCGCCCTGAACCACGAGGGTCTTGGCGGTCTCGACCTTGCCGGACGCCGGGTCGACCAGCACGCGGCCGGCCTGGACGAAGGTGGTGGGCTGGGTCTGCGCGAACGCGGGCGCGGAGAGGGCGGCCGCCAGAGCGGCGCCGAGCACAAAGGTCTTCACGGATGTCCCCCGGAAACGAAACGAGCCGCGAGCCTAGGTTCGGCGCCCGCAAAGCGCCAGCCTCTAGATCTGCCGGGCCCGGCCTTCCCAGTAGGGCGCGCGCACCTTGCCGCGCTGGATCTTGCCGGCTTCCGAGCGGGGCAGCTCCGTCACGAAGTCGAGGCTCCGCGGGACCTTGAAAGCGGGCAGGCTGTCGCGGGCGAAGGCCAGGATCTCGTTGGCCAGCAGGTCGGAGGGCTGGTAGCCGGGCTTCAGCAGGATGACCGCCTTCACCTGCTCGCCCCACTCGTCGTGGGGGACGCCGACGGTGGAGCTGTCGGCCACGGCCTCGTGCTTGATCAGCTCGTTATCGATCTCCTGGGGATAGATGTTCACCCCGCCGGAGATGATCGTCTCGGCGCTGCGGCCGGTCAGGAACAGGTACCCGTCCTCGTCGAAGTACCCCATGTCGCCCATGGTGAAGAAGTCGCCGACCCGCGACGCCTGGGTCTTCTTCTCATCCTTGTAGTAGGTGAAGCCGCCGCCGGGCGGCAGCTGGTGGTAGATGGTCCCCGACACGTTCGGCGGACACTCGTTCCCCTGGTCGTCCAGGATCTTCGATCCCAGCAGTTCGGGTCGCTTGCCCACCGATCCGGGCTTTTTCAGCCATTCGTCGGAGTTGATCATGAAGCCCGCGCCGCCTTCGGAGCCGGCGTAGTATTCGCTGAGCACCGGGCCGAACCACTCGATCATCGCGTGCTTCACTTCCGGCGGGCAGGGCGCCGCGCCGTGGACGATGTACTTCACGCTGGAAATGTCGTGCCGGGCCTTGGCCTCGGCGGGCAGGGCCAGCAGGCGCTGGAACATGATCGGCACGAGGTGCATGTGCGTGACCCGGTGCTGCGCGATGGTGCGTAGGGTGTGTTCGCTGTCCCACTTGTCCAGGAAGACCAAGGTGGCCCCGGCGCCCATGGCGGCGCGGACGTCGAAGGCCAGCGGCGCGGCGTGATAGGCGGGCCCTGCGCAGAGCTGGACCGAGTCTTTGTCGTAACCGCGCATCGCGTACATGGCGTGCGGCGTGATCACCGGGGCAGGACGAAACACGCCTTTGGGCCGGCCGGTGGTGCCGGACGTGTAGAGCATCTGATTTCCGAGCACGGGATCGGTGATGTCCGAGGGATCCAGGTCGGCGATGGCGCTGTCGTAGTTGACGAAGCCGTCGATCTCGCCGCCGACCGCGACCTTGATCTTAAGGCCCGGAGCCTGGGCCGCAGCCACCGCGACCGAGGCGATCCGCGCCTCGCCGAACACCGCCTCCGCCTCGCAGTCGTTCAGGATGTAGGCGACCTCATCGACGTTGAGGTGCCAGTTCACCGGCGTGATGCGGAAGCCGGCCCGCACGGTCGCCGACTGGATTTCCAGGAACTCGTGACGGTTGGACATGACCAAGGCCACCGCCGCGCCGGCCTTTAGGCCCGCATTCCGCAACAGCCGCACAAGTCGGTTGGCGTTGGCGTTGACCTCGGCGAAGGAGCGGCTGGTCCCATCGGGATCGACCACCGCCGCCTTGTCCGGCTGGACGTCGGCCCAGACCGCCATGGTCATGCCGGTCACAGCCGCGGCTTCCAGCCGCTGGGTCAGATCCTGTCGTTCCAGAACCGCGTCCATCTCATTCCTCCGCGTACAGATTTACACTGTATCGTGATCATTCTTCGAAAGCAGAATGCACGCGGAAGAGCGCGGGGGCTAGGCCTTCATGCGCCGAAATACGAACCCGCCCACCGTCGCGCCCACCGCTGTGAGGAACGTGCCCCAGGTGATGTCGATGATCGTGATGTGCGTGGCCCAAACCCGCAGCGTCGCCTGGTTGGTCAGGTCGTAGGTGGCATAGCAGAGCCCGCCCAGCATGGCGCCGGTGATGGTTGTCTTGATGAGGGGCTTGTCCCGCGTCGGCCAAACCGCCAACGCCAGCACGCCGGCGATGTAGACGAAATAGAACACCACGGCCGGCGCGATCCGCGCCTGCGGCAGGGCCACGGGATCCAGCAGCGGGAAGTACAGCTTGGGCCCGAACTGGGTCAGCCAGATCAGATCCAGGATCAGGAAGGCCACGGCGGTGGCGAAATAGGTGGCGATCAATCTCAGCATTTGGGTCCCCGGATCCGTCGTCAGGCTGGCCGCAGCCGGTAGTGGCTCACGCCCCACTCCGTCCCGCCACGGTGTCCGAACAGCCCGGCCGTAGCGAGGAAGAACAAGCGCCAGCGTCGATGCCAGAGCGTCGCGTCCTTGCCATAGGTCGCTTCCAGCACCGGGCGGATTTTCGGTAGATTGCGGTCGTAGGCTTCCAGCCAGTGCAGGGCGGTGCGCTCATAGTGCGTGCCGCTCCAACGCCAATCCTGCTGGACGGCGAACAGGTCGGGGAACTGGGCCATGAGGCCATGGCTGGGCATCACCCCGCCCGAGAAGAAGTATTTCCCGATCCAGTCGGCGTCGTCGTTGAGGTCGAACCGGTACGGCGTGGTCTTGTGTGTGAACACGTGGATGAAAAGTCGGCCGTCGGGCTTCAGCCAGGTCTTCACCCGCGAAAGCAGCGCGCGCCAATTGGACATGTGCTCGAACATCTCGACCGAGACGACCCGGTCGAACGCGCCCGGCGCCTCGAAGTCGTTCATGTCGCAGGTGATCACCTCGATGTTGCCAAGGCCGCGTTCCTGCGCCCGGGCCATGATGAACGCCTTCTGGCTGGCGGAGTTGGAGACCGAGGTGATCTGCGCGTTGGGATAGGTCTTGGCCATCCAGAGCGACAGCGAGCCCCAGCCGCACCCCAGCTCCAGGATCTTCTGCCCGTCCTGCAGGTCGGCATGTTCGGCGGTTTCGGCCAGGGCATGTTCCTCGGCCTGGGCGATGGTGTCGGACGGGGTCCTGTAGAGGCACGACGAGTACTTCAGCTGGGGGCCCAGGCAGTTGAGGAAGAATTCCGCGGGCACCTCGTAATGCTGGGCGTTGGCTGCGTCCGTGTGGGCGGCGATCGGATGCTCGGCCATGTCGCGGGCGAAGGCGGCCTCGGTCCCCGGTCCAGCCTTCGAATGCTCCCGCCGCGCATTGGCCACCAGCAGGTGGATCGCCGTCTTGCGGACGGTGTCGGGAAGCGGCGCGCCTTCGAAGGTGTCGATGATGGCGGACGTGAAACTCATACGGACTCAGGCTCTTTGCTTCGGGGGGAGGGGGAAGAAGACGCTGACGCGCGCCTGGTAGTCTTTGAAGGCCTCGCCGCGGGACTTGAGCATCGCTGTCTCCAGGGGCGGCACGCCGGACACATAGCGCAGCAGGCCGTACATCACCGCCGGCGCCACCAGTGTCAGCAGGCTCAATGGCCGGCCGGGATCAAGGGCCAGGACCGGGTAGGCCATCCACCCCAGCCACTGGAAGAAGTAGTTCGGGTGTCGCGACCAGGCCCATAGGCCCGTCTCGATGATCTTGCCCTTGTTGGCCGGGTCGCCGCGAAAGCGCTTCATCTGGGCGTCGGCCAGGGTCTCGCCCGCCAGCGCGCCTAGGAAAAGGACGGCGGCGAGGGCGTCACGTAGGTCCAGGCTGGGCTCGGGCCGGCTGGCGGCGGCCGCGACCGACGCCGCCAGCAAGCCGGTCGCCAGGGCCTGCGGCAAGGTGACGAACAGCATGCCAAGCGGATAGCGGGCGCCGAACTGCTCGCGGAAGCTGGCGTAGCGCACGTCTTCGGGGTGTCCGGCCACGCGGGGCGCCAGGTACAGCCCCAGGCGCAGACCCCAGCCCATCATGAAGGCCGCGATGACCACGCGGCGCACAAGGTTTGTGTCGGTCCCGGTGGCGGCGACCGCCGCGCCAGCCAGAACCGCGCCGGTGCCGAAGCTCCAGAACACGTCGGTCCAGCCGCCATTGCGGGTCTTCAGTCCGAAGGTCCAGGCCGCGACCATGACGACGGTCATGGCGGCCAGCACGCCCAGGACGATCTGCAACAGCATCATGCCCTCATACGACCATGTTCCGGCCCCGGACGCATCCGGCCCTGTGAGCCCGTCGTATCATTTGGTAATGACAGCGGGACTTTGCACGCCCGTCGGCGTGACGCACGCAGACGAGAGTGGATGTTGATGAGCGCAGGTGAGCGGCTGGACGTGGCCGTGGTCGGCAGCGGTGTGGCGGGTCTGTCCGCGGCCTGGCTGCTGTCGGAGCGCCACAACGTCACCCTGTTCGAGGCTGACCACCGTTTGGGCGGACACGCCCATACCGCCGAGGTGCCCGGCTTCAAGGGGCCTGTGCCGGTGGACACCGGCTTCATTGTCTACAACGAGGGCAACTACCCCAACTTCACGGCGCTGTTGGCGCACCTTGGCGTGCCCAGCCTCTACGCCGACATGAGCCTGTCGGTGTCGCTGGACGACGGGGCGTTCGAGTATTCCAGCTTCGGCATCGGCGGCATCTTCGCCCAGAAGCGCAATCTGCTGTCGCCGCGGTTTTGGCGGCTGCTGCTGGACATCGAGCGCTTCTTCCGCACGGCGCCTCGCGATCTTGAGCAGTTGGAAGCCAACGCCACCCCCCTGGACGCCTACCTGACTGCAAAGGGCTATGGCGACGCCTTTCGGGACGACCACCTGTTGCCCCAGGCGGCGGCCATCTGGTCGACGCCACTGGACCAGATCGGGGCCTATCCGGCCGCTTCGCTGATCCGCTTCTTCCAGAACCACGGCATGATGACCATCACCGGTCGTGGCCTCTGGCGCACCGTCCAGGGCGGCTCGCGCGCCTATGTCAGCCGACTGACCGAGGCCTTCCGCGGCGAGGCCCGCCAGGGCGTGCGCGTGCAGGGCGTCAAACGCGACGCCAACGGCGTCGAGCTCCGTCTGGCCGGCGGGGGCCGCGAGCGGTTCGACCAGGTGGTGATCGCCACCCACGGGGACACGGCGCTCGGCCTGCTGGACGATCCCTCGGCCGACGAGACGCGTCTGCTGAGCGCCTTCAAGTACAGCCGCAACATGATCGCCCTGCACACCGACACCGTGCTGATGCCCAAGCGCCGCCGCGCCTGGTGCAGCTGGAACCACATCGGCCGACGCGCCGCGCCGGGCGAGGGCGCCGTCAGCTACTGGATGAACCGCCTGCAGAGCCTGACCGACGCGCCGGACCTGTTCGTCACCCTCAACCCCAACAAGGAAATCGCGGCGGACAAGCTGATCAAGACCGAGGTCTACGATCACCCCCTGTTCGACGCCGGCGCCATCGCCGCCCAGCAGGAATTCTGGGACATCCAGGGGGCCCGGCGGACGTGGTTCTGTGGCTCCTATCTGGGCCACGGCTTCCACGAGGATGCGCTGCAGTCGGGTCTCGCCGTCGCCGAACAGCTGGGCGGCGTGCGTCGGCCCTGGACCGTGGAGGACGAAAGCGGCCGGATCCACGTCCGCGAGCCGGTGCTTTCGGAGGCCGCGGCCTAGTGTTCGCCTCCGGGCTCTATCCCGGGATCGTTTCCCATACCCGGCTGAAGCCGCGGCGCCATTCGCTGCGCTACCGCATCTTCATGCTGCTGCTGGACTTGGACGAGCTGCCGGCCGTGGACCGGTCGCTGAAACTCTTCTCGCTCAGCCGTTTCAACCTGGTCGGCTTCAATCCGCGCAAGCATGGGGACGGCTCGGCCACGCCCTTGAAGCAGCAGGTGGAAGCCCAGCTCGCCGCCGCCGGTATTCCGCGTGGCGGACCCGTCCTGATGCTCGCGATGCCGCGGATCCTGGGGCTCGGCTTCAACCCGCTCACCGTTTACTGGTGCCACGATGCGGACGGGGCGCTCACCGCCATCCTCTACGAGGTCAACAACACCTTCGGCGAGCGACACAGCTATCTGATCCCCGCCGAGGACGCGCCGTTGGTGCGACAGGCGACGGACAAGGGCTTCTACGTCTCGCCGTTCATGGACATGGACCTGTCCTACGCGTTCCGGGTGCGCCCGCCGAAGGGCCGGAGCGCGGGGGATCAGGTGCAGGTGCTGGTCGACGTCGACGATGCGGAGGGCCGCGTGCTGAGCACCGGCTTCGTGGCCGAGCGCCAGGACCTCACCGACCGCAACCTCGCCCGCGCCTGGCTGACCCATCCCTGGATGACCGTCGGCGTGATCGCCGCCATCCATTGGGAAGCGCTGTTCATCTGGCTCAAAGGCGAGAAGATCCGCCAGCGCCCGCCCAAGCCGGCGTGGCCCGTGACGGTGGTGACGCGGCCGAAGGCGGCGGCGTAGCGCTCAGGTCGCCTTGCGGAAGACGTGGATGTCGCCGACCCCGCCCAGGTCGATCGGGGGGCGGTCCAGGACCAATCCGGCGGCAGCGGCCAACGGCGCCGGATCGGTCATGTAGTAGGTCAGCCGCTCGGCGCTGCGGTGGGCGATCCGCCCTGTCTCGTCCGCCAGGACGTATTCGATCACCTGCTCCAGGCGGTTCACGCCCGGCTTGAAGTTCCGCTCCTTCACGAAGAGCAGCAAAGCGCGGCCCTCGCCCAAGTGCTGGTCCAGCACCGGCCGGCGCGGGTCCGGCGGCTCCAGCCCCTGCATCAGCTCCAGCTTGGGCAGGTGGAAGGCCGCCAGGCCGTCATCGGACAGGTGTCGCGCCGCGACCGCGAAGGTGTTCCGCCATGCCGCCCCCGTCGGCACGTGGGCCAGGGTGAAGAACGGGCAGATCACCAGACCGAACGTCCGCTTCAGGTTGAGCGAGGTCATGTCGCCCTGGCGCAACTCGATCCGCTCGCGGATCTCCGGCGCCTCGCGGGCCACATGCGCCTCGGCCTGGGCCAGCATGACGGGCGAGATGTCGATGCCGCACACCCGGAAGCCCCGTCGCGCCAGGCCGATCGTCAGGCGACCGGTCCCGGCGCCCAGTTCCAGGATGTCGCCGCCCGGCGGCCCGAGCTCGGCGTACAGGTCCTCGTCGCCCAGCAGCTTGCCGTCGGCGTTGGTGATCCGATCGTAGAACACGGCGCTGAGACTGCCGGGCGCGTAGTAGGGGGTGACCTTTCCCATGCGCCGCTTGTGCCGCCGCGATTGCGTCGGATCAATGCGCAGTCCACATATCTCCGGGCCTGGTGCAGGCATCGCAAGGGACCTTCGATGAACAGCCTGATCCGTCGTTTCCGGAGCCTCGCGCTCATTCTGGTCGCGCCCCTCGCGCTCGCCGCCTGCGGGATCAATTCGATCCCGACCAAGGAAGAGAAGGCCAAGGCCCAATGGGCCGAGGTGCAGAACCAGTACCAGCGCCGCGCCGACCTGATCCCAAACCTGGTCGCCACCGTGAAGGGCTATGCGGCCCAGGAGAGCAGCGTGCTGATCGGGGTCAGCCAGGCCCGCGCCGGCGCCCTGCAGGTCAAGAGCGACGCATCCATCACCACGGACCCGGCCGCCTTCCAGCGCTATGCCGCCGCCCAGAACAACCTGTCCCTCGCGCTCGCCCCCATGCGCGTGCTGCAGGAGAACTATCCGGACCTGAAGTCGAACGAGAACTTCATGGCCCTGCAGAGCCAGCTGGAAGGCACCGAGAACCGGATCGCCATCTCGCGGCGCGACTACAATGAGGCCGTCCGCGACTTCAACACCACGCTGCGCACCTTCCCGCAGATCATCTGGGCCAAGACGATGTATTCCTCGTCCAAGCCGATGGAGCTGTTCCAGGCCACGGCGACGGCGCAATCGGCGCCGAGCGTCGACTTCTCGGCCCCCGCGGCGCCGCCTCCCGGCGCGGCGCCCGGCTCGCCCCCGCCGAAGTAGCTTGGGCCGGATCCGCCGCCTTCTGGTCGGGATCGGGCTGGCGCTGGCGCTGCCGGCGTTGGCCTTCGCCGCGCCCAAGTTCCCGCCCCTGACCGGGCGCGTGGTGGACGACGCCCAGATCCTGTCGCCGGCCACGGAAGCCAGGCTGACCGCCGAGCTGGCGGCGCTGGAACAGCAGACCGGCCATCAGCTGGTGGTCGCGACCCTGCCCGACCTGCAGGGCTATGAGATCGAGGACTACGGCTATCAGCTGCTGCGCACCTGGGGCATCGGCCGCAAGGACCAGGACGACGGCGCGATCCTGATCGTGGCGCCCAGCCAGCGGAAGGTCCGCATCGAGGTGGGCTACGGCCTGGAGCCCGTGCTCACCGACGCCCTGTCCAGCTTCATCATCCAGCGTGCCATCCTGCCGCCGTTCAAGGCTGGAGACCTGGAGAAGGGCGTGGTCGACGGGACCGAGGCGATCATCCGCCAGATCGGCCTGCCCGCCGACCAGCAAGCCGCCGCCATCGCCGACGCGCAGGCGGCGCAACAGGTGACCATCGCCCAGGACCGCGCCGGCGACGGCGGAAGCGGTGTCCCGGCCATCGTCATCCTGGTGATCGTCTTCTGGGTGGTGACCGGCCTGATGCGCGCCCTGGGCGGCGGTCGCCGTCGCGGCGGCAGCGGCCTATGGTGGCTGCTCCCGTTCCTGCTTTCCGGACCGGGCGGCGGCGGCCGTGGCGGCGGGGGCTGGAGCGGCGGCGGCGGGTTCTCCGGGGGTGGCGGTTCGGGCGGCGGCGGCGGCGCCTCGGGGAGCTGGTGATGACGAAGCCTCTTCTGACGCCCGATGAACTCGCCACGATCGCCCAGGCGGTGCGCACCGCCGAGACGCGGACGACCGGCGAAATCTACTGCGTGCTCGCCGAGGAGAGTTCGGACTACAGCGCCACCCCGCTGGCCTGGGCCGCGGGCGTCGCCCTGCTGGCGCCGGCCATCCTGCTCGCCTTCGGCATCGAGGTGACGGCCCCCGACCTGCGCCTGTTCGGCGGCTGGACGGTCGATCAGGTCGAGGACATCGGGGAGGCGACGGCGCGAGCCGCCCTGTTCGGGACCCTGCTGCTGCAAGTCCTGCTGTTCGTGGGGACCCTGGCGGTGGTGGCGATCCCGCCGGTGCGTCGCGCCCTGACGCCCCGCGCCTTCAAGCGCGACCGGGTGCTGCAGCGGGCCGAAGAACAGTTCCTGTCCAAGAACCTCCACGCCACCCGCGAGCGGACCGGCGTCCTGATCTACGTCTCCGCGACCGAGCGGATGGCGGAGTTGATCGCCGACCAGGCCATCCACGCGCAGGTTCCCGACGACACCTGGGACAAGGCCATGGCCGCCCTCGTCGCCGGGCTGAAGGCCGGGCGGGCGGCCGACGGCTTCACGGCCGCGATCGCGATGTGCGGCGACGTGCTGGCCGATCGTTTCCCCGCGCGGCCCGGCGACAATCCCAATGAGCTGTCGGACTCGGTGGTCGTGCTGCCCCGGACCTGAGGCCAGACGCCCGCGAGCCGGGCGCCGCGGCTGATTTCGCGCCCGTCACACACCGGCGCTTTGCCGGACGCCATGTCGCGGGTTAGCATCCTGCAAACGGGCGGAGATGCGGGCGATGGCCTATACACTCAATGTGAACGGCAAGGCGGTCACCGCCGACGTGGAGGGCGACACGCCGCTGCTGTGGGTCCTGCGGGACACGCTGGGGTTCGTGGGCACCAAGTACGGTTGCGGCGTCGCGGCCTGCGGAGCCTGCACGGTCCACGTGGACGGCCAGCCGATGCGGTCTTGCCAGATCCCGGTCGAGAGCGTGACCAAGGCCAAGATCGGCACCATCGAGGGCATGGCCGCCCACCCGGTCGGCAAGAAGGTCCAGGCGGCGTGGATGGAGCTGGACGTCGCCCAGTGCGGCTACTGCCAGGCCGGCCAGATCATGAGCGCCACCGCCCTGCTGGCCAAGACGCCCAAGCCCACCGACGCCCAGATCGACGAGGCCATGGACGGCAACATCTGCCGCTGCGCCACCTACGTCCGCATCCGCGCCGCCATCAAGCGCGCCTCCGGCCAGAAGGAAGTCTGAGCCATGACCTTTCATGATGTGAAAGCCAATCGCCGCGAGATCCTGACCTCGGTCGGCGCCGGCGGCCTGACCCTCGCCTTCAGCATGGCTTCCAAGGCCGAGGCGCAGGATGACGTCGCCAAGCCGCTGAACGCCTATGTCCGCGTCGCGCCGGACGGCAAGGTGACCATCCAGGCCAAGAGCCCCGAGGTCGGCCAGGGCGTGAAGACCATGCTGCCCATGCTCATCGCCGAGGAGCTGGACGTGGCCTGGGAGGACGTCGTCATCGAGATGGCGCCCAACGATCCGAAAATGTACGGCCGCCAGTTCGCCGGCGGCTCCATGGCCACCCCGATGCACTGGGACGAGCTGCGACGCGTGGGCGCCGTGGCCCGCGCCATGCTGATCCAGGCCGCCGCCACCGCCTGGAACTGCGGCCCCGGCGACTGCGCCACCGCGCCGGGCCAGGTGATCCATACGCCGTCGGGCAAGAAGCGCTCGTACGGGTCGCTGGCCCTGGCCTGCGCCAACATCACCCCGCCCGATCCCAAGTCGCTGACCCTTAAGGACCCCAAGGCCTACCGCATCATCGGCAAGCCGAAGGCCCAGTACGACGTCGCCAAGATCGTCACCGGCCAGCCCCTCTTCGGCATCGATATCCGCCGGCCGGGGATGCTGTACGCGACGTTTGAAAAGGCCCCGGTCTTCGCCGCCAAGGTCGCCGGCGCCGACCTGGACGCCGCCAGGAGCGTCAAGGGCGTCCGCAAGGCCTTCGTCGTCGAGGGCGATCCCAACGCCATGAGCCCCGGCCCCGGCAATATCGGCCAGGGCCTGATGCCCGGCGTCGCCGTCGTCGCCGATAGCTGGTGGGCGGCGCGCAAGGGCCGCGACAAGCTCAACACCAAGTGGGCCGAGCATCCGACCTCCAGCCAGTCCAGCAAGCTGTTCGCAGAACAGGCCAAGGCCCTGGCGGCCGGCAAGGCCCAGCGCACGGCCCGCAACGACGGCGACGTCGACGCGGCCCTCAAGGCGTCGGCCAAGACCGTCGAGGCCGCCTATTACTACCCCTTCCTCAGCCACGCGAACCTCGAGCCGCAGAACTGCACGGCCGAGTTCAAGGACGGCAAGCTGGAGATCTGGGCCCCCACCCAGAACCCTGAGCCGGGCCGCCAGCTCACCGCCAAGACCCTGGGCATGAAGCCCGAGGACATCACCGTGCACATGGTCCGCGGCGGCGGCGGCTTCGGCCGGCGCCTGGCCAACGACTACATGGTCGAGGCGGCCTGGATCGCGCGTGAGGCCGGCGCGCCGGTAAAGCTGCTGTGGACCCGCGAAGACGACATGGCCCACGACCACTACCGACCGGCGGGGTTCCACTACTTCCGTGGCGGGCTCGACGCGTCCGGCAACGTCACCGCCTGGCACGACCACTTCGTCACCTTCGGCCAGGGCGCCACGCCGGCGCCCAGCGCGGGCATGGGCGCGGCGGAGTTCCCCGCGCGCTTCGTGCCCAACTGCCGGCTCGAGGTCTCGACCATGCCGCTGGGCGTGCCCACCGGGCCGCTGCGGGCGCCGGGCTCCAACGCCCTGGCCTTTGTCATGCAGTCGTTCATCGACGAGCTGGCCCACGCCGCGGGCGCCGATCCGCTGGCCTTCCAGATCAAGCTGCTGGGCGACAAGCCCACCGTTGGCGATGCGCCGGCGGCGTATGGCGCGGGCCGGATGCGCGGCGTGCTGCAGGCCGTGGGCGAGATGTCCGGCTGGGGCAAGACCAAGCTGCCCAAGGGCGAGGGCATGGGCGTCGCCTGCTACTACAGCCACATGGGCTATTTCGCCGAGGTGGCGCACGTGGCCTGCACGCCGGACGGCGCGGTGAAGGTGAAGAAGGTCTGGGTCGCCGCTGACGTCGGCAGCCAGATCATCAACCCCCATGGCGCCCTCAACCAGGTCCAGGGCTCGGTGCTGGACGGCCTCTCCGAGGCCCTGCACCAGGCGATCACCATCGACGCCGGCCGGGTTGAGCAGTCCAACTTCACCGACTATCCGCTGATGCGCATCTCCGAGGCCCCGGCCGTCGAGGTGAAGTTCCTGAAGACCGAGTTCTCGCCGACCGGCCTGGGTGAACCCGCCCTGCCGCCGGCGATCCCGGCCCTCACCAACGCCATCTTCGCCGCCACCGGCAAGCGCATCCGCAGCCTGCCGATCACGCCGGACATGCTGAAGGCGTGATCGCGCGCAGGAGGCCCGGCGCGTGAAGTTCAACATGGGGTGCGGGGTCAATCCCGCACCCGGCTACCTCAACGTGGACGCCGCGACCGAGTCTGGGGCGGACGAGATCTGGAACCTCGAACAGACGCCCTGGCCCTGGCCGGACAACTGCGCCGAGGCGGTCCAGTTCATCCACTCGCTCGAGCACATGGGCGCCGACTCCGGCGTCTTTCTGTCGATCATGAAGGAGCTGTACCGGATCTGCCGGGACGGGACGCAGGTGCTCATCCACGTGCCGCACCCCCGGCACGACTTCTTCCTCAACGACCCGACCCACGTACGGCCGATCACGCCGGAGATCCTGGACCTGTTCAATCGTGATCTGAACACCCAATGGGCGGCGCAGGGGGTCTCGAACACGCCGTTGGCCCTCTACACCGGCGTCGATTTCCACATGCTGCAGCGGACCATGATCCTGGACGAGCCCTTCGCCGGACAGTTCAACCGCGGCGAGCTTGAAGCCGATCGCCTGCGGGAAATGGCCCGCTATCAGCTGAACGTCGTCGCCGAGTATCGGATCGTGCTGCAGGCGCGGAAGCCCTCGGCCCCGCCGGTCGGGTCGGCTTGACGGGGACCTCGGCGTGACCCCGTCCAAGGCCTCGCCCAGATCCGGGTCGCTGCGGCCCAGCCTGCCGGTGAAGTTCTTCTACGGGCTCGGCAACATGGGCGAGTCGGCCTTCATCGGGGCCATCGCCTTCGTATTCTTCTACTACACCGCCGTCCTGGGGCTTTCCGGCAGCCTCGTGGGCGCGGCCCTGTTCCTGGGGCTGTGCGCCGACGCGGTGGTCGATCCCTTCTTCGGGTCGTGGTCCGACAATCTGAAGTCCCGGTTTGGCCGCCGTATCCCGCTCATGGTGTTCGGCGGACCCTTCATGGCGGTGTCGGTCGGAATGCTGTTCATGCCGCCGGCCGGACTGCCCGAGCTGGGGTTGTTCGCCTGGCTGGCCGCCTGGGCGATCCTGGTCCGCGCCGGCGTCTCGATGTTCCACGTCCCCTACGTCGCGCTGGGGGCCGAGATGTCCAGCGACTACCACGAGCGCTCCAGCGTGGTGGCCTGGCGCACGTTGTTCGGCATCCTGTCGACGGGCGTGGTCACGGGCCTGGCCTATTCGCTCTATTTCAAGGGCGAGGGCGGGTTGCAGCGGCCCGAGGCCTATCCCGCCTTCGGCTGGACGGTGGCGGCCCTGATCGTCGCGTCGACCCTGGTCTCGACCCTGGGCGCCGCCCGCTACGCCGCGACGCTGCCCGGCGTACCGCCGGTGACCACGCACCTGTTGCGACGCCTGCCGGGCGAGGTGGCGGAGATCTTTCGCAACGCCTCCTTCCGCACGCTCTTCTTCTCGGCGGCGCTTTGCTACACGGCGGTCGGGGTCAACGGCGCTTTCAACAGCCACGCCTACGTCTTCGTCTGGAAGTTCCAGCCGGCGATGATCCAGACCATCACCTTCTCCTTCCTGGGCGGTCTGTTCGTTGGCGTGCCCCTGACCCCCCTGGTCGCGCGGCGGCTGGAGAAGAAAACGGTGGTGATGATCGGCATGGGTCTGGTCGCCGGCGCCTGGATCCTGTTGGGCGTGCCGAAGATCGCCGGCTTGGTCGATCTGTCCGGCGCGCCGGCCTTGCCTTGGGTCGCCAGCCTGGTGGCGGTCGCGGGGATTGGCGCGGGCTTCTGCGCCATCGCCTATCCCTCGATGATGGCCGACGCCGCCGACGAGCACGAGCATCTGTTCGGCCGTCGGCGCGAGGGTCTGTACTTCGCGGGCCTGGGCTTCGCCTTCAAGGCGGCCACCGGCCTGGGCGTTCTGGTCTCCGGCTTCACCCTGGACCTGATCCGCTTTCCGAAGGATGCGGGCCGCCAGGTCGATCTCGTGCTGTCGCCGATGTTGCAGGACAAGATCATCTTCGCCTGGGGCCCCTTCGGCGCCCTGATGGTCGTGGCCTCGATGGCCATCCTCGCCGCCTACGCCATCTCGCACCGACGGCACGCGGAAGTGGCCGCCGCCCTCCGCAGCCGGGAGATCGCCCAAAACGGCCTGACGTCGTGACGTGGCGTCATTGTTGCCACCGCCGTCCAGACGCTTAGCCTGCTATCCAACAAGAACCGCTTTGGGAGGAACCAGATGGCGGTCGTGGACGGTCTAGGCGCGCCGGCGGAGACGCAGGGTGTGGCGGCGGGCGGGCTCAAGCCGCCGGCCGGCGTGAAGTTCTTCTACAGCATCGGCCAGTTCGTCGAGTCCGGCTATCTGGCGATCAACACCTTCATTTTCTTCTACTATACCGCCGTTCTGGGCATGTCGGGCAGCATGGTCGGCGTGGCGCTCGCGGTCAGCATGACCCTGGATGCCGCCCTCGATCCGCTGATCGGTTCCTGGTCGGACAGCGTCCGCTCCAAGTACGGCCGCCGCCTGCCTGTCATGCTGGTGGCCGCCCCGCTCACCATGGTGACCATGGGGCTGCTGTTCGCGCCGCCGTCGGGGCTGACGCCGCTGCTGCTGTTCGTCTGGCTGACCCTGACCAAGGGCGGCGTGCGCGCCTTCGCCTCGATGTACAACATCCCATACTTCGCCCTGGGCGGGGAGATGTCGGACGACTACGTCGAACGCTCGCGCATCGTGTCTTACCGGCTGCTGGCGGGCATCCTGGTCAGCGTGCTGGTCACCGCCTTGGCCTATTCGGTGTTCTTCGCGGGTGAAGGCGGTCTCCAGAAGGCCGAGAACTATCCCGCCTTCGGCTGGAGCATCGCCGCATTGGTGTTGGCCGGCGGGCTGATCTGCTGCGCCGGCGTCTGGCGCTATGGCGTCGCCCTGCCGCAGCCCACGGTCGCGGCCGAGCCCATGGCGCGCCGCCTGGCCGGCGAGGTCGCCGAGATGCTGGGCAATCGCACCTTCGTCATCCTCTTCCTGTCCATGCTGCTGTTCGCCAGCGGCGTCGGCGTCCACCAGGCGCTCAACAACCACACCTATGTCTTCGTCTGGAAGCTGCGGCCCGAGACGATCCAGATCATCTCCTATGTCTATCTGGCCGGCATTCTGGCCGGGGTGCCGCTGACGCCGGCCCTGCTGCGGCGGATGGAGAAGAAGACGGTTGCGGCGATCGGCTTCGTGCTGGTGTCCATCGGCTGGATCGTCCTGCCGGGCCTGCGAGGCCTTGGGCTGTTCATGCCCACCGGCGACGCGGCCCTGCCGTGGCTGTCGGCCATGTCCCTGGTGTTCGGCCTCGCCTCGGGGCTGATCTTCATCGTCTTCCCGTCGATGATGGCCGACGCGGCGGAGGAGCATGAGCATCTCCACGCGTCCCGTCGCGAGGGCCTGTTCTTCTCTGGCCTCGGGTTCGCCGGAAAGGCGGCCGGCGGGATGGGCCTGATGCTGGGTGGCTTCGCCCTCGACGCCCTGCGCTTCCCGCGCGACGTCGGTCGGCAGGTGCATGCGGTCGTGTCGGAGGATGTGCTGTCCCATCTGACTCTCGCCTGGGGCTGGGTTCCCGCGCTTCTGGTGGGTATCGGCGCGGTCGTCTTCGCCCCCTACGCCATCACCCGCGCGCGCCACGAAACCATCACCGCCGAGCTGCGCCGCCGCAGGGCGACCGCCGAATAGAGCCGCGTGACCCGAAGTCACCGTTGCCACCGGGCGGCAGAGGGATACCGTCTTTTCCAACGATAGGTTCGCGGGAGTGAGACGGTGGCGGCAGTCGACGTACTGAGCGGGCCTGCGCCCGCGGCGACCGAGGGCGAGCTGAAGCCGCCTTTTCACGTCAAGCTGCTGTACGCCTTCGGCCAGTCGATCGAGTCCGGCTACCTGATCGTCGCTGGCTTCGTCTTCTTCTACTACACCGCCGTGCTGGGCCTGTCGGGCAGCATGGTTGGTGTCGCCCTGGCCATCAGCATGTGCCTGGACGCGGTGATGGACCCGCTGATCGGGTCGTTCTCCGACAACCTGCGCAGCAAGTTCGGCCGCCGCCTGCCGCTGATGGCTCTGGGCGCGCCGCTGACAGGCCTTGCGCTGTGGATGCTGTTCACCCCGCCGCTGGGCCTGCAGCCGCTCATCCTGTTCCTGTGGTTGGTGGCGGCCAAGATGGCGCTCCGTGGCGTCGCCTCGCTCTACAACCTGCCCTACGCGGCGTTGGGCGCCGAGATGGCCAGCGGCTATGCCGAGCGCGCCAGCGTCGTGGCCTACCGCGGGGCCTTCGGCGTGCTTATCAGCCTCGCCGTGACCATCCTGGCGTATTCCGTGTTCTTCGCCGGCCCGGGTGGGCTGCAGGAACGCAGCTACTATCCCGCGTTCGGCGCCGGCATGGGCGGGCTGCTGTTCGCCGCCGGGGCCATCTCCTGTATCGGGGTCTGGCGCTACGCCCGCCGGCTGCCCCAGCCGATGACCCCGGGCGCCACCCTGATGAAGGGCCTGGCCCGCGAGGTGCCGGAGGTGTTCCGCAACGCCTCGTTCCGCGCGCTCTTCCTCTCGGCCCTGCTGTTTTGGATCGCCGCCGGCGTGAACGGCGCCCTCAACAACCACGCCTACACCTTCGTCTGGAAGCTGACGCCACAGATGATCCAGTCGGTCAGCGTGGCTTTCTATGTGGCCATTATGGTCGGCGTCCCCTTCACCCGCCCGCTGCTCAATCGCTTCGAGAAGAAGACGGTGATCATGCTGGGGCTCGCGCTCATGGCCGTCGGCCTGACGGTGCTGCACACCCTGCGGGCGCTCGGCCTGTTCATGCCGACGGGCGCGGCGGCCGCGCCTTGGCTGATGGCGGGGGCCGGAGTCGCCGGCGTGGGCATCGGCTTCCTGGTGGTGGCCTATCCGGCGATGATGGCCGACGCCGCCGACGAGCATGAGGTGTTGTTCGGTGCCCGGCGCGAGGGGCTCTATTTCGCTGGCCTGGGGTTCGCATCCAAGGCGGCGGGCGGCTTTGGCCAGATGGCCGCCGGCTTCGCCCTCGACGCCCTGCATTTCCCGAAGGCGGCCGGTCATGTGGTGGGCGCCGTGGTGCCCGAGCAAACCCTGCGCCTGCTGATCCTGGCCTGGGGGCCGCTGGCGGCGCTGTTCGCCGTGGGCTCGGCGATCGCGCTGATGCCCTACGCGGTCACCCGCGTGCGCCACGCCGAACTCGCCGCCGTCCTCCGGCTGCAGCGCGCCGAAGACGTCAGTGCGGGACGTAGCTCCTGAGCACGTCGTCGATGATCCGCTCCAGCTGCTCGATCGTGCCGCACTGCTTGGCCACGTGGCAGAAGCGGGCGTAGCGATGCATGACGCTGTCGCCCTGAGCCCAGTAGCTCTCGGGCTCGGGGTTCAGCCAGATCACCGCCCGGCTGCGGTCGTGAATCTGGCGCATGATGTCCAGACGCGGGTCGGCGAAGTTCGAGCGGCCGTCGCCCAGGAAGATCACCGTCGTCCGCCGGTCCAAGCTGTCCAGATGCTGGTCGGCGAAGTCCTGTAGCGACCGGCCGTAGTCGGTCTGCTGGAAGCCGATCTCCTGCAGCACCTTGAGGATCGCGCCCTCGACCGCGTTGTCGTCCAGCACATTGTTGACGCTGATCAGTCGCCCCGAAAAGGCGAACGCGTCCATCCGGTCGACCACCTCGTTCAGCGAATAGAGGAAGGTCAGCAGGAACTGGGCGGCGGCCGCCACCGACTTGCTCACGTCGCAGATCGCGACGATCGACGGGCGGTCGACCTTTTTGACCTTCCACTCGATCTGGAAGGGCACCCCGCCGTGCGCCATCGACTTGCGCAGGGTCTTGCGGACGTCCAGGTGGCCCTTCTGGGCGGCTCGGCGGCGGCGCGAGTATTTGGCCGCCAACCGCTTGGCCATCTTCTTCACCAGCGCCTGCATCAGCTGGTAGTCGACCGGATCGACGCCGCCGTCGGCGTTCAGCTGCTTCTTGGCCAGTCGCTCTTCCCGCAGCTCGCGGGCCGAGCCCGCGGCATAGAGGTCGTGCTGGCGGCCGACATAGGCCTGGGCCTCGGTGAACAGGTTGCGCCGCGCCTCGTCCAGCCGGTCGGCCAGACCTTGGCCGGCGCCGTCCGGCATCCGCCGGGCGTTGGCGATGATCCGCTCGATCTCCTCCAGCCCCATCTCCTCCAGCAGCCGGCGAGTCAGGCGCGAACGCTGGGTGGTCAGGCGGATTTCGGCCACCCCTGCGCGGGCGGCGGCCTCCTCCATCGCCTGCTGGATCTGGGCGTTGTCGCCCTGCAGCACCGCCTGCGCCAGGGGCGAGCTTTCGGCGGCCGCCATGTCATCGTCCGACGGTTCGCCCTGGTTCGTGGCGGACGGCGGCGGCATGGCCAGCGCATCACGGCTGAAGAAGGTGTCGAACACCGCCTCGAACCGATCCACCTCGTCGGCCGACTTCGCCAGGGTGGAGCACAGCGCGTCCCGGAACAGCGTCCGGTCGCCATAGCCCGTCACCGCCACGGCCCGGCTGGCGTCGATCGCCTCGGCCGGCGAGACGCGCACGTCCGCCGCCCTCAGGGCCCGGAAGAACTGTTCGAGGGTGTTCTGCATCGAGGCCCCCGCCTACTGGCGATGCAGCAGTTCGACCACCTGCGGCTCCACCGCCCCGATGTCCTGCTCGAACTTCAGGATCACGTTCAGCGTATCGCGCACCATGTCCGCCGACAGGCTGTCGGCGTGCAGCAGCACCAGGGCGCGGGCCCAATCCACGGTCTCGGAGATCGAGGGCGACTTGCGCAGATCCATGGTCCGCAGCGTCTGTACGAACGCCACCAGTTCGCGGGTCAGCTTGGCCTCGATGCCGGGCACGCGGCTGGCGACGATCCGCTCCTCCAGCGCCGCTTCGGGCAGGGGAATGTGCAGGTGCAGGCAGCGCCGCTTCAGCGCATCGCCCAGGTCGCGGACGTTGTTGGAGGTCAGGAACACCAGCGGCGGGGTCTTGGCCTGGATCACCCCCAGTTCCGGCACCGACACCTGATAGGCCGACAGCACCTCCAGCAGGAACGCCTCGAAGGCCTCGTCCGACTTGTCGATCTCGTCGATCAGCAGGACGCAGCCGTCATCCTCGCGCAGCGCCTTCATCAGGGGCCGCGGCTCCAGGAAGGGCTCGGAGAAGAACAGGTCGCCCATGCCGTGCAGGCGCACCATGGCGGCGTCCATGTCGGGCGCGTCGGCCAAACTCTCGCCCATCCGGTCCTTGAGGATCTGGGTGTAGAGGAGCTGCTTGCCGTACTTCCACTCGTACAGCGCCTTGGACTCGTCCAGGCCCTCGTAGCACTGCATCCGGATGAGCGGCAGGCCCAGCAAGGCGGCCGTGGACAGGGCCAGTTCGGTCTTGCCGACGCCCGCCGAGCCCTCGACCAGGATCGGCTTCTCGAGCTTCACGGCCATGTAGAGGGCGGTGGCGATACGGCGGGAGGCGATATAGCCCACCGAGCCCAGGCCCTCGATCAGGGCGTCGACGGAGGCCAGCGGGTCGGCGGCGTTGGCCGCGGACGCCGGATGGGAAACGGTCAATGGCGATCTTTCGAAAAGCGACGCTGAAAGCCCGATAGTGCCAAGGGCTTCGCGGCGAGGCAAACAACTGTTTGAGGCTTGTCCGAAAGTCTTTCGAATTCAAGCTTTACGGGGGATTCAGGAAAAGGCCGGTATGGCGTTCGGGATGCGCCTCCCTGCGCCCCTTCCGCAAAGCTTCGCTCTTGTCGCCCGGGTGATGGACGGCGCGTGGCGACGCGGCGTCTTCGGCGCGGGCCGGTTCCAGCGCCTCTCGACGCGCCTGACCGTCCTCTACGCGGCGCTGTTCGGGGCGGTGCTGCTGATCGTTTCGCTGGCGGTCTTCCTCGCCATCTCCGACGCGGCCGAACGCCAGGTGCGCAGCGAACTGGCCGCCACTGGCACGGTCTTCGACCGGGTCTGGTCGCTGCGGTCCGAGCGCCTGCGCGAAGGCGCCAGCCTGCTGTCGCGCGACTTCGGCTTCCGGGCGGCCGCGGCGACAGGCGATGCGCCCACCATCGGTTCGGCCCTGGAAAATCTCCGCAGCCGGATGGGCGTGGACTACGCCTTCATGATCGACAACGCCGGCCAGGTGATCGGCGCCGACTTCCGGCCTGCCGACCGCACCGCCCTGTCCACGGCGTTCGAAACCGCCGACGACCCGTCCGGGGTCTTCATGCTGAACGGCGAGCCCTATCAGTTGGTCAGCGCGCCGGTGCTCTCGCCGGAGCTGATCGGCTGGGTGGTGTTCGCCGTCCGCCTGGACGCTAGGGAAATGCGGGCGTTGGAACGCCTGTCGGCCATCCCCCTCAACGCCCTGGTGCTGCACCGCGCCACCGGCGGCGCCTGGACCAATTCCAACGCGCCCGTCGAGTTGAACACCCCCGCCGTGCGCCGGGTGATCGAGGCCTCGCTCAAGGCGGGCTCGGCGCCGGAGATCCTGAAGCTCAAGAGCGGGCGCACCGTGGCCCTGGTCAAGCGCCTGCCGGCCATCGAGAGCAACGGCGGCGCGGTCTTGATGCTGCGCTATCCGCTGGCTCTGGCCCTGGCGCCCTATCGGCCGCTGCTCGCCATCGTCGCTCTGCTGGCCCTGGCCGGTCTGGCTGTCGTCAGCTGGGGCAGCTGGGCGCTCGCGCGCGGGGTCACCCGGCCCATCTCGGAACTGGACGAGGCGGCCCACCGTCTGCAGCGGGGCGAGGACGCCCGCGTGGCGATCCAGAGCGGCGACGAAATCGGCCGCCTGTCCCAGAGCTTCAACGCCATGGCCGCCGAGATGCGCGAGCGTGAGCGCAAGATCACCCACCTGGCCCTTCACGACGGCGACACCGGCCTGCCCAATCGCCTGGCCCTCGAAAGGGTCGTGGAGGGCTTCAGCGACTGGCCCGATGCGCAGGTCTATGTCTGCGCCCTTGGCCTCGATCGCTTCAGCCACATGCGCCACGCCATCGGCCACAAGCTGGCGGCCCAGACCGTGCGCATGGTCGGCATGCGCCTGGACGGCCTGGCGCCGAGCTGCGGCGTCGCGCGCATTTCGACCGACATGCTGGGGTTCGTCCTGGTGGCCGACGGCGAAGCTGCGGCGCTCGACGACATTCAGCGCCTGTTGGACGCCCTGGAACAGCCGGTCCGCGTGGCCGGGGAAGCCATTGACGTCGGCCTCACCATCGGCCTGACCCCGCTGGCCGGCGCCGACGTGGGGACCGCCATCGAACGCGCCAGCATCGCCCTGGACCAGGCCCGCGCCGGCCGGCGCAAGACCGCGGTGTTCGACGCCGAGGCCTATGGCGATCCGGCCGCCAACCTCAGCCTGATGTCGAACCTGCTGACCGGGATTCTGCAGGACCAGCTCGTTCTCTGGCATCAGCCCAAGTACGACATGCGCCTGGGCGCGGTCACCGGAACCGAGGCCCTCGTCCGCTGGAACCACCCGACCCGCGGGATGATCTTTCCGGACCTGTTCATCACCATGGCCGAGGAGACCGGCCACATCCGCGCGCTGACCGAATGGGTCGTGCGACAGGCGATCCACGACCAGCGCGCCCTGGCCGCGCGGGGCCACGAGATCAGCGTCGCGGTCAACATCTCGGGCCGGGTGCTGGGCGAGCCGGACTTCGTGGATTTCTGCGCCGAAGTGCTTCCGGACGCCGTCGGCAAGATTTGCTTTGAAGTCACCGAGACGGCGGTCATCGAGAACCCGGAGGTCGCCCTGGCCATGCTGGACGCCTTCGCGGAGATGGGCGTCCCGATCTCCATCGACGACTACGGCAGCGGCCTCTCGTCCCTGGCCTACCTCAAGCAGATCCGCGGTCAGGAGCTGAAGCTGGACCGCTCGATCGTGAAGGACGTCACCGTCAGCCAGCGCGACGCCCTGATCGTCCGGTCCACCATCGACCTCGCCCACAGCCTGGGCCTCAAGGTCGTCGCCGAGGGGATCGAGGACGAGGCCGCCTTCTCCGTGCTGGCGGCCATGGGTTGCGACATGGCCCAGGGCTATCTGATCGCTCGACCCCAGCCTCTCGAGAAGCTGTTCGCGTTCCTGACCGAGGACCAGCCCCGGCTCCAGAGCCGCGCCTAGCGCGCCATCGAAGGCCGCAGGTCCAGGGTGATCGTCGTCCGCTGCCCGGCGGCCGTGACCGCCAGGGGGCGGCTCGTCGGGCCGCGCGCCTTCAGGTTCGGATGCCAGACCGACAGCTGAGCCGCCCCGGCCGGAACGTCCTGCACCGTGGCCGAGCCGTCGATCCCGGACTTCATCGCGAAGGGGGTGTCGGTGACGTAGATGAAGGCGATCATGCTGTCGTGGATGTTGCAGCCCAGGGACACGGCGCCGGGCTTGTCGAAGGTCACCGACCGGCTCTCGTCCTTGCCATAGAGCTTCAGCTCGAAGGTCTTCGGCGTCGAGAACGAATAGACGTGGTGGCGAACCTTGTCCTTGTTGGGAAAGCTCACCGAAGACCCCAACGGCACGATCAGTAGATAGGGGCTGAACTGGATGTTCTGCTGCGCCATGACCATGGGCCAGCTGACCCGCATCGGCCGACCGGCGGGGACCCCGCCGGCGGGCTTCACCATCACCACGGCGTTGGTCACGGGCTTGCCGGCGGCGTCGCGCACGTCAACCGTGATGTCGCCCGCCAGGGCGGGACCGGCGAGGAGGGCGGCGGCGAGGCCGAGGGCGCTGCGTTTCATGGGTGTTTCCGTACCGCGGTACGCCTGAACCAGTTGTAAAGTCTTCCCACGATAGTCGATCCCGTAGACTTGAAGTCGGGACCTTGGATCGATGAGACCACGTTGCATCGCGCTGCTGGCTGGCGTGGCCTCATTGCTTGGGGTCGGGCCGGTGTTGGCGGATGACCTTCGCCCGGCGGGCAAGTTGCTGCTGACGGGCGGTGTGACGACGGTTGACGGATCCGGTGGCGGCGGGCTGTCCAGCTGGGCGACCATCACCGGATACGCGACCCGCGACGGCGTCGGCGCCAACGTGCATGGCACGCTAGTCGAGCTGCCGGACTACCAGTTCCGGGCCTACGGGGCCGCAGTCGGCTTCTTCGACCGGGTCGAGCTTTCCTACACGCACCAGGACTTCGACACGCAGGGGACGGGCGCCAAGCTCGGCCTCGGCCAAGGCTTCACCTTCCACCAGGACGTCCTGGGCGTGAAGGTGAAGGTACTGGGCGACGCCGTGTACGATCAGGATACCTGGGTCCCGCAGGTCGCGGTCGGCGCCCAGTACAAGAACGCCGCCAAGGCCTCCATCGTCGCGGCCCTTGGCGGCCAGGACGACGACGGGATCGACTACTACGTTTCGGCCACCAAGGTGCTGCTGGCGCAAAGCCTGGTGGTCAGCGGTGCGGTCCGCGCGACCAAGGCCAATCAGACCGGCCTGCTGGGTTTCGGCGGCCCGGGCGGCAAGGACGACTACAGCCTGCAGTTCGAGGGTTCGGCCGGCGTCCTGCTCTCCAAGCGTCTCCTGGTCGGCGGCGAATACCGCACCAAGCCGAACAACCTGGGGCTTAAGGAAGACGACTGGTGGGATTTGTTCGCCGCCTACGCCGTGAACAAGAACCTCTCGGTGACGGCGGGCTACGCCGACCTGGGAACCATCGCCACCTTCAAGGGCCAGCGCGGCCTCTACCTCTCGCTCCAGGCAGGCTTCTGATGTTCACAGCCCTCATCGCCGCGGTCGCCCTGGCTGCGGGCGCGCCGGAGAATCCCAACCCGCAGCATCCCAACGAGGAAGTCGTCGATCCCTACGTCCAGTCGGACGCCAACGCCGGGGCCGCGCCGTTCGCGGGCGACGCCATGTGGCGCGCCTTCCACGGCCAGCCGGGCGTGGACCGCGTGGTCGATGGGATGGTCGATCGCAGTCTGGCCGACCCACGGATCAAGGAGATCTTCGAGAGCCACGACATGGTCCGCCTGCGTCGCACCCTCAAGGAACAGTTCTGCTACATCCTGGGCGGCGGCTGCGCCTATTCAGGTCGCGACATGAAGAGCGTGCACAAGGACCTCGGCGTTCAGCGCACCGACTTCAACATCCTGGTCGAGCACCTGCAGTCGGCGATGGAGGATGAGAAGATACCCTTCCGCGACCAGAACCGGTTCCTGGCGAAACTGGCGCCGATGCAACGGGACGCCGTCGAACGCTGACTCTTTCGGCCAAAGGGTCCTGTGTCGGGACCTGACTTGACGCTACGGTGTCCTCGGTTGAGACCTAGGCCGAAGTCAGGCAGGGCGATGCACGGTTTAGACGTCTACAAGGGGCTGCGCGGTCGGCCCTTGGCCGGTTATTGCTTCGCGCTGGCGGCGTTCGCCGCGGCCTTTGTCCTGCGTCAGATGCTCGACCAGGATCTGCCGCCGGGCTTCCCGTACCTGACGTTCTTCCCGGCGGTGATCCTGACGGCGTTCGTCGCGGGGCTCGGCCCCGGGATCGTCTGCGCGGTGCTGTCGGGCGTGGCGGCCTGGTACTTCTTCATCCCGCCGCTCCACTCGCTGGAGGTGACCACCCAGACCGCACTGGCGCTGGGCTTCTATGTCTTCATCGTCAGCGTCGACATCGCCCTGATCGATGTGATGTTCCGCTCGATCGGCCGGCTGGGCGACGCGCGCCGGCTGACCACGTCGCTGCTCGAGCAGCAGAAGACGATGTTTCAGGAGCTGCAGCACCGCGTCGCCAACAACATGGCCTTCATCGCCTCGCTGTTGCATCTGCAGCGCCGCCGCGCCGCGGAGTCGCCGGAGCTGAAGGCGGCGCTCGACTCGGCGATCGCGCGGATCGAAACCATGTCGCGTCTCCACCGGCGGCTTTATGACCCCGCGGGCGCGGATGCCCCGCTGGATGCGCATCTGAGCGGGCTGGTCAGCGATCTGGTCGAGATGTCGGGCGCGACGAACGTGACCACCGAGGTCGTCGCCGACTCGGCCGACATCGAGGTTTCGCGCCTCATCACCCTGTCGATGCTGGTCACCGAGGTCGTCATGAACTCCCTGAAGCACGCCTTCGTGGGCCGGCCGGGCGGGCACATCGCGATCAGTGTGAAGCGCCGCGACGACGATCGCCTTGAGCTGCGTATCAGCGACAATGGCCGTGGCATATCCGGCGCCGCGCCCGGGCCGGGGGGCGGCCTGGGCGTGCGCATCGTCGAGAATCTGGGCGCCCAGCTTCAGGGCAAGGTCGTCGTCGAGAATTCGCCGGGCGGCGTCACCACCCAGCTGGTCTTCCTGGCCGGCTAAACGTCGAAGGTGACGCCCTGGGCCAGCGGCAGGGTGCGGCCATAGTTCAGGGTGTTGGTCGCCCGGCGCATATAGGCCTTCCAGCTGTCCGACCCCGCCTCACGGCCGCCGCCCGTCTCCTTCTCGCCGCCGAACGCCCCACCGATCTCGGCGCCCGAGGGGCCGATGTTGACGTTGGCGATCCCGCAGTCCGAGCCGCGGCCCGAGATGAACATCTCGGCCTCGCGCATGTCGTTGGTGAAGATGGATGACGACAGGCCCTGGGGCACGTCGTTCTGCAGGGCGATGGCCGAGTCCAGGTCGCGATACCGCATGACGTAGAGGATCGGCGCGAAGGTCTCGCGCTTCACGACGTCGGCCTGCCCCTCCATCTCGACCAGGGCCGGGCGCGCGTAAAACGCCTCACCCATCTCGACCCGCTCACCGCCGGTGACCTTGCCGCCGGCGGCCCGGGCGTCGGTCAGGGCCGACTGCATCAGGTCGAAGCTCTGGGCGTCGATCAGCGGGCCGACCAGCGTGCCGGCTTCGCGCGGATCGCCTACCTTCACAGAGCCATAGGCCGCCTTCAGGCGCGGCAGGAACGCGTCGTACACGCTCTCATGCACGAACAGGCGACGCAGCGTCGTGCAGCGCTGGCCGGCGGTGCCCATGGCGGCGAAGGCTACGCCTCGCAGCGCCAGGTCCAGGTCGGCCGTCGGTGCGATGATCGCGGCGTTGTTGCCGCCCAGCTCCAGCAGGGCGCGGGCGAACCGCTGGGCCAGCTTCGGACCCACCGCCCGGCCCATGGCCGTCGAACCGGTGGCCGACACAAGGGGAACCTTCGGATGATCCACCAGGGCTTCGCCCACCTCGCGGCCACCGATCACCACCGACGACAGGCCGGCTGGGACGTCGCCGAACTTGGCGCAGGCCCGCTCGAACAGCGCTTGGACCGCCAGCGCGGTCAGCGGCGTCTTTTCGGACGGCTTCCACACGCAGGCGTCGCCGCACACGAACGCCAGGGCCGCGTTCCACGACCAGACCGCCACAGGGAAGTTGAAGGCCGAGATGATCCCCACCACGCCCAGCGGGTGCCAGGTCTCCATCATCCGGTGGTCGGGCCGCTCCGTGGCGATGGTCAGGCCGAACAGCTGCCGCGACAAGCCCACTGCATAGTCGCAGATGTCGATCATCTCCTGGACCTCGCCCAGGCTTTCCGACGTGACCTTACCGGCCTCGAGGGTGACCAGGGCTCCCAGGTCCGCCTTGGCCGCCCGCAGCTCCTCACCGAACAGCCGGACCAGCTCGCCCCGCCGCGGCGCTGGCACGTTGCGCCAGGTCAGGAACGCCTCATGGGCGGCGTCGATGGCGCCATCGACCTCGGCCTTCGACGCGTCGTGGACGTGGGCCATCACCTCGCCGGTCACCGGCGAGCGAACCGGTCGGTCGCCGCCGGTCCAGAGGGTTTCAGCCACGCCGAGGCGGCCCAGGACGGCGGCGGCCGCGGCCGCGGCGGAGCTGATCTTGGATTGCATGGTCATGACTTTACTCGGCGGCGGCGCGGAGGGGGAGGACGTCTTGCGCGTAGTAGCGCCCGAAGCGGTTGGCCAGGAACGCGTGCAGCGGGATGTCCTCCTGCCGGATGAAACCCTCGGCCGGAAGCGACCCGTCTGCCAGCATGTCCAGCACCGCGCAGATCGCGCCGGCGGTGGTGATCTGGATCGCGCTTTTCAGCTCGCCGCCGATCTCCTGGCTGAAGACCTTGTTGACATAGGTCTCCTGCATCAGATGCCCCTTCTTCATCCCCGAGACGGTGACGAAGACGATGACCACGTCCTGCATGGTCGCCGGGACCGAGTTCTCCAGGATGTCCTTCAGCACGTCGCGGCGGTTGCGCAGGTTCAGGTCGTTCAGCAGCGCCTTCATGATCGCCGCGTGGCCCGGATAGCGGATGGTCTTGTAGTTCAGGTTCCGCACCTGGCCGTCCAGCGTGTGACACAGCGTGCCCAGCCCACCGGAGGTGTTGAAGGCCTCATAGGTGACGCCATCGAGCGCGAATTCCTCGCACTCCTCCAGCGCCGGCGTCTCGCGCAGCTTGCCGTTGGTGATCGCTTCGCAGGGCTCGCAGTATTCGTTGATCACCCCGTCCGTGGACCAGGTCAGATTGTAGTTGAGGGCGTTCGACGGATAGCGGGGCAGGGCGCCCACCCGCAGGCGCACGTCGTGCAACTGGTCGAAGTGCTTGATGAGGTCCCAGGCGGCGATGGTGATGAATCCAGGCGCCAGGCCGCACTGCGGGATGAACGCCGTCTTCGAGTCGACCGCCAGGTCGCGGACGATCCGACTGGCCGCCACGTCCTCGGTCAGGTCCAGGTAGTGCGCGCCAGCCGCCTTCGCCGCCTGCGCCACGACCGTGGTCAGATGATAGGGCGCGCAGTTCACCACCGCGAAGCAGCCCGCGATCTTGGCCGCCAGCGTCTGCGGATCGTCGATCGCCATCGCCGCGGTCGCCACCTGCGCCCGTCCGTCCAGGTCCGCCAGGGCCTCGGCCGACTGGTCGATGACCACAGCTTCATAGGCGCCGGATCCCACCAGCAGATCCACGACGGTGGAGCCGATCTTGCCTGCTCCGACGACAGCTACCTTGCGCATTCCACGACCCCTGTTCGGCTTGGGCGCAGAATCGGGCGGCGGCGGGCCACTTTCAATTGGCGCTACGTCGTTATGCGCGTCTATTCTTGGCGAATCGCCGAGCTTATTACGCGGAATGCCGATGGACGACCTGGACGAGCACCTGCTGACCCGGCTTCGAGACAACGCTCGCGCACCCGTCGCGGAATTGGCCCGCGCCCTGGGGCTGTCGCGCACCACGGTCCAGAGCCGCCTGGCTAAGCTGGAGCGATCCGGCATCATCGCCGGCTATGCCGTCCGGTTGGCGGGCGCCTACGAGGCCGGACGTGTCCACGCCTTCGTCATGCTGACGGTCGAGCCGAAGCAGGCCGCCGCCGTCACAGCGGCCCTGAAGCGGCTGCCCGGTGTGCGCCGCCTGCAGTCGGTCAGCGGCGCCTTCGACATGATCGCCACCGTCGAGGCCAATGGCGTCGCCGAGATGGACGCCGTCATCGACGAGATCGGCGCGGTAAAGGGCGTCGAGCGCACCAACACCTCCCTTGTCCTCTCCACGAAGTTCGACCGCTGATGGCCACCGTTCTTGCGATCCACGCCCACCCCGACGACCTGGACATCCTGGCCGGCGGCACGCTGGCCTTCCTGTCGGCGACCGGCCACCGGGTGGTCATGGCCACCGCCACGGCGGGCGAGGGCGGTTCGGCCGAAACCTCGCCGCAGGAGACCGCACGCATCCGGCTGGCCGAGGCCGCCGCCGCTGCCGCCCAGATCAAGGCCGAGTATCGCTGTCTGGGCTTCCCCGACCTTGGCGTCTTCAACGACGATCCGTCCCGCCGCGCGGTGACCGAACTGATCCGCGAGGTCGCCCCCGACATCGTCATCACGGGCTCGCCGGTCGACTACCACCCCGACCATGAGGCCATCAGCCTGCTGGTGCGGGACGCCTGCTTCGCCGCGCCGGTCGCCAACTACAAGACCGGCTCGGCTGGCGCCTTGGCGGGCATCCCCGTGCTCTACTTCACCGATCCCATCGGCGGGCGCGACCGGGATGGAAACCGCGTCCAACGTGAGTTCGGCGTCGATATCGGCCGCCACTACGCCACCAAGCGGGCCATGGTCGCCGAGCACCGCAGCCAGGTGGCCTGGGTGGCCCGGCAGCACGGTATCGCCGACTTCATCGGCGACATGGACGCCTGGACCCGTCGGGTAGGGGCAGACTTCGGGGTGACCTACGCCGAGGGCTTCCGCCAGTACCGGCATCCGCCCTACTCGCGGGAGGCCAGTCTGCAGCACTACCTCGGCGCCACCCTGATCAACCCGTAAGGCGGCTGCGTCGCGGCGGGCACGGCGCGCTAGCGCACGCTGTTGTGCACGGCCGTGGCGGCGATGGCCCCTTCGCCCTGCGCGGTCGAGATCTGGTTCAGGCCACGAACGACGTCACCCGCCGCATAGAGCCCGGGGACCGAGGTCTGCTGGTGCTCGTCGACGATCAGCCGTCCCTCCGGCGCCCGTTCCGCCCCGGCCTGGACGGCCAGCCGGTTGCGGGGCGTGATTCCCAGCGCCGAATAGACCACGTCGAACGCGCGCGCCTCACCGGCCTCGAAGTCGAAGGCGGTGATCCGCCGCTTGGCGATCGTGACGCTGCGGACCGCGCTCTCGATGATCTCCACCCCGGCCTGGGTCAGCATCTTCGTCGTGGCCTGGGGCAGCGGCTTATCGCCCACATGGACGAAGGCCACATCGTCGGAATAGGTCCGCAGGAACACCGCTTCGGCGGCGCAATGGTCGTCCAGCCCGATGACGCCGACCCGCTGGCCGATCACCTCATAGCCGTCGCAGATCGGGCAGATGCGGACCAGGCCGCGGGCGACCCCGTCTTCCAGGCCCGGGATCGGCGGCGCGTTGTCGTGAACGCCCGTGGCCAGGATCACCGTCCGGGCGCGAAGCGTCTCCTCGCCCGTACCCAGTTGGAAGCCGCCGCGCACAACCTTCAATGTGTCGACCTGCGCGCGCACGATCTGCGCGCCATAGCGCTCGGCCTGACGGCGCATCCGCGCCAGCAGCGTCGGCCCGCGCACGCCGTCAGGGAAGCCGGGGTGATTGTGGCTGCGAGGAATCCAGGCGGCGCGGCTGTCCCCGGATTCCAGAACCAGGATGTCGCGCCGGAAACGGCCGAGGTAGATCGCTGCGGTCAGGCCCGCAGGCCCCGCGCCGATGACAATGCAGTCGAGGGGCTTAGCTGCGGCCATAGGTCTCGGATTTTGCAACATTTTACCGGACTTCAACGAAACGGGTGCAAAAAGGGTCCTGCGATACAGGCGCTGCGCCCATGAAATCTCTCTCCCGCCGATTCCTGATCAGCGTCGGCGTGATGTCGCTGATCCTGACGCTGTGCAGCACCCTGGGCGGCTTTCTGGTTTTCCAGCAGGACCTGTCGAACCGCCAGATCGCCTTCCTCGCCGACTATGTCCGCGAGCGCTCCAGCAACGTCGAACGCCGCTTCTCCAACCTCACCGCGGTCCACCAGGCCGCGGGCGAGGAACTGGCGCGGCGGATGGCCCACCTGTCCCCGGCCGAGGTCGACCGCTTGGCCGACACCTACTTCCCCGTCGGCGCCGACGGCGTGCGCCGCAGCCGCGACCGATACTTCGATGGCGCGATGCAGCATGGCCAGTACATCTACGGCGTGGGCGCCTTCATCGGAAAGCCGGACACCATGTCCCGCGAGACGAAGACGGCGCTGGTGGCGTCCTTCGAGCTGGTGGCCACCTTCGGACAGGCCGCCCGGAAGGAATACGACAACTTCTACTTCTTCAGCCCGCCCGAGACCCGGTTGGTGATGTTCGGTCCCGATCGGCCGGACAAGCTCATGTTCTATCGCCACACGGCGCCGGCCGACCTGGACACGTCGCGGGAGCAGATGGCGTCGCTGACGACCCCGGCGAAGAATCCCGACCGCCGCACCCGCTGCACCAACCTCCAGCGGCTGGTGCAGGACACCAACGGCGCCCGGTTGGCCACGGCCTGCCTGACGCCCGCCTATGCGGACGGCCGCTACGTGGGGGCCTTCGGCTCAACGATCGAGCTGAGCGGCTTCCTGGCCAATGCGGTGGCCTCGTCCTTGCCGGGGGCCACGACCCTGCTGGTCACCGACCAGGGCGAACTCATCGCCTATCCCGGTCTGACCCGCCCGGGCGGCGCCGCCGGCGGCAAGGTGGCCGAACAGGAGCGTCGCCTCGGTTTGAAGGGCTTGATCTCCGCCATCGAGCGGACGGGCAAGTCCAACGGCGTGATCATCAGCCCGGACGGGCGTGACATCGTCGCCTTCGGCCGCCTGAAAGGTCCGGACTGGTACCTGCTTCAGACCTATCCCCGCGCGGCGGTGGCCGCCTCGGCGGCGCGGTCGGCGTCCTGGATCCTGGCGCTGGGCGTCCTGGCCACGGCGCTTCAAACCCTGGCGGTGGTCTATCTCGCCCGGCGCACCATCACTTGGCCGCTGCAACGCCTCGCCGCCAGCTGTGACCCGGCCGCGCGGCGCGACGGCGCGCGGCCCGACGTCGTGGCCGAGGAGGCGCGCGACGACGAGATCGGCGTCCTGGCCCGCGCGCTTCATGCCGAGCGCGAAAAGACCGAAGAGGCGCTGGCCACCCTCGAAGACCGCGTCCAGGCGCGCACCGCGGAACTGGAACGCGCCAACACCGAAAAGTCCCGCTTCCTGGCCAATATGAGCCACGAGCTGCGCACGCCCCTCAACGGCGTCATCGCCGTCTCCGAAACCCTGGCGCGCGAGCAGGCGACGCCCAAGGGCAAGGACCTGGCCGAACTCATCGTCGCCTCGGGCCGCCTGCTGGAACGCGTGCTGACCGACATTCTCGACTTCTCCAAGATCGAGGCTGGCGAGATCAAGCTGGCGCGCGACGAGTTCCACATGTCCACCCTGGTCGGCCGGATCGCCGAGCTGCACCGCGCCTCGGCCGAGGCCAAGGGGCTGAGCTTCGCCTGGTCCCTCTCGCCCGAGGCCGACCGTCGCTTCGCCGGCGATACGGTGCGTCTGACCCAGGTGCTGTCCAACCTCCTGTCCAACGCCGTGAAATTCACCGAGGCGGGGGAGGTCCGCCTGGAGGTCGACGCCGCCGGCGGCACGGTCGGGTTCACCGTCGCCGACACCGGCATCGGCTTCACCGAGGACGTGCGCCAGCGCCTGTTCCGCCGGTTCGAGCAGGCCGACGCCTCGATCCGCCGCCGCTTCGGCGGCACGGGCCTGGGCCTGGCGATCAGCCGCTCCCTGGTCGATCTGATGGACGGCTCGATCGAGGTCGCCTCCGAACCGGGCCGCGGCTCGACCTTCTCGGTCCAGGTGCCGCTCGAGCGGCTCGAGGGCGAGGCCGAGGCGGTCGACGACAATCCGTTCGACGGCTTCGACATCGCCGGCGCCCGTGTCCTCCTGGCCGAGGACCACCCCACCAACCAGCGGGTCGTCCAGCTGGTCCTGGACGCCGTCGGCATCGAGCCGGTGATCGTCGAGAATGGCCGCCTGGCCATCGAGACCCTGCGCGCCGATCGGTTCGACGTGGTGCTGATGGACATGCAGATGCCCGAGATGGACGGCCTCACCGCCACGCTCCAGCTGCGCATCTGGGAGCAGAGCCAGAACCTGCCCCGCACCCCTGTGATCATGCTCACCGCCAACGCCCTGGACGAGCACGTGAAGGCCAGCCTCGAGGCCGGCGCCGACCAGCACCTCGCCAAGCCGATCCGCGCCGACACCCTCATCGAGGCCATCGTTCAGGTCATGGCCGCCAGCGCCGCCGACGCCCAGAGCTCCGCGGCCGCCTAATCCAGATAGATCGGGTTGCCGAGCAGCCAGAGCGCCCCGTCCGGCCCGACGACGTCCGCGCGGACCCAGCCCTTTGCGCCGGGCGGGACGGGGATGCTCACGGTCTGATCGGCCGAGAGCGCCGACATCTCCGCGAGGGCGGGGGCGCCGGGCCCAGCCAGACGCACCTTGCCGCCAGCCGCCTGGACCACATGGATCCGCAGCGCACCGCCCCCCGGCGGCACAGTCGCGCGGCCGCCCATCGGAACCGTCTGCCCATCGCCTTCGAAGGTGACGTCGAGCCGCCGGGCCGTCGTGCCCTGCACGTCGACGAAGACGCGGCCCGCCCGCAGCCCGGCCAGGATCGCGTCCTGCGACAGGGTCTCGGCCCAGACCACGGTCGTCGGCGTCCCGACCCCGCGCGCGCCGGTCAGGGTCGGGTCATGGTTGTCCGATCCACCGATGGCGGTGATCCGGCGGCCCGCGTTCAGCTGCGTCTCCCAGATGGGCGCCCCCGACAGCGGTCCGGCGCTGATCGTCCCGTTGATGACCTCGATCAGCGGCACGCGGTCGAAGTCGGTCTTCGCCGTCCAGCCGCAGCCCATGCAGGCCTCGCCCGATGGCAGCCCCGGATGATTGATCGCCAGCAGTCCGCCGGCCGCCGCCACCTGGTCGAGGATCCGGCCCATGTCCGGCGCCCGCGGCCCGCCCAGTTGGAAGTCCAGCGGCGCGGTCGTTCCGAACACATTCGCGTGCCCCTGGAACGTGGTGATCTCCCGCCCGGGGATCAGCAGCAGGTCGTCGTACGCCGGCTGCAGCTCCGCCATCGCCTGGAAATGCGAGGTCGTGTTGTGCTCGGTCACCGCCACGAAATCGAGACCCCGAGCGACCGCCGCGTCCAGGGTCTTGAACAGCGGACAGGGCGCCCGTCGGCCGGTGCGCGACGCGCAGGACCCGTCGGAGTGGCCGGTGTGCAGGTGCAGATCGCCGCGGTACCAGCCCGGCCCGGTCTTCAGCGGCGCCTCCGCAAACCCGTGGAACGTCGGATCCCGGTCCAGGGTGATCGTCGCGGTGTAGGCCGCCCGCGCGTCCTTCCGCAGGTTGGGCGCGCCCAGGATCAGCCTCCACCCGCCGGTGGGCAGCGGCCCTGGCAGATACGACGGCGTGGCCCAGGTCTCGGTGAGGGTGAAGCGCGCCTTGTTCCCACCGCTCCAGCCGCGGAACCGCTGCGGATCGCGGATCCCCAGGTCGATCACCGACCGCTGGTCCTTGCCGTCATAGGCGAACGCCACCGTCACCGCCGTCGTCCCGGCCGGCACGCGAAACGGGATCTCGCGATAGGTCTGGTGGTCGGCGCCGGTGAGCACGCCGGTGAGCGTCAGGGTCTCGGCCGCGGCCGGCGCAGCTGACAGGGCCAGCGTCACCGCCAGCCCCGCCAGCCGCTCCATCAGGGCGCCTCGTTCGAGAAGACGATCGTGCCCGAGGCCGCGAACATGCCGCCGACGCCGTGGCAGACGCTGATCTTCGCGCCCTCCACCTGCGCCGGGGCGATCCCGCGCATCTGCCGCACGCTCTCCTGCAGGGCGTACATCCCGTACATCCCGGAGTGCATGTAGCTCAGGCCCCCGCCGTTGGTGTTCAGCGGCAGCTTGCCCCCCATCTTGCCGTCTGAAGGGGGCGCGGTGTTGCGTTCGCGGATGAAGCCCGCCGCCTCGCCCGGCTTGCAGAAGCCCAGGTCCTCCAGGCCGTACAGCGGCAGGTGGGCGAAGGCGTCGTAGATCATCAGGTGATCGACGTCCGCGTGGCTGATCCCCGCGCTTTCGAACGCCTTGGCGCCCGAGACCTTGAACGCCGTCGACGAGTTGAAGTCGTACATTTGCGACACCATCGGCGTCTCGACGCTCTCGCCCGAGCCCAGCACATAGACCGGCTTCTGCGGGAAGTCCTTCGCCCGCTCGGCCGACGTCAGGATCAGGGCGCCGCCGCCGTCGGTGACCAGGCAGCACATCAGCTTGGTGAAGGGCCAGGCGATCATGTCGGCGTTCATCACGTCGTCGACGGTGATCCGGTCCTTGTAGCTGGACCGCGGGTTCATCGCCGCCCACTCCCGCTGGATGGTCGCCACCGGCGCCATGTCCTCGGGGGTCAGGCCGTGGGTCTTCAGGTACCGCAGGACAGGCACCGTGAACATGCTGGGCGGACCGACCGGTCCGTACGGCATCTCGAATTGGCCGCTCAGGCTGGCGGGCGACCGGGGCCAGCCACCTTGGCCGACGCGGCTGCGGCCGCTTTCGCCGTGGGTGATCAGGATCGTCGTGGCCAGGCCGGCGTTGATGGCCGCCGCCGCGTGGCGGACGTGCAGCATGAACGAACAACCGCCGACGCTGGTCCCGTCGGCATAGGTCGGCTTGATGCCCAGGTAGTGCGCCAGCTCCACCGGGCTGATGCCGGCGGTGGCCACCCCGTCGATGTCGGACGGCTTCAAGCCGGCGTCGGCCATGGCGTTCAGCGCCGCATCGGCGTGCAGGCCGATCACCGACACGTCGGGGATCTTGCCCATCTTGGTGGTTTCGGCGGCGCCGACGACGGCGACGGAATTGCGGGTCCAGCTCATGATGCTCACCCCTTCGCCGGCGTGAAGAGGGGCAGAGTGATGTCGTCGGTCTGCGCGGCGAACGACACCTTCAGCGGCATGTCCAGCTGCAGCGCCTCGGGCGTCTGCGGGCAATCCACGATGTTGGTCATCATGGTCGGCCCCTCGGCCAGCTTCACGACCGCGATGGCGTAGGGCTCGCTGCCCATGTCCGGCCGCGGCCGCATGTTGATGACGTAGGACCACAGCACGCCCTCGCCGCTGGCCTTGTAGACCTCGACGTCGCGGCTGCCGCAGGCCGGGCAGAACGGCCGCGGCGGGAAATAGCTCTCCTGGCAGGAGGTGCAGCGCTGCAGGCGAAGCTCGCCCGCCTTGCAGCCGTCCCAGAAATGGCGGGTCTCCGGCGTTGGCTCCGGCAACATGCGTGGGGGCATACTGAAATCCGTCCCTTCGAAATCTCGGTTTGTTTTTGGCCCTGCAAATCGGCAGGCGCGCCAAACAAAGACGAGACCGGCGCGCTTGTCACGCGCCGAAGAGCCGAACTCAGCGCATCGGCTTCTGCCCGAACGCCGCCACGTCCTCCGCCGTCACCGGCTCCTTGTAGGCGTTGCCGAAGTGGGTGCGCAGATAGGTCAGCACCGCCTGGGCCTGGTCCTTGCTCAGCGTATCCTTGAACCAGGGCATGCCGCCCTTGCCGTTGGCGACGATATAGGCCGCATAGGCCGTGGTCCCCAGCCGCTCGTTGTTGGCCAGCGCCGGGAAGCGGCCGGCCCCCACCGCGCCCTTGGCGTCGGCCATGTGACAGGCCTGGCAGTAGGTCCGGTAGACCTCCTCGCCGGTCTTCGCCACGGGCGCCTTCGACCCACCCGGCCCGGGTTCGTCGGCCAGGGCTGGGGTCGCCAGCGCGACCAGCAGGGCCAGGGCTCCGAAGAAACGTTGCGTCGTCATGCTCAGGCCTCCAGCGCGCGCTTGTGCAGGCGGGTGATGGCGTCCAGGGCGGAGAGTAGCGAGCCCTCCATCCAGCAGCCGACATAGGATGCGTGCTCGCCCGCCAGGACGATCCGGTCCTCCAGCGCCACCAGCTCCTGGTAGTGTTCCTTGCGCGTGTCCTCGTTCCACCGCGCGCAGCAGCCCATGACCCAGGGCACCCGGTTCCACGCCACCGAGGCGCCGTTCGAGAACTCTTTGCGGTACTGCTGCGGGTGGAACACCGAGCCCTGCGCTAGCGCCGCTTCGATCCGCTGTTCCGGCGTCATCCCACCCAGCCGATAGCCGCCGGCCCCGCTGGCGAACGCGCCCAGCAGAACCGCCGGTCCGTCCTGGAAGAAGTTGTTGTTGGGATAGGAGATCAGGCCGATCTCCTGATTGGTGAAGGAGTGGCCGCCGAAGATGTCCTGGTCCTCCTCCCAGAACCGCCGGCGCATCTCCAGCCCGATCTTCACCGAGTTGGAGTAGGGCACCGCGGCGATCGCCGCCTGCTTCTTCTCCGTGAGGTTGGTCTCGATCTGGCTCAGCACCGTCAGCGGGATCGTACAGACGCAGAAGTCGGCCTTGGCCGTCAGGTCCTGGCCCTTCACCGTGTCGGTATAGCTCACCGACACCCCGGACTTGTCCTGCATCAGCTTGGTGACCTTGGCGTTGTAGGTCACCAGCCGGCCGACCTGCCGGGCGAAGCCCTCGCCGATCTTGCCCATGCCGCCCACCGGCTGGAACATGGTCGTCTGGAATTCGTCGTTCATGAAGAACGACATGTTCGCCGCGATCCCCGACTTCACCACCTCGTCGAAGGGCAAGAGGTCTGAGGGTTTGGGCGCGCCGTTCACCCCGCCGCCGGGCGGCAGCTCGAAGCCCCGATGGCTCGAGGAGCGCAAGCCCTTGGTGTAGCGCATGTCCTCGTCGAGCATGCCCCAGGAGCGCAGCGCCTCCTTCAACCGGTCCATATCCTCCGGCGTCATCGTCTTATCGAGCGCCTTCTGGTCCATGGCCTTGCCCAGCAGCTCGGCGACCCCGCCCTCGAAGTCGGCCGCCAGCGACCGGTAGCGCTGCGGCGTCCCCCCGAACGCGTCGGTGTTGTGGACGTAGGCGTTGTGGTTGAACTGGATGAACGGCTCCAGCGCCACGCCGAACGCCTTGCAATAGTGCAGCAGCGTCTTGTGGTGGTGCGGGATCCGCCACGGGCCCGGGTTCAGGTAGTTGCCCTTGGCGAAGCCCACGTTCTGGGTCGCCCCGCCCATCTCCGTGAACTTGTCTCCGCCATAGAGCGACCAGTTCCGACCGCCCGGCCGGTTCTGGTACTCAAGGATCTGGACCTTGTAGCCCGCCTTCTCCAGCTCATAGGCCGCCAGCATCCCGGCCAGGCCCGCGCCCAGCACGATCACGCTCGACCCCTTGCGCGCCCCGCTCAGGTTCGGCGGTCCCGGGAACCGCGTCTCCGCCGCATGACCGAAGGTGGTCATCATCTGATAGAGCGCCGCGGTCCCGCCCATCAGCCCGATGGCGTGCAGCATCTGCCGGCGCGTCGGCGCCTGCCGTTCCGATGACATTGTCTTGCGACCCCTCGCTCGTGTTCTTGAGTCCAGGGGTACAAAGCCCAGGCGGCGCGGCGACAGCGCTCCGCTACCGAATGGCGACGAATGTCATCGCCTGCGCAGAAACGGGCCTCCGCTGGCTACGCCGTAGGCAGCTCGTCCCATCGGCCCGATCGCGCCTCGGGCGAGCGCCACTTGCGCTCAACCCGCCGCACCCCGAAGCTCAGGTGGCCCAAAGACCGGGCGGGAGAGACCGATGCCAACGTCCCGGCGCGAGATGATCCTGGGCCTGTCCGTGACCCTGGCGACAGGGATAGCGCCCGCGCGCGCCGCCGAGCCTGGCGTGCCTCCGCCCGACGCCGAACACCGCGTCGCGGTCCAGGGCGGTAGCCTCTACGTCCGGGTCAACGGCGACCTCCGCGGCCCTCGGCCGCCCCTGCTGATGACCCATGGCGGTCCCGGCGGCGCGCTGTGGCAGTTCTTCCCCGCCCTGCCGCTGGCCGCCGACCGGGCGGTGGTCCTCTACGACCAGCTCGACAGCGGCCGCTCCGACGCCCCCGGCGACCCCCGCAACTGGACGGTCGATCGGTTCGCCTCAGAGATCGGCGCCATCCGCAAGGCCCTTGGCCTGGAGCAGGTCCACCTGCTGGGCCACAGCTGGGGCGGCATCGTCGCGACCCGCTACGCCGCCTCCCGCCCGCCCGGCCTGCGCAGCCTGATCCTGCAAGGGACGCCCGTCTCGGCCGCGAGCGCTAAGGCCAGCGTCGACAGCCTGCTGGCGTCCCTGCCGGACGACGCCGGCGCGGTGATCCAGGCGCACGAGCGTGCAGGAACCCTCGACGATCCGGCTTACGCCCGCGCCATGGGTGTTTTCGTCAAGCGTCACCTCAACCGCACCAGCGTCCGCAACGTCGCCATGCCGTACATGGCCCCGACGCCGGAGGATCGCGGCGACGCCCTGGCCGCCGCCATGACCGGGGCCAGCATCACCCAGGGCTTCAGCGGTGGTCTCGCGGGCTTCGACGACACTCCGCTGCTCCCACGGATCGCGGCGCCGACCCTGCTGATGTGCGGGACCTTCGACATCATGACCCCCGCCGCGACCCGCGCCGTCCTGCCCCGGCTGCGCCAGGGGGCGTTCCGTGAGATCGCCGACGCCGGCCACATGATCCAGTTCGACCAGCCGGCGGCCTGGCGTCAGGCCATCATCGAGTTCACCGGTCGTTACGACGCCTAGACGGGTGCTAAGGGCTGGCGCTCGTCAGCCTCCCGCCGGAACATGCGCCGCAACCTGCGCCCCGATCCCATGCCGGCCCGCCGGGTGGTGGTTGAGTTCGCCTACCCAGAGCTGCCCACGGATGAAGGGCGCTACGGGCTGATCGTCGCGCCCCGCCGGCCGGTGCATCTTTGCGCCCTGGATCCGGGCACGACATCGACCTCCTGGTGGTCGCCGACCTGCGCGCCAGGACGGCCGCCTGGTTGGGTCTGGGCGACTTCGCGCACGCCCTCGACGGCGGGGCCATCAACCTCAGCGGCGACCCGACCCTCTCGCGCACCTTCACCCACTGGATCGGCCGCGCGGGCCTGGCTGAGCGCTGACGACACCACCTGTCCTGCTGGCCCGTCGCCCCGGCCGGTGTTGCAACCGCGCCAGCTGTCGCGCCCACGGAGCCAGCGCCGTGCGCATCTCTCGCGCGGTCATCATGGGTCGCCGCACCAGGACGTCGGCCATGGCGTCGCGATACCAATCCTCTCGCAGGTCGCAGGCCGCCGCCACCCGTGCGGCGAAGTCGGGCTGTTCCCGGACCCAGCGGCTCAGCGTCTCCCGTGACGGCATGTCCGGCTGCCGCCCCAGGCTGTTCAGGGACGCCCCGGTCGCGATCCGGTCTAGCACCATGTCGGCGAGCGCCGCGCACCGCCGCCGCGATGTCCGCCGCTTGCGCCGTCCAGCCTTCAGGTTGACCCGCATCGCTTCGTCAAAGTCCGGCCGCTCGCGCCGCCATCGGTCCACCACGCCGCGGCCGGGCAGGGTTGGGTCGATCTTGTGCAAGGTCTTGAGCGGCTCGCCCTGGCCGACCCGGAACAGCACCTTGTCGGCGATCCGCGCATCCCAAGGCTGCGGCGTCCGCGCCGCGCGCAACCCGCGCAGGCGATGCTGTTCCATCGCCCGCCGCGCCATCTCCACCGCCTCGCCGAAGCCCACGTCCGTCCGTCGCCAGTGGTCCAGCACGTGCCGGCTCGGCATCTTGGGATCGCGCAGGATCACGTCGATCCGCTCGCCGGCGCGGTACCGCGCCAGGAACGCCGCGCCCCGCACCGGATCGTAACGCCATCGCCGCCGCCACGCCCCGACACGCAGCGCCTCGGCCAGCGCGTCCGCGAACCACGGATCGACGCGCCGCCAGTTCCGAACGGTCGCCGTGGAGGGCATTCCCGGCTCGCGGCAAAGTCCCCGAATCGTTGCGCCCGCCGCGACCCGCGCCACGATGTCCAGCTTCAGCTCATGACGGGTCGCGGCATAGGGATCGGCCATGCGCGGAGCCTAGCACGAGCTGACCCGAGTCCAGAACATTTAGTGAACAAAATTTCAATCTGCTGCTTTTGACCTGAGCGGGCAGCGTCGCCATGCCCCCCCGGGCCGGCCGTCGCCGTGCCCTGTCCGGGGCATCGCCCGCGTGGCGCACGCGTAACGGGGGAATGGCGTTGACCCCGCCTCAACCTTGACGTTCCGCTGCCGTCGGCCCCGCGGCATGGACCAGATCCCCGAGGGCCAGGTGTCGGCGGCGCGTCGGAGGGCGGTGGCTTGAGTATCCATGCGAGGATTCCGGCGCGTCTCACGCCGGACGAGGTGGCGGCGGTGCAGCGCCACCCCCACTTCCGCGCGGCGGTCGAGACCTATTGCGCGGCCAGTCTGGCCCGGTACCGAGCACTCAGCGCCATCGAACGCTGGCTGCTCAGCGACGTGGGTCGCTCGTCGCTGTCGGGCGTCGCCGCCGTGCTGGGCGCCAGCGGCGCCCTGACGCCCCGGGCCCTGCTGAACTCGGCCCCCGTCACGCGCGGCATGGTCAGTCGCGGCCGGGCGCGGCTCTACCTGGATCGGGCCCTGGCCAACGGCCTTTTCGTCGCCGCCGAGCCGGAGAGCGGCGAGGGCCTCGACGCGCGGCTGGCGCCAGATCCGCGCTTCTACGCTGTGATGACCAGCGTGCTTGACGTGACCCTCGAGGCCGTGGGCGCTCTATTTCCGGAGATGGCCTGCGCACGGGCGCGGCTCCGCGATCCGGCGTTCACCGCCGCCCTGTCGATCAGCGTCGGCCTGCGGGCCAAGGCCCAGCCGGAGCTGTTTCCTCAGGGCGAGGTCGTGCAGATGCTGCAGGACCGCAACGGCGGGGCCCGGCTGATCGAGGCCCTGATCCTCCGCCAGGAGTCCGCGCGCGAACGCCTGCTGGAGACCTGCGCCCTGTCGCGCAGCGCCTTGGCGGCCGCCAGTTTCTGCTCCCGCGTGCACGTCAACCGGCTGCTCGCCGACGCTGAAGCGCGCGGTCTCCTCACCGTGGACGGCGACACCTTGCGGGTCACGCCCACCGTTTCCGACGCCGTGGCCTTTCAATTCGCGGCCATGTTCGCTCTGACCCGTGCGGCCAACGCGGAGGTCCTCGCCCTGGCCTGATCGACGTCAGGCAAGGGCGGCATGGGCCGACACCCGCGCCATCTCGAAGATCAGCGCATAGTGCCGCGCGATATCGTCCGAGAGCTGCGGCGCGGCCTCGAAGCGCGGCGCCACGGCGCGGATCAGGCCCAGGGATTCCCCGTCGGCCAGCAGCCGGCCCACATGGCTGCGAGAAACGAAGGCGCCCTTCGCCAGGGCGCTTTGGGAGATCTGCACCCCGGCCAACAGATCGCCGCCGCTGTCGCCGGGCGCGGTCAGGAGTTGCTCCAGAACCCGCATTCCGCCATCGCGGCCCAGGAACAGAACGATGGGCATGTCCGGCCCGTTGAACAGGTCCGGTCGCGCGGCGATGTTCAGGCCCACCTGCATCGCGAACCGGCGCTGGAAGTCCGGATCCTCCAGCCGGCCGACCGTCGGGGTCAGGCTCGGATCCAGGGTGGCGACCGTCCGCAGCAGGATCGCGGCGCCGCGGCGCATGACGTCCAGCATCCGCGCAGAAACCCTAAGCCGTCCGTCCGCCATCGTCTCCAGATAGCCGTGGGCGGTGGCGGTCCGGACGTAGTGGCGGGCGCGCCCCTCGCTGCACGTTCGGTTGGTCAGGGCCGACTGGATCAGCAGGCTCGGCGGGAAGCCGCCCAGCATCGCGTCCAGCACCATCGCCGCGCCCGTCAGCGCCGCGCGGCCCAAATCACTGGTCAGCCAGCGCTGGGTCGGGGTGAGGTCGCGGTAGTTGGTCAGGTTGCCGGCGGCGAGGGCGAGCACGGCGGCGCGGAATTCCGGATGGAATCGGATCGCCGCGAAGGCCTCAGTCGAGAAGGGCGCTTGCCCCGTGCCACACCTGTGCGCGTCGCGCGGTGCAGGGTCTGAAATCGGCTCGCCCGTCATCGGGCGGTCTCTGCCTCAGCTTGGCCTTGGACGAAAGAGGCCGCGCCGCCCGTCAGCCGCGCAGGGTGTTTTCTGCCTTCATGGCGGCATGGGTGCGGCGAAGGATGTCGGCCGCTTCATCGATCTGGGCGTGGAACAGGTCGAGCTGCCGCTCGTAGGTCCCGTCCTCCAGCTTCTCGATCACCGGATCGGTCTCGATCCGCTTCAGACTTGTCCCGGCCATCGCCCGTCTCCCGTCGTTGGAGGGGACAATGACCGGGAGAGTCTGCGGCCCGATTAACAGGCGTCGTAAACGGGCGGTGATCAGGCCATCTTGAAGCGCAGCGGCAGGCGCTTGGGACCGTTGACGAAGACTGCATGGCTGTTGGCCGGCGTCCCCGCCAGCTCCACCGACTGCAGCCGCGGGATCATCTCCTCCCACAGGATCCGCATCTCCATCTTGGCCAGGTGCTGGCCCAGGCAGAGGTGCGCGCCGTAGCCGAAGGCCAGATGCTTGTTGGGTTTGCGGTCGATGCGGAATTCGTCGGGCGCCTCGAACACGTCGGCGTCGCGGTTGCCGGACGCGTAGCAGAGCATCAGCCAGTCGTTCTTCTTCATCTGCCGGCCGGCGAACTCGGTGTCGGCGGTGACCGTGCGCATGAAGGTCTTCACCGGGGTGGTCCAGCGGATGCTCTCGTCCACCAGGCCGGGGATCAGCGAGGGGTCGGCCTTCAGCTTGCGGAACTGCTCGGGGTTCTCGGCCAGGGCCCACATGGCGCCGCCGGTCGACGACGAGGTCGTGTCGTGGCCGGCTGTGGCGACGATGATGTAGTAGCTCATCGCCTCCAGGTCCGAGATCGGCTGGCCGTTCACCTGGCTGTTGGCGATGACACTGGCCAGGTCGTCGGTCGGCGTCTTGCGGCGGGCTTCCGACAACTCGCGGAAGTAATTCGAGAAATCGACGATCACACCGAAATCGATGTCGCGGTCCGGGGTGTCGGCCACCGTCGTCGCCTCGCCGCCGCGGCCCAGCTCCGGGTCCGCCGCGCCGAACAGCTCCTGGGTCAGCTTCAGCATCCGGGGCTCGTCGCTTTCCGGCACGCCCAGGATCTCCATGATCACATGCAGCGGGAAGTGCAGCGCGACCTCGTTCACAAAGTCGCATTCCCCCCCGGTCGCCGCCATCTTGTCCACCGAGGCCCGCGCGATCGTCCGGATCCGATCCTCCAGCTTCTTCAGGTTCTGCGGCATGAACCAAGCCTGAGTCAGCGCCCGATATTGATAGTGGTCGGGGGAGTCCATGTGGATCAGCGTGCGGAGGAGGTGCGGGCTGCCGCCCATCATTTCCCGGACCTTCTTGTCCACCACTTGGCTGGTCAGGGTCGGTGACCGGTCCCCGTTGTGGAACAGGTCGTTCTGGCGGCTGATCTCCAGGATGTCGGCGTGCTTCGTCGCCACCCAGAAGGGATCCACCCCCTGGATCTCGGCCACCCCCATCGGCTCGTTCTCGCGAAGCCAGCGGTAGGTCTCGTGGATCGTCCCGTCGGCATAGGCGGCCGGGGTGACCAGGCTGTCGGCCAGGGGCTGGGGAATCCGGTGGTCGGTCGAGGTCATCAGGCCCATTCGAATTTTTCCGTCCGGCCTGACGCGAGGTCAGGCGGGACGACGCCTCCCGTTGTTCCTATCGTGGTCGGAGTTGATACCCGCACGCGACGGCCCGCAAGCATGACCGCGCGTCAACCGGAGGCGCCAAATCGATGCTCACCAAGGGCGATGACTATCCGATCCATCAGACTCCCGAACCCATCGCCTACGCAGGGTCCGACCGGAACTTCTACGACCGCTACTTCTTCAACGCCTACGCCCCGGACGGCGGCGCGTTCCTGGCTGTGGCCTATGGGGTCTATCCGGCCCTCAACGTCGCCGACGCCCACATTGCGATCGTCAAGGACGGCAAGGAGTACTGCCTCCACGCGTCGCGCGTCCTGGGACTTGAGCGCATGGACCTCAGCGTCGGGCCGATCGCCATCGACATCCTGGAGCCGCTGCAGAAGCTGAAGGTCACGGTTACCAAGGCTGAGGGCATCGCTGGCGAGATCACCTTTGAGGGCCGCGCCTTCCCGATCGAGGAGCCGCGCTTCGTCAAGCGGAACGGCCCGCGCCTGTTCATGGACTATACCCGCCTGACGCAGAACGTCCGCGTTTCCGGCTGGGTCGAGGTCGATGGCCAGCGGATCGAGCTGAATGGATGGGTCGGCACGCGCGACCGCTCATGGGGGATCCGGCCCGTCGGCGCACCCGACCCGCAGCCCACGCCAGGCGGCGGCCTCGCCGGCTTCTTCTGGCAGTGGACGCCGCTCAACTTCCAGGACCGCTCGGTCTATTTCCACATCAACGCCGATCCGGACGGCAAGCCGTGGAACACCCGCGCCGTCATCCTGGAGGACGGGGCCGGACCGGAGGGCGGCTATCACACTGAGGCGGCGACCATGGCCACCGACCTGATCCCCGGCACGCGCTACGCTCGCGGCGGGGTGCTGACCATTCCGATGGACCAGGGCGCGGCGACGGTCACCCTCCAACCGCTCAACACTTTCCTCATGCGCGGTATCGGCTATGGCGGCGACTGGCGGCATGGCGGGTTGAAGGGCGAGTTGGCTGTTGGCCGCGAAGACCTGGACACGGTGAACTTCGACCCGAACGACACGGGCAACCTGCACATCCAGGCGATCAGCAAGGCGACCCTGTCCGTGCCGGGACAGCCGGATCAACACGGTGTGGGCGTCTTCGAACAGCTGATCCTGGGTCCTTACCGACCGCTCGGGTTCTAGAGAATTAGATTGCGTGCAACATAATTTTACGCGAACTAGACCGTAACGATATTTGTCTCAGGAGCGCGCCGTGAAGCCTTTCGCCATGACCCTGTCTCTGGCCCTCGTCCTCGCCACCGGCGCGGTCGCCGCCCCGCCGGCTCCGCCCGCGCCGGACGCTGTTCGCGGTACGGTAAGCAGTATTGAGGCGCGCCGCATCGTCGTGAAGACCAAGGCCGGGCCCCGCGCCGTCGATCTGACGCCGGAGTGGACTGTCCAGGTGACCAAGCCGGTCGCCATCTCGGAGATCAAGGAAGGCAGCTTCATCGGTACGTCGGAGATGCCGCAGGAAGACGGAACCGGCCGCTCGCTTGAAGTCCACGTCTTCCCGCCCGGCGTGAAGATCGGCGAGGGCCACTACGCTTGGAACCTCCGCAAAGGCTCGATGATGACCAACGGCACGGTGGGCAAGGTCACCACCGGCGCCAAGGGTCGTGAGCTGCAGGTCAGCTACTCGACCGGGACCCGCAAGATCGTGGTTCCGGCCAAGGTTCCCGTTGTCCAGATCACCAACGGTGACCGGACCATGGTGAAGGTCGGCACGCCGGTGTTTCTGGTGGCCTTCCCGAAGCCGGGCGGCGGCTCCATCGCCGGCAGCGTCGCCGTCGGCGTGAATGGCGCAAAGCCGCCGATGTAGGCCAGAGTCGACGATGGTCGGTTTGCGAGAGCGCCAGCGCGGCGGCGTCACCGAGGTTTACCGCCACCCCTGGGTGGTGCGCCTGGTGCACGCCGTGAACGCCCTTTGCCTGCTGGTTCTCCTGTGCAGCGGGCTGCAGATCCTGAACGCGCACCCCGCGTTCTACTGGGGCGAGATCTCGCACTTCGACACGCCGCTGGCGGCCATCGACAATGTCCAGGCGGCGGACGGCGCGCTTCGCGGGCGGCTGCGTATCCTGGGCGCCGAGTTCGATACGACCGGGGTCCTCGGCGTGTCGCCGTCGGCGGACGGCGGGGTGGAGGCGCGAGCCTTTCCGGCCGGGCTCACCCTTCCGCCCTACGCGGACCTGGGCGCCGGTCGGGCCTGGCACTTCGCCTTCGCCTGGCTGCTGGTCGCCAATGGCGCGATCTACCTGGCCCACGGCTTCGCCAGCGGACGAATCCGCGTGCAGCTATTGCCGACGCGGGCGGACCTCGCCGGCTTCGGGCGATCGGTCATCGACCATCTCCGGCTGAGATTCGATCATGGCGCGGCATACAATGTCCTGCAGAAGCTGACCTACTTAGTCGTCATCTTTGGCCTTCTACCGGCGATGTTGCTGACCGGGCTCGTCATGTCGCCGGCGGTTTATGCCTGGGCGCCGTGGCTGGGCGATATGTTCGGCGGGCGCCAGTCAGCGCGCACCATCCATTTCCTCAGCGCCTCGGGCCTGGTGCTGTTCGTGGTCGTCCACCTGCTGATGGTGGTGGCGGCCGGACCGATCAACGAGCTGAGGTCCATCATCACCGGCTGGTACGCCCTCAAGACCCGGCGGGAGACCCGATGACCGCGCCGTCAGACCGCCCGACCCGACGCCGCCTGCTGGGCGCGGCCGCGACCGGCGCCCTCGGCGCCACCCTGGCTGGCTGCAGCAAGCTCAGCGCCTCGCCCGAGGTCAATTCGGCGCTGAAGGGCGGCGAAGCGCTGAACTTCCACGTCCAGCGGCTGCTGCTGGGCCGGTCGGCTCTGGCGCGCGAGTATCCGCCCGAGGCCATCGCCGCGGATTTCCGCGCCAATGGCACAACCAACCCCGACAGCGAGGAGTATCAGGCGCATGTGGCCTCGGGCTTCAGCGACTGGCGGCTGGAGATCGGCGGCCTTGTCGAGCGCCCGCTCAGCCTGTCCCTCGACGACCTGCGTCAGGCGCCGTCTCGCGCCCAGATCACCCGGCACGACTGCGTCGAAGGCTGGAGCAGCATCGCCAAGTGGAAGGGCGCCCGACTTGGTCCCCTCCTGGACCGCGCCGGCGTGAAGCCTCAGGCCCGCTATGTGGCCTTTTTCTGCGCCGATACCCTGGAGCTCACCCTCGACGGCACCGGCGACTACTACGAGACGATCGATCTGCTCGACGCACGGCACGCGCAGACGATCCTGGCCTACGAGATGAACGACAAGCCGTTGCCGGTCGCGCACGGGGCTCCGATCCGGCTGCGGCTTGAGCGACAGCTCGGCTACAAGATGGCCAAGTACGTCATGCGTATCGAACTGATCGACAGCTTCGCTCAGCTTGGCCAGGGCAAGGGCGGCTATTGGGAAGACCGCGGCTACCAGTGGTACGCGGGGATTTAGGACGGACGGCCTAAGGCTCCGACGTCCCGTCGCGCAGGCCCTCGACCAGCCGATCGATCGAGGACTTCAGCGCGGCCATCTCGGGCAGTTCGCCAGGCAGCCGGCACAGGACCGCCCCCGGAATGTCCTGGGCCTGTTCCCGCAGCGCGCGTCCGTGCTCGGTCAGGGCGATGGTCACCCGCCGTTCGTCGGCTGGATCGCGCGTGCGGGTGATCAGACCCGCGGCCTCCATGCGCTTGAACAGTGGGGTCACCGTGCCGGAATCGAGACCAAGTCGTGCGCCCAGTTCGCCAACCGACTGCGGCGCGTGCTCCCATAGCGCCAGCATCGCCAGATATTGGAGATACGTCAGGCCCAGAGGCTGCAGCAGCGGCCGATAGAGCCGGGTCATCAGGTTTGACGCCGTGTACAGGGAGAAGCAGAGTTGCAGATCAAGGCTCAGCGGGTTCAACCCCGGGGCCCGTTCGGTTTCCGGAGATCCCTCCGCCATATCAGCACAACTCCCTCAGGCGACGACATCCGCCCGCGCCGGCAGATTGGAAGGGTAGCCCCCTTGCACGCAAGGGTCTAACCGCCGCCCATCACCTTCATCACCCGAACGACCGCAGGCAGCATGAGCGCGCCTAGCAGCGCCGGGAAGATGAACAGGATCAGCGGCACGGTCAGTTTGGCCGACAGCCCGAGGGCCTTCTCTTCGGCGCGAAGCATCCGCTTCATCCGCATATCCGCCGAAAAGACTGACAGGGTGTCGCCCAGGCTGGTGCCCATGTCCTCGGCCTGCCGCAGCATAGTGGCCAGCGCGCGGGCGTCCTCGATCCCGAGCCGGTCGGCGAAGGCGGACCAGGCGTCTTTCCGCGCGCGCCCGGCCCGCAGTTCCAGCACGAGGAAACGCAGGTGGACGGTCAGGTTTGGATAGCGCCGTTCCAGCTCCTCGGTCACCCGGCTCACGGCGGCGTCGAGCGAAAGACCGGCCTCCACCGAGGCGACGAGCAAGTCCAGCAGATCCGGAAAGCCGTCGGAGTATTCGCGCTCGCGATGCGTCTTGCGGCTCTTCAGCACGAAGTCGGGGCCATAGAGCGCGGCCAGGGATACGCCGACCGCCAGCGCCAGGGCTCCCATGTTGCCGCCGGGCCGATTGATCATCATCGGCAGGGTCATCACCACGGCCACGGTGGCCAGGGCCAGCGCCGCGGCCTTCACGCCCAGGAAAATCACCGGCGCCTCGCGGCTATGGAACCCGGCCTGCATCAGGCGCGAGCGCAGGACGGACACCTTGGCCGGGTCGCGCACGGCGCTCTGCTGGCCAAGACGTCGGACCGTTGACATGACCTGGCCCGCGAACAGGCCGCCCGACTTCTCGACGAGAGGTTCGGAGCTCCGTCCGGGGGCCGTCGTCCCCGCGCCGGCCAGCCGGCCGCGACGCACAGCGCGGACCCGAAGTTCTCCAATCCCGATAATGGCCAACCCACTGAGCGCGCCCAGGGTCAGCACCATGCCGGCGAGGTAGATGATGGTTTCGAGGCTCATGACGTCAAAGCCGCATGTCGATCATGCGCCGCATGATCATGTTGCCCAGGAATATCCAGAACCCGATGCCGGCCAGGCCGTATTTCACCGCCGGCTCGTCGATCACCTCGCCGTAGAACTTGGGCGAGATCAGCATGATCATCCCCACGGCCACGAAGGGCGCGGCGGTGAGGATCATGGCCGAGGCGCGTCCTTCCGACGACGCAGCGCGGATCTTCAGCCGCATCTTGTGGCGGTCGCGGACGGTATTCGCGTTCAGCTTAAGCAGGCCCGTCAGGTTGCCGCCTGTCCGCTCCTGCAGGCGCACGGTGGCGGCGAACAGGTCTACGTCGGGATGTTGGCAGCGCTCGGACATCCGCTCGACCGCCTGCTCGAGAGTGGCCCCGTAGGCGATCTCGTCGGCGGCCATGCCGAACTCCGTGCCGATCGGGTCGCTCATCTCGCGGCCCACCAGGGCCACGGCTGCGGGCACGGGGTGACCGGCCTCGAGCGAGCGTACGATGATGTCCAGCGCCTGCGGGAGCTGGTGGCCGAGCGCGGTGTTGCGCTTCCCGGCTTTGAACTTCAGCACGCCCAGCGGGACGATGACCCCGCCAAGGATCGCGCCGCCCAGGAAACCGATCGGCGCGCGCATCATGAAGCCAACGCCTGCGGACCCCAGCAAAGCGGCCGCGCCCACGTAGGTCAGCCACTTGCGCTGGTCATAGGGCAGGCCCGAGGCCACGATCATGTTGGACAGCCAGCGCAGGCTCTTCGACCGGGCGCCCGCCGCGGTCAGGCCACGTTGCTTGCGCAGCTCGACGACCATGGCCGCGACGCCGCCCTCGATCTTCTCGCCGACTTTCAGGCGTTGGTTCAGCTTGCGCTTCTGGGTCGCCACCGACAGGACGCCGGTCAGCCCCTGGACCAGGGCGAAAACCGCGGCCCCGATCATCACCATGACGATGGTCTTGGCGTCGACAGCCACGGCCTAGAGCACCTTGTTCGGATCGAAGTTGGAGGTGTCGTACGGGATGCCCCGACGGATCATCTCGTCCAGGCAGCGCGGCCTCAGGCCGGTCGCCCGATGCTCGCCATGCACCGTCCCATCGGCATCGGTGTGGGTACGGTTGAATAGGAAGATGTCCTGCATCTGCACGACGTTGCCCTCCATGCCGACGATCTCGGTGACGTGGGTGACCTTGCGCTTGCCGTCGGACAGGCGGTTGACCTGGACCACCAGGCCCACGGCGGCGGCGATCTGGTAGCGCACGGCCTCGGGGCCGATGTTCATCCCGCCCATGGCCACCATCTGCTCCAGACGGCTGATGGCCTCGCGCGGATTGTTTGAGTGGATCGTCGCCATCGAGCCTTCGTGACCCGTGTTCATGGCCTGCAGCATGTCGAAGGCTTCTTCGGAGCGCACTTCGCCCAGGATCACCCGGTCGGGACGCATACGCAGGGCGTTCTTGACCAGCTCGCGCTGGCGGATTTCGCCCTTGCCCTCGATGTTCGGCGGGCGCGTCTCCATCCGCACAACGTGCGGCTGCTGCAACTGCAGTTCGGCGGCGTCCTCGATCGTGATCAGGCGCTCGCCCTCGCTGATCGCGGCGGACAGGGCGTTGAGCAGGGTGGTCTTGCCCGAGCCGGTGCCGCCCGAAATCACGGTGGAGACCCGGCTGCGTGACGCGCCCCAAAGGAAGTCGGCCATCGACTGGGTCATGGCCCCGAACTCGACCAGCTTCTCCAGCGTCAGCGGCTTCTTTGAGAACTTCCGGATCGACACCGAACAGCCGTCGATAGCGATCGGTGGGATGGCGGCGTTGACCCGGCTGCCATCGGGCAGACGGGCGTCGACCATGGGCTGGCTCTCGTCGATCCGCCGGCCCACGCCGGCGACGATCCGTTGGACGATGCGCAGCAGGTGATCGTTGTCGCGGAAACGGATCGGGGTCAGCTCCAGCTCGCCCCGCCGCTCCACGTAGACCTGGAACGGGCCGTTGATCAGGATGTCGTTGATCGACTCGTCCTTGAGCAGGGGCTCGATGGGGCCCAGCCCCATCATCTCGTCGTAGATCGAGGCGCCGAGCTCGTTGAGCTCCTTGGTGTTGAGCGCCATGCGCTCGGCCTGGGCGAACAGGGTCACCTGGGCCAGGACCTGTCGGCGCAGTTCGCCTTCTTCGAGCTTGTCCAGCTTGGAGAGATCCAGCTCGTCGATGAGCCGGGAGTGCAGTCTCAGCCGCAGATCCAGACTGGCGTCGCGCGCCGGGACCTTGGCCTTTGGCTCGGGCCTCGGCGTCGCGGCGGCGGCCGGCTGCGCCAGGGCCTGGATTTGAACGGGGTCGGGCTGGGCCGGGGCAGCCGGCGCCGCCGGCGTCCGCGACAGGCTGAAGCGACCCATGCTCAGGCCGCCTTCGCAGGGCTGTCGCGCCGCGGGGGTTGCGACGCCAGCCGCTCCACCAGCGTTTGAATGTCCTTCACGATTTTCGACTTTGGCCGGTGCTGGGCGATCGGGCCCCCCAGGTTGGCGGACGCGGCCGCCGCCTCCCAATCCGAGCTGATGCCGGCCTCGGCCTTGCGCTGCAGCGCCTTCTCGGCCTCGGTCATGGAGGGCGCCGGGCCGAACATCCGGCTGGCCAGTCGGTTCAGCACGATGCGCGGCCGAAGCGCGCCCGACAGGGCGTCCTCGATCTCGTCCGAATAGGCCCGCGCGGCCAGCAGGGCCGGAACGGTCAATTCGGAGATCACGACCACCTCGTCGCAGCCGGCCAGGGCGTCCAGCGTCCAGGCGCGGCGATGGCGCGGCAGGTCCAGGATGACGTGCTCATAGACCTCGCAGGCGACCTCCAGCATCCGCAGGATGGAGTCGCGGCCCACCGCGTCGAAGGCCGTGGGGTCTCGGACCCCGGCCATCAGGTCGAGCCCCTTGGAGACCGGGGTCACGAAGGCGGTCAACATGGCCGCGTCGATGCGTTCGGCGGCGTGGCCGAACTCGGCCAGGCGCATGGCTGGCGCGCACCCAAGATAGGCCGCCGCCGCGCCGTCGGCGAGGTTCAGGTCCACCAGGCAGACGCCGCGCTCCTTGCCCGCCTGCAGCGACAGGGCATGTGCGATTTCGATGGCGATGGTGGTCGCGCCCGCGCCGCCGACCGCGCCGGTCACGCCCCAGCATCGGGAAGCCGCGCCAGGCGCCGCCCCGGTGACCGGCTGGGCCTCGGACAGAAGGGACTGCACCGCGCCATTGAGGTCTTCGGGCGAGTAGGGCGTTTCCAGAATATCGGCGGCGTCGAGCCGCAGCAGATTGCGCACCAGGCCGGCGGGCAGGTTGGACCCCAGCATCAGCACCGGGGGGCTGGCCCGCATCGAGGACAGCGCCTTGACGCAGGCGGCCAGGGCCGACGCGTCCAGGGCGTCGGCGTCGATCAGCACCAGGTCGACCTCGCCCGGCGAAAGCTTTTCGAGGCTCGCGACCGAGCCACCCGCGATAAAGGCGCCGGCCAGCGGTCCATCGGCGAGGTCGCTCAGGCCCGGACCCAGCGCGAGGATGCGGCGGCCGTGGATCAGATCTTTTGAGACTTTGGCGGACTTCGAACGCAACATCTCTTGGTCACTTCACCGCGGCGGCTTTGCCGTCGTCGCGCGGCAGGGGCTTGTCGTGCGCCTGGCCCTTCAGGAACAAGTCCTTGGCGGACGGTTCCTTGCCGGGCAGGGAGTCGATCGGGCGGATCGCGCGGTCGGCCGCCGTGGAAAGCCGGGGCGTCACGATGATGATCAGCTCGCTCTCCGAGCGCTTCCAGCGCGCGGACCGGAACAGGGCGCCGATGACCGGCAAGTTGCCCAGGCCCGGCAGCTGCTGGATGCCATTCTCGTAGTTGTGTTGGAAAAGGCCGGCCATGGCGAAGGTGTCGCCTGGCTTCAGCTCGAGCGTCGTGGCCGCCCGGCGAACGGTGAGGGCGGGGACCACCAGATTGTTCAGGGTGATCGCATTGTTGAAGTCGAGCTGGCTGACTTCCGGCTCCACCTCCATGCGGATCCAGCCGTTGTCCTGCACCACAGGGGTGAAGTTCAGCTTCACGCCATAGGGGCGGAACTGGATGGTGATCTTGTCCAGGTCCGCGGGAACCGGGAAGGGGAACTCGCCACCCGCCAGGAAGCTGGCCTTCTGACCGGAGATGGCCACCAGGTTCGGCTTGGCCAGGGTGCGCAGGGCGCCCTTCTCTTCCAGCGCCTGAAGTTGGCCGTCGATGGTCGTGCTGTCGCCCGAACCGCCGAGCGCGGTGATCACGCCTTGCGGTGCGCTGGGACCAACCAGACCCTGGCCGGTCAGCACCGAGAACGAGCCGTTGAAGATGCTCAGGTTGATGCCCAGGTCCTGAAGCATCGAGCGGCTGGCCTCGAGAATCCGCACCTCCAGCACGACCTGCTGGGAGTTCTGGATCGTCAGGCGCGAGATGACGCCGTCGGGCGCGTACTTCTGGGCGATGCGTTCGGCGCTGGCCTGGACGCCGGAGTCAGAGATCTCGCCGGTGAGCATCAGGACTTCGCCCAGATTGCGGACGCGGATCGGCTCCTTCGGGAAGGCCGCCGTCAGGTCCTGCTGGAGGCCCTCGGCGTCGTAGCCGACGCGGATGTCGATCACCTGCGCGAGTTGGCCGCTGCGGCTGTAGACCAGCATGTTGGTCGAGCCGAACTCGATGCCTTGAACGTAGAAGCTCGACTCCGATGTCGCCGTCACCTTGGCGATTTCGGGCTGGGCGATGACGATGCGCGAGGCGGGCGCGGGCAGGCGGAACTGCAGGGACTTGTCGCGCGGCACGTGGATCGTGCGCCGCATCACCGGCTCGCTCGCGAGCGTCTGGGCGGCCGCCGGGGCGGCGGCGAGACCGGCCGCGGTCACGAACACGCCAACGATGGCGCTGAGCACGGTTCGGGTGAGGATCGACATGGGGGTCATGGCCTTAGCTCGTCGGAGCGGCTTGGGCGGGGGCCGGCGCAGCCGCGGCGGCGCTCTTCACCACCTTGACGCGTTTGGTGGCCTCTCCCTCGATGATGAGGATGGCGGAGTGAACCTGGCCCGGATTGCGCGGGCCGACGGGGCCGCGACCACCAGAGGCGGGACGCCCGCCACCCGAGAGGAAGTCGGCCGTCCGCAGCGGCGGCGCCTTAGCCACTTCGGCCGCCCCGTTGCGGCGCAGCGCCAGGGACAGCTCGCCCAGGGTCGAGGCGATGGACAGCTTCTGCGAGTCCTCCACCGTTACCTCGATCGTCGCAGTGTTCGGGCTTGCGGGCTTGTTCGAGGTCGGGTCGGCGTTCAGGTCGATGCCCAGCACGCGAGCGTTCTGCACGACGACGTAGGAGATGAAGTTGCGCTGCTCGCCGGTGGGGGTCAGGTCGCGCATCAGCACGACGTCCACGTGATCGCCGGGCAGGGCGTGACCGCCGACGCCCGAGGCGTCAGTCACCTTCAGCGTATAGGCGCGCATCCCTTCGGACACTTCGGCCGCGACCGAGGGGCGCGCGCCCGGGCCGGATAGTTTGGCCGGCAGTAGGGCTTCGCGGTCGGCGATCGGCGTCAGGACCACCGGCGCACCGCCCCGATCGACCGCCAGCGCCTGGGCGACGGTGGTGAAGGCGCCAACGGGCACGGCGTTGGCTGGCACCTTGATGATCTTCAGCATGCCCGCGTCGAGCTTCTCGCCGTATTTGATGGCGCGCGAGGCCACGACCAGGGGCTCGCCCACGGCTTCGATGCGGTCCGGACTTCTCGCTGCGGACGACGCGTTCGGCAACGCGATCTTGGCGACGAAGAGCGCTCCCAGCCCCAGAACCGCGGAGGCGGTGAGGCTAACGATGGTTACGACGCGCATGCGATCGGCCTGGCTCACAAATCTCTAGCTATCTCCGCACGTTAACGACGTCCGCCTTGCGATATCCTCAACCAGCTTGGTGAACGGCGCGGTAGGGATTGCGGCGGCCGGGCGGGATGGGGCTGGTCTCCGGCTGCCGTGCGGGGCTAGGTTTCCGCTGCAAAAACAGAGACGCGGAGGGACGCCGATGAAGGTTCGCAGGCTCGGGACGTCGGGGCTGAAGGTCAGCGTGGTGGGGCTTGGGTGCAATAACTTTGGCATGCGTATCGATGCGGCCCAAACCCAGGCGGTGGTCGATGCGGCGCTCGAGGCCGGCATCACGCTTTTCGACACAGCCGACATTTACGGCGGCACGAAATCCGAGGAATTCCTCGGCAAGGCCCTGGGAAAGCGGCGTCATGAGGTGGTCCTCGCCACCAAATTCGGCATGCAGATCGGTCAGGATCCGAAGAAGCGCGGCGGCTCGCGCAAGTGGATCATGCAGGCGGTCGAGGACAGCCTGCGCCGCCTGGGCACCGACTATATCGACCTCTACCAACATCATCAGCCCGACCCGGACACGCCGGTCGATGAGACCTTGCGCGCGCTCGACGACCTCGTGACCCAGGGCAAGGTCCGGTATCTCGGCAACTCCAACTATACCGGCTGGCAGATCGCCGACGCCGACTGGACCGCTGCGGGCGGCAGCCGCTTCGTCTCGGCGCAGAACCTCTATTCCCTGCTGGAGCGGGACGTCGAACGCGAGGTCCTGCCAGCCTGCGAGCACTTCGGCCTGGGCTTCCTGCCGTTCTTCCCCCTGGCGTCCGGCTTGCTCAGCGGCAAGTACAAGCGCGGCGCCCCGCCGCCCGAGGGCACCCGCCTCGCCGCCTGGGGCGCCCGCGGCCAGGCCGCCATGAGCGACGCCAACTTCGACAAGGTGGAGGCGCTGGAGGCCTGGGCGAACGCCCGCGGCCGGACGCTGCTCGACCTCGCCTTCGCCTGGCTCCTGGGCCATCCGGCGGTCAGTTCGGTGATCGCGGGGGCCACCAGCCCGGAACAGATCCGCACCAACGCCGCCACCGCTGATTGGATGCTGACGCCGGATGAGGTGGACGAGGTCGGCAAGCTGGTCGGTTGAGGATTTCCCTCCCCTTCATGGGGAGGGTGGACGGCGCCACGCGCCGGACGGGTGGGGGGACCGTTGACGTCCGCTGCGGCAGCCCGGCTTTCCCCACCCTGACCGCTGTGCGGTCTGTCCCTCCCCATGAAGGGGAGGGAAAAGGATGGTGACATGTACGACCTGCTGAAGGGCCTGCGCGTGGTCGAGGGTTCGGCCTTCGTGGCTGCGCCGACCTGTGGCCTCTACCTGGCGCAGATGGGCGCCGAGGTAATCCGCTTCGACAACATCGGCGGCGGCCCTGACTTCCGCCGCTGGCCGCTCGCGGACAACGGGTCGAGTCTCTATTGGGAAGGGCTGAACAAGGGCAAGAAGTCGGTCGCCATCGACCTTTCCAGCGCACAGGGCCGCGAGATCGCCCAGCGCCTGGCGGCTGCGCCCGGCGACGACGGCGGGCTCTTCGTCACCAACTTCCCGGTCGAGGGCTTCCTTGGCTACGACAAGCTCAAGCCGCTACGGGACGACCTGATCTGCGTCCGCGTCATGGGCTGGGCCGATGGCTCGCAGGGCATGGACTACACCATCAACTCGGCGCTGGGCCTGCCACTGATGACGGGGCCCATCGGCGACGACCGCCCCGTGAACCATGTGCTGGCCGCCTGGGACCTGCTGACCGGCGCCTACTGCGCCTTCACCCTCGTTGCGGCGTTGCTGGCCCGCATGCGCGGGCAGGGTGGGCGCGAGATCCGCGCGCCGCTGTCCGACATCGGCGCCGCCACCATGGCCAACCTGGGCTTCTCCGCGGAGACGCTTTTGAGCGGCCACCAGCGGCCGCGCATGGGCAACGACGTCTTCGGCGCCTTTGGCCGCGACTTCACCACCAAGGACGGCCAGAAGCTGATGCTGCTGGCGATCACGCCCAAGCAGTGGAGCAAGGCGCTGGAGGCCCTGGGCATCGGCGCCGAGACTGCGGCTCTGGAGGCCGAGCTGGGCGTCTCCTTCGCCAAGGACGAGGGCCTGCGGTTCACCCACCGCGCGCGGCTCTACCCGCTGTTCGAGCGCGCGTTCGCGGCCAGGACGGCGGCTGAGCTGACACCCGCCTTCGACGCCGGCGGCGTCACCTGGGGGAGCTACCAGACGCTTGAGGCGGCGCTGGAGGACCCCCGGCTCTTCAAGGACAACCCGCTTTTCGAGGCGATCACCCACCCCAGCGGCCTGACCTATCCGGCCCCCGGCGCCATGGGCACGATCCCGCAGGACGAACGCCGCCCCGTGGCCCCGGCGCCGAAGCTGGGCCAGCACACCGACGAGGTGCTGAGCGAAATCCTCGGCCTTTCCGGCGGCGAGATCGCCAAGCTGCACGATGCGGGCGTGGTGGCGGGCGGCTAAGCGGCCGTCAGTTTCGCCAGCACCGTCCCCTCGCTGACCTGGGCGCCCAGCTCGGCGGCCAGCTCCGCCACCACGCCGTCGAACGGAGCGACCAGTGCGTGCTCCATCTTCATGGCCTCAAGCGTCAGCAGTGGCTGGCCCTTGATCACCGTGTCGCCGGCCTTGAGCGACAGCTGGGTCACCTTGCCCGGCATCGGCGCGCGGATCGCGCCATCGCCGGCTGCGCCATCCCCATCGGCCACGAGCGGCGTACTCCGGAAGACGAAGGCCTCGCCGCTCTCGAACACGACGATCTCCTCGTCGCTGTCCACGTGGACGAACCGCGTCGGCTCCAGCGGCATCCGCGCCTCCACCGCTACGTCACCCTGGAACAGGCGAGCGGTCTCCGCCGTCGGCGCATTGAGCCGGAAACCGCGCAGGCTGACCCAGGGCGAGGTCTTCTCGCCCCCGGCGCGTCGCTCGATCGCCTCGCGGAACGCCCAGCCGGCCGTATCCACCGCCTCGGGGCTGGGCTCGGCGGGCGCGGTCAGGGCGTCCAACTCGCGGCCGATCAGCCCCGTGTCAACGGAGCCCACGATGAAGTCGGGGGACTCCAGGCAACGCACCAGGAAGCCGGCGTTGGTCTTCACCGGCCAAACTTCGACCTGGCCGCAAGCCTCGGCCAGCTCGGCGATGGCTTGGTCGCGATCCTCGCCATGGGCGATCAGCTTGGCGATCATCGGGTCATAGAACGGGCTGATCTGGTCGCCCTCGTCGACGCCAGAGTCCACGCGTACGCTGGTGGGCAGGCTGAAGCTTTCCAGGCGGCCGATCGACGGGAGAAACCCGGTCGATGGGCTCTCGGCATAGAGCCGCGCCTCCACCGCGTGGCCGGACAGGGTGATCTCGTCCTGCGCCAGGGGCAGTGGCTCGCCCGCCGCCACCCGGAATTGCCATTCGACCAGATCCAGGCCGGTGACCATCTCGGTGACGGGGTGCTCCACCTGCAGCCGCGTGTTCATCTCCATGAACCAGATGCGGTCGCCGCGCAGGCCCTGGCTGGCGTCGGCGATGAACTCCACCGTCCCGGCGCCCACATAGCCCACCGCCTTGGCGGCCTTCACCGCGGCGGCGGTGACCGCGGCGCGGGCGCTCTCGCTCATGCCTGGCGCCGGCGCCTCCTCGATCACCTTCTGGTGGCGGCGCTGCAGCGAGCAGTCGCGCTCGAACAGGTGGACCACCTCGCCATGGCTGTCGCCGAAGATCTGCACTTCGATGTGGCGCGGGCGGGTGACATAGGTTTCCAACAGCACCCGGTCGTCACCGAAGCTGGCCGCCGCCTCGCGCTGGCAGGAGGCGAGCGCCCCGTCAAAGGCCTCGGCGCTTTCCACCAGCCGCATGCCCTTTCCGCCGCCGCCGGCCACTGCCTTGATCAGCACCGGATAGCCGATGCGCGCGGCCTCGGCCTTCAGCCGCTCAGGCGACTGGTCCTCGCCCAGGTAGCCCGGCGTCACCGGCACGCCGGCGTCCGCCATCAGCCGCTTGGCGGCATCCTTGAGCCCCATGGCGCGGATGGCGCTAGGCGGTGGCCCGATCCACACCAGCCCGGCGGCCATGACGGCCTCCGCGAAGTCGGCGTTCTCGGACAGGAAGCCATAGCCGGGGTGGATGGCCTCGGCCCCCGCCGCCTTCGCCGCGGCAATGACCCGGTCACCCTTCAGATAGCTGTCCCGCGCCGCCGCCGGGCCGATCAGGACGGCCCGGTCCGCATCCCGGACATGGGCGGCGTCCTTGTCCGCCTCGGAGAAGACGGCGACCGTCTCGATCCCCATCTCGCGAGCCGTCCGAAAAACTCGACGCGCGATCTCACCGCGATTGGCGACCAGGACAGAGCGGAACATCAGCAAACTCCGCGGCGCGCCAGCGCCGCAATAGATTGACCAAGAAACACACGAACGCGCCCGAGCTGGCCAGGCCGCGCCGCTTGCAGAGTCCGTTCGTGTGGTTCGTGTGGTTCGTGGTCGACTTGAACAGCGCCTGCGGCGCCCAAAGAGATGGCCATGCTTAGGCTCACATCCTGAACACGCCGAAGCGTGTCTCCGGGATCGGGGCGTTCAGCGACGCCGAGATTGACAGGCCGAGCACGTGACGGGTCTGGGCCGGATCGATGATCCCGTCGTCCCAAAGGCGCGCGGTGGCGAAATAGGGGTTGCCCTCGTCCTCATAGCGTTGGCGCACCGGAGCCTTGAAGGCTTCCTCTTCCGCCGGCGACCATTTGTCGGCGTCGCGGTGAACGGTCGCCAGAACCGAGGCCGCCTGTTCGCCGCCCATCACCGAGATTCGGCTGTTGGGCCAGGTCCAGAGGAATCGCGGTGAATAGGCCCGGCCGCACATGCCGTAATTTCCGGCGCCGAACGAGCCGCCGATCAGCACGGTGAATTTCGGAACTTCCGCGCTCGCCACCGCCGTCACCAGCTTTGCGCCGTCCTTGGCGATGCCGCCGGCCTCATAGCGGCCGCCGACCATGAAGCCGGAGATGTTCTGCAGGAACACCAGCGGGATCTTCCGCTTGCAGGCCAGCTCGATGAAGTGGGCGCCCTTGAGCGCGCTCTCGGAGAAGAGCACGCCGTTGTTGGCCAGGATCGCCACCGGATAGCCCCAGATGCGGGCGAACCCGCAGACCAGGGTCGTGCCGTATAGCGCTTTGAATTCGTCGAACTGCGAGCCGTCGACCACCCGGGCGATGACCTCGCGCACGTCGTAGGGCGCGCGCACGTCCTGCGGCACGATCCCGTATAGCTCTTCGGGGTCGTAGGCCGGCGGTTCCGGTTCCTCGAAGGTCAGGTCGACGGTCTTGGTGGTGTTCAGGTTGGCGACGATGCGGCGCACGATGCTCAGCGCGTGCTCGTCGTTCTCGGCCACGTGGTCGACCACGCCAGAGCGGCGGCCGTGGGTGTCGGCGCCGCCCAGTTCCTCGGCGCTGATGATCTCGCCCGTGGCGGCCTTCACCAGCGGCGGACCGCCCAGGAAGATGGTGCCCTGGTTGCGGACGATCACCGTCTCGTCGGACATCGCCGGGACATAGGCGCCGCCGGCGGTGCAGCTTCCCATCACGCAGGCGATCTGGGCGATGCCCTCGGCGCTCATGCGCGCCTGGTTGAAGAAGATGCGACCGAAGTGGTCGCGGTCCGGAAACACCTCGGCCTGGTGCGGGAGGTTCGCGCCGCCCGAGTCCACCAGATAGACGCAGGGCAGGCGGTTCTGCATCGCGATCTCCTGGGCGCGGAGATGCTTCTTCACCGTCAGCGGGAAATAGGCGCCGCCCTTCACCGTGGCGTCGTTGGCGACGATCATGACCTCGCGGCCCGAGACCCGACCGATGCCGGTGATCACCCCCGCCGCCGGCGCCTCGTCCCCGTAGAGCCCGAACGCCGTGAGCTGCCCAACCTCGAGGAACGGCGCTCCGGGATCCAGCAGCCGCATCACTCGCTCGCGCGGCAAAAGCTTGCCCCGGCTCACATGCCGCTGCCGGCTCGCCTCCGGACCGCCCAGGGCCGCCGTCGCTGCGTGCGACCGCAGCGCTTCGACCAGTCCCCGGTTCAATTCGGCGTTGGCGGCGAAAGCCGCCGAGCCCGTGTCGACCGCGCTCTTAAGTTTCCTCATGCCCCGCCCTAGGCCGTCGTTTCCGACAATAGGTCAAGTTCCGAGAGCGCCGATCCCCTTGGGGTGCGTTCATGCCGAATGAGACGGAAGGTTGGAGCGAAATGCTTCCGATGGACATCTATCGGAGCGCAATCGTTCTCAGCGGCCCCATGGAGGCGCGTGCATTGTCGTCCCGCATCGTGCTCCGCCCCCAGCGGCAAGAACAATAAGCAAACATCGGCGACGGTCTAGGCTCACCCAACGTCGCTGTGGCACAGATGCGGGGGTGAGCACCGAGACCTTCCCTGAGATCCGCGACGCCGTACGCAAGCTGTGCGCGCGCTTCCCCGGCGCCTACTGGCGCGAACTCGATCGGGAGCGGGCCTATCCGACCGCCTTCGTCCAGGCGCTGACCGAGGCCGGGTTCCTGTCGGTGCTGATCCCGGAGGAATTCGGTGGGTCGGGCCTGGGCCTGCCGGCGGCCAACGCCGTGCTGGAAGAGATCCATCGCAGCGGATGCAACGGCGGCGCGTGTCACGCCCAGATGTACACCATGGGCACGGTGCTGCGGCACGGCACGCCCGCGCAGAAGCAGGCTTACTTGCCCAAGGTCGCCACAGGCGAACTGCGCTTGCAGGCCTTCGGAGTCACCGAGCCGGACGCCGGTACGGACACCACCCGCATCACCACCATCGCCAAGCGGGTCGGCGACAAGTACGTCGTCAACGGCCGCAAGCTATGGATCAGCCGGGCGGAGCACTCCGACCTGATGGTCCTGCTGTGCCGCACCAGTCCGCGGGATGAGGCCAAGACCTCGGCGGGGATGAGCGTCCTGCTGGTCGACATGCGCACCGCGGTCGGCAACGGTCTGACCATCACGCCCGTTCGCACCATGCTCAACCACGCCACGACGGAACTTCTGTTCGAGGACCTGGAGGTTCCCGTCGAGAACCTGATCGGCGAGGAGGGCAAGGGCTTCAAATACATCCTCGACGGCATGAACGCCGAACGGATCCTGATCGCCTCGGAGTGCATCGGCGACGCCAAGTTCTTCATCGACCGCGCGGGGCGGTACGCCAAGGACCGCGTCGTGTTCGGCCGCCCGATCGGCGAGAACCAGGGCGTGCAGTTTCCGCTGGCCAGGGCGTATGTGCAGATGACTTCGGCCAGCTTGATGGTCGACCACGCCGCATCCCTGTTCGAGGCAGGGCAACCCTGTGGGACCGAGGCCAACATGGCCAAGCTGGTGGCGTCGGAAGCGTCGTGGTTCGCCGCCGACATGGCGATCCAGACCCACGGCGGCTTCGGCTTCGCCGAGGAGTACGACATCGAACGGAAGTTCCGCGAAACGCGCCTCTACCAGGTGGCGCCGATCTCGACGAACCTCATCCTCAGCCACGTCGCCACCCATGTTCTCGGCCAGCCGAAAAGCTTCTGAGCGCAGGTTGACTGGCGCGGCAGCGCCGAACAGGGACATGCCGGCGCCTGCCGCGCAGTGGGGGACGCAATGACCTACGAAACGATCAAGGTTGAACAGGCTGCGCCAGGCATCTCCGTCATCGCCTTCAATCGACCCGATGTCGCCAACGCGCTCTCAACACAGATGGGGCGCGAACTGCTCGAGGTGTGGTCGAAGCTTCGCGCGGACGAGGCCCTGCGTTGCGTGATCCTGCGCGGTGAGGGCAAGCACTTCCAGGCCGGCGCCGACCTCAAGGAACGCAATGGCATGACCGACGACGCTTGGTCGGAACAGCATCGCCTGTTCGAGGCGATGATCCGCGCCCAGTTGGCCTGTCCGGTCCCCGTGATCGCCGCTGTCCAGGGCGCGGCCATGGGCGGTGGTTGCGAGATGACGCTGGCCTGCGACTTCGCCTACGCTGCCGAGGGTGCGCGGTTCGGCCTGCCGGAAGCCGGCCTCGGCATCATTCCCGGCCTCGGTGGCACCCAACTCCTGACCCGCGCCGTCGGCCCGCGCCGGGCGCTGGAGTTACTGACGACGGCCGGCCCTTTCACGGCCCAGCAGGCCAGGACCTACGGCCTCGTCAGCGATGTCGTGGCGCCGGAGGCGCTTATGGATACCGTACTGGCCGTGGCGGCCCAGATCGCCAGCCGCGCGCCGCTCTCCGTCCGTGGTCTGAAGCGCGTGGTCCATGGCGGCCAGGACCTGGACCTGCCCCGCGCGATGGATCTCGAGCTCACCGTCTACAATCATCTCTTCACCACCGCAGACCGCCGCGAAGGCGTCGCAAGCTTCAACGAAAAGCGGACGCCGCGTTTCGAGGGGAAGTAGCGGCCTCCCGGGCTGACGCGCGTTGACGCGCTTGAAACTGCGCTTAGTGAAGCGCCATGAAGATGCCCGCGCCCGACGCCGCCCTGATCGCCCGCAAGGCCGAGATCGTGCGGGCGCTATCGCACATCGTGCCGGGCGAAGGTGTGGTGTCCGACCCTGCGGCCCTCATCCCCTTCGAGAGCGATGGTCTGTCGGCCTACCGGCAGACGCCCATTGCGGTGGTGCTGCCCGAGACGACGGCCCAGGTCTCCGACATCCTGCGCTGGTGCCAGGCGAACGGGGTGAAGGTGGTGCCTCGGGGCGCCGGCACGTCGCTTTCGGGTGGCGCGCTGCCCCTGGCCGACAGTGTCGTGCTGGGCCTGTCCAAGTTCAACCGCGTGCTGGAAGTGGACTACGCCAACCGCTGCGCGGTGGTGCAGCCCGGCGTCACCAACCTGGGCGTCACGGCCGCGGTCGCTGACCAGGGCTTCTACTACGCGCCGGACCCGTCCAGTCAGATCGCCTGCACGATCGGCGGCAACGTCGCCGAGAACTCCGGCGGCGTGCACTGCCTGAAGTACGGCTTGACCACCAACAACCTGCTGGGCTGCGAGCTGGTGCTGATGAGCGGCGAGGTGGTCCGTCTCGGCGGCAAGACCCTGGATGCCGAGGGCTACGATCTCCTGGGCCTCGTCACCGGCTCCGAGGGACTCCTCGGTGTGGTGACCGAGGTGACGGTCCGCATCTTGCCGAAGCCCGAGACCGCCATGGCCCTGCTGCTGGGCTTCGCCACCGTGGAGGGCGCCGCCGCTGCCGTGGGCGACATCATCGCCGCCGGTGTGATCCCGGCCGGACTGGAAATGATGGACAACCCGGCGATCCGCGCAGCCGAGGCTTTCGTCGGCGTAGGCTATCCCGTCGACGCCGCCGCGCTTCTTATCGTCGAACTGGACGGCCCCGAAGCCGAGTGCGCCGAGTTGGTGGGCCACGTGGAGCGCTTGGCCACAGCCCGCGGCGCCAACTTCATCAAGACCTCGACCAGCGAGTCCGAGCGACTGGCGTTCTGGGCGGGCCGGAAGGCGGCTTTCCCGGCGGTGGGCCGGATCGCCCCCGACTACTTCTGCATGGACGGCACCATTCCGCGCGGCCGGCTGCCGCAGGTGCTGGCGCGGATCACCGAGCTTAGCGCCGCGTATGGGCTGGGTGTCGCCAACGTCTTCCACGCCGGCGATGGCAATCTCCACCCGCTGATCCTCTACGACGCTGATATCCCGGGTGACCTGGAGAAGGCGGAGGCCTTTGGCGCGGACATCCTGAAGCTGTGCGTCGCCGTGGGGGGCGTCCTGACCGGCGAACATGGCGTGGGCGTCGAGAAGCGGGATCTGATGCCCGAGATGTTCGACCCCACCGACCTCGCTTGCCAGCAGCGGGTGAAGTGCGCCTTCGACCCCGGTCTGCTGCTCAATCCCGGCAAGGTGTTCCCGGTGCTCCACCGCTGCGCCGAACTCGGCCGGGTGCACGTGCATCGCGGCAAGCTGGCTTTCCCGGAGCTCCCGCGTTTCTGATGCTCGACACCGCAACCAAGATCTTGAGGCCGACCAAGCCCGAGGAGGTCCAGGCGATCGTCGCCGAGGCGGGCGCCACGGCCCGCCGCATCGAGGTGATCGGGGGCGGCACAAAACGGCGGATTGGCCAGAACCACCCCGTCGACCTGATCCTGTCGACCCAGAGCCTTGACCGTATCGTCGACTATTCGCCCGACGAGTTGGTGCTGACTTGCCAGCCCGGCGTGCGGCTGGCGGAGCTCGAAAAGCTGTTGGCCGATCGGGGGCAGATGCTGGCCTTCGAGCCGCCGCACCTCACCGGGCTGCTCGGGTCACCGGGCGAACCTACGCTTGGCGGCGTCCTGGCGTCGAACCTATCTGGTCCCCGCCGGGTGCGGGCTGGCGCCGCCCGCGACCACTTCCTGGGCTTCGAGGCCGTGTCCGGCCGGGGCGAGGTGTTCAAGGCCGGCGGCAAGGTGGTCAAGAACGTCACCGGCTACGACCTGATGAAGCTGATGGCCGGATCGTGGGGGACCCTGGCGATCCTCACCGAGGTGACGATCAAGGTGCTGCCCGCGCCGCGCACCGAGACGACGCTGTTGCTGTTCGGCCTGTCCGACGCGCGGGCCGCTGAGGTCATGGGGGTCGCGATGAACGGGCCGTTCGAAGTCTCGGCCGCCGCGCATTTGCCAGCCTTCGCCGCGAACGCCGCGCCGCTGGAGGCCGAGATGGGCGTGACGGCCATACGCCTGGAGGGCTTCGAGGCGTCGGTCGCCGCCCGCGCCGCGGGCCTGGCGGCGGCGTTGACGAGCCATGGCCGGGTGGACGCCCTCGACCGCGACCATTCAAAGGTCTTCTGGACCCAAGTCCGCGAGGTCGAGGCCTTCGCCGACGACCCGCGTCCGCTGTGGCGCCTTTCGCTGCCGCCTGCGGTGGGCTGGCGCGGACCCCACGGCCTACCTGGCGACGCCCTCTACGACTGGGCCGGCGGCCTGGCCTGGCTGCTGACCGATGAACCTGCCACCAAGGTCCGCGCGGTGGCGGCCAGCCTAGGCGGCCACGCGCTCTGCCTGCGCGGAGGCCCCGCTTTCGCGCCGCGTCAGGGCCCGCTGGGCGCCCTGCAGGACCGCGTGAAGGCTGCCTTTGATCCCTTGGGCGTCCTCAATCGTGGCCGGATGGACGGCGCCGCATGAAGACCGCGTTCACCGCCGACCAGCTCGCCGATCCTGAGACCGCCGCCAGCCAGGCCGCGATACGCAAGTGCGTCCACTGCGGCTTCTGCACCGCGACCTGCCCAACCTATGTCTTGCTGGGCGACGAGCGCGACAGTCCACGCGGCCGCATCGAGCTGATCCGCGACATGCTGGAGACGGGCGGCCCGCCCGCGCCCAGCACTGTGACGCACGTCGACCGCTGCCTGTCCTGTCTGGCCTGCACCACCACCTGCCCGTCCGGCGTGGACTACGCTCAACTCATCGACCACGCCCGCGCCCACATCGAGACCCACCACGTACGCCCCTGGCCCGAGCGTCTGCTGCGGGCGGTGCTCGCGCGGGTGCTGACGCGGCCCGCACGGTTGAGGGTGGCGCTCGCCCTCGGTCGCCTAGCCCAGCCGATGCAGTCCACGCTCGTCCGCACCGGTCTCAAGCCGCTGGCGGCGATGCTGTCCCTGGTCCCCACCGCCAGTCCCACCGCCAGGGCGCGGCCGTCGCTGCAGGCGGTGGGCGCGCCTCGGGGCCGGGTCGTGCTGCTCCAGGGCTGCGTCGAGCCCGTCATGGCTCCGCAGGTCCGGGCCGCCGCCATCCGGCTGATTACCCGGGCCGGCTACGAGGTGGTGCTGGCGGAGGGCGAGGTCTGTTGCGGCGCGTTGCCGGAGCACCTGGGCCGCGCCGGCGAGGCCAAGGCCATGGCCCGGACAAACTTCGCCGCCTGGGCCGCAGCCGGGCCCGTCGACGCGATCGTCACCACGGCCGCCGGCTGCGGGACGATGCTGAAAAGCTATCGCCGCCTCGTCGGCGAGGCCGTGCCCGCCCGCGACATCCTGGAGTTCATCGCCGAGGCCGGCCTGCCCGCCGTCGTCCCGCACCCGTCGCTGAGCGTCGCCTATCACGCGGCCTGCTCGCTGCAGCATGGCCAGCAGATCAAGGCCGTTCCGCCGCGCCTGCTGGCCGAGGCCGGCTTCGACGTTCGGCCGGTCGCGGAGGGGCACCTCTGCTGCGGCTCGGCCGGGGTCTACAACGTCCTGCAGCCGGAGCTCGCCACCCGACTGCGTGACCGCAAGGCCGCCAACGTCAATGCCGCCGGCGCCCAGGTCGTCGCCGCCGGCAACGTGGGCTGCATGGCGCAGCTGGCGCCCGTCCTGGACGCGCCGGTCGTCCATCCGGTCGAACTGCTCGACTGGGCCACCGGCGGTCCGAAGCCGAGCGTTCTGAACGTAAAGGCCTAGGTAGTTCTACGGACGTAGCACTACGGAATTTTCACGTGCGCGCCAAAAGCCGAAGGTCGACCGTGGACTTCACGGGATCGTGGCGATGACGGCGTTCGAGCTACACACCGCACTGTTGATGGCCGGCTTCGGCGCCTACGCCGTCGTGGTCGTCAGCTTGACGCTCTGGAACGCGCGCAGGGATCGCCGTGGCCTACGCCGCCTTCACGAACCCCGGCCAGCCGGACATGTAGGCCACGAACGCCGGTCCCAGTCCCTCGTGAGTCAGATATTCGGCTGTCACCGGTAGCGCCACCGGCGTGAACGCCGGGTCGCGGGCGCGTTCCGGGAAGTCGTGGTGCAGGATGGCCGCCCGGCCGATCAGGACATAGTCCGCCCCGTCGTCCAGCATCTGGGCGGCGATCGCCGGGGTGGTGACCTTGCCGGCGACGCCCAGCCGCACGTTTCCGCGGTCGAGCGACGTGAAATAGCTCATCAGACTGCGGCCCTGATGCTCTTCCTCGGCCGGTTCCTTGAAGACGTCCCAGAGGGACATGTCGAGGTAGTCGATCCTCCCGTCGCGCAGCACCGTCTGCGCCACCTCGACGATCTCTGTCAGCTTCAGGCCGAAGCGCTCCGGCGACAGCCGCAGGCCGACCTGGAAGTTCGGGCCGGTCCGGCGGCGGATGCCGTCGATGATCTCGAAGATGATCCGCGCGCGGTTCTCCAGCGATCCGCCGTAGCGATCCTCGCGCTTGTTGATCTCGGCCGACAGGAACTGGGCCAGGATGTAGCCGTGCGCGCCGTGGATCTCCACGCCGTCGAACCCGGCCGTCTCCGAGCGAACCGCCGCGGCCACGAAGTCCTCGACCAGTTGCTCCACCTCGCCCAGGCTCAGCGCCCGCGCGTCGGTCTCGGGATCGTCGGAGGGGCAGACCGGCTGGCCGACCAGGTCCTTGGGGCTGCGGTTGCCGGCGTGGTGCAGCTGCAGCGCCGCGACACTGCCCGCCGCCTTGATCGCCGTCGCCAGCCGCGTCAGTCCGGGCAGATGCTGGTCGCCGAACACGCCCAGCTGTCCGGGAAAGCCTTGGCCCACCGCCTGGACGTGCGCCGCGCAGGTCATGGTCAGGCCGAAGCCGCCCTCGGCCCGCTTGGTCAGCCACTTGAACTCGTCATCCGACAGCGTCCCGTCGGGATGGCTCTGCAGATTGGTCAGCGGCGCCAGCATGAAGCGGTTCTTCATGGCCGGGCCATGGGTCATCGTCATCGGTGCGAAGAGGTCGGCCAAGGCAGGGCTCCGATCAGGTTCTGGGGCGCCTTTAGCGCCCTTCCGTTAGGTTCGGCAAACCGGCGGTCGGCCTCACGGGGGTGTCATGCCGGCGATGTAGGCGCGGACCAGGGCCAAGCCCTCGGCGTGGGTCAGGGAGCGGCCGAGTTCCGGCATCATCACGCCGGGCTCGGTCGAGGCCATACGGTACTCCAGGATCGAGCCGTCCGGATGGCCGGGGTCGATGTCGACCCGCAGGCCGCCCGAGCCGCGCCCGGCGGCGACCGGCTGCTTGCCGACGCCCAGGGCGGCGGGGCGCGATTCCTCGAGGTTCAGGAACAGGCCTGAGTTGGAGGCCACCGCGCGCGGATTGTGGCAGTGGGCGCAGTTGGCGTCGAGATAGGCCCGCGCCCGCGCCTCCAGCGGTTCGTGGGCGTCGTCCCAGCGGGCCGTGCGCGCGGCCGCCGCTGGCTTCGGCGCGCCGGTCAGCAGGCCCAGGCGGGTCCAGTGCGCCAGCTGGTTCTCGGTCCCGCCGGCATAGGCGAAGTCGGCGTTCAGGTTCCGCGCCTTGGGCCCGATCGGCGTCACCGCCTTGTCGAGCTGATGGCACTCCTTGCACTGGTTCTGGTTGGGGACGGCATAGTCGACCTGAACGGTCTGGCCTCGGCCGTCGACGAAGCTGACGTCGATCCGCGCGCCGGCCCGCTTCAGCACCGCCTCGGTCTGCTCGGCGTTCCAGACGTAGGTCTGGGCGACCCAGCCCTCGCGCTTATGGATCAGCAGCCGGGTCTCAAGGTAGCGGACCTTCTCGTCCGGCCGGCGCATGTCGGCAGGATAGGCGAAGGTCTTCACCAGGGTCGCCCCCACCGGCAGGTCCAGCACCCCTTCCGCCCGATAGGCGGCCTTGGTCCCCGGCGGCAGGTAGAGGTAGCGGAACTTCTCAGCGTAGTCGGTGAACAGCGGCGTGTTGAGGCCGTAGGGCGTCAGCCCGTTCGGCTGGCGGCCGGACGTGTCCTTGAACAGGCGATAGTCGGCCAGCCGCGGCGCGGGCGCCTCGGCCAGCAGCACGTCCAGCGCCACGCCCGGGGCCGCGGGCGCCGCGCCCAGGCAGGCCAGGGCCGCCAGCCCGGTCAGCCCCGCACGCAGGCTCCTAAGCACCCAGGTCGGCCTGGCGCTTGGGCAGCACGACCGCCGCCGGCTCGGCGATCTGGGCGTCGCCGACGGTGTCCGACTTCACCGGCTTGGCCTGCAGTAAGGCGCCCGGCGCGGGCAGCTGAAGGTTCAGCACCGGGCCGTCGGTGATCCGCACGCGGACGACCTCGCTGTTGCCCGTGGCCGCCGTCACCCCGTCCCACATCACCGGGGGCAGGGCGCCGCCCATCATCTTGGCCAGGATGGCGCCGCCGTCGAACTTGGGCTCCCAGCCGTTCCGGCCGAGCTTGTTGTCGCGCACGACGATGTCGCGGGGCAGGGGGTTGTAGGTCTTGTCGTCGAACTTCTGGATGTAGCTGACCAGCATCACCGCCGCCGTCTGGTTGTCGGCGATCTCGTTCTCGAAGATGTGGACGTTCTTGTTCGCCATGATCATCACGCCGGTGCCGGTCGGCACGCTGGCGACGATGTTGCCCTTCGGCGCGAAGTTGGGCGTGTCGTTCTGCACCACCTTGTTGCGGAACAGGCGGGTGGAGTTGCCCCCCATCTGCGGCAGGTTCGGCAGGTCGAAGACCAGGATGCCGCCGGCGTTGCGGGTCGCGACGTTGTCGAACACGTCGGCGTTGATCGAGTTCTCGATCTCGATGCCGGCCACGTTGAACTCGGCGCGGCTGCGCTTGACCACGATGTTCTTCGACTGGCCGACATAGATCCCGGCGTCCGAGGCGCCCTTCACCGTCACCTTGTCGATCAGGACATTGGTCGAGCTGACCGGATAGACGCCATAGGCGCCGTTCTTCTCGTTGGGCCCGCCCGTCCACTCGACACGCAGGTTGATGAAGCTGATCTGGTCTGAGCCCTTGGACTTGACCCCGTCGCCCTTGGTGTCCTCGACGCCCAGGTCGCGCACCGTCACCCGGTCCGAGGTGACCAGCAGGCCTTCGCCCGCGCCCTTCTGGCCCTTGAACGACAGCACGGTCGCGTCCGGCCCGGCGCCCGTCACGGTCACGTCGTCCACGTCCAGCGACAGCCCGTCCGACAGCTCGTAGCGCCCGGCGGCCAGCCGCACCACGTCGCCCGGCTTGGCGTCCAGCAACGCCGTCTGAATCCGCTCCTGCGCCTCGGCGCCCGGCGCCACCGCGATCGTCTTGGCCTGCGCCACACCGGACAGCGCGGTCGCCGCCAGCAGCACCGTGATCAACGTCTTCATCTCGCTCGCCCCGTCCTCGCCCGGTATCCTGACGCACCGTTCAACTTTGAACCTGCCGCCGTTCAGGGGGGCGGCGCAAGTCCCTAAGCAGCCGGCGACCGTCATCTCGGGCGACGACCGCGACGGCCTCCGGGGTAGAGGGCTGGGCCACGGCTCGGACCCCGGATGTTACGAGAACATAGAAAGAACATCGGGGTCAATGTTGTCCGGTCGACGGGGTGCGATCAGGGGTCGGCGCCGCGTCACATCCCCGCCCGCGCGTCGCAAGCCTTGACCCGGATGGCGTTTCCACGTGACGACATCGCCATGACCGACGCCGACTTCATCCGGGGCCTGCCCAAGGCCGAACTGCACCTGCATATCGAGGGCAGCCTCGAGCCCGAGCTGATGTTCGAGCTGGCCAAGCGCAACGGGATCGACCTGCCGTTCAAGACGGTGGACGAGGTGCGGGCGGCCTATGCGTTCTCGAACCTGCAGGACTTCCTGGACATCTACTACCAGGGCGCCGGCGTGCTGATCGCCGCGCGGGATTTCCACGACCTAGCGATGGCCTATTTCCGCCGGGTGGCGGCCGATGGCTGCAAGCACGTCGAGCTGTTCTTCGATCCGCAGACCCACACCGACCGGGGCGTCGCGTTCGCGACTGTGATGGACGGCCTGCTGGCCGGCATGGCCGAGGCCGAGCGGGACCTGGGCGTGACCTCCAGCCTGATCCTCTGCTTCCTGCGCCACCTGGACGAGGACGCGGCGTTCGCGACCTTGGCGCAGGCCGAGCCCTATCTGGACCGGATCGCCGGGGTCGGCCTGGACTCCTCGGAGGTGGGTCATCCGCCGTCGAAGTTCGCTAGGGTGTTCGCCGCCGCCAAGGCCAAGGGGCTGAAGGTGGTCGCCCACGCCGGCGAGGAAGGGCCGCCCGACTATGTCTGGGAGGCGCTGGACGTGCTGCACGTCGACCGGATCGACCACGGCAACCGGGCGCTGGAGGATGCCGCGCTGGTCAAGCGACTGGTCGAGACGGGCATGACCCTGACGGTCTGTCCGCTGTCCAACCTCAAGCTCTGCGTGGTGGACGACCTGAAGGCCCATCCGCTGAAGCGGATGCTGGACCTGGGCCTGAAGGCGACGCTCAACTCGGACGACCCGGCCTACTTCGGCGGCTATCTGGGTCAGAACTGGACCGAGACGGCGGCGGCGCTGGCGCTGTCGCGGGACGATCTGGTGACCCTGGCGAAGAACAGCTTCACGGGCTCGTTCCTGTCGCAGGACGAGGTGGCGGCGCGGCTGGCCGAGATCGACGCCTATGTGGCGGGATTGAAGTAGATCGCGATAAGGCGGGCGGTCAGCCCGAGCCCGACCACGGCGGCCGGGCGTAGCCGGCGCGGTCGCCGAGCCAGCGGCGGATCACGGCAAGATCGACCTCGGGGAGATCGCGCCAGCGGGCGGCGTTCTCGGGGTTGAGGCCCAGGGTCTCGCAGATCTCGGCGACGTGCTCGTCGAGGTCGCGGGTGACGAAGGCGTCTTCGCAGCGCTCGTCGAGAATCCAGTCTTCCAGCAGGCGGCAATAGTCGGCCGCCAGCTCGCGCTCGGTTTCCAGCTCGCTCTTCTCGAAGCCCTCGGTCCAGATGACCCGGCGGACGGCGGTGCGCAGATCGTCGGCGCGCTGGTCGGCGGCTTCGATATCGCGGGGATGCTGGCGGCGGGGCGGATCGGGCGTCGGCTGAGGCGCATCGAACAGGACGTCGCGGCGGGCGCTTTCGGCATCCTCGCGGGCGCGGCGGGCGGCGTTGTGCTCCAGCCGCTCATGCACGGCCACGGACTGGCGCAGCGAGCGGCCCATCCGCTGATAGGTGCGCGCCTTTTCCGCCTCCAGCGGCGTGTCGATGGCCGCCAGATAGCTGGCGTGCGCCTCCTGAACCGCCACGAGATCCAGCTCGGCCAGCTTCGCCAGGATTTCCAGGCGCCGTTCGGAAATGCTCGCGCTTTGCGACATGAACATAACAAGAACATGTGGCTCGCGGCCAAGTCAAAGTTGTTCGCGTTTTTCTGTGCCTGCCCCTGTCGCCTTAGCGGGCCTTGACCCAGGCTTCGGGCATGTCGCGGGAGACCTTGCCGGGGAAGTTGGGCGGGCGTTTTTCGAGGAAGGCGGCGACGCCCTCTTTCACGTCCGGACCCGCGCCCAGCACCATCGACAGGTGTCCGTCGATGGCCAGGGCCCCGTCGGGGCTGTCCTGGCCGGCGAATTTCCACAGCATCTGGCGGGCCAGCGCGATGGACACCGGGGCGGTGTTGTCGGCGATCTCGCGCGCCAGTTCGCGGGCGCGGGCCAGGAGCTGGTCCGGCGGGGTCACCTCGGCCAGCAGTCCGCCGGCTTCGGCCTCGGCGGCCGACAGCAGCCGGCCGGTGAGGCACCACTTGAGCGCGGTGGGCAGGCCGACCAGCTGGGGCAGGAACCAGGCGCTGCCGGCCTCCGGCACCAAGCCGCGGCGGGCGAAGATGAAGCCGATCTTGGCGCCCTCGGCGGCGATGCGGATGTCCATCGGCAGGGTGAGCGTCGCGCCGACGCCGACCGCCGCGCCGTTGATCGCCGCGATCGACGGCTTGCGGCAGTTGAAGATCGCCTCGACGAAGCCGCCGCCCGTCTGGCGCGGCTGGCCCGGGGCGGCGAAGGCCACCGAGCCCTCGGCCTTGGCGTCGAAGGCGCCGGCGCCGCCGGAGATGTCGGCCCCGGCGCAGAACCCGCGTCCCGCGCCGGTGACGATCACCACCCGCACCGCGTCGTCCGCATCGGCCCGGTTGAAGGCGTCGGCCAGCTCCGCGCCCATGACGGCGGTGTAGGCGTTCAGCTTGTCGGGGCGGTTGAGGGTGATGGTCAGCACCGGCCCGTCGGTTTCGTAGAGCAGCGTCTCGTAGGACATGCGGCCTCCCTGGCGTTTTCGCCATTCGGCGCGCTTGACGAGGCGGCAGGTCAACAGGCCAGCGATGCGCTATAGGCGGGCCGTGAGGAGCCAACCCGCCACCTGTCCCGACGCGCCGCCCGCGCTGACCTGCGTCGCCCTGCGCGCCGCGACCTGGGCCGATCCGGTGGATGTGGCCTCGGCGTTCGCGGACGAGGTGCATGCCTGTGTCCTGCTGTCGGACGCCGGGGGCTGGTCTTATGTGCTGCGCCAGCCCGATGTGGTGACCACGGCGGGCCTGGACCTGACCGGCGTACTGGGCGCGGGCGAGCGGATGCGCGACGGGCCGCCGTTCCAGGGCGGCGTGGTCGGCCTGGCCGCCTATGAGCTGTCGGCGCAGCTGGAGCCCACCGCCCCACAGGCGCGCGGCGACTGGCCCGACCTGATCCTGCTGCGGTATCCGGCGCTGTTGGCGTTTCACGCCGGCGAACGGCGCGTGGTCGCCATCGGCCGGGGGCCGGATCGCCACGCGGCGGCGGCGGCGGCGGCGTTCGCCGAGAGCTGGCTCGATGCGCCACGCCACACTCCGCGCACGGGGGTGCTGGCGGCCGAGATCGCGCTGGAGACGCCGGATGCGCGGCACGCCGCGGCGGCGACCGAGACGGTGGGGCGGATCGCGGCCGGCGAGATCTTCCAGGCCAACCTCGCGCGGCCCTGGCGCGGGCGGCTGGGGGACGGCGTCGCGCCCTTCGACCTGTTCGCCCGGCTGGCGGGGCAGAGCGCGGCGGGTTACGCGGCGTTCCTGAACCTGCCCGGGCGGGCGCTGGTCTCCAACTCGCCCGAGCGGTTCCTGTCGGTTCGCGCCGAGGCCGATGGCCTGTGGGCCGAGACCCATCCGATCAAGGGCACCCGGCCGCGCGGCCAGGACGCCGCGGCGGATGCGGCGCTGGCGGCGGAGCTGCAGGAGAGCGTCAAGGACCGCGCCGAGAACCTGATGATCGTCGATCTGATGCGAAACGATCTGGCCCGCGTCTGCACGCCGGGTACGGTGAAGGTTCCGGAGCTGTGGGGCCTCAAGAGCTATGCGAACGTCCACCATCTGGTGTCCCGGGTCCGCGGGCGGCTGCGGGCCGGGGTCGGCGCCTGGGACGCGTTCCTGGCCGCGTTCCCGCCGGGCTCGGTCACGGGGGCGCCCAAGCTGCAGGCGATGCAGGTGATCGCCCGGCACGAGCCGCCGCGCGGCCCCTATTGCGGGAGCCTGTTCTGGGCCGGCCCGGATGGCGCCCTGGAGGCCAGCGTGCTGATCCGGACCCTCGCGCTGACTGAAAATGCGGCGGGCTGGACGTTCGAAGCTCGCGCCGGGGGCGGGATCGTCGCGGACAGCGACCCTGGCGCGGAAGTCGCAGAGACCACGACCAAGATCGGCGCCATCCTCAAGGCCCTGATGGACGCGCCATGACCGAGATTCCCATCGACGACCGCGGCTTCACGCTCGGACATGGCCTGTTCGAGACGGTGCTGTGGGCGAACGACACGCTGGTCCACTGGGACGCGCACGTGGAGCGGCTGGGGCGGGGATGCCGGGTGCTGAAGCTGCCGCCGCCCGCCGCGGACGACCTGCAGCGTGCGGCGCTGGTGGCCCTGGACGCCGCCGGCAGCCCGGTTCGCGCCGCCGTCCGCCTGAACTGGAGCGCAGGATCGGGCGCGCGGGGCCTGGATCCGCCCGATGACCCGCAGCCCCGGCTCACCGTGCTGGCCAAGGCCTCGCCGGCGCCGACGGGCGGGAGCACCCTGGCCACGTCCAAGGTCCGCCGCAACGACCGCTCGCCGGCCTCAAGGCTGAAGACGCTATCTTACCTCGACAACGTCCTGGCCCGGGCCGAGGCGCGGGAGGCGGGGGCCGACGAGGCGCTGATGCTGAACACGGCCGGCGAGGTGGCCTGTGCGGCGGCGGCCAACGTCTTCTGGGTGCGCCACGACGAGGTGTTCACGCCGGACCTGGATTGCGGCGTGCTGGACGGGATCATGCGGCGCGAGGTGATCGCGGCCTGCCACCGGCTGGGCGTGCCGGTGCAGGAGGTGTTCACCAACCCGGGGCGGATCGCGGGCGCGCCGATGTTCCTGACCAACAGCCTGATGGGCGTGCGGCCGGTGACGCAGTGGGATGGGCGGGACCTGCCCACCTCGCCGCTGATCGCGGCCATCGCCAAGGCGGTCAGTCGAGCGCCGAAATGACGGCCCGGAGCGTCGTCGCCAGCTGGTCGATCTGGGCCGAGCTGACGATCAGGGGCGGCGACATGGCCAGGGTGTCGCCGGTCGCGCGGATCAGGATGCCGGCCTCGAAGGCGGCGACCATCGCCGCATAGCCGCGGGCGCCGGGCGCATCCGGCCGGGGCGTCAAGTCGATCCCCGCCATCAGGCCCAGGTTCCGCACGTCCGTCACCAGCGGCAGGTCGCGTAGGCTGTGGACGGCGTCGGCCCAGGTCTCGGCCAAGTCGGCGGCGCGGGTGAACAGCCCCTCCCGCCGGTAGATGTCCAGGGTCGCGAGGCCCGCCGCGCAGGCCACCGGATGGCCCGAGTAGGTGTAGCCGTGGAAGAACTCCATGGCCGCGGCCGCGCCCTCGACCACGCCATCGTGCACGGCGCGCCGGACGAAGACCGCGCCCATGGGCAGGACGCCGTTGGTGATCCCCTTGGCCGTCGTCATGATGTCGGGGGTGACGCCGAAGTAGTGGCCGGCGAAGGGCGCGCCCAGACGGCCGAAGCCGGTGATGACCTCGTCGAAGATCAGGAGGATGCCGTGGGCGTCGCAGATCTTCCGCAGGCGTTGAAGATAGCCGACCGGCGGCGGCAGGACGCCCGCCGATCCGGCCACCGGCTCGACGATCACCGCCGCCAGGGTCTCGGCGCCGTGCAGGGCGATCAGCTGCTCCAGGTCGTCGGCCAGCTCCGCACCATGGGGCGGCAGGCCGCGGGAGAAGGCGTTGCGCGCCGGGTCGTGGGTGTGGCGCATGTGGTCGGCGGGGAGCAGGGGATAGACCCGACGGTTGTTGACCAGCCCGCCGGCCGAGATCCCGCCGAAGCCGACCCCGTGATAGCCCTTCTCGCGGCCGACGATCTTGCTGCGCTGTCCCTCGCCGCGGGCGCGGTGGTAGGCGATGGCGATCTTGATCGCCGTGTCCGCGGACTCCGAGCCGGAGTTGGTGAAGAACACCCGGTCCAGGCCCTCGGGCGCGATCTGAGCCAGGGCGGTGGCGAAGTCGAAGGCGATCGGGTGGCCCATCTGGAACGACGGGGCGTAGTCCAGGGTCATCAGCTGGTTCTGGACGGCGGCGGCGATCTCGGGCCGCCCGTGGCCGGCGTTGACGCACCAGAGCCCCGACGTGCCGTCCAGCACCTCGCGCCCGTCGTCGGCGCGGTAGTGCATGCCGCTGGCGGACACCAGGAGCCGCGGGGCGGCCTTGAACTGGCGATTGGCCGTGAACGGCATCCAGTAGGCGGACAGGTCCGGGCGGTTGTCGCGGTCGTAGGCCATCGGCGGCTCCAGGCGAGAGCGACATGAAGCCAGCTTCCGTCACCGCTCGCTAGTGCGGAGGCGGCATGCGCGCCGCGCGCGCCTTCACATGCCGCGATGGCGGGCTTGGGTGGCGGCGTCGAGGCGGAGGAAGCGGGCGGCGTTGTTGTAGAGGATGTCGCGCTTCTGCTGCCGGGTGAGGAACGGCGCCTCTTCGATGGCGGCGATCGCGCGCTCGAGGGTCTCGGGCCAGACCATCTGGTCGGAGCCGAACATGATCCGCTCGCCGAAGCCGGCGTCCACCAGGGCCTGGAGGTAGCGGTAGAAGGCGGGGCGGGGCTGGGTGTAGGCGATCACGCCGGTGTCCAGATAGACCTGGGGGTGGGCGTAGAGCACCGCCAGGGTGTCATCCAGCATCGGGAAGCCGGCATGCATGATGTTCACCCGCAGCTTCGGATGGCGGACCAGCACCTCTTCCAGCAGCAGCGGGCTGCTCAGCCGGGCGCGGTAGCCCGAGCCGGGCGCGTAGGCGACGCCGGGCGGGCCGGGACCCATGTGGATGGCGACCGGCAGGTCGTTGGCCTCGGCTGCGGCCCAGATCGGCTCCATCCTTGGGTCATCCGGCGAGATGCCCTCGTACTGCAGGCCCAGTTCGCCCACGACGGCGATCTGGCCCGCCGCCTTGCTCTTGGCCAGCTCGTCGGTGAGGGCGGCGGTGGGCGGCATCGAAGGGATCAGCGACGGGATCACGCGGTCCGGCGCCGCGGCGCGCCAGGCTTTCACCTTGGCGAAGCGGCCGGACACGACGCCGATGATATTGCGCCGCTCCATGATCTCCAGCGTCTTGCGCATGATCTCGTCGTCGGTCTTCGGAGACCAGATCGGATTGGCGCACCGGGGGGCCTTGAACGGCGCGAGGTAGGACTCCGCCGTCGGCTTCGCCGTGTCCCAGGTCGGCATGGGCGAGAGCGGCGCGCACATCGCCAGCGGCGGCGGGCCCTGGTCCCCGGCGGCCAGGGCGTGCATGTGCATGTCGATGATCGGCTCGCGCGCCACAGCGGGCGTGGCGACGAGCAGCGCCAGCGCCAGGCCGCGCAGAATTCCGGACATGTGACCCCCTCGAAAACCCGGGACGATGTTCCAGGCCCGCGCCGCCGGCGTCAACCGAACGTGGGTCAGTTGGCGGTCCAGTTGGGTTGGCCGATGGCGTCCGTTCGGCAGGGACGGCCGTGCAGGCAGACCTCGCGGAACTGGTAGAGCCAGGCCGCGGTCGGCGGGTTGATCCAGCTGCCGCGGGCGAACATGCGCAGGACGGAAGGGCCGCCGTCCGGGTGCGCCTCACGCCGGGGCGCGCGGGGATGGTCGAGGTCGGTGAGCGGCACGAGCCAGGCGTCGTGCACCTCGTCCGGGTTGGGGATGAGGGTCACAGGTTTGTCCGACAGCATGACGACCGGGGTCACCACATGGCCGCCGAGGGTGACGAAGTCGTCCAGCAGGCCCAGCACCGCCGCGCGGGTCAGGGTGACGCCCAGTTCCTCCTGCGTCTCGCGCAGGGCCGCATCGATGGGATCCTCGTCCGGGTCGACGTTGCCGCCGGGCAGGGCGTAGTTGCCGGCGCCGCGGCGCATGTGCAGGGCGCGGCGCGTCAGCGCGAACGCTGGGCCATCCGGCGTCGGGGCCACGACCACCGCCACGGCCGCGCGGCGTCGGTCGCCCACGTCCAGGGCGATCCGGTCGAACCCGGCGAGGTGGCCTTCGATGCGTCGGCGCAGAGCGTCCATGGCGTCATCTTAGCGCGGCGCCGCTGCGTCAGGCGCATTCACCTTCCCTTCGTCGCCGGCTTCGGAAATGCTGCGCGCGCTAAACGAGTCGAAGGATGAGCGATGAAGACGCGGGCCGCCGTGGCGTTCGAGGCCAAGAAGCCGCTTGAGATCGTGGAACTGGACCTGCAGGGGCCGCGGGCCGGCGAGGTGCTGGTCGAGATCAAGGCCACCGGGGTCTGTCACACGGACGCCTACACCCTCGACGGCCTGGATTCCGAGGGCCTGTTCCCATCCGTGCTGGGCCACGAAGGCGCAGGCGTGGTGGTCGAGGTGGGGCCGGGCGTGACGTCCGTCGCCGTGGGCGACCATGTTATCCCGCTCTACACGCCGGAATGCCGGCAGTGCAAAAGCTGCCTCAGCCGCAAGACCAACCTGTGCACGGCGATCCGGGCGACGCAGGGCAAGGGCCTGATGCCGGACGGAACCAGCCGGTTCTCGTACAAGGGTCAGACCGTCTATCACTACATGGGCTGCTCGACGTTCTCGAACTACACGGTGCTGCCCGAGATCGCGGTCGCCAAGATCCGCAAGGACGCGCCGTTCGAGACCGCCTGCTACGTCGGGTGCGGCGTCACCACGGGCGTGGGCGCGGTTGTGAACACCGCCGACGTCGAGGCCGGGGCCAACTGCATCGTCTTCGGCCTGGGCGGCATTGGCCTGAACGTGATCCAGGGTCTGAAGATGGTCGGGGCCGGCATGATCGTCGGTGTCGACCTGAACCCAGCCCGCGAGGAATGGGGACGGCGCTTCGGCATGACCCATTTCGTCAATCCGACGACAGTTTCCGGCGATCTGGTCGCCCATCTCGTCGCTCTGACGGACGGTGGAGCCGAATACACCTTCGACGCCACCGGCAACACCACGGTGATGCGCCAGGCGCTGGAGGCCTGCCATCGGGGCTGGGGCGAGAGCGTGATCATCGGCGTGGCCGAGGCCGGCAAGGAGATCTCCACGCGGCCCTTCCAGCTGGTCACCGGCCGGGTGTGGAAGGGGACCGCCTTCGGCGGCGCCCGCGGTCGGACCGACACCCCGAAAGTCGTGGATTGGTACATGGAGGGGAAGATCGAGATCGACCCCATGATCACCCACAAGCTGCCGCTCGAGAAGATCAACGACGCCTTCGACCTCATGCATGCGGGCGAGAGCATCCGGACCGTGATCACCTTCTGACGGCGTTCCGGGACGTCGGACCCGCAAAGCGGGCATAACGTCGTCGTTTCAATCTCGGATTGTCACACTTCGCGGCCCGCGTATGCTGGTGGCCGTTAAGGCTGTGGGGGGCGAAAGCCCGTGCGAGTGTCGGCGTCGAGGCCGTCCGCGAGGTTGCGGACGCAAGGGGTGACGTTTCTTCTCGCCCTGACCGTGGGCGGGTTGATCGTGGTGTCGCGCCTGTGGCTGCACGAGCGGCTCGGGTCCAATATTTCCATGCTGCTGGCGTGGCCGGGCATCATCCTGGCGGCGCTGATCGGCGGCTTTTGGCCGGCGATCCTGGTGACGGGCCTGAGCGTCGTCGTGGCGCTGGCCGTCGCGAATATGGCCGGCGGGCCGCCGCTGGAGCCTGTGGAACTGGTGATCGACGTGGCGTTCGGCGCGGTGTTCGCCGCGGCTGGCGGCCTTCGCCGGCGGGGTCTGGCGCGGGCCGAGGCCGACGCCGCGCGCCTCGCCGCGATTCAGGCCCAGATGGTCCGGGTGTCGCGGCTCAATGCGGTCGGGGCCATGGCCGGCGCGCTGGCGCATGAGCTGAACCAGCCGCTGACGGCGGTCGCCAACTATCTGAGCGCGGCGCAACAGCTGCTGGACCGTGAGGACGTCCCCGTCGAGAAGGTGGGGGACCTGCTGCGAAAGGCCAGCGACCAGACCCTGCGCGCCGGCCAGATCGTGTCGCGGGTGCGCGCCGGGGTCGACCGCGGCGACGTGCTCACCGCGCCGGAGTCGGCGTCGGAGCTGGTCCGAGAGGCGGTCGAGGCCGCCATCGACGGGGAGGCCCGCGAGGGCCTGACGGTTCGCTATGCTTTCGACCCGGGCGCCGATCGCGTACTGGCGGACCGCATCCAGGTCCAACAGGTCGTGCTCAACCTGACGCGGAACGCCGTCGAGGCCATGGCTGGCCGATCGCGCCGCGAGCTGCGCGTCGGCAGCGCGGTGGGTGAGCCTGGATGGCTGCAGATCTACATCGCCGACACAGGTCCGGGCATCGCGCCGCAGATCGCCGACCGGCTGTTCCAGCCCTTCGCGACGGCTAGCGCGGATGGGATGGGGGTGGGCCTGTCCATCAGCCGGCGGATCATCGAGGCGCACGGCGGCCGGATCTGGGTCGAGACGAACGACGAGGGCGGCGCCACGTTCCGCTTCAGCCTGCCGCGCGACCGGGCGGAGCCCTGACGGGATGACTGCGGGCGGGGCTGTCCATGTGATCGACGACGACGCGGACGTGCGCGATTCGCTCGCGCTGTTGCTGGACGCGGCGGGTTTCGCGGCGACGACGTATCCGTCCGCGACGGCCTTTCTGAAGGGGCTGGACCGCGCGGCGCCGGGTTGCGTGGTGACCGACGTCGATATGCCGGACGTCAGCGGCCTGGATCTGCTGCGTCGCCTGGGCGACCGGCTCGACCGCTTCCCGGTGATCGTCCTGACGGGCGCCGCCAATGTGCCGATCGCCGTCGAGGCGCTGAAGAACGGCGCCCTGGATCTGATCGAGAAGCCCTATGCGGGCGAGGCCATCGTCGAAGCGGTCCGAAAGGCGCTCGCGCGGATGGAGATTCAGGCCGGGCGGGCGAGCCGCCGGGCCGCCAGCGCCCGAAAAATCGGGGCGCTGTCGGCGCGCGAGCGCGAGGTGCTGGCGGGCGTGTTGAAAGGGGCCTCGAACAAGGAGATCGCCCGCGACCTGGACATCAGTCCGCGGACGGTCGAGGCCTATCGCGCCAACCTGATGATGAAGATGGACGCCGAAAGCTTGTCGGATCTGGTTCGGATGGCGATCGAGGCGGACGGCGAGGCCTAGGCCGGTCAGGCGTCGGCCATGGCGGCCTGCACCAGCGCCACCAGGTCGTCGGGGCGGAAGGGTTTCTCGATCACGGCCCGGGCCCCGTGCGCCACGGCGTCGTCGGCGAGGACACGGCGGCTGCGGGCGGTGACCAGCAGGACCGGCACGTCGGGGGTCCGCGCCCGGAAGGCGCGCAGCAACTGCAGCCCGTCCATGTCGGGCATCTGGACATCCGTGACGACACAGCCGGCCACCTCGCCTTGCGCCAGGAACGCCCGACCGCTGGCGTAGGTCGCCACGTCGAAGCCGCGGGTCTCCAGCAGCACGGCCATGGAGTCCCGAACGGCGTCGTCGTCGTCGATGATATGCACGGCCTGAAGAGGCGCCATGGAGTCAGGGCCTAGCCAGTTGGATTTTAGGGGGAGGAGCCCAGAGGTTAGCGGCAATCGGCGAACGATGGAATGCCGGATGGTCCCTTACGGGATAATACGGTAGCCGCTAGCCGTCCTGGGCGATCAGCCGGGCGGCCTTCTCGGCGATCATCATGGTGGGCGAATTGGTGTTTCCCGAGGTGATCGTCGGCATGACCGAGGCGTCGGCGACCCAGAGACCGCCGACCCCGTGGACCCGCAGCCGGGCGTCGACCACCGCCATCGGGTCCGAGGCCAGGCCCATCTTCGCCGTGCCGGCCGGATGGAAGATGGTGGCCCCCAGCTGGCGCGCCGAGGCCAGGATTTCGTCGTCGCTGATCGCCGTGACGCTGGGCGCGCGTTCGCGGGCTCCGTAGGCCTGGAGCGGCGGCTGGGCGGCGATGCGCCGGACCAGACGGAGCGAGTCCACGGCCACGGTCTGGTCCTCGATCGTGCTCAGGTAGTTGGGCTGGATGGCCGGCGCGGCGCGGGAGTCTGGCGTGCGGGCGTGGATCCCGCCCCGGCTGGTGGGGCGCAGGTTGCAGACGCTGATGGTGATGGCGGGGAAGGCGTGCAGCGGCTCGCCAAACGCGTCCAGGGACAGGGGCTGGATATGGAACTGCAGGTTGGGCGTGGCGTAGTCGGGCGATGAGCGGGCGAAGGCTCCCATCTGCGACGGCGCCATGGACATCGGCCCCCGCCGGAAGGCGGCGTATTCCAGGGCCATCAAGGGCCTGCGCCACCACGATTTGTAGAGGGCGTTCATGGTCGGTACGCCGGCGACCTCGTAGATGGGCCGGATCTGCAGGTGGTCCTGCAGGTTTTCGCCGACGCCGGGAAGGTGACGAACCGTGTCGACGCCGAGGTCTGCAAGCCGCGCGCCGTCGCCCACGCCGGACAGCTCCAGCAGGTGCGGCGAGCCCACGGCGCCGGCGGCCAGCACGATGCCGGCCGCCGCGCGGGTTTCGAATGTCTCGCCGCCGCGGCTCCACCGCACGCCGACCGCTCGCCCGCCCTCGATGAGGATTCGCTCGACGTGGGCGGCGGTCTCCAGGCGCAGATTGGGGCGCTTCAGGACGGGCTTGAGGAAGCCGGCGGCTGCGCTCCAGCGACGCCCGGCCTTCTGGTTGACCTGGAAGTAGCCGCTGCCGGCGTTGTCGCCGGTGTTGAAATCGACGACGCGGGCCACGCCCTCCATCTCGGCGGCCTCGGCGAAGGCGTCGAGAACCCGCCAGCGCATCCGCGGATGCTCGACCCGCCAAGCGCCGCCCTGGCGGTGATGTTCGTTCGGCGGCGCGATGTGGTCTTCCTGGTCGAGGAACAGCGGCAGGACGTCGTCCCACCCCCAGCCGGCAAGGCCCATCTCACGCCAGCCGTCGTAGTCCGCGGCCTGGCCGCGCATGTAGATCATGGCGTTGATGGCCGAGCTGCCCCCGATCACCTTGCCCCGGGGATAGCGGAGGCGACGGCCGTTCAGGCCAGGGATGGGGTCGGTCTCGAACATCCAGTCGGCGCGGGGATTGCCGATGGAAAACAAGTACCCGACCGGAATGTGAAACCAGATCCAGTCGTCCTGGCCTCCCGCCTCCAGCAGCAGAACGCGGCGCGTGGGATCCGCCGACAGCCGGTTCGCCAGCACGCAGCCGGCCGACCCGGCGCCGACCACGATCACATCGGCGTCCTCGGGTGAGGGGGCGGTCCTGGCCAGGGCGAGTGTCTCCGAAAGGACGCGGTCGGGGCGCGTCGCACCGCCGGTTCTAGCGGACGTCGCCTAAGGCCATCTAGGGCCGACGGACACAAGGCCCAGCGGCCGGTGTCGAACCGGGCCTCCTGTGGCGGGAAAGAGCTTGGCTATTTCTCGTTCTTTCGCCATGCCGCAGACGAGAAGGTCTTGCATCGTTGGCGCGGGACACATGGGAGGTCGGGCTTTGGCGCCGTCTGGGCCGTCGGATAGAGCGGGAGGTGACAGCCCGCTGATCCGTGCGTTCTTCGAGAAGCGAGAAAGCCTGCTGCTGTTCCTGGCCGCCAGGACCCGCTGCATGGCGACGGCCGAGGACCTGGTGCAGGATCTTTACTTGAAGCTGGCGGCGCTGCCCCCCGAAACCGATGTCCGCGCGCCGAGCGCGCTGCTGTACCGGATGGCCGCCAACCTGCTGGTGGATCACGTGCGCAGCCATCAGCGCGCCGCGCGCCGCAATGGCAGTTGGCGGCAGGAGACCCGGACGGTTCTGGGGGGCGAGGATGTCGTCGATGAGCCCGCCGCGGACGAGGTGCTCGTGTCGAAGCAGCGGGTTCGCCAGCTGGCCGACGCCGTGGCCGCCCTGCCGCCGCAGATGGGCAAGGCGTTCCGGCTCAACAAGCTGGAAGGCCTGACCCAGGCGCAGACCGCCCAGGCGATGGGCGTGTCGGTGAAGATGGTCGAGCAGCATATCCAGGCGGCGATCCGCAACCTGGCGCAGCGGCTGCGGTCATGATCGCCAAGAATTTTTTCGTCCGGCCTAGGGATTGGGATGTCCGGCGACGTCTCAACGCCTGTCCAGCGCTGTGCGCGCGGACGGTGCAGGCGGAACGATGACCCGGTTGGTGACCAGCGACGAGCAGGTGATGGCTGACGCCAGCGCTTGGCTTGCGCGCTTGCAGCGCGACGAGGTCACGGAAAGCGACGGCCTGGCGTTCGAGGCGTGGCTGGCGGAATCGCCGGCCCACGCCGCCGCCTATCGCCGGGCCCTGGCCACCTGGCAGGAATTCGAAAGCTGCGCCGACGAGGTTCTGGCCGCGCTGGCCGCCGATGCGGCGCGCCCCGTCCATCGCCCCTCGGCCACCCGCCGCTGGCTGATGGGGGCGGGCGGCGGCGCGATCGCGGCGGGCCTGGCGGTGGCGATCCTGCCCGGTCTGTTGGCCCAGCCCGAGGGCCAAAGCTATTCGACGGCCAAGGGCCAGCATCGGAAGATCACCCTGGCCGACGGATCGATTGTCGACCTGAACGCCGAAACCCGGCTGACGGTGCGGTTCACCCACGGGGAGCGGCATGTCGAACTGGCCGACGGCCAGGCGATCTTCGACGTCACTCACGATAAGGCCCGTCCCTTCACCGTCGCGGCGTCGGATCGCGTGATCCGGGTGGTGGGCACCCAGTTCGACGTGCGCGCCCGGGGCGGCCTGCTGTCGGTCAGCGTGGCGCAGGGCAAGGTGCAGGTGCGCCCGGCGTCCGACGCGGTCGCAGGTCATGACTACATGCTGACCCCCGGCCAGCGCCTCGAGGTCGGTCGCACGGGCGTCGAGACCCTGAAGGCGATCAATCCGGCGGAAGCGCTGGGCTGGCGGGCGGGCCGGCTGGTCTATCGCGCCGCGCCGCTGGCCGAGGTCGTGGCCGATGTGAACCGCCAGTTCGTGCAACAGATCGAAATCTCCGACCCCGATCTGGCGCGGACGCCTGTGACGGGCGTGATTATTTTGGACGATCAGGCGGCGGTGATCTCCCGCCTGAGCTTGATGCTCCCGGTAAGATCGATACCTTCCGAGCGGGGAGTCCTGCTGCTTCGAAAGTAGGGCCGACGGCTTAGGGCGGAGCGCACTATCTTCCGGCGTCGCATATGGGTGGCCGCTGTCGCGTGCGGCGTGGCGGCGTTTGGCGTTGGCGGGTCCGCCGAGGCTGCGCCCGGCCGCGTCCGCTTCCGGATCGAGCCGCAACCCTATGCCGAGGCGCTGCTCACCCTGGCCCAGCAGGGCAACGTCACCCTGATCGGCGCGGGCGCGTGCGCCGGATACTCGCGCACCCGGCTCGCGGGCGACCTTACCCTGGACCAGGCGCTGAGCCGGCTGCTGGCCGACGCCCCCTGCAGCTGGCGCCTGATCGCCCCCGGCGCGATCGAGGTGGTGGCGATCCGCCAGGTCGAAACGCCCAGGCCGCTGCCGCCGGTCACCGTGTCGGAGCTGCTGGTCACCGCCACCAAGCGGGTGCGAAACGCGCGGGAACTGGCGGTGGCGGTCACCGCGATCCCCCGTGGGAGCGTCGAGGCGACCGGCGCAACAGACGCGGGCGAGGCGGCCAGCCAGTTCGCGGGCGTCCAGGCGACCAATCTCGGGCCCGGTCGCAACAAGCTGTTGCTGCGCGGGCTGTCGGATGGGGCCTATTCGGGGCGAACCCGCTCGACCGTCGCGACCTACCTCGACGATATCCCGGTCAACTACAACGCCCCCGACCCCGACCTGAGGCTGACCGACGTCGAGCGGGTTGAAGTTGCGCGCGGTCCGCAGGGGGCGCTGTTCGGGGCCGGCTCCATGAGCGGCGTCTATCGCATCGTCAGCCGTAAACCGGATCTGGAGCAGCTTTCGGCCGAGGTGCGGGCGTCCGGCTCCGTGACCAAGGGCGGGGATCCGAGCGCCTCCGTCGAAGGCTATGTGAACTACCCGGTGCTGCCCTATCAGCTGGGCCTGCGGCTCTCGGGCTATCAGGAAGTGCAGGGCGGATATCTGGACGACATGCTCCAGAACCGCAGCAACGTCGATCGGACGGCGCGTCGAGGGGCCCGCCTGATCGTGACCTACGAGCCCACCGACGCCTGGTCGGCGAACCTCACCCTGGCCGGCCAGCATCTTCGATCGGATGACACGCACTACACCGCGCCGGGCCTCGGCCTTAAGCGCAAGGTTCGCAACGCCGAGCCGCATGTGAACGATATCGAACTGGCCACAGCGACCGTGCGCGGGAGCTGGGGGTGGGCCGATCTCACCTCGTCCACCGGCTATATCCGCCACCGCTACGGCAGCGTGTACGACTCCACCGACCAGCGGCTGCTCTACAGCGCATTCGCCGACCGGGCGATCTATTCGGAGCGCACCCGGACGAACCTGATCGTCCAGGACCTGTACATGACGTCCCGGGGCGCGGGGCCGATCGAGTGGCTGGGCGGCCTCTACGGGTCCTACACGACGGTGAAGTCGCCCACCGAGTTCCTGGTGCAGCTGCCGTTCGCAGCGCCGCTGGTGCATGTCTATGGCGATCGCCGCCGGGACTATATCCGCGAGGCCGCGGCCTATGGCGAGGCGTCCTATGCGTTCGCGCCGGGCTGGACCGTTGCCGTCGGCGGACGCGTCTTCACCATCGACACCCACACGAAGTCCGACGTGGTGTCGGAGGACTTCCCGGCGCGCAGTCTGGATCGCACGACGACCTTCAACGGCTTCTCTCCGAAGGTCTCGATCCAGTGGCGGTTCGCCGATGGCGATCTGGCCTATGCGGTGGTGTCGGAGGGCTATCGCTCGGGCGGGGTGAATTCCGGCGGCGCGGTCGAGCTGTCGAAGCTGCGCCAGACCTTCGCGCCGGATCGCTTGGTGAACTATGAGGTCGGGCTGAAGCTCTCCGCGTTGCAGAGCCGCCTGTCGCTGAACTCGGCGGTGTTCTACTCGCTGTGGGACGACATCCAGACCGACCAGTTCCGCACCTCCGGCATCGCCTACACGACCAATGCGGGCGATGCCCGGGTGCTCGGCCTGGAGACCGAACTGGCCTTCCGCGGGGCGGGCGGCCTGTCGGCGCAGCTGAACGGTCGTGTGTCGCAGACCCGCACCTCGCGGGTGAATCCCGACTTCCGGCCGCAGCTGGTCAATGGCCTGCCAGGCGCGCCGGCGGTCTCGGGCGGCGCATTGCTGAGCTATGAGCATCCGCTGTCGTCGGACTGGACTCTGCGGCTCGTCGGGCAGGCCACCTATGTGGGCAAGTCGCGGGTCACCTTCGACGCGGCGCAGCCGAAGATGGGCGGCTATGCCCGGACCCGGCTGTCGGCGGAGGTGCTGGGCGTCACCGGGGGCTTCCCCGTCGCCCTGCAGGTCTATGTGGTCAATCCGCTGGACTCGTTCAGCGACACCTTCGCCTTCGGGAATCCCTTCAGCCAGAGCAAGGGACGGCAGATCACGCCGCAGCGGCCGGTCACGGTCGGCATGACGTTTTCCGCCGCGATGTGATTTTTTTCGGGCGACCTAGGGGTCCGCCCCCGGCGTGACGTCTGAACCGCAACCTTCGACTTTCTGGAGAAGTCCAGGTTGGAAAAAGCGCTGCTGACCCGGCGCAACAAGCCAGATTTGGCGCGCGTTCCGAGCCCACGGTCGCGCTGAAGCTGGCTGAGCGCGGCCCTGGCGGGAGAGCGTCCAGGGCCGCGCCTCTCTCCATGAGTCCCGCACATCATCAAGCGATTTGGTCAGAACGGCCTTCGGTGTTAAGCTATGCAGGTTGACGCGGTCGGCTCGGACCGTGCGCGGCGGATACCGGTTCTCCAGTCGCCGGGACACGCACAAGACCTACCGCCCCGGCACGAGGACGTCACACCTCGGTCGGGGCTCCTTGTTTCTGGGCCGGCGTTTCTGGGTCGGCGAGCCGCGTCGGCGCGGCGTTCAGGCGAGGACGCGAGCCAGGAACGCGCCGCCCAGCTGCAGCCCCGCCTCATCGATACTGTGTCCCAGACCGCGCGAGACGTGGGTCGAGACGTCGAACCCCAACGGCTCCAGCGCCGTCACGGCCTGTTGCAAGGCCGCGAACGGCACCATGGGGTCGGCGTCGCCATGCACCAGAAGCACCGGCGGCTTGGACCGGACCTCGGCCGCCAGGGCGTCGGGGTCGGCCAGCATTCCCGAATAGCCGACGATGCCTGCCAGCCTGTCCCGACGCGGCCCCACGTGGAGGGAGACCATGGTCCCCTGGCTGAAGCCCACCAGGGCCAAACGGTCCTCGGTCAGGCCGTAGTGAGCAAGCTGGCTGTCGATGAAGGCGTTCAGGGTCTCCGCCGGCTCGCGAACCCCCGCCGCGCGCGCCGCGGGCGTGAAGCTGTTCAGCGGCCACCACTGTCGGCCGCCCGGGACGCCCGGACAGGGCTGCGGCGCGTTCGGCGACAGGAAGATGGTGTCCGGCAGGATGGCGCGCCAGTACGGGACCAGGCCGATCAGATCGTCGCCGTTCGAGCCGTAGCCGTGCAGCAGGATGACCATCGAGGTCGGCGGGCGGCCGGACTGCGGGGTGACGAGGGGACCGTCGAGGCGTTGAAGCGTCATGCGCCAGGACCTGCACGGGCGACCTTGGGGCGGTCAAGTCGGGATCGACGGCCGCGGGCCTCAGTCCGTTCGCGCCGCGACCCGGCTGACAGCGGAGCCGCGCTCGTACCAGCCGCGCGAGCGGTTCACGATGGCCACCACCGAGAGCATGACCGGCACCTCGATCAGGACGCCGACCACCGTGGCGAGCGCGGCGCCGGAGGTGAGGCCAAACAGGCTGATGGCTGCGGCGACGGCCAGTTCGAAGAAGTTGCTGGCGCCGATCAGGGCCGACGGGCCGGCGACGCCGTGCGCCTCACCCGACCAACGGTTCAGCAGATAGGCGAGGCCGGAATTGAAATAGACCTGGATCAGGATCGGCACGGCCAGCAGGGCGATGATCCCCGGCTGGGCCACGATCTGCTCGCCCTGGAAGCCGAACAGCAGGATCAGGGTCGCCAACAGGGCGGTGAGCGACAGGGGGCCGATGCGGGCGAGAACCGTCTGGAGCCGCGCTTCGTCCCCGCCGCGCAGGAGCCGGGCGCGCAGGATCTGGGCGACGGCCACGGGCACAAGGATGTACAGCCCGACGGACAGGAGCAGCGTCGCCCACGGCACGGTGATGGCCGAGAGACCCAGCAGCAGACCGACGATGGGGGCGAAGGCGACGATCATGATCGCGTCGTTCACCGCCACCTGGCTCAGGGTGAAGTTGGGGTCGCCACGGGTCAGGTTGCTCCACACGAACACCATCGCCGTGCACGGCGCGGCGGCTAGCAGGATCAGGCCGGCGATGTAGCTGTCGATCTGCGCGGCGGGCAGGTAAGACCGGAACAGGTAGCCGATGGTCAGGGCGGCCAGCGCCGCCATGGAGAAGGGCTTGATAGCCCAGTTGACGAAGAGCGTGACGCCGATCCCGCGCCAGTGGCGGCCGACCGCGCGCATGGCGGCGAAGTCCACCTTCATCAGCATCGGGATGATCATCAGCCAGATTAGGGCCGCCACCGGCAGATTGACCTTGGCGACCTCGAGGCTGGCGATCATGCGGAAGGCCCCAGGCGCGGCCTGGCCCAGCGCGATGCCCGCGACGATACAGAGCGCGACCCAGACCGTCAGGTAGCGCTCGAACCGCGACATGGGCGGCATGGGCCGGGTGTCCGCCGGCGTCATGCCGAGGGTTCCGGCAGATCGGCGCGCTCACAGGACCCGCGCGGGGCGATGGCGGCAAGCGGGGCGCAGATCTCGGGATTTCCGCCGCAGCAGTCCTCCATCAGGAACGAGAGCAGATCGCTCATGCCGTCGTAGTCGGCGGCGTAGATGATCGAACGACCAGCCCGTTGCGAGGTGATGAGGCCGGCCTGGCTCAGCACGTTGAAGGCGGCGGACATGGTGCTGGCGGGCGCACCTAGCGCGCGGGCCAGATCGCCCGCGGCCATCCCCGCCGGACCGGCTTTGACCAGCATCCGGAAAATCGCGAGGCGGCCCTCGTGAGCCAGGGCGCCTAAGCGGCCGATGGCGTCCTTTGATTTCATATTTCCAGAATAATGGAAATATGAGACGAAGGGAAGACGGTCGCGTTCGACCGTGCCGAGAGTGTCCATGACGTCCTTACCCGCGCTCGATACCGCCTTCGCCGACCGGCCGACCCTGGAGCGGCTGACACCGTCAGCGCCGTCGACCCATCCGCCCCGGATCCTTCTGCTGTACGGCTCGCTGAGAGCGCACTCGTTCAGCCGCTTCCTGACCTACGAGGCGCAGCGTCTGCTGGACCGGATGGGGGCCGAGACGCGGGTGTTCGATCCGACGGGCCTGCCGCTGCCGGACGCCACGACGCCGGACCACCCGAAGGTCCAGGAGCTGCGCGAGTTGTCGCTATGGTCGGAGGGCCAGGTCTGGACCAGTCCCGAGCGGCACGGGGCGATCACCGGCATCATGAAGGCCCAGATCGACTGGATCCCGCTGGAGATCGGCAGCGTGCGCCCGACGCAGGGCCGGACGCTCGCGGTGATGCAGGTCTCGGGCGGCTCGCAGTCGTTCAACGCGGTCAACACCATGCGCCTACTGGGCCGCTGGATGCGGATGATCACCATCCCGAACCAGTCGTCGGTGGCCAAGGCCTATCAGGAGTTCGACGCCGAGGGCCGGATGCGACCGTCGGACTACTACGATCGGGTCGTCGACGTGATGGAGGAGCTGTTCAAGTTCACCCTGCTCACCCGCGACCAAAACGCCTACCTGGTCGACCGCTACAGCGAGCGGAAGGCCGCCGGGCGGACAACCCGGCAGCATGAGCTGGCGGCGGCGGCGATGGACCACGAGCCGACCGCGTCGAAACCCTGATGGCGGGTCAGGCGGTCGGCGCGAGGTAGGGCGCGATCATCGATCGGATGTCGACCCTGGCCCGCATGCGCGCGCCGAGCAGGGCCACGCCGCTGATCTTGCGCTGGACGAACAGGATGTCGGCGGGCGGGACGTGCCACGCGCCGCGATCGGCGGCGACGTCGGAGCCCTGCTCGCGGAGGACCTCGACGAAGCGCCGGTCGCCGAAGTCGAACGCCCGCGGCGCGCTGAGCTTGCCGATCACCACGTCGATCATCTGATCGATCCGATCGCCATGGCGGCTGACCGCGCCCGGACCCAGGAATCCCGCGGTCAGGGACGCCTCGCGCACGCCCTGGCGGTCCTCACGCATGGCGGCGGCCAGGATCCGCCGATAGCCCTCCGTCGTCTCCGGGGGCACGGGTCGGGCCGCGCCGAAGTCGAGCAGCACCAGTCGCCCGGTGCTTGGCTGGTAGCGGTAGTTCCCGAAGTTCGGGTCGGTCTGCATGACGCCGAACTCGAACAGCTCGCGCAGGACCAGGGCGATCAGCGCGCGCAGCACGGCGTCGCGGACGTTCTGCGGCGCATCCATCAAGCTCTCGATTGGCCGCGCATCCACGAAGCTCATGGCCAGCACCTGGCCGGTCGTGAACTCCCGGTCGAGGGCGGGGACGACGTAGCCTGGCGCATCGGCCAGCAGCCGCCCGAACAGCGCCATCTGCTCCCCTTCGCGGAGGTAGTCGGCTTCCTCGCGCAGCTGGGTCTTCGCCGCCGCAAGGAGCGGGGCGATATCGAGGGTCGGGGGCAGCAGACCGGACATCCGCAGCAGGGTGGCGACGTTGTCGACGTCGGCGTCGATGCTGTCTCGCACCCCAGGGTACTGGACCTTGATCGCCAGACTACGGCCGTCGTGGGTTGTGGCCCGGTGAACCTGGCCGATAGAGGCGGCGGCCACCGGGGTGAGGTCGAACCGCGCGAACCGCGTCCGCCAGTTGTCGCCCCACGCCGCCGCCAGGGTCTGTTCGAGCTGGCGTGGCGGCATCCGGTGGGCGTCCTGGCGCAGGCGGGCCAGGATCTCGGTCAGGGCGGGCGGCAGCACGTCGCCCGCATCCATGGAGATCATCTGGCCCAGCTTCATGGCCGCGCCGCGCAGGTGCGACAGGCGCTCCGCCACCCGGGTGACATTCGCGGGCGTCAGCAAAAGCTCGCTCATCCGGGGCCGCTGGCCGTCTGCGAGCCGGCGGGCGCCTTCGGCCAGCATACCGCCGGCGACCCCGCCCGCGAGCCGGCCGAAGTGCCCCAGCCGGGACAAACGTCCATTGGGTATGGAGCGGGCCTTGGGCGAGGTCCGATCCGGGGGAGACCGGTCGCTCATCGGGTCACCAGCCCCGGCTGCCGGGAACGCCCTTGAACGGGCCGGCCAGCGCGCGGGTGATCCAGCCGCCGTAGAAGTCGCCGGGCTGCGGTGTCACCGTCTCGCCGTCGACGCTGCAGCGTTCGAACGGCCCGGCGTAGAAGGCCACGTGATCGCGCAGGCTGGCGAAGGCGGGACTGGGGTCGGGGTAGCTCCAGCCGACCCGGGGCAGGACGAGGTCGCCGACCACCACGTCCCAATAGACCGCCACCCCCTTCCATTCGCAGAACGAGCTGCCCTCGGCGCGGCGCAACAGGCCGAGCGCGATGTCCGCCGGCGGGATGTAGTAGGTCGGCGGGTGGCTGGTCTCGAGCGTGCGAATGCTTGACCGGGTGTCGGCGACCGTGACGCCGTGATGGGCGATGACGATATGCGCGGGAGTCGGGACAGCCACGGGCGGCCGGGGATAGGCCCAGACGCTTTCCTGGCCTGGGCCGACCGGATCGGGGCGGGGCCTCATGACGGATCGATCGCGCGCTTCATGCCGGAGATTTAGGGAGCCGAGGCCCCAGTTGCACCCGCCCGCATGCAAGCTCTGCGACAGGCGCCGAGCCGGCCCCTAGGCGGGCGCGCCGATCCGGTCCGCGAGGGTCGTACCGGACAGCCAGGCCGCTTCGACGCGAGGACCGATCAGCCAGTCGCCGCAAAGGCCCAGTCGCAGCTCACCATCCCAGAGCGCGGCGGAGCCCTCGGCGCCGGAGCGGGCATAGCGCCAGCGGTGCGCCCCCTGAACGATGGGCGACGGCAGATCGACGCCGATCCGGGTCGCCAGCGCCGCCAGCAGAATCGCTGTCACCTCCTCCGGGGACCATTCGAGCGCTTCGCGCGACCAGTCGGGGCCACCCTGCAGCACCCAGCTTTCGGGGCCCGCACGCCCCGGCTTGGAGACGTTCCGCGCCGCCCAGCCGAGCGGCTCGGCATCCGCACCGCGCCAACAATCCACTTGCGTGGGCAGGCGGTCCTCGAAGGCGGCCATCACGGTCCAGCAGGGTTGGGTGCGTGTGGCCGCTGCCTGTGCCGCGAGGGTCGGCGCGACCGGCCCGGTCAGGTCGGCGGCCTGCTCGGCCGGCAGGGCCACCACCACCGCGTCGACGTCGACCGCGTCGGCGTTCTCAACCTCCAGGCGCCACGTCTCGCCGTGGCGGGACAGCCGGGTGACCCGCGCGCCCCACTGGACCGAGAACGCCGCCGCCATCTGGCGGACCGGCGCATTCATCCCGGGCGTTCCGACATAGGCGTCGGGCCCGGCGGCGGGCCACGGCGCGATGCAGCCGGCCGCAGTCCACGCCGCCGCCCGCGCCTGAAAGCGTGGGTCGCGGATCGTGAAGTACTGGGCGCCGTGGTCGAAGGCGGCCTCGCCCAACGGCGTGGCCATCCGGCGGACCGACATCCGGCCCCCGGCCCCCCGGCCCTTGTCGAGGAGCGTCACCGTGTGCCCCTGGGCGGCGAGCGCCTCGGCGCACGCCAAACCCGCCATACCCGCGCCGACGATCCCAACTTTCATGCCTAAAGCGACGCCGGGACCATGGCGGCGGCCAGGGTCCGGATCTCGTCCACGTCGGTGGGCAGGATGAAGCCGGCCTTCACCGCCTTGGAGAGCGCGGCGTCAAAGCGCTTCAGATACTCCGCCCGGCCGCCGGGATAGAGCCGCTTCAGCGTCTCGGCGTCGTAGGGTTCGGTCGTCCCGGCCAGGAAGCCCAGCGGCCCGCCGCTGTTGCCGAGGCCCGAGTAGCGGGCGAACGGCGCATCGACCCAGGGCGAGCGGATGCCGCCCTTCGCATTGCCGTTGGCGTCCAGCACCAGCTGGGGCGGGCCGCCCGTCGCGGTCGCCACCTCGAGCCGCGGCGCACGGGGCGGGGCGCGGCCGGTCCGCACCCAGGTGTCCAGGTGCGAAAGCGCGGCCATGGCCACGTAGTGGTGCTGGGGCGCGGCGTTCATCGGCTTGGCCAGCTTTCCCAGGATAGTGGCGGTCACCGGCCGCCAGGCCGCGGCGATGGTCGCCACCGGCGCCTGACCCGAGTCGATGGCGCTGACCATCAGGGCGTAGTTGTCCACGTGGGCGGTCCCGGCCATTTCCCACGTCCGCAGGCGGTTGGTGTCCGGCTGCCGGGCGGTCAGGAACCCGCCGCCCTGCTGGCCCATCAGGTCGGTCTCGGCGATCAGGGTCAGGACCGGGACCCGCAGGTCGGAGCGCAGCTTGAGGCCGGCCGGCGCCCGCGCCCCGCCGGGCGCGCCGCCGACGCCGACGCCTGGCGCCAGCATCGCCGCGCTGCCCGAGCGCGAGTGGATCAGGAAGCCGTCGAATACCCGCGCTAGCGGATCCACGGCGTTGACGTAGGTGGTAAGGTATGACGCCGACTGGCTCTCGCCCATGGCCAGCACGCGGGTCGGCTTCAGCGGACCCAGCACCGGCGGCGTGGCGCCGGCCGCGCGCTTCACGACGGCGCCGGCCTGGCTGAAAATGTCGAAAGCGAAGGCGTCGCCCGGATGGCTGAGACCGCCGTAACGCGCGGGGTCGGCCTGTTTCAACGCGCCGCCCGAGCCGAACCGTGACCCGCCCTCCACGCCCACCTTCTGCGCGGAGACCCCGACCCAGGCATGGCCGCGCCGGGTGATTTCGCGATGGGTGTAGGACCAGTCAGGCGCCGCATCGAGGCCGCCGGTGACGTTCAGCCACTCGACCGCGACGCTGCCGCTGAACTTGGCCGGGTCCTTGGGCCGGACCACCACGATCCGCGTGGCGTAGGCGGCGGAACCGTCGGGTTCGGCCGTCCAGCGCCCGTCGATGGTCGCTTCGCCAACCAGCTTGAACGACCGCGCCGTCCCGGTGAGGAAGAACTCCTCCACCACATAGCCCTTGGCGCCCAGATCGAAGGCGCCCAGCCGCAGCGAGGGCCGCCCGGCGCCAAGGCCTGGGCCGACAGCCGTCACGACAGGACCTGCGTCCGCCGCCAAGCTCTCGGTCGACATGAGCGTGGCGGCCGCGAACCCGCTCACCATCATCGCGCGGCGCGTGGCGCCCGTGGCGTTCTCAGATCTGGTCATCGTATCCCCCCGTTGTTTTTTCCATTCAAAGCCTCGCGCCGTCGCGGAAGTCCAGTCGTGCTGCGCCTGCGGGGGGAATCGTCGTGCCGGACGACGGCGATCGCAGTACCTTGGCCATGGCGGGCGTGCGGCCGCCGGGCGAGGTCGTGTCGGTGAAGTTCCTGGTGGTCGACGATCATGCGGTGGTGCGGCACGGCCTGACAGCGGTGCTGCGCGGGCTGGATCCGGACGCCGTGGTGCTGGAGGCCGGCGGCTGCGCGGCCGCGCTCGCGCTGGCCGCGGACCATCCCGACATCGGCCTGGTCTTGCTGGATCTCATGCTGCCCGACGCGAGCGGCCTGTCGGGGGTGACCGCGTTCGTGGGGGCCCACCCGGCCATGCCGCTGATGGTCATCTCGTCCTCGGAGGCGCCGGCGGACGTCCGCGCCGCCCTGGGCCTTGGCGTCCTGGGCTATGTGGCGAAGTCGGCGAGCGCCGCCACCTTGGCCGCGGCGATCCGGCTGGTGCTGTCGGGCGAGGTCTATGTGCCGCCTTTCATGCTGCAAGCGCCCGATGAGGGTCCCGCAAGATCGTTGGCCGCCGCGGCGCTGACCGACCGCCAGCGCATGGTGCTGGAGCTGATCCGGCAGGGCGCGTCCAACAAGGAGATCGCCTACCAGCTGGGTGTGACCGAGGGGACGGTGAAGGCGCACCTGACCACCATCTTCCGGGTGCTGGGCGTCGCCAACCGGGCCCAGGCGGCGCGCCAGGACCACGCCTGATCCCGCGCGCTCAGTCTCTCAGCAGCTGGCCGATGGCGGCCCGGAGGACGGCGTTGGGTAGCGGCTTGTGCAGGACCATATCCGCTGCGCCGGCCGCGGTCTTGGCGGTTGCGTCGCCGGTGACCAGCAGGGCCGGGATCTCCGCGCCGTAGGCTGAGCGCAAGCGTCGGAGCGTTCCGGCTCCTGTCTCGCCGCCGCGCAGGCGATCGTCGCAGATGATCAGGTCGGGGACCGCCCCGTCGGCGTCCCGCCGGGCGAGGGCCTCGTCCGCCGAGCCGACCGCCAACACGCGGTGGCCCCAGCGGGTCAACAGCGCGGCCATGGCCCGCTGGATCGCCTCTTCGTCGTCCACGACGAGGATGAAGCCGGTGCGAAGGGCGCCGGGGGCGATGGGGGCTTCGGCCGCCGTCGGCAGGTCGGCCATAGCGCCGCGCGGCATGGTGAGGCGGAAGACGCTGCCGCGGCCGAGGTTGGAGGCGAAATCCACGTCAGCCCCGATCAGCGGCGCGATCCGCCGTACGATGGAGAGGCCCAGGCCCAGGCCCTTGTCGCGATCGCGCTCTGGATTGTCGATCTGGTAGAACTCTTCGAAGATCGCCTCGGCCTGGGTGGGGGGGACGCCCCGGCCGGAGTCCCAGACCTCCACCGCCACCCGTCCCGCGCGGCGACGCGCGCCGACCACGACGCCGCCGACGTCGGTGTATTTTACGGCGTTGGAGATCAGGTTGCGCAGCACCTGTTCCAGCAGGACGGGGTCGCTGACCACGACCAGGGACGTGGGCGCTTGGCGCAGCGCGACGCTCTTCGCCTTGGCTTGCTCGGCATAGTCGATGGTCAGCCGGGCCAGCAGGGGACCCAGCGCCACGGCCTCCCGGCGGGCTTCCACCACCCCGGCGTCCAGTTTCGAGACGTCGAGCAGGACCGCGAACAGGGTGTCGAGGGCGCGCACTGAGCCGGTGATGTGGTCCGCCAGCCGCCGGGCCTCGGGCGGGAGCCGCAGTTCGCTGAGGGCGCCTGCGAACAGGCCAAGCGCGTGGGCGGGCTGGCGCAGGTCATGGCTGGCGGCGGCCAGGAACCGCGACTTGGCGCGATTGGCTTCGTCGGCGCGGTCGTGCTGGCGGCGAAGGTCCTCGATCAGGCGGAGGTTCTCGAAGCGTAGCGACAGGCCGGTCTCGAACTGACGCCCCAGGATCGCCGCGAGGGTCGGCGCGGCCACCAGGAAGGTGAAGGTCAGGACCGACAGGGCCTCGTGGAACGGATGGGTGTGGAACAGGCCCAGCACCGCCTGCGGCGCCACGATGGGGATCGCCAGGGCGAGGTAGGCGGGCAGGTAGGTGCTGAATACCGGCAGGGCGCCCAGCACGACCATGCCCGACACCAGAAGCACGATCAGGGTCTGCGCCGTATCGTCCGGCGAGGTCATCCAGAGCGCCCCGGGGATCCAGGTGGCGCCCTGCAGCGCCGTCACCACGACAAAGCCGATCGCCCAGGGCCGCCACGCCGCATCGGCGGGCGGCCAGCGGCGGAAGGCGGCGCAAAGGGCGTGGAGCGCGGCGACCAGCACGACGGTCATGCCGCAGAAGAGGGCCGCCGCCTCGTCGGCCATGCGCCCGTCGCGCGCCAGGAAGACGGCCAGGGTGATCGCGGCGACCCCGCCCAGCGTCACGCCCACCGGGCTGCCCCGGTAGAGCGCGCGGATCTGCTCCGCCCGGATCCAGTTCCGGCGCGCGATGTCGTCTGGGCCGGTGGATCGATCCAAGACAGAGGCCGGGGTTGAGGGGCGACGCCAACCTTCGCCGTTAACGGATGGGTCGCGGGCGGTCAAACCGCCAGCGTCGCCGCGCGAGATCGGCTCTCCATGCTGGGCCTGCCGGTGCTAAGGGACGCAGCTCATTCGCGGAGACCGCCATGGACGGCCCCACATCGCACTTCTATTTCTCGCAGCGGCTCCGGCTGCACTACGTGGATTGGGGCAATGAGACGGCCCCGCCCCTGCTGCTGGTCCACGGCGGGCGCGATCATTGCCGCAATTGGGACTGGGTCGCCGAGCGCCTGCGCGACCGCTACCACGTGATCGCCCCCGACCTGCGTGGCCATGGCGATAGCGCCTGGGCCATCGGCGGTGGCTACGACATGGGCGCCTACATCTACGATATCGCCCAGATCATTCATCAGAAGCGGATGGCGCCGGTGACCATCATCGCCCACTCTCTGGGCGCCGGCGTGGTGCTGAACTACTGCGGCGCCTTCCCCGAGACCGTGAAGAAGGTGGTGGCGATCGAAGGCCTGGGCCCGTCGCCGAAGGTGATGGAGGAGCAGGCGAAGCGTCCGGTGGAGGCGCGGCTGCGGTCCGCCATCGCCGACCGGCGCGATAACGCCGGCCGTCAGCCCCGCCGCTACGCCACGCTCGACGAGGCGGTGGCCCGGATGGCCAGCGAGAACCCGCACCTCAGCCCCGAACAGGCCCGCCACCTGACCATCTATGGAGCCCATCAGAACGAGGACGGCACCTATTCCTGGAAGTTCGACAACCATGCCCGCTGGGGCGGCGGCGTCGGAGGTCTATCGCACGCCGACCAGCACCGTCTGTGGAGCCTGATCACCGCGCCGGTGCTGCTGGTGCGCGGCGCCGAGTCCTGGGCGTCGGACCCGGTGATCGACGGCCGCATCACGCACTTCCAGAACGCGCGGCTGGTGAACTTCGAAGGCGCCGGCCACTGGGTGCACCACGACCAGCTCGACGGCTTCATGGCGGCGGTCGACGCGTTCCTGGCGGAGTAGCCGCGGGGCTCCGGGCGACCGGGCCGCGCCGGGCGTCGCCGCGCCAGGGGGCGGCCAGGTAGCCTGCGACGTCGAGGCCGGTCTTCTCCATGGCGCGCAGGACCACCCAGCCGGCCACACGGGCGTCGCTGAGGGCGTCATGGTGCCTGTGCTCCAGCCCTAGATGACTGGCCAGCGCGTTGAGCCGATGGGTCGGCAGGTCGGGCCACGCGTGGCGGGCCACCTTGACGCTGTCGAGCCAGCGGCTGCGGATCATCGGCAGGCCGGCGATGCGGCAGGCGGCGGAGAGCGCGCCCTGGTCGAAGTTCGAATGCGCGACCGTGATGCGCCCGCCGAGAAGTTCCAGCAGCGTCCCGTAGAGGCGCCGGAAGTTGGGCTGGCCGTCCACGTGCTGCGGCCCGATCCCGTGCAGCCGGGTGTTGAAGGGGCTGAACCTGTCCTGCGGATCGACTAGGGTCTCATGGGCAAAGACCTCGCGCCCGTTGGCGAAGCCGACGATTCCGATCTGGCAGATGCTGGACGGCCGGTTGCACGCCGTCTCGACGTCGATGACCACGAAGTCGGGCGGTTCGCCCGGCGCCGAGAACGGCAGCGGCGCGGCCAGCGGTTCCACCAGCGGCTCGAGCTCGGAGGCGCGCCGTAGCCCGAGTTGCGCCGCCAGGTCCTGAAGCGTCGTCACGGGATCAACCTATCCGGATCGTGTGGCGACGCCCAGCGTCGAGGCAAGGCCGCCCTGGGGGATAGCGCCGGACGAGGCAGGAAACCCATTGGACGGAGTGGCGGTGCGAGTGGGATTCGAACCCACGTTAGAGTTTCCCCTAAACACGCTTTCCAAGCGTGCGCCTTCAACCACTCGGCCACCGCACCATACCCGGGCGGGGGAGTGGTCCGCCGCCGGAAGGCGCGCATATACCGTCAGGAGGTCGCCGGGGGCAAGCGGCCGTTGGTCGCTGCTTGTAAGCCAGGCGACTGGACGTCCGCGGCGGGCCGCTTAGGCTTCGCGACCGCGGCTCGGGGAGGGGCAAGAACATGACACGCGAGGAGATCCACGCCTGCGCCATGGCGCTGCCGGCGGCGACCCATGTGGTGCAGTGGGGCGGGTCGGACGTCTACAAGGTGGGCGGCAAGGTGTTCGCGGTTGCGGGGCTGAACGGCGGCCTGGCGTTTCGGGTCAGCGAGATCGGCTTCATGGTGCTGACGGAGGACGGAGGTCCTGGGCGCCAGGCGCCCTATTTCGCCAAGGGGCGCTGGGTGATCGTCGATCTGGATGCGGTGGACATGGACGCGGCGGCCGGCTGGATCGCCGTGTCGCACGCGCTGATCGCGGCCAAGCTCACCCGGGCGGTGAAGGCGGAGCTGGGGCTTTAGCCTCGAGAAGCTTGCGGATGTCGTGGATCGCCACGGCGGCCGGCGAGCTGCGCTGGCGCCAGAAGAGCAGGCCAATGGCGCCGAGGGTCGCGGCCATGAACGCCCAGGGGCCGAATAGCCAGGCCGCGGCCGCCAGCGCGAAGTAGTAGCCGCGGACCCCGGAGTTGAAGGAGCTGAGCGCCGGGTTCAGCAGTCGGGCCAGCACCTCGCCGAAGACGGGACGTTGCGCCTCGGGCAGGGGTTCGGGCGTAGCGCCCATGGCGGCGAGGCAATAGTTGAGCTGGCGGATGGACCAGATGAAGTCCAGCAGCCCCCGCGCCAGGGCCACCAGCACCAGCGCCAACTGCACCTCGAACAGCAGGCGCGACGAGGTCTTGACCACCTCAAGCGCCGAGACCGAGCGGAAGGTCGTGTCGCCGCCGAACAGGGCGCCGGCGGCGGCGGCGATCAGCAGCAGGTTGGACGAGGCGAAGAACGAGGCCGAGTTGAGCGCATGGCCCAGCAGTTGGCCGTCCATCAGCCGCACCTCGCGGCCGGTCATCTGGGTCATCCAGGCCGTGCGGATCACGGTCATGTCGGTGTTGAGCACGCCGCCGCGGCGTTTGCCGAAGGCGGTCAGCAGCGGCTCGTAGAACAGCCAGGCGGCGGCGAAGACGCCCAACGCGATGAGGTCCAGGGTCTGCACGTCAGTCCTCGAGGATCAGGCTGTGCTTTCGGTTGTCCGGCAGCAGGAAGACGATGAGGAAGGCGATCGCCATGCCCAAGGTCACATAGACATAGAAGCCGCTCTCCAGCCCCGCGCGCTTGAAGGCGAGCGCGATGGGCTCGGCTGTGCCGCCAAAAATGGCGGTGCCCAGGCCATACGGAAGGGCGACGCCCAGGGCCCGGACGTTGGCGGGGAACAGCTCGGCCTTCACCACCGCGCTGACCGAGTTGTAACCCGAGAGCAGGACCACCAGCAGCGAGACCAGAGCGAAGGCGGCGAGGGCGCTCTGGGTCCCGGCGATGGCGGTCAGGGCCGGATATGTGGCGAGCCCGCCGCCGCCGAAGGCGATGAACAGGGTGGCCTTGCGGCCCCAGTGGTCGCTGAGCCAGCCGAACAGCGGCAGGGCGAAGAGATAGACCACCAGCGCCGCCGCCGTGATCGCCGTGGCGGTCGGGCCGGCGAACCCGGACGTGCCCGTCAGGAATTTCGGCATGTAGGTGGTGAATGCATAGAAGGCCAAGGAGCCGCCGGCCGTGAACCCGAAGATGGTCAGGGTCTCCTTTGGGTAGCGGGTGAACAGCATCATGGTTCGGGCCCGCTCGGCGCCGGACGCCTTGGCGACCTCGTAGGATTGGCTCTCGTCCATCCGTCCGCGGATCCAGAAGACCACGACCGCCATGGCCGCGCCGATGAAGAACGGAATGCGCCAACCCCATTCCTCCAGGTCGGCGTGGTCCATGGTCAGCTGCAGCAGGCTGAGGATGCCGAGCGCGATCAGCTGGCCCATGACCATGGTCACGAACTGGAAGCTAGACCAGAAGCCGCGCCGCCGCTTGCCGGCCATCTCGGAAAGATAGGTGGCGCTGGCGCCGTATTCCCCGCCGACCGAAAGGCCCTGGAGGATGCGGGCCACCACCAGCAGGATCGGCGCGGCCACGCCGATGGTCTCGTAGCTGGGCAGGACGGCGATTATGAGGGAGCCGCCGCACATCAGGCTGACGGCGGCGGTGAGCGCGACCTTACGGCCAGCGTGGTCGGCGTAGAGCCCCATCAGCCAGGCGCCCAGTGGCCGCGCGAAGAAGCCGACCGCGAACACGGCCATGGTCTTCAACAGGCCGGCCAGATCGTCGTCGCCGGGAAAGAAGTGGTTCGAAAAATAGACCGCGAACGCCGAGTAGACGAACCAGTCGTACCACTCGACCAGATTGCCGGCGGACCCGCCCAGAATGGCGCGGAACCGCTGGCTGGCGGTCAGGCCCGGCGCGGCGACGCCCGGCGGGATCTGGGCCTCGGCCCCGGTCTCCGTCGCCGTCATGCAGTTTCCCCCAGCTTCGGCTTTTGACGCCGATGCTAGGGGTGTCCGCGGCCGAAGCCTAGATGCGTCCGAGCAGGACGAGGATGATCACGATGACCAGCACGAGGCCAAGGCCACCGCTCGGGGCATAGCCCCAGCTGCGCGAGTGACCCCAGCTGGGCAGGGCGCCAATCAGCAGAAGGATCAGAATGATGATGAGAATGGTCCCCAGGGACATCCGGCCGCACTCCTCAAGTCCCCCGACCTGGAGCGCTCCCAACGCCTCTGGCCAAGGTTCCGTTCCGGGCGGCCGGCGGCCTTAGTCGGACGCGTCGGCGGTATGGAGGCGGTGGTCGCGGTCGCTGACCTGCAGGGCGTACATCAGGCCAATCCACCCGCCCTTTACGCGCGGCAGGGCCAACAGCGTCACGATGGTCAAGACGCCTAGGATGATCGGCAAGGAAATCTGCGGCGGGGTTTCCCACACCACGGGGAAGAACAGCGCCGGGCCGACGATAAGGTGGCCGATCAGCAGGATGGTCAGGTAGGCCGGGCCGTCGTCGGCGGGGTAGCGCGCGAGCTCGTGGCCGCAGGCCTCGCAGGTGGGGCGGACCTTCAGGTAGCGCCCGTAGATATCCCCCGTGCCGCAGTTGGGACAGCGATGGGCAAGCCCCCGCTTGATCGAACGGAACAGCGGATGGTGGATTTCGGCCATGCGGCCCATATGCGCTTTCGATAGCGCAGTTGGAAGGCCCGGAGGCCTTCCGTCGCAGGTCGGGCGAGACGCCGTCCCTTATTTCTTCGCGTCCTCCGCGGCGCCGGTGACGGCGCGACCAGCGGCCTGGGCGTCCTTGCCGACGCCGGAAATGGTGTTGCAGGCGGAGACGAGAAGCGCGGCGGCGGCAGCGGTCAGAACGATCAGTTTGCGCATGGCGAACCCCTGGTGAATGGACGGTCCTAGGTCTCCCGCAGCGCTCTTGCCGTCAAGCTTGTCTCAAGGCCAAAGCCGCGATCCGGTTGGCGTAACGGTGCGCTGCGAAACTGAGCGCTCGTGGTCGATTTCCTTGCGTCGTAAGGCTTTCAGGTCGCCTGATACGTGCATTTGGGCCTGTGGGGCCGGCGTGTCATTGCGCCGCAACATCTTTTGCTAGAATGCATTTTGCATTGCGAAGAGCTGCCAGCTCCCCCTGGCCCATCTTGGAGCAGATGATGATCGAGTTGCGTACTTTCCCGGGCCTTTTCGTGGGTCGCCGGACCCTGGTTCAAGCGGACGAAGCCCCCAAGGGCCAGGATGGCTCGGCCTATGCCTGCGGCGCCTGCCGCCAGGAACTGGTCCGCGCCGACCGCTCGTTCTTCAATGACGTGGTGGTCAAGTGCCGCTGCGGAGAATTCAACCAGCTCTGACGCTCGCGTCGCTTGGAAGGCGCCAGCGCTCTGAATTGAGCGAACGCCGTGCATCCAACGTGCGGCGGCCCGCGTAGTCCGATCGCGGGATGGAGACGGAACGCTTCGGCGCCATTCTTGCTGAACTCACGGCATGAGGGGAACCATGGCGTCACGACAGCGCAGAACTTACGCGGTGATGGAGATTGCGGACGACGGTCGCACGACTCTCGAACGCTTCTCCGCCATCGATGACCAGTCCGCGAGGAAGCGGGCTTTGATGACCGCCCAGGGCGTCAGCATCGCGCTCTGGCAGGGTGAGCAGCTCGTCGCGCGCTGGACCCGACGCGGCCGATCGTTTCAGGCCAGCTAGGTCCGGCTCAGCGCCGGCCTAGTCCGCGTCCATCTTCAGGGCGGCGATGAAGGCTTCCTGCGGGATGTCGACCTTCCCGAATTGGCGCATCCGCTTCTTGCCGGCCTTCTGCTTGTCGAGCAGCTTGCGCTTGCGGCTGGCGTCGCCGCCGTAGCACTTGGCCGTCACGTCCTTGCGCAGCGCCCGCACGGTTTCCCGCGCGATGATCCGGCCGCCGATGGCCGCCTGGATCGGGATCTGGAACATGTGCGGGTTGATGAGGTCCTTCATCTTCTCGACCATGCCGCGGCCGCGGGTCTCGGCGCGGTCCGCGTGAACCAGCATCGACAGGGCGTCGACGGGTTCGGAGTTCACCAGGATCGACATCTTGACCAGGTTGCCGACCTTGTAGTCCTCGATCTGGTAGTCGAACGAGGCGTAGCCCTTCGAGATCGACTTCAGGCGGTCATAGAAGTCGAAGACCACCTCGTTCAGGGGCAGGTCGTAGACCACCAGGGCGCGCGAGCCGACGTAGGAGAGCTCGCGCTGCGAGCCGCGCCGGTCCTGGCAGAGCTTGATCACCGAGCCGAGATACTCGTCTGGCGTCAGGATGGTCGCCTTGATCCAGGGCTCGGCGATGGTGGCGATCTTCACCGGGTCCGGCAGGTCGGCGGGATTGTGCAGCTCGATCTCGGACCCGTCGTTCAGGCCAATCTTGTAGATGACGCTGGGCGCCGTCGCGATCAGGTCCAGGTCGAACTCGCGGCTCAGCCGCTCCTGGATGATTTCCAGGTGCAGCAAACCCAAGAACCCGCAGCGGAAGCCGAAGCCCAGGGCCGCGCTGGTCTCCATCTCATAGCTGAACGAGGCGTCGTTCAGGCGCAGGCGGCCGATCGCGGCGCGCAGGTCCTCGAAGTCGGCGGCGTCAACCGGGAACAGACCGCAGAACACCACGGGTTGCACATCGCGGAAGCCCGGCAGGGCCTCGGCCGCCGGCTTTTTCTCGTCGGTGATGGTGTCGCCGACGGCGGCGTGGGCGACTTCCTTGATCTGGGCGGTGATGAAGCCGATCTCGCCCGGCCCCAGGCTCTCGACTTCGGTGCGCTTGGGATTGAAGACCCCGATCCGGTCGATCAGGTGCGTCGAGCCCTGCTGCATCATCTTCACGCGCTGGCCGGAGCGGAGCGTGCCGTCGATGACCCGCACCAGCACCACCACGCCGAGGTAGGCGTCATACCAGGCGTCGACCAGCAGCGCCTTCAGCGGCGCGTCGGCGTCACCCTTCGGCGCGGGAAGCCGGGTGACGATGGCCTCCAGCAGCTCGTGGATGCCGGCGCCGGTCTTGGCCGAGGTCAGGATGGCGTCCGAGGCGTCCAGGCCGATGACGTCCTCGATCTGCTGGCGGATCCGATCGGGTTCGGCCGCGGGCAGGTCGATCTTGTTCAGAACTGGGACGATCTCGTGGTTGTTGTCGATGGCTTGGTAGACGTTGGCCAGGGTCTGGGCTTCCACGCCCTGGCTGGCGTCGACCACGAGGATCGAACCTTCGCAGGCGGCCAGGCTGCGCGAGACCTCATAGGCGAAGTCCACGTGGCCAGGGGTGTCCATCAGGTTGAGGACATAGTCCTCGCCGTCGTCCGCCCGATAAGCCAGCCGCACGGTCTGGGCCTTGATGGTGATCCCGCGTTCCCGCTCGATCTCCATGTTGTCCAGGACCTGCTCGGTCATCTCGCGCTTGGTCAGCGCGCCGGTCTCCTGGATCAGGCGGTCGGATAGCGTGGACTTGCCGTGGTCGATGTGCGCGACGATCGAGAAGTTGCGGATGCGGGACAGAGGCGTGGTCATTGTGGCGTGCGTCTACCACATCTCGCGGCGCAACAAAGCGCGGCGCCTTATCGCCCGGCCAACGTGGTTAATCCCACGTTAAGGGGACCCCCCGCATCCAGGGCGCGGGCGGGCGCCCTGATTCACGCATTCGGAGGCGAAGAACCGCCATGGATCGACGCAAACTGTTGGCTTCCGGCCTCGTCACCCTGACGGCGCCGTCGCTGATCCTGCCCACGACGGCGCAGGCGCAGCAGCCCACCCAGCTTCCGCCGGCCGAAGCCCCGCCGCCGCCGAACTCGCAGCCGTCGTACCAGACGGCGGGACCGGCCACCTACAGCCAGGACGAGATCGTCAACAACGTCTCCGACTTCATGGGCGTCACGGCCGAAGCCGCCGGCGCCGCCGTCGAGCGGCTGTTCGCGAGCAACGGCCGGCCAACCGCCTACATCGCGGGTGAGGAAGGCTCGGGCTCCTTCGTGCTGGGTCTGCGCTATGGGCGCGGCCTGATGTACATGAAGGACCGCCAGCCCATGGAGGTCTTCTGGCAGGGCCCCTCGATCGGCTGGGACTGGGGCGGCAACGCCAGCCGGGTATTCACCCTCTGCTACAACCTGCAGGTCCCGGAAATGATCTTCCAGCGCTTCCCGGGCGTCGAGGGCACCGCCTACCTGGTGGGGGGCCTCGGTGTGAACTACCAGAGGGCCGAGGACATCACGCTGGCCCCGATCCGCGCTGGCGTGGGCCTGCGGTTGGGGGCGAACATCGGCTACCTGGCCTACACGCGGAAGCGCAACGTCCTGCCGTTCTAGTCCAGGCCCGGCGGCCTCACGACTTCTGCGTCTTGCCGGCCAGCCAATCCATAAGGGCCAGCAGGACGCCGGACACGACGAAGACCAGATGGATGCCGACCAGCCACGCCAGCTGGCGGTCGGAAATGTCCCGGCCTTCCGCCATCTCCATGAACGCCTTCAGCAGTGCGATCGCGCTGATCGCGACGATCGACGCCACCAGCTTCAGCTTGAGGCCGGAGAAATCTACGGTGCCCATCCAGCCCGGGCGATCTTCATCGTCGCCGGTGTCGATCTTGGAGACGAAATTCTCGTAGCCCGAGAAGATCACGATCAGCAGCAGGTTTCCGGCGAGCGACAGGTCGATGAGCGTCAAAGCCATCAGGATCGCCGCCTCTGGCGACATGTCCGACAGATGGGAGAGGTCCTTGATCGCCGCTTGGACGAACACCACGAACAGTGCGGCGAGGGCGACCACCAAACCGACGTAGAACGGAGCCATCAGCCAGCGGGACCGGAACAGCCAGAGCTCCAGCAGGAGCTCCGCCGCCGGTTTTCGTTTCGCCGCGCGAGGAGCCATGTCGAGCTTGTCCATGGGCATACCTGATCGCGCTTGCGGCGCGTGCGCAAGGCGGATCACCGCAAACGCGGCGCGCTGTGGCTAGGGTCGCGACCCCACCGCCGCCAGCACCTCGCCCACCAGTCGATCGACGGCCTGAATGTCGCCGTAGCGCGTGTAGGCGTCGCCCATGCGCACGACCACCAGCCGGCGGGAGGGGATGACGATGGTGTACTGGCCGTGGTTGCCGCGGGCCATGAAGGCGTCGGCCGGAATGTGCGGCCGGTTGGCGGCGCCGGACGGCCCACCGCGGTTGGTCCAGAAGCCGGCGCCATAGCCGTAGATGTCGCTGCCGGGCGTCAGCCGCGCCGAATAGTCGACCCAGCCCGCGGGCAGGATGCGCTCGCCGCCGACGACGCCGTCCCCGAGGTACAGGAGGCCCAGCCGCGCCCAGTCGCGTGGCGTCGCCCACATATGGCTGCCTCCGATCGGCGCGCCCGTGGCGTCCTGTTCGAAGACGACGTGTTCCATGCCCAGCTTGTCGAACAGCTCACGGCGCGAGAATTCGAGGACCGCCTGACCCGTCCCGCCGACCTTGTCGCGGATGATGCGCGACAGGATCTGGGTGTTGGCGTCGGCGTAGTTGAAGCGGGCGCCCGGCGGGGCGTCCACCGGCGAGGCCTCCACCGCGCGGGCCATGTCGGGCGCGGCGAAGAGCATCTGGGCCGAGGGATCGAAAGCGCTCTTCCAGCTGGAGTCCAGCGACTGCCCGGCCTTGAGCCCGCTGGTCATGCGCAAGAGGTTGTCGGGCGTGATGGCGTGGCGCGGATTGGCGGGATCGGCCCAGGCGGCGACAGGCGCGGGCGCCGTCATGTCGAGGCGGCCCTGGCGGACCAGCACGCCCAGCAGCGCATTGGTCGCCGACTTGCTCATCGACCAGCCGTGGATCGGCGTCTGGGGGCCATAGCCGGGGGCATAGCGCTCGGCGATCACCCGTTCATCCAGGACCACGACGACGGCCTTGGTGGCGCGATGCGGCGGGGTGGCGGTCTCCGCAAAGGCGTGGTCGAGCGCCGCGGCCAGCTTGGGATCCGACGGCGCGACGACATCAGGCCCGGCGATCGGCGGCAGGCGGCTTGGCGCGCGGGGCCCGGGATCGGCCGGCGCGACGGGCAGGGGCCCTTGCTGGACGAGGCAGCCGGTGTCGCCGCGGAAGACGGCGCGGCTGTGGACAAGGCCGGCGAAGCTGGCGGTGACCTCGCGCCGATCTCGGTCGATATGATGGCTGAGCAGGCCGCTGACCGGGGCAACCTCCGACGCCAGCGCCTCGCGGTAGTAGCGCTCCGGGTCGACGCCGCTGACGAAGGTCGCCGAGCAGAGCTGATGGCTGATCATATGGACTGAGGTGGCGGCCGCACGGGGCAGGTTCAGCGCCCCGCTGCAGGCCGACAGGGGCACGGCGGCGAGGGCGACGGCGAGTGTGGCGGCGCGGTAGGTCATGGCGGGGGTCCTGGCGACGGGAAATCGTCCCGACGCCTCCTGCTGCCCGACCCGCCGGTCGTCGGCCTGCCGATCTTCAAATCCGGCGAGCCGATTTCGGGACTAAGCCGCCGAAACCTGTTGGTCCTCGTCCATCGCCCCGCGGCGATATTCGCTGGGCGTCATGCCCGTCTCGGCCTTGAAGGCGCGGTTGAAGGGGCCGAGTGAGCCGAACCCTGCGTCCAGGGCGATGGTGAGGATCGGCACCGCGTCCTGGGTCCGATCGGCCAGCGCCGCCTTGGCCTCGGCGATCCGCTGGCTGTTGAGGTAGGCCGCGAAGTTCCGTTGTCCGAGACCCTGGTTGATGAATCGGCGCAGGCGGTACTCGGGGACGCCGAGGTCGTGCGCCAGCCGACCAATCGTCAGGCCATCGTCGCGATAGGCGCGCCCCTCCGTCATCAGGCGGTTCAGACGCTGCTGCAGGCCGACGTCCTCGGCGACAACGCGGGGCTGGACGACGGCCAGTCGAAGGCCGGACTGGCCCGCCTCGGCCAGCAGTCCATTGGCGGAGACCCGCACCAGGCTCCAGGCGACGGTCGCGGCGATCAGCGCCAGGGCGGCGGCATCGGCCAGACGCGCGAACGGGGTCATGTCCAGCCGCGGTGACAGGCCGGACATCGCGGTCAGCACGATGTGCGCGGCCGAGCCCGCGACGATGAATACCCGCAGCCGCCGGCGGGGTTCCACCAGGTCTGACTGCCACGCGGCGCAGGTCTGGACGATGGCGAGCCCAGCGAACAGGATGGCCTGCAGGCAGAGAAACAGCCCGACGCCGCGCTCCAGGCCGGGCCAAACCGCCGTCCAGGTCAGGCCCCCGGCCACGCCGAGGAAGGCCAGCACCGCCCAGGGTGCGGCATAGATCCACTTGGGCTCGAAGCCGTCGTCGAACACGGCGCGGGCGAAGAGCCAAAAAACCAGATTGTTGCCGGCGGCGAGCGCCAGGAATGGGGCCGCCCAAAGGCCCGCGCCAGCGTGGAACCCAGGGGTGGAGCAGACGGCGTAGGCGCCGGCCCCCAGGGCGAAGAGCGCGCCGAGGCGGACGGCTGGAGCCGCGGGCCGATCCCGCAGCAGGCCGGCGCCGATCATCAAGCACAGCATGACGACGCCGCCCCTGAGAAGCAGGTCCAACGCGGCTTGCGAGAGCGGCCCTTCCATTTGAGGGATGAAACCCGCATCGGGCCGGAATAGCCAGCCCGCCGTCGCCCCGCCTGTCCGGCCGCCGCTTCAGGCCGCGAGGGCTGCCTGGCGACGTCGACGACACGCCGCGCCAGCGAGGCCAAAGCCCAGGATCATCATCGCCCACGTGGACGGCTCGGGCACCACCGCCGCGCTCGACGGTACGGTCCGAAGCTGGAAGGCGGACAGCAACTGATAACGGGTCACGCCCTCGGTGATGACCGTGAAGTCCGTGGCGCCGTCCGCATCGAACTCGACCTTCACCCATTGCGGCATCGCGCGCGCCGGGTAGTTCGGGCCGCCGGCGAGCTTGCCGCCGGCCTGGACCGGCGCTGAATAGATGCCGTTGAGTGAGAAGGCCGTCGCCCAATTGGCGTCCCACTGCGGCAGGAACAGCTGCATCATGTACTTGCCGGCCGCGAGCGTTCCCAGTTGCAACCCGACCTGCGTGGGAAGGACGAAGTACGCTGTGGTCGCCAGAAGCGTGCGGTACTCCGGATCCCAGTCCGAGGAGAACTGTCCGAAGTTCGACAGGACCCCGTAGTTCACCGCGTTCGGATAGCCGAGGCCGACGTTCTCGAACGTCACGCCATTGACGGTGGTCGTGGCGCTGAAGGTCTGGGCGTTGAGCAGGTCGCCCGTGGTGATCACGTCCGTGCTCTTGCCCGTGCTGTCCACCGGAGCGAACCAGGTGATCGCCGCCGCCGCCGGACCGGCGCTCAGCAACAGGCTCGCGGCCAGGGCCGCGAAGCCCACACGAAGCTTCTCCGACGTCACTGAAGTTTTCACTGCGCACCCTCCTCAAAACGAGGGCTCAGGTAGGGCGCTCAGGCCGCGGCCATCAATTGGACTGCGGTCGTATGCGGGTCATACGACCCGACGCCTGTCGCGCGTGGACTCGGCGTCGGGCGGCATGACCGGGCGGTCGATCAGCCTCTGAGCTTGGCGCCCACGGCCTTCTCGGCGGCGGCCACGATGCGACCGGTCAGGCCCTCGATCTCGCCGTCCGTGAGTGTCTTCCCCCGCGGCTGGATCACAACCTCCACGGCGACCGACTTCTGGCCCTCCGGCACGCCCTGACCGGCGTAGACGTCGAAGATGCGCGCGTCGGCGATCAGGGCCTTGTCGGCGCCGAGGATCGGCCGGACCAGATCGCCAGCGGGCGTGTCGGCGCCCACGAGGAAGGCGAAGTCGCGCTTCAGCGGCATCAGGGGCGAGAGCTCCAGCGCCACCTTGGTCTTCACGCCCTTGCGCTTGGGCTCGGGCAGGGCGTCGAGGTTCAGCTCGAAGGCCAGCATGGGGCCGTCCGCGTCGATGGCTTTCAGCACGCGCGGGTGCAGTTCGCCGAACTCGGCCACCACCACCTTGGGGCCCAGCTGGAGGCGGGCCGAGCGGCCGGGGTGCCACCAGGACGCGTTCTGGCCCTGGACCACCTGCAGGGTCGGCGCGCCCAACTCGTCCAGGAGCGCCAGCAGGTCGCCCTTGAGGTCGAACAGCGGATCGCCGGCGGTCTTGGCCCAATGCTTCGGTGCGTGCGACGCCAGCAGCGCGGTGACGGCGGTCCACTGGTCGGCGGGCTGGTCGCCGCGGAAGTTGGGACCGACCTCGAAAATGGCCGCGTCGGCGAAGCCCTTGCGGGCGTTGCGGGCCGCCGCGTCGATCAGGTTGCCCAGCGCCGAGGGACGCATGGTCGAGAGGTCCGCGGCGATCGGGTTGGTCAGCACCAGCTCGGGCTGGCCGCCACCGAACAGCTCGGCCCAGTCGCGCCGCATGAAGCTCCAGGTCACGGCCTCGGCGTAGCCGCGCGCCGCCATGGTGCGACGGGCGTCGCGCATGCGGCGCTGGCGGACGGTCAGTGCGCCGCCGGGCGGGCGAGCGATCTCGGGTAGGGGAAGGGCCGGAAGGGCATCGAAGCCCTCGATCCGGGCGATCTCCTCGACGAGGTCGGCCTTGCCCTCGACGTCGCGGCGCCAGGACGGCGGGGTCACGGCGTCGCCGTCCACCGCGAAGCCCAGCTTCGTCAGGATTTCGTCGATCCGTTCGGGGCTGACATCCAGACCCGAGAGCTTCTTCACATAGCCGCGGTCGAACGCCACCGCTGCGGGCGGGGCGGGGGCGTGACCGGCGATGCGGATCTCGGAGGCTTCGCCGCCGCAGAGATCCAGGATCAGCCGGGTGGCCAATTCGATGCCGGGAACCACCGACTCCGGGTCGACGCCGCGGGCGAACCGGTACTGGGCGTCGGAATTGATCCCGGTGACGCGGCCGGTCTGGGCCGTGCGGATGGGGTCGAACCAGGCGCACTCCAGGAATACCTCGGTGGTGTCCCCCGAACAGCCGGTGGACTCGCCGCCCATCACGCCGCCGATGCCGATCGGACGGTCGCCGCCCGCGTCGGCGATAACGGACATCTCGCCGCCCAGGTCGTAGGTCTTTCCGTCGAGGGCGATCAGCTGTTCGTCGCGATGCGGTGCGGGCGAGGGCGCCCCGGCGCTCGGTTCGGCGGCGCCGCGACCCAGCCGCGCCTCGATCACCTCGCCGACCAGTTTGGCGCGGTCATAGACGTGTAGCGGCCGGGCGCGGTCGTAGGTGATCAGGTTGGTGATATCGACCAGGGTGTTGATCGGCCGCAGTCCCACGCTGATCAGCCGCTGCTGGAGCCAGGCGGGGGAGGGGCCGTTCTTGACGCCCTTGATCAGCCGGCCGGCGAACACCGGGCAGGCGTCGCCGTCCACCCGGATCTCGATGGGGCAGGGGAAGGCGCCTTTGACCGGTTCGACGTTGTCCGGCTTCAGGGTCCCCAGGCCGGCGGCGGCCAGGTCGCGGGCGATGCCGCGCACGCCCAGCCAGTCGGGCCGGTTGGGGGTGACCTCAAAGTCGATGACGGCTTCCAGGCCGAACGCCTCGACAGCGCTGGCGCCCACGGCTAGGTCGTCGGAGAGCTCGACGATGCCGTCAGATTCCTCGGCGATCTCCAGCTCCTTCGCCGAGCAGAGCATGCCGTTGGAGACCACGCCCCGCACGGGTCGGGCTTCCAGCGTGACGCCTGAGCCGGGCACGTAAGCGCCGATGGGGGCGTAGATGGTGGTCAGGCCGGCCCGCGCATTGGGCGCGCCGCAGACGATCTCAAGCCGGCCATCCTTGGTCTCGACCTGGCAGACCCTCAGCTTGTCGGCGTTGGGGTGCTGCACCGCCTCGACGATCTTGGCGACCGTGAAGGCGGCCAGCGTCTTGCCCGGGTCTTCCACATGCTCGACCTCGAGTCCGGCCATGGTCATGGCGTCGACCACCTGCTGGACCGTGGCGGTCGTGTCGAGGTGTTCCTTGAGCCAGGAGAGGGTGAACTTCATCGGTCTCTCTCCTCAGCTCAGGCCGGTGGCGGTGTTGGGCGTCTGGAACGCGGAGAAGCCGTAGTGCTCCAGCCAGCGCACGTCCGAGGCGAACATGTCGCGCAGGTCGGGCATCCCGTACTTCAGCGTTCCCAGCCGATCGATGCCGAAGCCGAAGGCGAAGCCCTGCCAGACGTCGGGGTCGAGGCCGCAGTTGCGGAGCACATTGGGGTGCACCATCCCGCAGCCGACGATCTCCATCCAGTCCGTGCCCTGGCCGATCTTCACGTCCGCGCCGGAGCGGTCGCAGCGCACGTCCATCTCGGCCGACGGCTCGGTGAACGGGAAGTGGTGCGGCCGGAACCGGGTCTCGACCACGGGGGTCTCGAAGTAGCGGCTGATGAAGGTGTCGAGCGTCCACTTCAGGTGGCCCATGTGGATGTTCCGGTCGATGACCAGGCCTTCCATCTGGTGGAACATGGGCGTGTGGGTGGCGTCCGAGTCCGAGCGATAGGTGCGACCCGGCACGATGATGCGGATCGGCGGCTCCTGGCCGTTCGCAATCCAGCTGGGCAACTTCTCGTTCAGCCGTTGCATGGTGCGGATCTGCACCGGGCTGGTGTGGGTGCGCAGCACCTTGCGCTCGCCGTTCGCGTCTTCCGGCAGCCAGAACGTGTCGTGCATCTCCCGCGCCGGGTGCTTGGGCGGGAAGTTCAGCGCCGAGAAGTTATGGAAGTCGTCCTCGATGTCCGGCCCTTCGGCGAGGCTGAAACCCATGTCGGCGAAGACGGCGATCATCTCGTCCAGCACCTGCATGGTCGGATGGACGCGGCCCTTCCGCTCGGGCGGCGGAGGCAGTGAAAGGTCGACGCGTTCCGAGGCCAGCTTGGCGTCGAGCTCAGCGGTCTCCAGGGCGGTCTTCTTGGCGGCGATGGCCGTGGCGACGGCGTCGCGCAGGCCGTTGATCTTCGGTCCCTGCTCGCGGCGCTCGTCGGGCGAGAGTTTGCCCAGGGTCTTGAGCAGCTCGGAGATGGAGCCGGTCTTGCCCAGGGCCTCGACGCGGAGAGTTTCCAGGGCGGCCAGGTCAGCGGCGGCGTCGACGCGCGCGGTGAGCTCGGCTTGCAGTGCGGTCAAATCAGTCATGGGACAGGTGTCCTAGCCTTCGAACCTTGTGGGGTGAAGGGGGGCAGCAAAAAGCCCCCCGGCGGTTCGGCCGGAGGGCTCTTGAAAGCTCAGGTCTTTGAAGGACCCTAAGGCTTAAGCCAGCGCAGCGCGAACCTTGTCGGCGATGGTCTTGAACGCGGTCGGATCGGCGCCGGCGATGTCGGCGAGGACCTTGCGGTCCATTTCGATCCCGGCCTTGTCCAGGCCGTGAATAAACTGCGAGTAGGTGAAGCCTTCCACACGGGCCGCGGCGTTGATCCGTTGGATCCACAGCGAACGGAACATGCGCTTCCGGACCTTACGGTCGCGGTAGGCGTACTGGCCGGCCTTGTCCACGGCCGCCTTGGCGGTGCGGATGGTGTTCTTGCGGCGCCCGTAGAAGCCCTTGGCTTGCTCGAGAACCTTCTTGTGCTTGGCGTGGGCGGTGACGCCCCTTTTCACGCGTGCCATCTGTCAGATTCTCCTTAGAGGCCGTAGGGGAGCCAAAGCTTGATGATCTTGGTATCAGCTTCGCTCATCACCTTGGTGCCGCGGTTCTGACGGATGTACTTGGCGTTGTGGCTGATGAGGCGGTGGCGCTTGCCGGCGACGCCGGCCTTCAGCTTGCCAGACGCGGTCATCTTGAAGCGCTTCTTCACGCCTGACTTGGTCTTCAGTTTGGGCATTTCACGTCGGGGCCCGAAGGTCCCGTCCTCTGGTCGTGTTGATGAACCGCCCTGGCATGCCTTGGGGCCAGGCGGTTCCGAAGGGGCGGGCTATTACGCGGAAAATGCTCTCGGCGCAAATTCTTCCGCCACCGCCTTAATGACGCCCCCCAAATCTCGTGCGTCATGGCCCGGTTCGTCCGGGCCACCCATGATCGCGGGAGCGTGTGATTGACCGCGGCGCCGTCGCCCGCGGGCCCGGCTATTGCGTCCGGGCCGCCTCGGCGTGGGCCAAGCCGTCGATCAGCCGGTCCAGTGTGTCCGCTTCGGGTAGCCAAGGCTGTTCTCCGACATGGCTCAGCGCGCTGTCCAGCAGAAGCGATCTGACGCCCCAGGTATCGAGAAGCTCCTGCGCCAGGCCCTCTGCGTTGCGCTCGCCAGACGGTTCGCCCGCGAAGATCGCGAGGTTCGGCGAGACCTGTGCCGCCATCGCCATGGCGACGTCGCCGGATGCGAACGGTCCAACGACGTTTGCGCCAATATCGTGCAGACTGCTGATCAGATTAACGGAGTAATCCTCGTCTCCGCAGACGACAAGAATAGTGTCCATGGGGGTGCTGTTCATGGTCCGAAATCTCCAACGCCTACTGACGATCCTGTACTTGGGACCTTAAACGCGCGGCCGCGATAGCCGTACCCTGACAATTGCGTGAGCGTGTGAGGGTGGTTTCGCCCACCTGCGCGGCGGTCGCCGAAAAATTTCCAAAGCTTAAGAAAAGCTTAGCCGTACTTGTGTATGACGGGGCATGAGCCGCGAAAATTGCGGCGCCGGAGACGAGAATGTCAGCCATCTCTTCCGTGAGCCAGTATCTGCCGGTGACCCCGCCGGCCCCGGTGCAGGCCAGCCGTCAGGCCCCCACCCCCATCAGTCGCGACGACGACGCCAAGCAGGCTGCGAAATCCGCCCCGGCCGCCAAGGCGCCTGGAACCGGCACGGTCGTGGATATCCGCGCCTAAGCCTCAAGCCAGCCGGGGCGTTCGCTGGATAACCGCCCAGGCGAACCACAGCGCCGGCAGGATCAGGAGCGCGGAGAAGACGAACGGGGCCCCGGGCGCGACCAGCGAGAACAGCTGGCCGGCCACCACGGGGCCGCCGATGCGCGCCAGCGCCATGCCGCTCATGTTCAGACCCAGCATCTCGCCCTGGCGATCGGGCGGGGCGGCGCGCGAGATCAGCGCGGAGATGTTGGGGAAACAGATCGACTGGCCGATGCAGACCAGGGCGAAGCCTAACACCGCCACATGCCAGGTCGGCGACGCGCCCTGGACCACCAGCCCCACGCCCATGAAGGCCAGGCCGCCCGTCAGCGTCCGCGCCTCGCCGTAGGCGCGGGCCAGGCGACCCGACAGCCAGCCCTGGCAGACGGCGCCGAGTAGGCCGATCGCCATGAAGGCGATGCCGATCTGCCGCGGCCCCCAACCGAAGCGGGTCTCGGTCCAGAGGCCGTAGGTCGCCTCGATCCCGGCGAAGCCGACCACCACGATGAAGCTGATCAGCAGCACGCGGCTGACGATCGGATGGGCCAGGCCCTCGCGCAGGCCCGCCGAGCGGACGCGCTTCTGCGGCGCCGTGTTGGCGGGCCGGCTCTCCCGCACGAACAGGATCACGGCCAGGGCCGAGGCCAAGGCGAACCCGGCGGCCACCAACAGCGGCAGTTGGAAGCCGAGCGCCCCGCGGCTGGGCTGGGCCAGGAAGCCGCCGATGGCCGGTCCCAGCATGAAGCCGGCGCTGAAGGCCGAGCCCATGATCCCCATGCGCTGGGCGCGTTTCTCCGGCGGCGTGATGTCGGCCAGGGCGCCCTGAAGGGTCGAGATATTGCCGGCGAAGATCCCCGTCAGGAACCGCAAGCCGAAGGCCACCAGAATGTTGGGCGCAAAGGCCAGGGCCGCATAGCTGAGCCCGACCATGGAGATGGTGACGATCAGCACCGGCCGGCGGCCGATCCGGTCGGACAGCTTTCCCCAGAACGGCTCGCCGATGAACTGTCCCACCGAGAAGGCCGAGAACAGCAGGGTCACCTGCCAGGCGGGCGCATCGAAGGCCTGGGCGAAGAACGGCAGCAGCGGGATGACCAGTCCGAAGCCGGCGATCATCAGGAAGATCACGCCCAGCAGGATGATCAACGCCCGCCGTTCCTCCGCCGGGGGCAGGGCGGCGGTCACGGGCTGACCTGGTTCGTCTGAGCCAGGCGCCAGGCCTGGGCCCGCCGGGCCGCGATCAGGGCCAGCCAGATCGAGGGCGCCACGATCATCGCCCCCAGCCAGAAGGGGCCATTGATGCTGACGTGGGCGAAGCTCAAGCCGGCGCAGAAGGGGCCGGCCACGCGCGCCAGGGCGCCCATGGCGTTGTTGAGGCCGAGGATCTGACCCTGGCGATCCGGCGGCGCCGTCTCGGAGATCAGGGCGCTGACGTTGGGCCACGCCACCGACTGGCCCGCGGCGGTCAGGCACATCAGGGCGATGACCATGGCCGGGTGGGCGGAGAACGGCTGCGCGACCTGGCCGATCAGGGTCAGGGTCATGCCCAGGGCCAGCATGGGTCCGGGACCGAACCGCTCGGCCATCGGCCCGGTGATGAAGGTCTGGGTGAAGGCCGCTGTGATCCCGACGAAGGCGAAGCAGAGGCCGATTTCCTTCGGACCCCAGGCGAAGCGCGCCTGAGTCCAAAGGCCGAAGGTGCTTTCGATGCCGGTGAACGCGAAGCCCACCAGGAAGGTCAGCAGCATGAGCCGGCCGATCACGGGGTGGCGCACCGCCTCGCCCGTGGCCGCCCAGCGGTTCGGGCGCTCGGTGATGTGCGGCTGCCGGTCACGGCTCTCGCGGATGAAGAGCAGGATCGAGGTGGCGGACAGCGCCGACAGGCCGGCGCAGATGAAGAGCGGGATCTGGAACCCAATCGGTCCGGCCTCCGGATGGGCGAACAGGCCGCCGACCGATGGGCCGACGATCAGGCCGACATTCCAGGCGGCGCCCATGTAGCCCATGGTCCGCGGCCGCTTCTCAGGCGGCGTGACGTCGGCGATGTAGCCTTGGATGACGGCGCCGTTGCCGGCGGCCAGGCCGCCCAGGAAGCGAATGGCCAGGGCCGCCCAGACGTTCGGCGCAAACGCCAGCGCCAGGTAGCACAGGAAGTTGGCGCTAAGCGTCGAGATCAGGATCGGCTTGCGGCCGTACTTGTCCGACAGCCGGCCCCAGAACGGCTCGCCGAAGAACCCGCCGGCGGCGTAGGCCGAGAAGACCAGCGCGATCTGCCAGGGCTCGGCGTTGAACGACTTGGCATAGAAGGGCAGCAACGGGACGATGATCCCGAAGCCCAGCATGTTGATAAAGATGGCGGCTATCAGCGACGGCGCCGCCATGCGAGGCGGTGTCGCCTCCCGCGGCGCAAGGTCTGACATGCACCGGTGTTAGGGCGGGCGGCCGTCGCGGGCAAGCGAGTGGAAGGTCCAGTATGCAATTCCCGCACGAGCGTTGGCGCGGGGCCACAGGCCCCTACGGGTTCTGGCGCTTGAGCTCCGCGCGGAATGCGGCTTCCTGCCGGGCGTAGAAGGCCTTGCAGCCGGCCGGATCGACGAAGGCGTCAGCCTTGCCGGCGTCCAGCGCCTTCTTCTTCGCCGCCAAGCCATAGAACGAGGCGTGCGATGCGAGAAAGACGTCGCAGGGCAGCGCCTTCCAGGTGGCGAAGCTGCGCTCATAGTCCGCTGTCTGGCCGGGATAGGTCTCGGTCTTGCCGATCTTGTAGCCCGGCAGGACGCTGGATGAGCAGTGGACTTGAGCCTGACGCACCTTGCCGGCCACGGTGACCGGGAACGTCCAGGTGGTGCAGCCCTTCGTATGGCCGCCGGTCACATGGGCGGTCAGGGTCCAGCCGCCGAACGTCACCTGCTGCTTGTCCTTGAGGATCACGTCGGGCTTCACGGGCTCATACTCGAAGCGCGCGCCCTTGAGGAACGGGTCGCCCCGCCCGCCCGCGGCGATGATCGGGCCGTCCGCGGCGCTGGCGTAGAGCCGGGCGCCGGGCGCGGCGCGCTTGATCGTGGCCAGCCCGGCTGCGTGGTCGAAGTGCTGGTGGGTGTTGAGCAGCACCTTCACCGTCGACGGATCGAAGCCGAGGGTGCGGATGTTGGCCACGATCTGCTTGCCGGTCTCGGCGTCGCCGCCGTCCAGCACGATCAGCCCCGCCTTGCTGGTCAGCAGATAGGCCGCATAGTCGACCGAGCCCACGTAGTAGAGGCCCTCGCCGATCTTGAACGGCGCTGTCGGGGCGTCCAGCTTCTCGGCCGAGACAGCGGGTGAAACGAAAGCGGCCGCCCCAAGGACGGCCGCGATCTGAAGTGCAAAGCTTCGGATGGTCACAAACGCTCTCGCTATCGCGGCGCCAGGATCATGATCATCTGGCGGCCTTCCATGCGGGGCTCGTACTCCACCTTGGCGACGGGCTCGAAGTCGGCCTTCACCTTCTGGAGAAGCTTCATCCCAAGTTCCGGGTGGGCCAGTTCGCGACCCCGGAAGCGCAGGGTGATCTTCACCTTGTCGCCTTCTTCGAAGAAGCGGTGCATCGACTTCGCCTTGGTCTCGTAGTCGTGCGTGTCGATGTTCGGACGGAGCTTGATTTCCTTAAGCTCCACCACCTTCTGCTTTTTCCGCGCCTCGTTCTTCTTCTTCTGCTCCTGGAACTTGAACTTGCCGTAGTCCAGAATCTTGCAGACGGGCGGATCCGCGTTCGGCACGATCTCGACGAGATCGAGGCCAGCCTCTTCGGCGGCTTCGATAGCGGCCGAGGTGGGCATGACGCCCTGCTTCTCACCGTGCTGATCGATGAGCAGGACGCGCGGTACGCGGATATCTTCGTTCATGCGCGGCCCTTCTTTGACGGGCGGCGTTTGCATGGGGCGGCGAATAGGCAGTGCTCCGGGGCTGTTGAAACGCAAAAAACGCCGGTGCGCGAGACGCGCTCCGGTCGTGGCGGTCAGTATATGACGCGCGGGCCTCTATGTATCAAGGCGCGGTCTGTATTGCGGGGGCCAAAGAGTTCGCCGCCTGCGCCACTTGCGCCACAGGCAGATCGCTGAGGTTTTCGGCGCGAAGGATCGCCACGCGGCCCCGCGGAGCCGACAGCGCCGGGTCCGAGGCCTTGGAAAAGAGCACGATCGTCGGCGCGCCGGCGGCGGCGGCCAGGTGCAACGGGCCGGTGTCGTTGCCGACGGCCAGCGCGGCGCGGGCGCCCAGCACCGCGACGCTGGCGAAGTCCGTGCGCCCGGTGAGGTCGCGGGCCCGGGGCGCGGCGCGCTGGATCGCGTGCGCCAGCTCGGCTTCCGCTGGACCCCCAATCACCACCACGTCGAAGCCGCGGGCGTAAAGGATCCGCGCCAGTTCGGAATAGCGTTCCACCGGCCAGCGCTTTTCGGGGCGATGCGCCGAGCCGCCCGGCACGAACATGACGTAGGGCCGGGGCTTGTTGGCGCCGGGGACCGGCCGCTCGGGCGCTCTCGACCGCATCACCCACGACAGGTCCGGGGGCGGCGCCGATCCCGGCTCGGTCGGGGCGTCTTCCCAGATTCCGGCGTACATCAGCTGATCGGCCTGGCGCTCCAGGGTGTGCATGCCGTTCCGCAGCGGGTTCTTGTGGGGAAGCGAACAGCCGAAGGCGACCCCCGACCACGGCGGCGGGCTGGGCCGCAGGAGCTGGAAGATCCGGTTGGATTGCGCCGACGTCTGCAGATCGTAGACGCGGGTATAGCCGACCGCCTTGATCCGCCGCCGCAGCGACAACCAGTCCGAGAAACTTTCGGGCCGCCCGCCGGTGTCCACGGCGTTGAAGTAGGGACAGATCTTGGCCAGCGCCTCGAAGGGCGGCGTGGTCAGGAGCGTGATGTGGGCCTTGGCGTGGACCTGGCGGATCTTCTTCATCGCGGCCAGGGCGAGGACGAAGTCCCCCAGCGCCGACAGCTTGATGACCAGAATGCGTTCGACGGGGCGCGCCATCAGGCCCGCGCCTCCAGAACGGTCTCGTAGGCGGCCAGGGTCTGGGCGCACATGGCGTCCGCGGAATAGAGCTGCCGGGCCCGCTTCTGGCCGACCTCGCCCATCTCGAGCCGCTTGCGCGGTCCCGCATCGATGGCGCGGGCCAGGATCTCCGCCCAGGCCTCGGCGTCGTCCACCGGGGCCAGCCAACCGGTGACACCGTCCAACACGGTCTCGGTGACGCCGCCATGGTTCGATGCGATCACCGGGCGCCCCATGGCCTGCGGCTCGACGGCGGCCCGGCCGAAGCTCTCGGGGACGATGGTGGGCAGGATGGCGAGCGCCGCCAGGAGGTAGGCGGCCGGCATGTCATCGCAGTGGCCGACCAGCTTGACCGCGTCGCCGAGGTCCGCCGCGTCGATGGCGGCCTGGACCTCGGCCGCATAGCCGGTGCGGCCCTGATGGTCGCCGGCGAACAGGATCTGGAAATCCCGGCGACCCTGGGCGGCCAGGCGCCGCGCGGCCTCCACGATCATCAGATGCCCCTTGATGCGCGTGACCCGCCCAGCCAGCAGGATCTGGGTGCGATGATCGTTCGGATTGAGGCCCCAGGCGCTGCGCAAGGCGTCGATGCGGTTCGGGGTGACGAAGGTCGGGTCGAACCGGTCCAGGTCGATGCCGCGTGGGATTGTGACTAGGCGCGCCGGATCGACCCGGTGCTCGGCCAGGATGTGGGCCCGCGTGTAGTCCGAGTTGGCGATCACCAAGTCGCCGCGAGTCATGATCGCGTTGTACCAGCGCTTCAGCCCCGACTGCGCCTTGTAGACCCCGTGATAGGTGGCCACGAAGGGCGTGCCGGTCGATTTGGCCGCCCACAGGGCCGAGAACGCCGGCGCGCGGCTGCGGGCGTGGACGACCGACACCTTCTCCTGCCGGATCAGCGCCACCAGCCGCGCGGCGTTGCCGAGCATGACCAGCGGATTCTTGGTCTGGACCGGCATCTGCGCCAGCCGGCCGCCGTCAGCTTCCAGCCGCGCGACCATCCGGCCGCCGCGCGTCGCGACCAGCGCGGTGCCGCCCGCGCGGACCACGGCCTGGGCGACGTCGATGGTGCTCTGTTCGGCGCCACCGGTCTCAAGCTCGGGGATGACCTGCAGCAGGGTAAAGTCGGGGGGGAGTGACACACCCCCTCTCTAACCTGAGTTGGCCCCGCCTGCTAAGAGGCTCGCATGAGCGAGATTCAGGGATTCCTCGATCGGCCCGACGGCGAGCGCTTGGCCTGGCGCAAGGTCGAGGGCGCCGGTCCGACCGTGGTCTGGCTGGGCGGCTTCAAGTCCGACATGACCGGAACCAAGGCCGACGCGCTGGCGGACTGGGCCCGGGCCAGCGGCCGCGCCTTCGTCCGCTTCGACTATTTCGGCCACGGGGTCTCCTCCGGCGACTTCGCGCGGGGCACGATCACGCGCTGGCGGGAGGATGCGATCGCGGTCGTGAACGACCTGACCGCCGGACCGCTCGTTCTGGTGGGATCGTCCATGGGCGGCTGGATCGCCTGCCTGGTCGCCCTCGCGCTGGCGGACCGGGTGCAGGGCATGGTGCTTATCGCCCCGGCGCCCGACTTCACCGAGACGCTGATGCGACCCGCGATCCCGCCGGAAGGACGCGTCGCCCTGGACGCCGAGGGGGTGTGGCTGCGGCCGTCGGACTACGGCGACCCCTATCCGATCACGCGTGGTTTGCTCGAGGACGGCGCGCGCTGGTCGATCCTGGGCGGTGCTCCCATCCCGATCTCAGTCCCGGTCCGCATACTGCAGGGCGGCGAGGACCCCGACGTCCCTTGGCGGCATGCTCTGGAACTGGCGAACGGGCTCAAGGGCGATGATGTGGTCTTCACCCTGATCAAGGATGGCGACCACCGCCTGTCGCGACCGCGGGATATCGCCCGGCTGGTGTTGGCGGTCGAAGAGTTGGTTCAGCCGCCCGCCGCCAGGATCGACGACAGTCCGTCACGATAGGTCGGGAACGCGGGCCGCCAGCCCAGCTCGGCCTTGGCGAGCGCGTTCGAGACCCGCTTGCTCTCGGCGTAGAACCGCATGGCGGTGGGGGACAGCGCGGCCTCCTCCAGTTTGATCTCGGGCGGCGGCTCGATCCCCAGCAGGCCGGCCGCATAGGCGAGCACCTCGCTGTTGGGCGCAGGCGCGTCGTCGCAGAGATTGTAGGCGGCGCCGGCGCGGGGGCGGGCGATCGAGGCCTCCAGCCCGGACGCCAGGTCCTCTACGTGGATGCGGGAAAACACCTGGCCTTCGGCCACGATCCGGCGGGCCCGACCCTCCCGCAGCCGATCGAAGGACGAGCGACCCGGACCATAGATGCCGGGCAATCGGAAGGCGCAGACGGTGAGCCCCATCCCGCGGCCGACCTCCCACCAGTCACGCTCGGCGCCCACGCGTCTTGCCCCCTCGACGGACTGCGCGGCCAGGCGGCTGCGCTCGAACACCCAGCCGCCGCGGCGGTCGCCATAAACGCCGGTGGTCGAGAGATAGCCGATCCAGTCGGGAAAGGCCGCGGCTTCCGCCAGAGGTCCGACCAGGGTGTTGAGGCCGGGGCAGCCTTGCGGTCCCGGCGGCGCGCTGACGAGGAGCGCCCGCGTGCTTGCGAGCGCCTCGGTGATGGCGTCGCGGTCGTCCAGCGCCACGCCCTGGTGCCCGTCCGCCGCGATCCGCGCCGCCGCGGCCGCGCTGCGATGGGTGGCGACGACGTCCCACCCCTGCGCGGTCATCCGGCGGGCCAGCGCCCGTCCGGAAAAGCCGTAGCCGAACAGAAAGAGCCGCATCCGGCCCTACAGCAGGGCCGTGATGGCCTTGCGCGCATCGGCGGCCAGATCCGGGCGAGCCAGAGCGAAGGCGACGTTGGCGCGGAGCAGGCCGATCTTGTCCCCGCAGTCGTAGGTCACGCCCTCGTACTCCAGGGCGTGGAAGTCCTGGGTCTTCATCAGGTTGAACATGCCGTCGGTCAGCTGAATCTCGCCGCCGGCCCCGCGCTCCTGGGTCTCGAGGATGTTGAAGATTTCCGGCTGCAGGATGTAGCGGCCTGAAATGAACAGGTTCGAGGGCTCGGTCCCTGGCGCGGGCTTCTCGACCATGCCCGTCATGCGGTTCAGGCGGCCGTCCTGGCCGTCCAGAGCGACGATCCCATACTTGTGCGCCTCGCCGGGCGGCGCGGGCTCGACCACCACGATGTTGCCGCCCTTTTCCTCGTAGGCGGCGACCGCCTGGGCGAGCGTGGGCGTCTTCGCCATCATCAGCATGTCCGGCAGGATGACGGCGAAGGGCTCGTCGCCGATCACATCGCGGGCGCACCACACCGCGTGGCCCAGCCCCAGCGGGGCCATCTGGCGGATAAAGCTCATTTGGCCGGGCTGAGGCAGGTCACGGCGGACGTCGGCGAGAATCTCGGTCTTGCCCTTGGTCTCCAGGATGCCTTCGATCTCGGGGTTGCCGTCGAAGTAGTCCTCGATCGAGCCCTGGCCGCGGCCAACGATGAAGACGAAGTGTTCGATGCCCGCCGCGCGGGCTTCCTCGACGATGTAGCTGAGGATCGGGCGGTCCACGACGTTGAGCATGTTCTTGGGCGTGGTCTTCGCCCCGGGGAGAACCCGTGTGCCGAGCCCCGCCACCGGCAGGACTGCTTTCCTCACGCGCTTCGCCATTCGTACCTCCGGTTGCCCACGGTCACTTATCCCTTGCATGTCCTAATGCGTTGCGACGGGGCGGAGCGAGAAATATTGAAGGCGTTCGCATGATCACGATTTTGCGATCGCACGAAGTTGTGTAGGGTTCTCGACGTCGGGGATTCACCCCCAGGGGAGCCTACTCAAATGAAGCTTCGCGTTCTGTCGATCGCTACCGCCGGTGTCATGGCCCTGAGCCTGGCCGCTTGCCAAAAGAAGGAAGAAGCCGCTCCGGCCGCCGACGCCGCTCCGGCCGCTGACGCCGCTGCTGCTCCGGCCGCCCCGGCTGCCGACGCCGCCGCTGCTCCGGCCGCCGACGCCGCCGCCGCTCCGGCCGCCGACGCTGGCGCCATGTCGGCCGCTGCTCCGGCCGCGCCGGCCGCCGAGCCGGAAAAGAAGTAAGCTTTCTCGCCAAGAGATTGCTGGGAAGGCGGCCGTCCCACCCGGGGCGGCCGTTTTCTTTTGCGCGCTATTCGACCGTGACCGACTTGGCCAGGTTGCGGGGCTGGTCCACGTCGGCCCCCTTCAGCACCGCGACGTGATAGGCCAGCAGCTGGATCGGCGGCGAATAGACCAGCGGCGCGATCAGCGGATCGCAGCGCGGCGCGGTCACGACGACCCGAGCCCCATCCGGCGCGTGCTTCTGGCCTTCAGGATCGGTGATGAAGATCACCTGACCCCCGCGGGCCATGACCTCGTTCATGTTCGAGGCCGACTTCTCGAAGTAGCTGTCGAAGGGCGCCAGGATGACGATGGGGGTCTTCTCGTCCACCAGGGCGATGGGGCCGTGCTTGAGCTCGCCGGCGGCGTAGCCCTCAGCATGAATGTAGCTGATTTCCTTCAGCTTCAATGCGCCTTCCAGCGCCAGCGGATACATCGGTCCGCGACCCAGATATAGGACGTCCCGGGCCTTCGAGACTTCGATGGCGACCTTGCGCACAGCCTCTTCCAGTTCGATCGACTCGGCGATCAGGCGGGGCGCTTCCAGCAGAACCCGCACCATCCGCTGCTCTTCGTCGCCATCGATCCGGCCGCGCGCCCGGGCGGCGGCGACGGCCAGGGCGGTCAGGACGCTGATCTGCGCGGTGAAGGCCTTGGTCGAGGCAACCCCGATTTCCGGCCCGCAGTGGATGGGCCAGACGACATCGACCTCACGCGCCATGGTGGACTCGGTGGCGTTGACCACCGCGGCGCTTCGCATCCCCTTGGACTGGCAATAGCGCAGGGCCGCCAACGTGTCCGCCGTCTCGCCCGATTGGGACATGGCGATTACCAGGGCGTCCGAGCGCAGCGCCGGCTGGCGGTAGCGGAACTCCGACGCGATCTCGACATCGACGGGAAGGTCCGCCAGCTCCTCGATCAGGTACTTGCCCAGCAGGCCTGCGATATAGGACGTGCCGCAGGCGACGATTTGGATTCGCCCCAGCGCTGCGAAATCGATGCCGCCGGGGACTGCGGTCGCGCCGGTCAGGGTATCCACATAGGCCGCGATGGTGCGTTGGCATCCCTCGGGCTGGTCGTGGATCTCCTTCTCCATGAAGTGCCGGTAGTTGCCCTTCTCCACCAGGGCGGCGGAGGCAGGAACCGTCCGGATCGGCCGCTCGGCGGGGCGTCCGGCCTGATCGAAGATCGTGGCGCCGTCCGGGCCGATGGCGACATAGTCGCCTTCCTCAAGGTAGCAGACCCGGTTGGTGAAGGGGCCGACCGCCAGGGCGTCCGAGCCCAGGAACATCTCGCCGTCCCCGTGGCCGACCACCAGGGGGCTGCCCCGGCGCGCGCCCATGACCAGATGGTCCTCGCCCTCGATCAGCACGCCCAGCGCATAGGCGCCGCTCAGTTGGTCCAAGGTCGCCTTCAGCGCCGCGATCGGGGAAAGGCCCTTGGCCAGCTCGCTGTCCAGCAGCGCGGCGATCACCTCGGTGTCGGTGTCGCTTTCGAACGTCCGGCCGGCGGCCTGGAGGGCGTCGCGCAGTTCGGCATAGTTCTCGATGATCCCATTGTGGACCAGCGTCACCCGACCCTGCGTGTGGGGGTGGGCGTTGCGCAGCGACGGCGCGCCGTGCGTCGCCCAGCGCGTATGTCCGATCCCTACCGCGCCGGCGAGGGGTGCGGCGGCCAGGACGTCCTCCAGAGCGCGGATCTTGCCCTCGGCCCGGCGGCGCTCGACCTTGCCGTCGACCACCGCCGCGACGCCGGCGGAGTCATAGCCTCGGTACTCCAGCCGCTTCAGGCTTGCGATCAGGCGGTCTTGAACGGGCGTCTTGCCCACGATGCCGATGATGCCGCACATGTGGCCCAGGCTTCCTTTGTGGTAAGGGCGAATCCGTGCGGTTTCGCCCGCGAATTTGGCGCTTTACCATCAGCCAAGGTCGTGGGGACTAAAAGTGTGTTTCGGATCGTTTCCCGACCCCATTCCAATGAGAATCTCATGAGCAAGCGCGCCTACTTCGGCACCGACGGCATCCGTGGTGAGGCCAACCGGCATCCCATGACCGCCGAGGTGGCGCTGCGGGTCGGCATGGCCGCGGGCAAGCTGTTCATGTCCGGGGACGAGCGGCGCCACTTGGTGGTGATCGGCAAGGACACCCGTCTGTCCGGCTACATGATCGAACCGGCCCTGGTCGCAGGTTTCACCAGCGTGGGCATGGACGTGCGGCTGTTCGGCCCGCTGCCAACCCCGGGCGTGGCGATGATGACGCGATCCTTGCGGGCTGACCTGGGCGTGATGATCTCCGCCTCGCACAACGCCTTCTCCGACAACGGGATCAAGCTGTTCGGCCCCGACGGATACAAGCTCTCCGACGAAAAGGAGCTGGAGATCGAGGCGCTCATGGACGAGGGCCTGCAGCAGGGACTGGCCCCGCCGACGGCGCTGGGTCGCGTGCAGCGGATCGACGACAGCCAGGCGCGCTATGTGGAAATCGCCAAGGCGACCTTCCCGCGCCGGCTCAACCTGACGGGCATGCGCATCGTCATCGATTGCGCCAACGGCGCCGCCTATAAGGTCGCGCCGGCGGCGCTTTATGAACTGGGCGCGGAGGTGATCCCGATCGGCATCGCCCCGAATGGCTTCAACATCAACCAGGAGTGCGGCTCGACGCATCCGGCGGCCATGCAGAAGGCCGTGAAGGAGTACCGCGCCGACATTGGGATCGCCTTGGATGGCGATGCGGACCGGCTGGTCATCTGCGACGAACGCGGCACGGTAATCGATGGCGACCAGATCATGGCGCTGATCGCCGCGGACTGGGCGCGGCGGGACAAGCTGCGCGGCGGCGGGGTCGTGGCGACGGTCATGTCGAATCTCGGCCTGGAACGGTTCTTGGCCGACCGGAAGCTGACGCTTGAGCGCACGCAGGTGGGCGACCGATATGTGATGGCCAGGATGCGGCAGGGCGACTTCAACGTCGGCGGCGAACAGTCGGGCCACCTGATCCTGTCGGACTTCTCCACCACGGGCGACGGCCTGCTGGCGGCGCTGCAGGTGCTGGCGGTGCTCAAGGAGAGCGATCACCCGATGAGCGCGCTCGCCCGCCAGTTCGAGCCGGTCCCGCAGAGGCTTGAGAACGTCCGCTTCGCCGGGGGCAAGCCTTTGGAGAACGCTAAGGTCAAGGCCGTGATGGCCGACGCCGAGCAGCGACTCAACGGCGCCGGACGCCTGGTGGTCCGCGCCTCGGGCACGGAGCCGCTCATCCGGATCATGGCTGAAGCCGACGACGAGACGCTGGTCCGGCAGGTGATCAAGGATATCGCCAGCGCGGTGAAGGCCGCGGCTGCCTAGGTTTCGTGGCCTCGACGTTGCAGGGGCCACGCGCTGACGCGAGATGAGATGCGACCGCCGGCGGCATTAAGGCCGCGGTGCGACACCCCTAGCAAAGGGTAAAATCTTGTGTCATCGTCGTCACAAATCGGCCGGCTCGACCCGGACCGACGTTAAACAAGAGCTGCTTTGGGAGAAAACATGCGTCGCGACCTCGCCGTCATGGGCGTGGCGCGGCAGGCGGAGCGCCCCGCGCGCTCGATCGCCTGTCTCGCTTTCGTAACCATTCTGGGCCTCGGCTTCTGGGCCGGAATTCTCTGGATCGCCGAAACCGTCGTCAGCGCGCCCGGGATCGGCTTCTAAGCCTCAGGGCGCATACGCGCGCAGGAACGTGTAGACGGCGCGGGTGACGTGCTCGTCAACCTCGTCCGGGGACGGCGCCGGGGCGACGCCCCACATATGCGGCCAATAGACCCCCGACATCGCCAGGTCCTTGAAGTGCTGCGCGGCCACCAGCGGGTCGGTCCTGCGTAGCCGGCCGGCGTGCATCAGATCCTCCAGATAGGCCCCGATGCGGCCCAGGACGATCTTCGGTCCGCTCTCGTAAAACACCCGTCCTAGCTCCGGAAAGCGCTCGCTCTCCGAGACGACCACCCGCTGGATGGCGATCGCGTCCGGCGTCATCAGATGGCAGAGGAAGCCGCGGGCCATGTGCGCCAGCCGGGCTTCGGCATCCCCGGTCTGAGGTCCCACGTCGAATAGCGCCGCCTGCAGGTGCCCGCAGGTCCGCTGCATCATGGCGGCGAACAGCTCTTCCTTGCTCTTGAAGTAGTTGTAGAGCGTGCCCTTCGATCCGCCGAGGCGGGCGGCGATGGCGGACATCGAGGTCGCGGCGAAGCCCTCGGCGAGGAAGCAGTCACGCGCGACGTCGAGAATGATCTCGCGCCGGTCCTCCCGCTTCGTGTTCGCCGCACCCGACATGGGATTTTCCTAGAGCTGCGCCTTGACGGCGTCCAGTCGCCGGAAATATATGACCGTACAGTACGGTCAGATCAAGCGTCTGAACGTCGTCCTCACACCTGCCGAGGCGCGGATATGCCCCGCAAACTGATCGCCCTGATGGCCGGCGCCGCGGCGCTGGCCGGTTGCGCCACCGTTCCCGAGCTTCCCGTAGCGCCGCAGGCTGCTGGGCCTGAGCGTCTGGCGAGCGCGACAAGCTTCCAGGCCCCCGCGCGGGACTGGCCCGTCGATCGGTGGTGGGGCGCGTACGCCGATCCTCAGCTCGATGCGGTGATGGACGAGGCGCTCGCCGGATCGCCCAGTCTGGCCGAGGCGGCCGCCCGGCTTCGCGCGGCCGACGCTCGAGCTCGCGAAGCGCGGTCGACGACCCTGCCGCAGCTCGGCGCCGACGCCCAGGCCGCCGAAGCCAAGCAATCCTACAACAACGGCATCCCGCCGGCCTTCGTCCCGCGCGGCTACAACGACACGGGCCGGGCCAGCCTCAATCTCAGCTACGACCTGGACCTCTGGGGACGGAACCGCGCGGCGCTGAAGGCCGCGACCTCCGAGGCCGAAGCGGCGCGGATGGATGTGGCCGAGACGCGGCTGGCGCTGACCACAGCTATCGTCGGCGCCTACGCGGACTTCGCGCGCCTGACCGCGGAGCACGACGCCGCCGCGGCGGCTCTGACCAACCGCCAGGCCTCGGCCGATCTGGTCGCCCGACGGGTGACCGGCGGGGCCGCCAACCCTGGCGAGGCCGATCAGGCCCGCGCGGCTGCCGCACAGGCGCAGCAGGAGCTGGCCGCCCTCGACGAACAGCTGGTCGTGGTGCGCAATCAACTGGCGGCGCTGACAGGACAGGGGCCGGACCGGGGCTTGGCCCTGGCGCGCCCGACCGCCGCGACGCGCGCCGCGATTGGGCTTCCAGCCAACCTCGCCGCGGATCTGCTGGGCCGCCGCCCGGATCTACAGGCCGCTCGCCTGCGCGCCGAGGCCGCCGCCCGCCGCATCGACGTGGCGCGCGCGGGTTTCTATCCGAACGTGAATCTCGCCGCCTTCATCGGTCTGCAGGCGTTAGGCCTCGGCAACTTCGCCAACGCGGGCTCGGATATCGGCCAGGCCGGCGCGGCGGTCAGCCTGCCGATCTTCGATGGCGGGCGGCTGGATGGCGCCTATCGCGGCGCGCGGGCGGAGTACGACGCCGCCGTCGCGGTCTATGATCGTACGCTCGTCCAGGCCTTGCAGGAGGTCGCCGACGCCGCCGCCGGGCAGCGGTCGCTTGAGGTCCGCCTCAGCGCCGCGCGCGCCAGCCTGACCGCCGGCGAGAAGGCCTATCGGGTCGCCCAGCTTCGCTACGAGGGCGGCCTGACCTCCTACCTGACCCTGCTCACCGCCGAAGACGCGGTCATCGCCCAACGCCGCGCGGTCGCTCAGCTCGAGGCCCGCGCGCTCACCCTCGACGCCAGCCTCGTCCGCGCCCTGGGCGGCGGCTTCCGCGCCTGACTCCAACCGCTCTCCCGAAAGCCCACACCATGGCCCAAGACCAAGGCCTCACGGCCGAAGCCGCCGCCCCCCGGGCGTCTTCCGCCGCCGCGCCGGCCGCGAATCCCCACCGCGGCCGGCGCACCCGTCTTCTCCTGACCCTTGCCGCGGTCGTCGCCGTCGCGGGTCTGGCCTACCTCGCGTTCTGGATGCTCGTGGGCTCCAAGCACGTCGAGACCGACAACGCCTATGTCCAGGCCAGCAGCGTGCAAGTCGCGGCCCTGGTCAGCGGCCCGCTGCTTCAGGTCCCCATCCAGGAGACCCAGCCGGTCAAGGCCGGGCAGGTCCTGGCGGTGATCGACCCCGCCGATTACCGGCTGGCGGTCGACCGCGCCCGCGCCGATCTGGACCAGGCGGAACGTCGGGTGCGCCAGTACTTCGCGAACGATCGGGCGCTGGCCGCCCAGACGGAAGCGCGCACGTCCGACATCGCCAGCGCCGAGGCGCAGCTGCGACGGGCTCAGGTCGAGTATGGCCGACGTAAGGGCCTCGCGGGGGCTGGCGCGGTCTCCGGCGACGAGCTGACCGCCGCGGAGACCATGCTCACCACAGCTCGCGCCGCCGTAGCCCAGGCCCGCGCCAATGCCGCGGCCGCCAGCGAGCAACAGAAGGCGGCCAGCATGCTGATCGCCGGCAGCGACGTCGCCTCGAACCCCGAAGTCGCCGCGGCGCGGACCCGACTAGCCCAGGCTGAACTGGATCTGGCCCGTACCGTCATCCGGTCGCCGTTGGACGGGATCGTCACACGCAACACCATCCAGGTGGGCCAGCGGGTTCAACCCGGCGCGGCCCTGATGACGGTGGTGCCGATCCAACAGGCGTACGTCGACGCCAACTTCAAGGAGAGCCAGTTGCGCAAAGTGCGTATCGGCCAGCCGGTGACCCTCATCAGTGATCTTTATGGGTCGAGCGTGAAATTCCGCGGCCGGGTGGTCGGCTTCTCGGGCGGCACAGGTTCGGCGTTCGCGGTGATCCCGGCGCAGAACGCAACGGGCAACTGGATCAAAGTGGTTCAGCGCGTGCCGGTGCGTATCGCCCTCGATCCCAAGGACCTCGCCAAGTATCCCTTGCGGGTCGGGCTCTCGATGACGGCTGACATCGACGTCGGAGGCTAGGCGCATGTCGCAGGCCGCCGCCGCGCCGCCCGCGCCCCTGACAGGGGCGCCTCTGATGATCGCCGCCCTGCTGCTCGGGCTGGCGAACTTCATGGTGGTGCTCGATACCACCATCGCCAACGTCTCCGTGCCGCACATCGCTGGCGCGCTGGCGGTGTCGCCGGCCCAGGGAACGTGGGTGATCACCTCGTACGCGGTCGCCGAGGCCATCACGGTGCCCCTGACCGGTTGGCTGGCCCAGCGGTTCGGGCCGGTGCGGGTGTTCGCGTTCAGCATGGCGGGTTTCGGCCTGTTCTCGCTGGCCTGTGGTCTCGCGCCCAGTTTCGCGATGCTGGTGGCCTTCCGCATCGCCCAGGGCCTGTGCGGCGGTCCGATCATGCCCATGTCGCAGACGCTGCTTCTGCACATCTTCCCGAAAGACAAGGGCGCCCAGGCGCTTGGCCTTTGGAGCATGACGACGGTGGTGGCGCCGATCGCCGGACCGATCCTGGGCGGCATCATCTCGGATAACGCCCACTGGAGCTGGATCTTCCTGATCAACATTCCGGTCGCAGCCATCGTCGGCGTCGGCGCCTATCGGATGCTGATCGCCCACGACACCGCCACCCGCCGCGTGCCGGTGGACTATGTCGGCCTGCTGTTGCTGGTGGTCTGGGTCGGGTCGCTGCAGATCATGCTCGACAAGGGCAAGGAGCTGGACTGGTTCGGCTCCCCGCTGATTGTCGGCCTGGCGGTGGTGGCTGCGATCGGCTTCGCGGCCTTCCTGATCTGGGAGCTGACGTCCCAGAACCCGATCGTGAACCTGAGGGTCTTCCGCCATCGCGGGTTCGTGGTGGGGGTGATCGTGCTCAGCCTGACCTTCGGCGCGTTCTTCGCCAGCGTGGTGCTGATCCCGCTCTGGCTGCAGACGACCATGGGCTACACGGCGACCTGGGCCGGGTATGCGGGCTGCCTGAACGGCGTGCTGGCGGTGATGATGTCACCGATCGTGGCCAAGCTGGTCGGACGCTACGACGTGCGGCTGCTGGTCTCGTTCGGGGTGTTCTGGATGGCGGGCGTCGCGCTCTGGCGGGCGTTCTTCACCACCGACGTGACCTTCTGGGACATCGCCATCCCGCAGTTCGTGCTGGGCTTCGCCATGCCCTTCTTCTTCATCCCGACGACCAGCCTGTCGTTGTCCTCCGTCCTGCCGGAGGAGACCGCGGCGGCGGCGGGCCTCCAGAACTTCCTGCGCACCACGTCGGCCGCCTTCGCCACGTCGATCATGACGACCATGTGGGACGACACCGCCACCGCGCAGCGGAGCGTGCTGGCCGGCGTGCTGCCGGATCCGCAGCGGGTGCTGGACGTGATGACCGGCCGCGGCCTGTCACCCGATCAGGCGGTGGGCCAGTTGGACCGGCTCGTGCAGGTTCAGGCGGTGATGATCTCCACCAACCGCATGTTCCTGGCGACCGCCGCGGTGTTCGCCATGGCGGCGTCGATCATCTGGCTGGCGCCCAAGCCCAAGCGTATGGCCGGGCCGGGCGGCGGCCACTAGCGGCCGATGCTGGAGTACTCGAAGCCGCGGGCCTTCATGTCGGCCGGCTTGTAGATGTTGCGCAGGTCGACCAGCACCGGCTTGTTCATCACCAGCTTGATGCGATCCAGGTCCAGCGCGCGGAACTGATCCCACTCGGTGATGATGACCAGGACGTCGGCCCCAGTGGCGACCGCGTAGGGATCGTCCTTGAAGTCGACGTTGGTCAGCAGCGTCTTGGCTTCGTGCCCCTCGGGGTCGAAGGCCTGGATCTTCGCGCCCTTGTCCTGCAGCGCCGGCACGATGGCCAGGGACGGGGCGTCGCGCATGTCGTCGGTGTTGGGCTTGAAGGTCAGGCCCAGGATGCCGACGGTCTTGCCCTTCACGTCGCCGTCCAGCGCCTTGATGACCTTGCGGGCCATCGCGCGCTTGCGCTCGTCGTTGATCTTGACCGTGGTCTCGACCAGTTCCACGGGGCTGCCGGCGTCGCGGGCTGTGCGCACCAGCGCAATGGTGTCCTTCGGGAAGCACGAGCCGCCATAGCCCGGGCCAGCGTTCAGGAACTTGCCGCCGATACGGCCGTCCAGGCCGATGCCCTTGGCCACCTGTTGCACGTCGGCGCCGACGGCTTCGCAAAGGTCCGCCATCTCGTTGATGTAGGTGATCTTGAGCGCGAGGTAGGCGTTGGCGGCGTACTTGATCAGCTCGCTGGTGCGGCGGCTGGTGAACAGGATCGGCGTCTCGTTGAGGTACAGCGGGCGGTACAGCTCGCGCATGATCGCCTGGGCGCGCTCGTCCTCGGTGCCGACGACGACGCGGTCGGGGCGCTTGAAGTCCTCGATCGCCGCGCCTTCGCGCAGAAACTCCGGGTTGGAGACGATGGCCACGTCGGCGTCCGGGCGAACGCGCTTGAAGATGGCCTCGATCTCGTCGCCCGTGCCGACCGGCACGGTCGATTTGGTGACGATGACGGTGAAGCCGTCGACCAGGCCGGCGATCTCCTCGGCGGCGGCGTAGACGTAGGACAGGTCGGCGTAGCCGTCGCCGCGACGGGACGGGGTGCCGACGCCGATGAACACGGCGTCCGCCTCACGAATGGCCTGGCTGGCGTCGGTGTCGAAGAACAGCCGGCCGGCGCGCACATTGGCGGCCACCAGCAGGTCCAGGCCCGGCTCATAGATCGGGATGCCGCCGTTGCGCAGCTGCTCGATCTTCGAGGCGTCCTTGTCGATGCAGGTGACCGTATGGCCGAAGTCGGCGAAACAGGCGCCGCTGACGAGGCCCACATAGCCCGTCCCGATCATCGCCACGCGCATTTAGCAGTTCTCCTCGAAGGCTTGGCCTTTCACCACGGGGGCAAGGCCGCCGCAACGGCACATCTTTCCGCAGTGCAGCAAAATTCGGGCCGCCCCGATAACGGGTCAGACTTCCTGGTTGTAGCCGCCCACCTGCGGGCGCTTGCCCAGGCGGGGCTTCATTTCCTGGTGGAAGAGGGCGCGCATGTCGTCCTCCGATTGGGTGCTCTCCACCACCACCACGATCTCGGGCTTGTTGGACGAGGCGCGGACCAGGACCCAGGAGCCGTCCTCCAGCGCCACGCGGACGCCGTTGACGGTGATGAGGTCGACGATCTTGCGGCCCAGGATGGTCCCACCCGCGTTGGCGAAGGCGGTGTACTCGGCGACCATGTCGTCGACGACGCCGTACTTCACTTCGTCGGCGCAGTGGGCGCTCATGGTCAGCGAGGTGTAGGCGACGGGCAGGGCCTTCTTCAGGTCGCTCAGCTTCTTGTCGGGGTTGCGGTCCATCATCGCCAGGATGGCGGCGGCGGCCACCAGGCCGTCGTCGTAGCCGCGGCCGATGGGGGGGTTCATGAAGAAGTGGCCGCTCTTCTCGAAGCCGGCCAGGGCGCCCAACTCGGCGGTCTTGCGCTTGATGTAG